>DBEZHA010000031.1:0-82351 GCA_048189585.1 Collinsella sp. | reverse complement strand
GTTCGAATCCCTCCTCCTCCGCCGTATTTGCTTGTTAGGGACTCAAAACAAAAAAGCTCCCATTTACGGGAGCTTTCTCAACCAAAATGGCGGAGGAGGAGGGATTCGAACCCTCGTGACCTTATACAGGCCAAACGGTTTTCGAGACCGCCGCATTCAACCACTCTGCCACCCCTCCGCGTGGGGTAAAAACAAAGCAGGCTCAAAGGCCTGCTTTGGAATTAACTGGCGGAGAGTCAGGGATTTGAACCCTGGAGACGCTTTTGACGCCTACACGATTTCCAATCGTGCTCCTTCGGCCACTCGGACAACTCTCCGTTAAATGCGAAAGTTAGTATACACGAGGAATCGCAAGGTGCAAGCAGAAAACTTGGCATTTTTTGATTCGCGGTGTCGCACGCCGCGCCGTAAGTGCGCGATACAAGTGGCCTGACCAGCAAAATCGTGCGGAGCAAAATGTTCAAAAAAGGACTTTATAAGCCACGAACGAACGAAGTAAAAAATTCTTTGGCAGTCGATTGGGCCACTGGTATGCATTTCGCGACCATAACCATGCGCCCGCTGACCTGCGGCTTAACCTAGCTTGTCCTCGCGGTACCGTATCTTGCCCACAAATCCGTCAAGCATTTGGTCAGCATTTGGTTGGAATGCGCATGAAACGCCGTGCGAGTATGGGCATATGTGGAGGTCATGAGGTTGTAGCTGCATATTCTTGCAGCCTAGGAGGTTGAAAGATATTATTACCAAGTCTTTTCCTGCTTCAGGCGCACCTTCACGACCTGAAGCCACATTTGCCCAGAGGAGGTGACAATATGAAGGCTTATGAACTGCTGTTCTTTGTTGACCCGTCGCTCGACCCCGAGACTCGTCTCGCTGTTATGAAGCGTATCGATACCACGATCGCTGAGGGCGCTGGCAAGGTCGACTCCGTTGACGAGTGGGGCAAGCGCAAGCTCGCCTACGAGATCAACGACCTCACCGATGGTGACTACACCCTCATCAACTTCCACGCAGATCCTACCCAGATCGCCGAGCTTGATCGCGTCCTGCGCATCACCGACGCTGTGGTCCGCCACATGATCGTCCGTCGCGACGACCAGGAGTAAGACTGTCGTTTTGGACTGGGCTTGTGCCCCAAGAGGAAGTAGTGAGTTATGAGCATCAATCGAGTGAACATCACCGGTAACCTCACCCGCGATCCCGAGCTGCGCGCCACCGCCGGCGGAACCCAGGTTCTGTCCTTTGGCGTCGCCGTCAACGATCGTCGCCGTAACGCGCAGACTGGCGAGTGGGAGGACTATCCCAACTTTGTCGACTGCACCATGTTCGGCACCCGCGCCGAGGCCGTGAGCCGTTTCCTGGCAAAGGGAAACAAGGTCGCGATCGAGGGCAAGCTGCGCTACAGCTCTTGGGAGCGCGACGGCCAGCGCCGGAGCAAGCTTGAGGTCATCGTCGATGAGATCGAGTTTATGAGCTCCCGTGGTGGCCAGGGTGGCTACGATCAGGGCGGTTACGCCCCCGCAGCCCCCGCGCCCGCAGCACGTCCTGCCGCACCGGTGGCTACGCCGCCTGCGGTCGACGTCTACGATGAGGACATCCCGTTCTAAGGGTTGTTCACCTATTTTTGAGTGAGAGGCGGCTTCGGTTCGCCGAAGTTGCCAAATGAAAGGTATTTTGACATGGCTAATGATTTTTCTGCACGTCAGCCGCGTCGTAAGTACTGCCAGTTCTGCAAGGAGAACACTGAGTTCATCGACTATAAGGACACTCAGCTTCTCCGTAAGTACATGACCGACCGTGGCAAGATCAAGCCCCGTCGCGTCACTGGCGCTTGCACGCAGCATCAGCATGACATCGCCAACGCCATCAAGCGCGCCCGCGAGATGGCTCTCCTGCCGTACACCGTCCCCGTGGTTTCCTCTCGTGGCAACCGCGACCGCGGCTAAGAAGGGAGACGCATCATGAAGGTTATTCTTCTCGATGAGATCAAGGGCAAGGGCGGCGAGGGTGACGTCGTAGAGGTCGCTCAGGGTTACGCTGAGAACTTCCTGTTCCCCAAGAAGCTCGCTGTTGCCGCCACCAAGGGCAACCTCAAGCAGCTTGACGAGCGTCGCAACAACATCGCCAAGCGCGAGGCCGTCCGTCTGGCTACCGCCAACGAGACCAAGGCTGCCTTCGAGGGCAAGACGGTCACCGTTGACGTCAAGGTCGGCGACGAGGGCATCCTCTTTGGCTCCGTTACCGCCGCTATGATCGCTGATGCCATCAAGGCTCAGCTCGGTATGGACATCGACCGCAAGCGCGTCGAGCTCGGTAAGCCCATCAAGGTTGCCGGTGCCCACACCGTTGCCATCTCGCTGTACCGCGAGATCAAGGCCGAGGTTGTCGTTCTCGTCGGCGTTACCGCCGAGGAGCTCGCTGCCGAGGCTGAGGTCGAGGAGGCCGCTGAGGTCGCCGAGGCCGAGACCGCCGAGGTCGAGACTGAGGTTGCTGCCGAGTAGCATTTGCTGCAACGCAACAATCTTGTTCTAAGAAGGGCGCTCTGGGAAACCAGGGCGCCCTTTTGTTTTTTGCGCTGAGTGAGTGTCATAGTGAACGTCGCGTCGAAGTCCTGTGTACAGGACCGTTCATCCGTTTGGTTCGGTGATGATTGGCCGCGTGCGGCGTGTTTTGGGACCGTGGCTGATACTATGGATGCTCGCAAGCGATATGAATGAGGATGCTCATGGCATATGACGATAGGGAGACCGGGCTGACGGTTGAGGACCGCGGCTCAAAGTTGGGTCTCCCCCAAAACCAAGATGCAGAGGCCAATGTACTGGCCGCTATGCTGCTATCGCCCGAGGTGGTCGAAGAGGCCCAGGTCGAGCTGCAGCCCGATGACTTCTACCGGCCCATTCATAAGACCATCTATACCGCGATGGTCGATATGTACAACAGCCGCATTCCCATCGACTCCATCTCGCTGATTGATTACCTGCGAAGCATCAACAAGCTCGATGCCGTGGGTGGCGAAGCGTACATTTTGGAGTTGATGGGTCAGACCCTGTCGCTCGTGAACTGGCAGCACCATGCCGCCATCGTCCGTCGCGACTCGATGCTGCGCGAGCTGATCGGCGCCACCAACGAGATTAACGCGCTGGCCTATAACGCCCCCACCGACACCAAAGAGGTCGTGGAGCTGGCCGAGAGCAAACTGCTCAAGGTTACGGCACGCGAGGTCAAGTCGAGCTACAAGACACTGACCGAGTTTATGGTCGAGGCCTATAACGAGGCCGAGGAAGTGTGCCAGGCCGGTGGTCAGGCGGCGGGCGTGCCCACCGGCTTCCCGTCACTCGACCGCATGCTCATGGGTTTTCGCGAGGGTCAGCTCATCATCATCGGCGCCCGCCCTGCTGTGGGTAAGACGTCGTTCGCCCTGAACCTGGCACTTAACGCTGCCGCTGCTGGTTATACCGTCGGCTTCTTCTCGCTGGAGATGTCGGGTAAGGAAATTGCCCAGCGTCTGATTTGCGCCTATGCCATGATCTCAATCAGTGACTTCCGCATGGGTCGCATTAGCCCCGAGCAGTGGGCCAATATCAACGAGGCCACGCAGACCTTGTCCAAGCTGGATATTCTGATTGACGATACGCCCGGCACCACAGTGACCGAGATTCGCGCCAAGAGCCGCCGTATGCTCCATAACAAGGAGAAGGCAATCATCATCCTGGACTACCTGCAGCTGGTGAGTCCTCCGCCGGGACGCCGCTCCGAGAGCCGTACCGTCGAGGTTTCGGAGATGTCGCGTGGTCTGAAGATCATGGCCAAGGAGCTCAAGATCCCGCTCATCGCGCTGTCGCAGCTCTCGCGTCAGGTCGAATCCCGTACCGGCAAGCGCCCGCAGCTTTCCGACCTTCGTGAATCGGGCTCTATCGAGCAGGACGCCGATATCGTTATGTTCTTGGACCGCTCCGCCGACGAGGCCGAAGCCTCACGCGACGATCGACCCGACGAGGGCGTTACGCGTATCGTCGTGGCCAAGAACCGTTCGGGCCCGATCGGCGACGTCGACCTGATGTTCCTGCCGGCATCCACCAAGTTCTATGAGCTTGATGGGGCACATGCCGAGGAGTAGGACAGGCACCCGTTGCACGGGTATACTGGGAATGTTTTGTGCTTCTGCGTGCCGGCGTGGCGCGTAGACAGTTCATGAATGTAAGGAGTAAACATGCCGTCAACCGTTTTGGTCGGTGCCCAGTGGGGCGATGAGGGCAAGGGTAAGATTTGCGACCTGGTCGCCGGCGACTTCGATGCCGTCGTGCGCTACTCGGGCGGCAACAACGCCGGTCACACCATCGTCGTCAACGGCAAGAAGTACGGCCTGCACCAGGTGCCTTCCGGCATCATGTATTCCGACCACGTGTCGGTGATCGGTAACGGCTGCGTCGTCAACCCCAAGGTTGTCCTTGAGGAGATCGACATGTTCGAGGCCGACGGCATCACCACCAAGAACCTCAAGATTAGCGGCAACGCGCATGTCATCATGCCGTACCACATCGATCTGGATGGCGCCTTTGAGCAGAAGCTCGGCAAGAAGAACATCGGTACCACCAAGCGCGGTATCGGTCCGTGCTATCAGGACAAGATGGCCCGCATTGGTCTGCGCATGCAGGACATGCTGGACGAGACGCTGTTCCGCGACAAGCTGGAGACCGCTCTCGCCCGCGTGAACCCCGAGCTCGAGCTCATCTACAATCTGCCCACCTACACCGTGGACCAGATTTGCGACGAGTACCTGCCGATGGCCGAGCGCCTGCGTCCCTACATCACCGAGACGAGTCTGCTGCTCAACAACATGATTGACGAGGGCAAGGACCTGCTGTTTGAGGGCGCCCAGGCGACGCTGCTCGACATCGACCACGGTACCTATCCGTACGTGACGTCTTCCAACTGCACCGCCGGCGGCGCCATCACCGGCTCCGGCGTCGGTATGAAGAACGTCGACCGCGTACTGGGCGTCATGAAGGCCTATATCACCCGCGTCGGTTCGGGCCCCATGCCCACCGAGCTTTCCTATGAGTCCGAGGCCGGTCACACGCTGACCGAGGAGGGCTACGAGTACGGCGTGACCACCGGTCGCCGTCGTCGCTGCGGCTGGTTCGACGGCCCCATCGCCAACTACGCCTCGCGCGTCAACGGCCTCACCGATATCGCCATGACCAAGCTCGACGTGCTTTCGGCTTTCAACACCATCAAGGTGTGCGTGGCCTACGACGTCGATGGTGAGCGCTATACCAGCGTGCCCGAGCATCAGGTTCGCTTTGAGCACGCCAAGCCCATCTACGAGGAGCTTCCTGGCTGGAAGTGCGATATCACCGGCTGCCGCAGCTTTGAGGAGCTGCCGCAGGAGGCTCAGGACTACGTGGCGTTTATCGAGGATCTGGCACACACCCGCGTGACGTTCATTGGCGTTGGCGCTGGTCGCGAGCAGATCATCAACCGATTCTGGAAGTAATCGGGACTATTTGGTTATTGCGATATACCCCTTTGCAGCCCGGACGGGCGGCCGAGGGGTATATTTGCTTGCAAAGGGCTCGCGCGGAGCGGGCCGTTCATCCATAGAGGAGGCACCCTTGAAGGCGGACACTCAAACCATCGACATCCTGTTGTTGGGCAGCGGCGGCCGTGAGCATGCTTTGGCAGCTAAGCTCGCAGCATCACCGCGCGCCGGCAAGCTCTACATCGCGCCGGGTAACGGCGGCACCGCGAGCTGCGGCGAGAACGTTGTTCTCGACGACTGCGATCCTGCGGCCGTGGCGGCGTTTGCGCAGAGCCACGGATGCGGACTCGTGGTAATTGGCCCCGAGGCTCCGCTCGTGGCGGGCGTGGCCGACGCCGTGCGCGCGGCGGGTATTCCCTGCTTTGGCCCGGGTGCCGAGGGCGCCCAGATGGAGGGCTCCAAGCTGTTCTCCAAGCAGCTCATGGAGCGTGCGGGCATTCCGACGGCAGCCTATGGTTCGTTTACCGACGAGGCTTCGGCTCTCGCCTACGTGCGCGAGCAGGGCGCCCCGCTGGTCGTGAAGGCCGACGGCCTTGCCGCGGGCAAGGGCGTTATCGTGGCGACCGAACTTGAGCAGGCCGAGGAGGCCGTGCGCGAGTGCTTTGGCGGCACCTTTGGCGATGCCGGCAATACCGTGGTCATCGAGGAGATGCTCGTTGGTCCCGAGTGCTCGCTGCTGGCCTTTACCGACGGCAAGACCGTGCGCCCCATGGCCACCTCGCAGGACCACAAGCGTGCGCTCGAGGGCGACAAGGGCCCCAACACCGGTGGCATGGGCGTCTACAGCCCGGTGCCCATCGTGACCGATGAGGAGCACGCCACCATGGTGAAGGTCATGGAGCAGACCGTGGCCGAGCTCGCTGCCGAGGGTATCGACTACCGCGGCTGCCTGTACGGCGGCTTTATGCTCACGCCTGCCGGCCCCAAGGTGCTGGAGTTCAATGCCCGCTTTGGCGACCCCGAGACGCAGGTCGTTCTGCCGCGCCTTAAGAACGACCTGGTCGAGGTCATGTTGGCTTGTGCCAACTGCGAGCTCGACCAGATTGAACTCGACTGGCGTGACGAGTGGGCCGTGGCCGTTGTCCTGACGAGTGCGGGTTATCCCGGCAGCTACGAGAAAGGCAAGGTCATTACCGGTATCGCCGATGCCGAGGCCATGGAGAACGTGACCGTGTACCACGCGGGCACTGCCGTGGTGGACGGCCAGCTCGTGACCAATGGTGGCCGCGTGCTTGCCGTGACCGCTCTGGGCGACACGTTCGAGAACGCTCGCAACCTTGCCTACGAGGCCTGCGAGAAGATTGATTTTGAGGGCAAGACCCTGCGTCACGATATCGGCCTGCGCGCGCTGCGCGGCCGCGACGCCTGGGATGCCTAAAATCCGAGAGGAATGAGACGGATGGACGAGAAGAACGAAGAGCTCGTGGACGCGCAGATCGTCGAAGAGGACAGCCGCATGTATGGGCACGCCGAGGGCGAGCCTGGTGGCGAGGTCGCTGACGAGCCGGCGCTGGTGCTGGGCGACGACGACCCGCACGATGCCGAGCTGCACGAGAAGATTCTTTCGGAGGAGTGCGCCTGGAAGGGCAAGATCCTCGACGTCCACCGTCTTGAGGTTGAGCTGCCCAACGGTCACCGCAGCGCCCGCGATATCGTTCGCCATCCGGGTGCGGCGGCCGTTGTGGCACTGACCGAGAGCGGCAAGATCGTACTGGTGCGTCAGTACCGCACCGCCATCGACCGCGTGACGGTCGAGATTCCCGCCGGCAAGCTCGATCCGGGCGAGGACCCGCTCGATTGCGCCAAGCGCGAACTGCACGAGGAGACGGGCTTTAGGGCTGGTCGCATTCGCTTTTTGACGTCGATTGTCACGTCCTGCGGTTTTTGCGATGAGATTATCCACATCTACTTGGCTACCAAGCTCGAGTTTGATGCGCCCAACCCCGATGATGACGAGTTTGTCAACGTGGACCTGGTGCCGCTGCACGAGCTGATCGACGCCGTACTCGACGGCAAGATCGAAGACGCCAAGACCGTCGTAGGCGCTTTGGCTTGCGATAGCGTCGCGCACCGCCTTGGGGGCACGGAGCTCTAGCTTACGCGGTTTTACCAAACCGCGTAACGAGTCGACGCTGCAAACGCCCCTAAGCGGCAATCCGCCTTTCAATCGTCGCTCGCGTACCGAAGTACGCGTCGCTCCTCTTTCAAGGCACCTTGCTCGCTTAGGGACGTTTTCGCTGACGTTGCTAGAACATCGGCGTTATGTTTGTTGGGACGCTTTGTTTTCAGCCCGACCGGCTCAACCGGATTTATCACGCTATTTATTTTTCTTCGAGGACTGCATGTTTAAGAGGTTTCTTTCGTATTACGAGCCCCAGATGGGGCTTTTTGTTGCTGATACTGTTTGTGCTTTGGTGCTTGCCGCCATTGACCTGGCGTTCCCCATTATCCTGCGCAATTTGACCGGCGGGCTATTTACTCAGGGTCAGGCTGCCATTATGCAGGCGCTCGGCATGATCGCGGTGGGCTTGGTGCTGATGTATGCCGTCCGCTGCGCCTGCCGCTATTTTGTGAGCTATTGGGGTCACGTGATGGGCGCGCGTATGGAGTCCAAAATGCGCGAGGACCTGTTCGACCAGTATGAGCGCTTTAGCTTTGCATACTTCGACCGCAACAGCTCGGGCGACATGATGAGCCGCGTGGTCAACGACCTGTTCGATATCTGCGAGGCGGCGCATCACGTGCCCGAGTGGATTATCATCTGCGGCATCGAGATTATCGGCTCGTTTGTGATCCTCTTTACCATCGCCCCGGTGCTGGCGCT
Organism: Collinsella sp.; assembly: GCA_048189585.1. Taxonomy (GTDB): domain Bacteria; phylum Actinomycetota; class Coriobacteriia; order Coriobacteriales; family Coriobacteriaceae; genus Collinsella. The sequence goes on along the minus strand of DBEZHA010000031.1, from coordinate 73,985 downwards.
TGCCATGGCTGTGGTGACGGCGGCGTTTGCAGTCATCATGTTTTGGCAGAACATGCGCATGCGCGAGGTCTTTAGCGACAACCGCAAAAAAATTAGCGGCATCAATGCGCAGCTGCAGGATTCGCTGGCGGGTATGCGTGTGGTCAAGAGCTTTGCCAATGAGGAGACCGAACGCTTCAAGTTCCGCGCCTCCAACAATCGCTACCTTTCGTCCAAGGAGAACATGTATCACGCCATGGGCGTCTACACTGCGACGTATGGCCTGCTCTCGGGCGTGCTGTACGTAATCGTGGTGCTGCTGGGCGGTTGGCTGGTTGCCCAAGGCCAGCTGCAGGCGGTCGATATGGCGACCTTTGCACTCTATATTTCGCTGTTCTGCACGCCGCTCGAGACACTCGTCAATTCAGCCGAAACGTATCAGAAGGCTATCGCCGGCTTTAAGCGTATGGACGAGGTGCTCTCGACCGCGCCGGATATCCAGGACAAGCCGGGCGCTGCGGATCTGCAGGTGACTGCCGGCGCCGTGGAGTATCACGACGTGTGCTTTAACTACGAGGATGTTGAGCTGGGCGAGGGCGATGCCGACGAGCGTCCCGTTATCGACCATATGGACCTGTCCATCAAGCCTGGGCAGACCATCGCTTTGGTTGGCCCCTCGGGCGGCGGCAAGTCCACGACCTGTTCGCTGCTGCCGCGCTTTTACGACGTTGCCGCCGGATCTATTAGCATCGACGGCCAAGATGTGCGTGACGTGACGCAGCATAGCCTGCGTCGTGCCATCGGCCTGGTGCAGCAGGATGTCTATCTGTTTGACGGTACGATTGGCGAGAACATCGCCTACGGCAAGCCGGGCGCTACGGCGGAAGAGATCGCCGAGGCCGCCCGTCGCGCCAACATCGATGCCTTTATCGAGTCGCTTCCACAGGGCTATAACACGGTCGTGGGCGAGCGCGGCAGCCGTCTTTCGGGCGGACAGAAGCAGCGTGTTGCCATCGCGCGCGTGTTTCTCAAGAACCCCAAGATCCTGATTCTGGACGAGGCGACGAGCGCTTTGGATAACGAGAGCGAGGAGGCGGTGCAGGAGTCGCTCGAAGAGCTGGCACGCGGCCGCACCACGATTATCATCGCCCACCGTCTTTCGACCATTAAGCATGCCGATGAGATTGCGACCGTTGAGCATGGTCGCGTTGTGGAACGTGGCACGCATGAACAGCTTCTCGCCCGTGGCGGCACCTATGCCCGTTACTATCGAATGCAGTTCGAAGGTGCGCGTGCGCACGAGCTCGACTGATTGATATGACAGGAAGTTTATGGCTGACAAGAACCCTTTGACTCCGGAAGAAGTGACGGAGTTATTCTCCGAAATCGATGCATCCGGCGTCTTGGATCCTACGCTTGCCAAAAAGCGTACCGAGCGCATGCGTGAGAAGGAGGCTGCGGCCAAGCGCGGTGACAAAGCGGCGCTAGCGCAGCTGCGCAGCGAGGACCGCGCGAGCCAGGCAAAACATATCGACCCGCTGTCCGAGGACGATCCTTCGGGCTCGCAGGTGAGCCATACCATTACGAAGACCGCGATGGCCGTGGTCATCGGTATTTTGGTGCTGATCGTGGGCATGCAGGTTGGCTACGGCGTGATGCGTCGTCTGAACACTGCCAACCTGTCCGAGAGCGTTTCGGTCGATACCGTTTCGACCGCGCTCAAGGGTGGACTTGAATGGGGCAACGGCTTTACGCAGTTCCCGCTCGACTTCACCGTCGATGAAGCCGATGAACGCACGGGCACGGTCGAGGTGACGGTGTTGGACACATCGTCTGCCAACGAGCTCGAGCTGCTGTCCAACGGGCAGATCCAGGCCGCGGCGCTTGCGACCAACGCGCTGCTCAACGATAAGATTGACCGCGTAGTGTACAACGTGCACGCCTATATCGATGAGGACAGCAATATCCAGCATGATTTCTTCTTTGGCATGTTCCCCGCGCGGGGCCACCAGAGCGCCATTTTGACGTTCGTGTGGACCAAGAGCTCATCCAACGCCACGAGTATCGACTGGAAGATGCGCATCGTGAGTATGGATGACACCATCGCCGAGCGCATTCAGAAGCAGGTGAACTCGGTGTCGTCGTTGATTGAGGACCCGGTGGTGAGCCAGACCAAGATTGACGAGGAAAAGGCCGAGCGTGACCTGGAGCATCGTCTGCATGGCCGCGAGATTTTCCGCGGCGGCAAGCCCGATCGCACACCGTCCGAACTGCTGGAGCAGGACAAGAAAAAGTAAAAGGCCATCATCCCGCGTGAGCCACAAGCCCCGCGGGATGATTTTTCTGGGCCGGGGATTAAAAAATCATTATGCATAGAAAGTCATAATTATCATTTCGTAAACATTTCGATGAAATTAACGCCATGAGGCATGCTTACGGTTACAATACCGCGAGGCCTAACTACACACCTTTAAGCCGGTCCTGTGAGACCGGGAAGGAGAACTATGGCGAACAACCATACCGCGGGCGCTGCCGCCCGCACCTTCGCGCCCAGCGAGCTTTGCCAGCGTATGCTGGCCAAAACCAGCAAGGGCACCTGTGGTCCCTGCATCCTGTATCTTGAGGATGGGACCATTTTTTATGGACGTGCATGCGGCGCCGAGGGCACCGCGACCGGCGAAGTCTGCTTCAACACCTCGCTCGAGGGCTACTTTGAGGTCATGACCGACCCGAGTTATGCCGGCCAAATCGTAACCATGACCTATCCGCAGATCGGCAATTACGGTATCGACGAGACCGACGTCCAGTCGGCCTTCCCCGGCGACGCCGTGCGCCCTGCGAGCGCTCCGGCTATGCGCGGCATGATCGTTCGCGACATGTGCGCCACGCCTTCTAACTGGCGCTCGGCCGTCAGCGTGCCGGAGTACCTGCGCGCTCACGGCATCGTCGCTATCGAGGGTATCGACACCCGCGCTCTAGTGCGCCATCTGCGCGACAATGGTTCCAAGATGGGCATTATCTCGACCGAGGTCTTCGACGTCGACGAGCTTGTCGAGCGTCTGGCCGCTGCGCCCACGCTGGTAGGCGAGAACCTGGTCAAGACCGTAAGTTGCCCCGTACCTCACGAGTTTGTGGCCGCCGACCTGCCTGCCACGCATGACTTTGCGCTTACGGCTGCCGCTCCTGCCCGTCACAAAGTGGTCGCCTACGACTGCGGTGTGAAGCGCGGCATTCTGGAGGGGCTGGTCCGCGCCGGCTGCGACCTTACCGTCGTGCCGTGGGATACGCCCGCGAGTGAGGTGCTCGACATGAATCCCGACGGTGTCTTTTTGTCCAATGGCCCCGGCGACCCCGACGCCGTGGTGGAGACCTACGAGCAGGTGCAGCAGCTGATCGGCAAGGTGCCGGTCTTTGGTATTTGTCTTGGTCACCAGATGATCAGCCTGGCCTGCGGCGCCCAGATGGAAAAGCTTAAGTTCGGTCACCGCGGTGGCAACCAGCCGGTTATGAACCTGGTAAGCCGCCGTGTGGAGATCACCGCGCAAAACCATGGCTTTGGCCTGCTGTTCCCCAGCTTGGGCAAGCTTGTCCCCGAGCTTTCCGGCGGCGAGACCGAGCATGCGGCCGATGGAGATCTGCGCGTCTGGGTGCGCCGCGGAATCGCGCCGGTCGTGATGAACGAGCGCTTTGGCCGCATTCGCCTGACGCATGTGAACCTCAACGACGGCACCGCCGAGGGTATCCAGCTGCTCGACGCCCCGTGCTTCTCGGTCCAGTACCACCCCGAGGCTTCGCCTGGCCCCACCGATGCCCACTATCTCTTTACCGCCTTTACGCGACTCATGGACGGCGAGGAGAACTACCTGGACATCGATACCGCGAAGGACCGCCTTGCCGGCTGGAACTTTGCTGAGTCCGAGACCGCTGAGACCGAGGAGAACTAACATGCCGAAACGTACTGACATCAAGCGCATCCTCGTTATCGGTTCGGGCCCCATTGTTATTGGCCAGGCCTGCGAGTTCGACTACTCCGGCGCCCAGGCCTGCAAGGTGCTCAAGGAGGATGGCTTTGAGGTCATCCTGGTCAACTCCAACCCGGCGACCATCATGACCGACCCGGGTCTTGCCGACCGCACCTATGTTGAGCCCATTACCGCCGAGTTTATCGAGCGCGTGATCAAGAAAGAGCGCCCGGACGCGCTGCTGCCCACGCTGGGCGGCCAGACCGGTCTGAACGCCGCCGTCGAGCTGGCGAAAGACGGTACGCTCGACAAGTACGGCGTCGAGATGATCGGCTGCGACCTGGCCGCCATCGAGCGCGGCGAGGACCGCAAGCTCTTTAACGAGGCCATGGCCGAGATTGGCCTGGAGGTCGCGCGCTCGGGCTATGCCTACAGCGTGGCCGACGCCGAGGCCATCGCCGAGCGCGTGGGCTATCCCTGCGTACTGCGCCCGAGCTTTACCCTCGGCGGCGCCGGCGGCGGCATCGCTCACACCCACGAGGAGCTCGTCTCCATCGTGAGCCAGGGCCTGGAGCTCTCGCCCGCCCACGAGGTGCTGGTCGAGGAGTCCATCGAGGGCTGGAAAGAGTATGAGATGGAGGTCATGCGCGACCACGCCGGCAACGGCATCATCGTGTGCTCCATCGAGAATCTCGACCCCATGGGCGTGCACACCGGCGACTCCATCACCGTGGCGCCGGCGCAGACGCTCTCCGACCTTGAGTATCAGCGCATGCGCGTGGCCTCGCTCGCCATTCTGGAGAAGATCGGCGTCGAGACCGGTGGCTCCAACGTGCAGTTTGCCGTGAACCCCAACACCGGTCGCTTGATCGTCATCGAGATGAACCCGCGCGTGAGCCGTTCGTCCGCGCTGGCCTCCAAGGCCACGGGTTTCCCCATCGCCAAGGCCGCCGCGCGCCTGGCCGTGGGCTACACGCTCGACGAAATCGTCAACGACATCACCAAGGCAACGCCCGCCTGCTTTGAGCCCACAATCGACTACTGCGTCGTCAAGGTGCCGCGCTTTGCCTTCGAGAAGTTCAAGGGTACCGACCCCACGCTCACCACGCGCATGAAGGCCGTGGGCGAGATCATGGCGATCGGCCGCACCTTTGAGGAGGCCTTTGGCAAGGCTATGCGCTCGCTGGAGGACGGCCACCAGGGCATTTGCGCCGGTGGCAAGGAGGGTGCCGACAAGCTGAGCGACGACGAGCTCGCCCAGGCTGTGGCCACCCCGACCGAGCACCGCATTTTCTTTGTGGTCGAGGCCCTGCGCCGCGGCTGGGACATCGCGCGTATCCACGCTATTTGCGGTATCGATCCGTGGTACCTCAACCGTATCAACGACATGGTGCAGGTTCAGGAGAGCATCCGCGGCCTGCGTGTGGAGGATATCGACGCCGACGCGATGCGCTTGCTCAAGCAGTACGGCACGAGCGACGCCGAGATCGCCGCGCTGACCGGCTCGGACGAGCGCTTTGTGCGCGCCTATCGCAAGGGTCTGGGCGTGGTTCCCAGCATGAAGACGGTCGATACCTGCGCTGCGGAGTTCTCGAGCGCCACGGAGTACCACTACAAGACGTACGAGAACATCTACCGCACGAGCCCGGATGCCAAGAAGTGCGTGGCTCCCGACGAGACCACGCCGGCGGACAAGCCCAAGGCGATGATCCTGGGCGCCGGCCCCAACCGCATTGGTCAGGGTATCGAGTTCGATTACTGCTGCGTGCACGCGAGCTACGCGCTGGCGGCCCGCGGCTTTGAGACCATCATGGTCAACTGCAACCCCGAGACCGTCTCGACTGACTACGATACCTCGGACCGCCTGTACTTTGAGCCGCTCACCTACGAGGACGTTATGGACGTCATCGATGTTGAGCGTCCCGACGGCGTCGTGGTGACGCTCGGCGGCCAGACCCCGCTTAAGCTGGCGCGCATGCTCGAGGAGAGTGGCGTCAGCATCATGGGCACCAAGCCCGATGCCATCGACTTTGCCGAGGACCGCGAGCGCTTCGCTGCTCTGCTCGACAAGCTGGGCATCATGTACCCGCCGGCGGGCCAGGCAACCTCGTTTGAGGAGGCCGAGGCCGTGGCCGCGCATATCGGCTACCCGCTGCTGGTGCGTCCGAGCTACGTGCTGGGCGGCCGCGGCATGATGATCGCCTACGATGCCGAGCATCTGCGCGATTACATGGCCGAGGCCGCGCGCATTAGCCCCGACTACCCGGTGTATCTGGACCGCTTCCTGGAGGGTGCGATCGAGTCCGATGTCGACGCCCTGTGCGATGGCGAAGAGGTCTACATCGGCGGCATTCTGGAGCATATCGAGGAGGCCGGTATTCACTCCGGCGACTCTGCGACCTGCATCCCGCCGTTCAGCTTTAGCGAGAGCCTGCAGGCAAAGCTTCGCGAGACCACGCGCCGCATCGCGATGGCGCTGGGCGTACGCGGCCTGGTCAATGTGCAGTATGCCATCAAGGGCGAGACCGTCTACGTGATCGAGGCAAACCCGCGCGCGAGCCGCACCGTGCCGTTTATCTCCAAGGCCACCGGCGTGCCGCTGGCCAAGTGCGCGGCGCGTATCATGGCAGGCGATTCCATCGCGAGCCTGGGCCTGCCGAGCGACGAGCGCCAGCTGGACTGGTTCTGCATGAAGGAAGCCGTTATGCCCTGGGGTCGTTTCCCGGGCGCTGACGTTATCCTGGGGCCCGAGATGAAGTCGACGGGCGAGGTCATGGGTATCGCTAAGAGCTATCCCGAGGCATACGCCAAGACGCAGCTGGCGATTGACTACAAGCTGCCCGACCCGAGCGCCGGTAAGGTGTTCATTAGCGTGTGCGACCGCGACAAGCGTCATATCCTTTCGGTCGCCCGTATCCTGCGCTACCTGGGCTTTGATATCTGCTCCACCGAGGGCACGGCGCGCGTGCTGCGTGGAGGCAACGTGACGTGCGAGGTCGTGGAGAAGATTAGCGGCCCGCACGACGGCGAGCGTCCCAACATCGGCGACCTCATCGCCGATGGCAAGATCGCGGTAATCATCAACACGCCGTACGGCCCGGGTTCGCGTGGCGACGGCTATCTGTTGCGTACCGAGGCGGTGCGCCGCGGCGTGACCTGCGTGACGGCGATGTCTGCCGCCAACACGTACGTGAGTGCCATCGAGGCCGTGCGCGAGGACCAGCAGGGTCACGGCAGTGCCAACGACATGGGCATGGATGTCATCGCCCTGCAGGACCTGCCGCAGTACACGGTGTAGTTGACCTGGCCGGCCGGGGCGGAGGGGGCCGAATTTCCCCCTTCGCTCCGGCTGCAAGCAGAGTCGCTCAGGAGGAAACTCGGCCCCTCTTGCCCCGACGCACTGTGTCTAGACGGATTGCACCTCCTGTTTTTAGAGATAAATACCATTTAGCGGTGATATTCAACCGTTCAAGATATTATGTAATGGCATATTACGTCATATGACGTAATATGCCATTAGCAGTCAAGGATGATTGTCTGTGTTCAAGTCGAGAAAGGGGCAAAATGATTAAACTGTGTCGCGTCGATAGCCGGTTAGTGCATGGGCAGACCGTGTTCTCTTGGTATCCAACGCTTGAAGCAAACGCTATTCTTGTGGTTTCAGATGAGTACGCCGCAAGCAAAGAGCGAATTCAAGCGCTGCGAATTGCAAAACCCGCTGATGCCAAATTGGTTGTCAAAAGTGTAGAAGATTCCATCGTGGCCCTTAACGGAAGCGCGGTGGATAAATACGAGCTAATTGTTGTTGCGGGAAATGTACATGACGCCTGTGAAGTTGCGCGTGCGTGTCCAAAAATAACGTCTGTGAATTTAGGCGGCGCTCGACCGTTGGGGGATAGCGTAAAGGAGCTTGGCCCTGCTGTGCGCCTTTCCCAATCCGATATTAATGAAATTAAGAAAGCCATGGCTGATGGAATCGAGTTCGAGGTAAGGCAGGTTGCTAGCGAGAAAAAACGCATCGTAACAAGTTTTGATTTGTAGGAAGAGGGAGAAATATGCTGCTTCAAGCTTTTCTGGTTGGTCTTGCCGCTGCGATAGGTCAATCGGATTATTTACTCGGTACTGCGATGGTCGAGCGGCCGATTGTCCTCGGAGCGATTGTCGGTATTTTTTTGGGTGATATTCCGACTGGCGTTATTGTTGGTTTCCAGCTCGAACTCGCGTTCATGGGGGTCTGGCAGGTTGGTGCTGCCGTGCCGCCCAACGTAATTGTTGGTTCAGTTTTGGGAACAGCCTTTGCGATTACTATGGGTGCGGGTCCCGAGACCGCTCTGACTATTGCTATGCCCACTGCGGTGCTTGCCGGCATGTTTGACAGCCTTATGTATAGCGTTGTTACGCCTCCTATGGCTGTCTGGGCTGATCGTGGCGCCGAAAAAGACGACCCCAAAACGATTGCAGCCGCTATGTGGACCAATGGAATTCTCTACATCATTGCGCTTGGCTTGATTTGCGGCGTGGCTTTTTACGTTGGAAATGATGCTGTTCAGGCACTGATTGACGCCATTCCTGATTGGCTTACGAATGGGCTTACGATCGCAACGGGTATTCTGCCCGCGCTTGGATTTGCGCAGCTTATGTCAATCCTGTCCACCAAGGAGCTGAGCTTCCTATTCTTTGGAGGCTTCTTGCTGAGTGCCTATCTAAACATTCCGACGATCGGTATCGTGGCGTTTTCGCTGATCCTGATTGGGATTCTCAATATGGCTCACATTTTTATGCCTGCCAGTGCGGCGGTCGCTAAGGAGGTTGACGATGACAACGAATTCTAATGATGTTCTTGAGCTCTCGCCGGAGTCAAATAAATCGACCGATAAGAGAATAACCAAGAAAGACTTAAAGGCGTTATTTTGGCGTAGCTTTCCACTCAACATCATGTGGAGCTTTGACCGACAAATGAACGTTGGTTTCTGCTACGACATGATTCCGGTAATCAAGCGGTTATACGATAAGCCTGAAGACCGGATCGAGGCATATAAGCGTCATCTTGAGTTCTACAATATTCAAGTTACGTTTAATCCTCTGGTCGCCGGCATTGTGGCCTCCATGGAGGAGGAGAACGCCAACAATCAGGACTTTGACACCGCCTCAATTAACGCCATGAAAGCATCGCTTATGGCTCCGCTTTCCGGTATTGGAGATTCACTGATTGCCAGTACGCTTCGCATGATTGCGACGGGCGTTGTGACAGGACTTTGCCTTTCGGGCAGTCTGCTCGGCCCAATCCTGTTCCTGCTTCTTTATAATGTCCCAACGATCCTGATCCGCTGGTTTGGGCTTCAGTATGGTTATTCGCTTGGCAGTGGCATGATTTCGAAGCTGAACGATTCTGATGTAATGCACAAAGTTACGTCCGGCCTGGCGATTGTGGGACTAATGGTAGTTGGTGGAATGGTGGCGACCACCGTTGCAGTTACCACTCCGCTCGCTCTTAACTTCGGCGACACCGCGTTTAAGTTGCAGGAAACGCTCGATGGGATATTCCCGGCTCTTTTGCCGCTCTCCGCGTTCGGGATCATGTGTCTTTGCAATAAGAAACAGGTCAAAATTATTTGGCAGATTGTGGGCATTCTCGCTGCGGGTATTGTGCTCGGCGTCCTGGGGATTTTGGGCTAGAGAAGGCGTCCATCTTTTGAGATGCTGAACTCGAAGGACGATGCGTCTGCTCGCCAAACGGTTTTTGAATAGTGGAGCGGCATTTCATCGCAGGCATATGTGACGTGCTCGACAACGCTCACGGGGGCTCCAACGATATAACCGAGAAGGTTTGCTTCTTGGAGCCCCGCTATTCCTGCGGTGATTTTGAGCTTCTCAATACCGGTTGCGATGCTGTAATGGTTGGCGATCAGGTCGAAAAGACTGGCATTGTCTGTGAGAAGTTCCAGTAGTCCGGGCAGAGTGCCCTGCGTTGCATAAACGGTGTCGATGGCGCAGGGGGCATTTTCGATATAAACCAAGCGCGCAACTCGTTGCACTACGGTTCCGTTGTCAATTTTGAGCTCCCGTGCAATGTGGGCATCAGCCTTGATCAAGCCTGTTTCCAGGATGGACTTGGTTGTTTTATCGCCGTATTGGGGGTCGGAGCTCAAATTGAAAATGGTGCTTGTTCCTCGTTTCAGGGTGAGCTTCGATGGGTTTACGAATGTTCCCTTGCCTCGCAGGCGGTAGAGCAAGTTTTGGTCAATGAGATTCTGTACGGCGCGTCTTACGGTGATCCTGCTTACTTTGTATTGCTTGCAAAGCTCGGTTTCGGTGGGAATCTGACTGCCGCCGGGGAGTTCGCCAGAAACTATTTTCTTGAGGATATCGTTTTCAACGGTCTGATAGAGAAGCTCTGGCTGAGTGAGCTCGTCTTTTGCTGCAGGCATGGTGGACCCCTTGGTCTTCAGTTTCTTTAGTACATAGATATACGACAACTGAGGACATCATAAGCCGTTATCTCAAAAGTTATGGAAATATCGATTTGGCGTTATCGCCGAGAGGGGATTTAAGATGGGCAGACAATACGACGAGGCGTTGATTGGCGCCATCTCCGGTCGCTCGTTTATAACCGAGAAGAGGGGGCTCGAGGTTCAAATTCGTCCGGTTCCTGATGATGAAAGAGAGCATGTGCTTGACCCACGAATTCTCGAGGTATCTCGCAAGAAGATGCGGAATGTTAGCATGTCTCCGAGCTGGACGAGCCTTATTGGAATGCGCCATCGCCCGGATAAGCCGACATACCGCCTACTCGATGGTGAGGTTCAGCGCGATGAGATCCTCATGGAGGCGGCCGATCGCTATATTGATTTATTCGTCTGGACGCCACCAAATCATAAGAAGGCAAGTCCAGCGCTTGTTTACCTGCATGGCGGCGCGTTTATGGCGGGGAATGTTCTGCAATTTGAACATCAGCTCGAGTTCATCGCCGAAAAGTCTGGTGCAGTGGTGGTTTATCCAGAATACCGCTTGGCGCCGGAGACGGCATTTCCCGGGCAGATCGAGGATTGCGTTCTTGCTCTTGATTATGTGTGCGAGCATGCCGGGGATCTCGGAATCAATCCTCATAAAATAATGGTCGCCGGCGACTCCGCAGGAGGAAGCCTTACTAATGCGTGTGTTCAGCTCAGGGGTGCTGGAGCTGTAGCCCATGCCTTCGAAATCTATCCTGAAGTCGACCTTGCGGGCGAACAGGGCGAGGGATATGAGGATTTTCCTGCGATAGCCGATCAAGAGGACGTTGCGCGTTTTCGCATCGACCATCTTCGCGATTCGGACGGCCCGATGGTCGAACTTTGTGCACACGGAAAAATGTCTCCTCATGACCCGTTGATTTCTGCGCTAATGCTTGAGGACTGCACTGATTTCCCCCCGGTGACTATCGTGACATCCGAATACGATCCGCTTCGTATCCCCGATGAAAAATGGGCTACAAAATTACGGTCTTCAGGAATCGATGTCGAGGTCATCGAATATGCCGGATGTGACCATGGTTTCTTCGATCATTTTGGCGTGTACCCGCAATCGGAAGACGTGTGTTTGTTGATGGCTGAGAAGCTTAAAGAAATGGCTGCACAATAACGTCTCTCGGCGATAAGGGACTGAAGTCGCCTGTGTTTCTGCATTCGTGGTTCTCAGTCTGATTAAAAATGAGGCTTGCTCCTTGCCCGAGTGGGTGGGGAGCAGTTTGTTTTTTGTAGCGATGCGAGGCGAGTGCCGCGCACTTTAGATCGCCATTTTGCTTCGCTGTATACCACTTGACGTAATAAAAGAGGCAAGGGCGGTGCGAGGGCCAACAGTCATTCTAAGCTCGGATTCGTATTCTAAAAAGGTTGTTTCGGTTGCGCGGTACAATATAGCAAAAAAGAATGATAAAATGAATTTGAAAAAGAATTCATTTTTAGGAGGTATGTATGCCTGCTTTGCAGATGCTCGACAACCTTGTTCCAATTAGCGATTTCAGCCACGGTAAGGGCTCGGCTGCATTTTCGAAGGTTGGGGACGACAATCCTGTTGTGGTTCTCAAACACAACAAGCCAGCGTTTGTGATTGTTACACCCGATGAATATAGGGAAGCGAAGCAAGCGGAGGAGGACCTCACCTTGTTAACGTTGGCGCTTAAGAGAATGGCTGTGGCAAGTGACGATGCGCTTGTTTCCCTGTCTGATGTTATGGAAGAGCTGGGTGTGAGCCAGGACGAACTCGATCAGATGGATGAGGTCGAGTTTGAATGAGTGGGTACGAAGTCGCTTTCTACCCGGATGCTCTCAAGGATATTAAGCGTCTGGACGGCTCCCAACGAAAGATCGTCCTTAAGGCTATAGAAAAAATCAGAACGAACCCATTGCCGCAGAACGAAGGTGGATTCGGCAAGCCTCTTGGAAACAAGGCAGGTACGGATTTGACTGGCTTTATGAAGATCAAGCTCAGGGGAAGTGGCATTCGAATCGTGTACCGCCTCATCAGAATTAAAGAAAAGATGGCCATCGTAGTGGTAGGCGCTCGCGAAGACATGGAAGTCTACCGAACTGCTCAGAGACGAGAACTCGATTTCGAGAAATGGGCGGAAGAGAATATCTAGCTTTAACGATGAACGACGAGTGAGCGTTGGTGGGGCCCTGACGAATTAGATTCGTCAGGGTTTTTCGCTGAACCAATTGCCTTCAGCCTCCGTTGACCTTTCCTTCCAATTCATCAGCCAACGTACGTCATAGCAATCCCCGGTAGGTCGCAGGGCGCTTCGCGGGCGGGCCAGGCTTTATCTTCACTCCGGTTGCTTCGCAAAGTCGTTCAGATAAAGCCTGGCCCGCCCGCGAAGCGCCACAAAGACCGCAGGGACGGGAGCAGCTATACTACTCTCAGTAGTTAAGGGTCGCGGATCCGCCGCGTCACCGCTCTCAACAGGAGGTCTTTGTTTATGGCAGATCAAAAGCCGGTTGTCGGGATCATCATGGGCTCCAAGTCCGATCTGGGCGTTATGGAAGGCTGCACCGCCGAGCTCGAGGCACTCGGTGTGCCCTATGAGCTCGTCATTGCGAGCGCACACCGCACGCCGGCGAAGGTCCACGAGTGGGCCTCGACTGCCGCCGATCGCGGTATCAAAGTGATTATCGCCGCCGCCGGCAAGGCTGCTCACCTGGGCGGTGTCGTGGCTGCCTTTACGCCGCTGCCGGTTATCGGTGTGCCTATGAAGACGAGTGACTTGGGCGGTATGGATTCGCTGCTGTCGATGGTGCAGATGCCTTCGGGCGTGCCCGTGGCCTGCGTTGCCATCAACGGCGCCAAGAACGCCGCCATCTATGCCACGCAGATTCTGGGCGCTTGCGACCCCGAATACCGTAAGGTTATCGAGAAGATGAAGCAGGAGATGGCCGACGCCTAGGCGTTCTGCCGTTTCGCCGCAGTATAAGGAGAGCCATGTCCGACTATCAGGGAAAACGATTCAAGGCTTCTCAGATCCCCGATCCGTCGAAGCCGGGTGCCGCCCATGCGGCGCAGCAGGGTCGGACATCCTCTCCTCAGCAGCCGCGAGCGGCGCGTCCTGTGACGCCGGCGACGCACCGCCGCCAGGACACGCCGGCGGCGTATCGTCCCTCGTCTTATAGCGCAGCTAAGAAGCCGTCCCGGTCTTCATCGCATGCCGCGCCGTCCAGCTACACCGAGCCGCCGCGTAAGAAGCGCCGCTCCATCATTCCCATCTTGCTCATCATCGTGGGCATCGGTCTGATTGTCGCCGCTGCCGCCATCTTTATCAACGCCCAGATTGGCTACAAGCAGGCGAGCGAGTCGTATCAAAAGATCGAAAAACAATATGTGAGCGACAAGGACGCCAGCGGCGTGCCGATTATCGACTTTGATGCACTTGCCCAGACGAATCCCGAGGTTGTGGGTTGGATTTACGCGCCCGGCACCAACATCAACTATCCCGTCGTGCAGACCAACAACAACTCCAAATACCTCAACACGCTGTTTGACGGTACGGCCAACGCGTCCGGTGCCATCTTCTTGGATAGCGACGACACCGCGCCGGGAATGGTTGACCAGCAGACCACGATCTACGGCCACCACATGAATGACGGGTCGATGTTCAACGTGATTTCGGACACCACTGATCAGGCAACGTTCGATAGCATCGAGTACGTGTATTACATCACGCGCGATGCAACGTATAAGCTGCGTCCGCTGGCGACCAAGGTCGTTGAGGATACGTACTCCAAGGCGCGCACGCCCAATTTTGAGGGTGACGACGGGCTCAAGAACTACCTGTCCGAGATGCTCGACGGGGCTTCTGCCGTGACGAGTGATGCGGGCGATCGCGCCGCCTCGGCAACCAAGGTCGTAACGCTTGTGACCTGTCGTTCGTTATCGCTGAGCAACACACGTGCCGTCATGGTGCTCACGCCGGTCGAGGAATAGATAATGGGCTACTCAATGACGGTGAAAGGGGAAATGATGCTCGAGAATGGCAAAACGATGCCTTCGGTTGATGCTTGGCTGCGCGAGGCCAAGGCCGATTCGTCGGCACCTGCGTGCGGTATGTATCTGACACATAACGGTGTGGTGCGCGCGACGCCCAAGGCCGAGGCGCGCGGTGTCGAGACCGATGGCGTGGCGCCGGGCCACAAGGTGGGCGGCATGGTGTTCGGCTTCGATGCTCAGAAGGTGCAGGCTGCTATCGAGGCCACGAGCGCGATGCCGGGTATCGGCTATGTGCGCGTGTGGCTGGCAAGCGGCGAGCTTGCCGTAGGTGACGACATCATGCTCGTGCTCATCGGCGGGGACATTCGCCCGCACGTGGTCGATGCGCTGCAGGCGCTCGTTGGCACCATCAAGAACGAATGCGTAAGTGAGGTCGAGCGCGAGGCGTAGAGGCTTGCGTCGATAGAAGACTCGTTTATAAAAATGCCCGCCGGTACGTGTGATACCGGCGGGCATTTTGCGTTTTGGACGCGGTTGGCGCTACACGCGCGTCGCATCCTTGGGGCTCATGGTCATGCTCTGGAAGCGATTCTCCATAAAGTCATTATCGAAGTACTTGCCGTAGAACTGCGCAACGGGAATATCCGGTTCCGTGCCGTTGACGCGCTGATACCAATAATCGAGCGACTGCAGCGTCATAACGCCATCGACCAGCATAATGATGGTGAAGATGACAGTAGCCGAGTAGCGACTCTTCCACGGAATCATGTTGATGAGCTTGAGCAGCCTCGGCAGCAGCAGCTTGATCCAGATGAGTCCGCCCAGGCCCCACAGGCAGGCAAAGCCCGTGCAGGTGCGTCCGCCCGTAAGGACGGCGAGCGGGTCGGGCATGCCGAACAGCTTCATGTGCGAGTAGTTCCACGAGACCACTCCAAACGAGGTCTGCATAAACCAGCCCACGAACACTTCAAAGCTCGCGCCGAGCAGCGCGCTCACCAAAAAGATAATGATGGGGTTCTTTTTGTAGAAGCGGTTGAGCACCATGGTCATGAGTACGGCGCCAAATCCATAGATGGGGCTGAAGGGGCCAAACAGCATGCCGGCGCGGTTCTGGTAGACGCCGGGGTCGTCGACCGTCATGTGCCAGATGTCCTCGGCGATCAGGCCGAGTATGCAGCAGACAAAGAATACCCAGAACAGGTTGAAGTAGTTGAGCTTGATGTAGCCTTCGCCGGTTTCATCGCGCCCGAGCATGCCCTCGGCGGCGGCGTCGCGATCGAGCATTTCCTGCAGGCGGCGTTGCAGCTCGCGCTCCTGGCGCAGCGTGGGGTCGACGGTGGTCGAAAGTGCGACGAGGATGCCGAGCTGGATGGCGGGGCGCAGCAAGAAAGGCCCGATGCCCTGGAGCATCACGTCAACCAAAAGCTCGACGACGGTCAATGCGATAAGGATATAGGACAGACGGGCGGCATTGCGGCGCTGGTTCTTGATGAGGTCAAGGCCAAAGATGATCAAGATGACGGCACTGGCAGCCGAGAGCATGATGCCGGCGACAATCAGTCCGACCGCGACGAGCGTGTTGTCGCCGAGCTTGGCGGCGGCGTTGCCGTTGATGAGCGCGGTGATGACCTGCCACATAAAGGCGCCGACCGACGGGAGCGTGCCCACGCCGGACAGGATGCATAGGACGGCGTACACCTTAATGATGAGGGGGATCTTCTTGACCTCCGTGGCGCTGGGGACGCTGGGGTCGAGTTCGTTTCGATCCATACATAACCTTTCTCGTTTTGCTGTAGGTACAAGGATACGCCGCCGACCTGCTAAAAGACAGGACAAACGACCCAATTGCAGCAATGTAAGCCCTAGCGGTGGACGAGACGCGTCGCGACGGAAGCATGCGGGATCGTCGGCCCCGAGGCGGTTACCCAATAAAATGTTTGGCTGCAAAACGGATTATAAGCTCGGTGGGCTTTTAAAAAGCGCTGCTCATGCGCGGGAGTGCTTGTCTTGCCGTGCGTATAATAGGGCAGGTAACGCCAAATAACGAGGCTCTGAGGGGATGCCATGTCTCAAGAAACCATCCGCGCGGCCGAGCGTGCCGCGGGACAGGTGAAGACCATGTCGACGTATGATCCGGACTCCGACCAGCTGCATGAGGAATGCGGCATTTTTGGTGTGTGGGCACCCGATCGCGATGTGGCTCGACTGACGTACTTTGGTCTGCGCGCGCTGCAGCATCGCGGCCAGGAATCGGCGGGAATCGCCGTGGGTGATGGCGGCACGGTTATGGTTCGCAAAGACCTGGGACTGCTCGATCGCGTGTTCTCCAACGCCGACTTGTCGACGCTCTCCGGCCAGCTGGCCGTGGGCCACGTGCGCTATGGCACCGCCGGCGCCAAGAGCTGGGAGGCCTCGCAGCCGCACCTCTCTACCATCAATAGCGTCATTATCGCGCTTGCGCACAACGGTACCCTCGTCAACACCGACGAGCTGCGCCGCCAGCTGATCGAGCTGGGCGTGCCGTTCCTCTCCAATTCGGATTCCGAGGTCGCGACCAAGCTTATCGGCTACTTTACCCAGCGTACGGGTCATCTGCGCGAGGGCATTCGTAAGACCATGGAGCTCGTGCGCGGCGGCTACGCCATGACGCTCATCAACGAGCAGGCGCTCTACGCATTCCGCGATCCGCACGGCATTCGCCCGCTCGTGCTGGGCAAGCTGGTGGACGAGGGTCTGGACCAGGCCGATGCCGCATCCGTTTCGCAGCTGCCGTCGCAGGACGGCGCCGCGACGGTCGACGCCACCACCCATGTCAGGCGCGCCGGCGGCTGGGTCGTTGCCTCCGAGACGTGCGCGCTCGACATCGTGGGTGCCGAGTACGTCCGTGACGTCCGTCCCGGCGAGATCTTGCGCATCAGTGCCGAGGGCCTTGTGTCCGAGCAGGGTGTGCCTGCAGCCGAAGAGCCTGCCAACTGCATCTTTGAGCAGGTCTACTTCGCCCGCCCCGACTCCATCATGAACGGCAAGAGCGTCTATGCCTGCCGTTACGACATGGGTCGTCAGCTGGCACACGAGGAGCCCGTCGAGGCCGACCTGGTCATCGGCGTGCCCGACTCCGGCCTGCCGCCCGCGGAGGGGTATTCGCACGAGAGCGGTATTCCCTTTGGCGAGGGCCTTATCAAGAACCGCTACGTGGGCCGTACGTTTATCGAGCCCACGCAGGAGCTGCGCGCCATGGGCGTGCGTATGAAACTCAACCCGCTGCGCGACAACATCGAGGGCAAGCGCCTGGTCGTCATCGACGACTCCATCGTGCGCGGCACCACCATGGTGCAGCTCGTCAAGATGCTACGCAACGCCGGCGCCAAGGAGATTCATATCCGCATCAACTCGCCCGAGGTCATCTGGCCGTGCTTCTACGGTATCGATACCGACGTGCAGTCGCAGCTTATCAGTGCCAACAAGACGGTCGATGAGATTTGTGAGTATATCGGCGCCGATTCGCTGGCCTTCCTTTCGGTCGAGGGCCTGCTTAAGGTCATGCCCAAGGGCGGTTACTGCGATGCGTGCTTTACCGGCCGCTACCCCGTGGCGATTCCCGAGAGTTTTGGCCGCGACAAGTTCATGGAGGGCTTTAAGCCCCGCAACCTGGACAAGCCGCTGCACTTTGACGACGACGCCGTGGTCGAGAAATACGACGACCGCAGCTGGGAAGAGGAACACGGCGAGGCCTAAAACCTGCCATGTGGGGACAGGTTTATTTTGGTAGGTTTTACCTGCTGTTTTGTTGATATGACGGCGCGCGTTGTTATGGCGCGCGCCGAAATGAACGCAACTATGAGCACCGTTTGGCGCCCGAGCGGCGCCACGGTAGTGGGAGAGGAAGGCTCAGATGAGCGACAGCAAGCATGTGACGTATGAGGATGCCGGCGTCGATACCGCCGAGGGCGGCCGCGCCGTTGACGCTATTAAGCAGATGGTTAAGGACACCAACCGTCCCGAGGTCATCGGCGGTATCGGTGGCTTTGGTGGCTTATTCTCGGCCGCCGCGCTTAAGGATATGGAAGACCCGATTCTGATTAGCGGTACCGACGGCGTGGGCACCAAGCTCGTGCTTGCCCGGATCATGGACCGTCACGAGACGGTGGGCCAGGACCTGGTCGCTATGTGCGTCAACGACATTTTGGCTTCGGGCGCCGAGCCGCTGTTCTTCCTGGACTACGTTGCCATCGGTCACATCGAGGCCGGGCACATGGCAAAGATCATCAAGGGCGTGGCCGATGGCTGTAAGCTCGCGGGCTGCGCGCTCGTGGGCGGTGAGATGGCCGAGCACCCCGGCGTCATGGCTCCTGCCGACTACGACCTTGCCGGATTTACCGTGGGCGTTGTCGACCGTCCCAAGATGCTCGACCCCGCGAACGTCCGCCCCGGCGACGTGATCCTGGGCCTGCCTTCCACTGGCGTGCACTCCAACGGCTACTCGCTCGTGCGCAAGGTCATTGGCGTCGACGGCATTAAGCCGGGCACGCCCGAGGCCGCCGCTAAGGCCGAGGAGCTGAGCCGTCCGCTCGAGGAACTCGGCGGCGCATCGCTGGCAGACGCCCTGCTGGCTCCCACGCGCATCTACGTCAAGCCGATTCTGGAGCTGCTGCGCGGCGGCGCCAACGTGCACGCCATCGCCCACATCACTGGCGGCGGTATTACCGAGAACCTCAACCGCGCGCTTGCCGACGACGTCGACGCCGTGGTCACCCGCAACGGCGCCGAGATGGGTTGGGACGTTCCGCCCGTCATCACCTACGTGTCGCGCCAGGCCGAGCTCGCGCCCAACGAGGCATGCAAGACCTTCAACATGGGCGTTGGCCTGTGCCTGATCGTCGCCCCCGAGGACGAGGCTGCCGTGACCGAGGCCCTGGTCGCGCTGGGAGAGAAACCGTTCCGCGTGGGCGAGTGCGTCGAGGGTTCCGGTAAGGTCGTGTACTCCGATGAGCGCTAACGAGCAGATGGCTGCTGCCGCGAGCCTGGGCTTTGTGCCCTACACCCGTCCGACCGGCACCGATACGGCCGAGCCGCTCAAGATCGGTGTGCTCATCAGCGGTTCGGGTACCAACCTGCAGGCGCTGATCGACCTGATCGCCGCCGGCAAGCTCAACGCTTCGATTGAGCTTGTGGTGTCGAGCCGTCCTTCGGCTAAGGGTTTGCAGCGCGCTGAGCGCGCGGGCATCCAGACGCTCACGCTGTCCAAGGATGTCTACGCCGACCCCATCGCCGCTGACGAGATCATCGCGCACGAGCTTCTCGAGCGCGGCTGCGAGTATGTGGTCATGGCCGGCTACATGCGCATGGTGCACACGCCTCTGCTGGCGGCGTTTCCCAACCGCGTGGTCAATCTGCATCCGGCGCTGCTGCCGAGCTTTACCGGTGCGCATGCGATTGACGATGCCTTTGCGCGCGGCGTCAAGGTGACCGGCGTGACCGTGCACTTTGCCAACGAGATTTACGACAACGGCCCCATCATCGCCCAGCGCGCGCTGGCTGTCGAGGAGGGCTGGGATGTCGACACGCTCGAGGAGCACATCCATGCGATTGAGCACGTGCTGTATCCCGAGGTCGTGCAAATGCTCGCCGACGGCCGCGTCCACGTGCTGGAGAGCGGCAAGGTCGCAATTGACGCGCCTCGCGGCTAGCGGCGCACAGTACAATTTAGCCGAGTAGTCAGGGTGGTCATTGGCGCCAAGGCGCACGTGGCCACCCTTTGTTTTGGGTAGTCACCTGCGACGTTCTTTAACGACTGGTCATTCAAGAACGTCGCAGGTGACTAGATGAGAGAGGTGAGCGCATGGCGGATAACGAAGCGCTGTTTACGCCTGAGCTGGTGTTTTTTGATTGGGAGTGCGCGACGCCGGATGAGGTGTTTGCGCGGCTCGAGGGCGAGCTTGCACCACGCAGCTACATTGTGCCCGGTTGGCTTGACGCCGTCCGCACGCGCGAGGATGCCTATCCCACGGGCCTTGCCATGCCGGCGGCCAACATCGCCATCCCGCATACCGATCCGGGGTTTGTGGCTAAGCCCTATATCGCGGTGGTAAAGCCCGCCGCGCCCGTGACGTTCAATGCTATGGCGGGCATGGGCGCCCCCGTGCCGGCGCAGATCATCATCAACCTGGGCATTGCCGAGCCGGGCGGTCAGGTCGAGGCACTTCAGGCGCTCATGAATATCTTTATGGATGCCGACGCCGCAGCCGATGTGCTCGGCCAGACCACGCCCCAGGGCATGGTCGACGCCATCCGCCGCCACTTCTAAGGTGGGGCTGAGTCGGCACTTGGGGACGTTCCTTTTCTGCCGGCAGTAAGGGACGGTCCCCAAGTGCCGGCATATAAAGAACGTCCCCAAGTGCCAAGTGCCACATCTGTCCCCTTTGCACCAAAATGGTGCAGATTAACCTGTCCCCAATGCACCAAGCGTGCCGCGGGGGCTGCGTTGTGACACAATGGCGTTTGTTCGATTCGTTATGCGAAAGGCCAACTATGGCAAATAAGAAAAAGAACCCCGCACCCGAGCCGACGCCCGAGCAGCAGGCTCGCGTCGCCTCTAGCTCTCGCAAGAAGCAGCGCAAGACGTACGTGTCTAAGACCGTTAAGATCGTTCTGGTGGTCATCGGCGTGCTGGCGATGCTGCTTTCCGTCTCGGCGATGGCGTGCTCCGGCCTTATGTCGCAGGCCGAGGACACCTCGGGCTACAAGCTGACCGGCGGTGTTGCTGCTACTATCAACGGCACCAACCTCACCGAGGACACCGTGACCAAGCAGATCATGAGCATGCGCACGTCCTACGGCTACACCAAGGACAAGGACTGGGCACAGTACCTGGTCGACAACGACCTCACGCCCAAGAAGTACCGCAAGCAGCTTATCGACTCCTACACGCAACAGATTCTGCTTCAACAGGCACAGAAGAAGAACGGCGTGACGGTGTCGGACGAGGAGGTCGAGAAGGCATGGAAGGACGCGTGCAAGAGCGCGGGCGGCGCCAAGGCCTTTAAGAAGACCCTCAAGACCTACGGCTATACCGAGGACACCTACAAGGATTCGCTCAAGGAGAGCCTGGCGCAGCAGAAACTCAAGGATGCCGTCGCGCCCACGAGCAAGCCCAAGGACAGCGAGATCGTCGATTACATCAACGAGAATCTGTCTAACTACAACGATGCTCGCCGCTCGTCGAACATCCTGATCAAGGTTGATTCCGACGCCTCCGACGAGGACAAGGCTGCCGCCAAGGCCAAGGCGCAGGAGTGCCTGGACAAGATCAACTCCGGTGAGCTGAGCTTTGAGGACGCCGTTGAGCAGTACTCCGAGGACACCGGTTCCAAGGAGAAGAAGGGCGATGTGGGCTGGGATAAGCTCACCACCTTTGTTGACAGCTACCAGACGGCGCTCGAGGGGCTCAACAAGGGCGACGTGAGCGGAGTCGTCGAGTCGACCTATGGTTACCACATCATCAAGTGCACCGACTACTTCCATGTCGATAATCAGGTCGATGACATCAACCAGGTGCCCAAGGCCATCAAGAAGTACGTCTCCAATGTGGTGAAGACGCAAGCGGCCAGCACTGCGTACAGCGAGTGGCTGGAGCAGTACAAGAAGGATGCCGACATCACCGTCAACCCCATGCCCAAGGACGTGCCGTACAACGTCAGCCTGAAGGGCGTCACCAAGAGTTCGACCGACGATTCGTCGACGACTGAGTAATCATGGGGCGGCGCTCGTGCGAGTGCCGTCCGCACTATTGAGGAGGATTTGCAGATGACCAACGAAGAACTGCAGAAGGAAATGATTGCGGCCATGAAGGCCAAGGACAAGGTTCGCCTGTCCATCATTCGCCAGGTTAAGGCCGAGGTGAAGAACATCGAGGTCAACGAGCGCCGCGATGTGACCGAGGAAGACGTCAACAGCATGATCAAGCGTCTGATCAAGCAGACGAGCGAGACACTGGAGATGTCCATCAAGGCCGGCACTGACCAGGAGCGTACCGACAACCTGACCGAGCAGGTCAAGATTCTGGAAAGCCTGCTGCCCGCGCAGGTTTCGGGCGAGGAGCTCGAGGCCCTGATTGAGCAGGTCATCGCCGAGCTGGGCGCCACGTCCAAGAAGCAGATGGGCCAGGTCATGGGAGCACTCGGCAAGGCCACCGGCGGCAACTTCGATAAGCCTGCGGCTGCCAAGATCGTCGGAGCCAAACTCGCGTAGGGGCCGAGCGGTACATAGTTGATGTTTAGGGGGGGGCGTGGCCGTCATGGTCGCGCCCCTTTTTGCTGGGCTGGGCACTCATTGGGGACAGGCTTAAATGAGTGCCCAATGAGCAGGTACTCATTTAAGCCTGTCCCCAATGAGTGGGTTAAAGGTTGCGGGTTCTTTACGGGAATGTAGTGTGGGCTGCGGAAACGCGGTTCTTTCCGTACAATAGTTCAACTCGTGTAAACGCAGGGAAGGGACATTCATGGCAGACATGATCGAGATCAAGCATCTCAACAAGTACTTTGGCGACCTGCATGTGCTCAAAGATATCAACCTCACCGTCAAACGCGGCGAGAAGCTCGTAATGATCGGGCCTTCCGGCTCGGGTAAATCGACGCTCATCCGTTGCGTCGATTATCTGGAGGAGCCCACGTCGGGCGAGGTTGTCATCGACGGTACGCCGCTCACCAAAAAGAATCACCTGGAGATGGCTCGCAAGTATAGTTCCATGGTGTTTCAGCAGTTCAACCTGTATCCCAACATGACGGTGCTGGGCAACCTGACGCTCGCGCCCATCAAACTGCAAAAGAAGAGCAAGGAGGAGGCGACCGAGATCGCTATCGCCGCGCTCAAGCGTGTCGGCATGGCGCATAAGGCCGGCGAGTATCCGCAGAATCTCTCGGGTGGTCAGCAGCAGCGCATCGCCATCGCCCGTGCCCTGTGCACCAAGCAGCCCATCATCCTGTTTGACGAGCCGACCTCGGCACTCGACCCCGAGATGGTCCAGGAAGTTCTGGACGTCATGATCGAGCTCGCGCAGGAGGACATCACCATGATCTGCGTGACGCATGAGATGGGCTTTGCGCGCCAGGTGGCCGACCGCGTCATCTTTATGGAGGACGGCCGCATTCTGGAGGAGGGCACGCCCGAGCACTTCTTCGATAACCCCGAGAACCCGCGCTGTCGCGAGTTCCTGTCCAAGATTCTGCACTAGGCGCGGTGATGGACATGACGGATATGACGAGGGCGGCCGTGTCGCGCCGTCACTTTTTGCAGCTGGCTGGCGCCAGCATGCTTGCGCTGACGGCGACCGCGCTTACCGGTTGCGGCAACTCAACCAGCGGCGAGGGCTCCGACAAGGGGTCCAAGCTTGCGGCCATCAAATCGCGTGGCCATCTGAATGCCGGCGTTAAGAAGGACGTTCCCGGCTACGGCTATTACGACACCGCCAAGGGCCGCTTTGAGGGCATGGAAGTCGATTTGTGCTACCAGATCGCTGCTGCCGTCTTTGGCGTGAGCTACAAGGAGGCTCGCGCCCAGGAGCTTGTCGAGTTTACTGACGTAACGCCCAAGACGCGCGGCCCGCTGATCGATAACGGCCAACTTGACGTGGTCGCGGCGACCTACACCATCACCGACGAGCGCAAGAAGAGCTGGGATTTCTCGACGCCGTACCGCACCGACTACGTGGGACTCATGGTCAAGAAGCGTTCGGGCTTTACCTCGATTGAGGACCTGGACGGCAAGGTCATTGGCGTAAGCCAGGGTGCCACCACGCAGGGCCTGATCGAGCAGATGATCAAGGACAACGGCTTTAGCTGCAAGCCCGAGTTTAGGGCCTTTAGCGGCTACCCCATCATCAAGAGTTCGCTCGACGCCGGCAATATCGACGTCTTTGCCATGGACCGCTCCACGCTGGCCGGCTATATGAACGAGACCGTTGAGCTGCTGCAGCCCGAGGTCAAGTTTGGCGAGCAGGGCTACGGCGTGGCGACCAAGAAGGGCTGCGACCTTTCGGCCGTGGTCGATCAGGTGATTTGCGATCGCCTGGCCGATGGCTGGCTCGACCAAGAGGTCAAGACCTGGGGTCTTGTATAGGCGCATCGTCCAAGGAAGGAATCAAATGCTCGAAGGATTATTTGACGCCGACCGTTGGTCGACGACATTTCAAAATATGGGACCCTTCTGGGAGGGCTTTGGCGTGACGCTACAGGTGGTCGTTGCCGGTCTGCTGCTGTCGCTGGTGCTGGGCACGCTGCTGGGCGTGTTCTCTACCACTCGCTCGCGCGTGCTGCGCGCCATAAGCCGCGTGTACGTGGAGTTTTACCAGAACACCCCGTTGCCCGTACAGGTGCTCTTTATGTACATGGCCGGTCCGCAGTTTTTGCAGGCCATAACCGGTGCCGATCAGCCGGTGCGTATCGCGCCGTTCGTGCTGGGCTTCTTGGGCGTGGGTCTGTATCATGCGGCCTACATTTCGGAGGTCATCCGCACCGGTATCGAGGCAGTTCCGCGCGGTCAGATGGAGGCGGCCCAGAGCCAGGGCTTCACCCGTGCGCAGGCGTACTGGTACATCGTGCTGCCCCAGACATTCAAGATCATTCTGCCGCCGCTGTGTAACCAGGCGCTCAACCTGGTCAAGAACACGTCGGTGCTGGCGCTTGTGGCCGGCGGTGACCTTATGTACCGTTCCGACAACTTTGTGAGTCTGTACGGTTACCTGCAGGGATACATCGTCTGCTGCCTTATGTACTTCATCATCTGCTTTCCGCTCGCCATGCTGGTGCAGTGGCTCGAGCGCCGCTCCAAGGAGCGTCCGCGCGGCGTGAGCCTGGCCGAGCTGGGGCTCGACAACGTAGAGGAGGCCTAGCGCATGGAAATCTTCAACGCGACCAACCTGCTCTACATTTGGGGCGGCTTTGTTAAGACGATCGAGATCTCGGCGCTGTCGATCTTTTTCTCGCTCATCTTTGGCACGGTGCTGGCGCTCGTTAAGAGCTATGCGCCCCGCCCGTTCCGTATTTTGGTGAGCGCCTACATCGAGCTGTTCCGTTGCACGCCGAACCTGCTGTGGATTCTGTTTATCTACTTTACGGTGCAGGGTCTGGACATTGTGATTTCGACCATCGCCTTTACGCTGTTTACCAGCGCTGTTATGGCCGAGATTGTGCGCGGCGGCCTCAACTCGATTCCGCGCGGCCAGTTTGAGGCAGCGCAGAGCCAGGGCTTTGGCTTCTTTGCCACCATGCGCTACATCATTCTGCCGCAGACGTTTAAGACGATCATTCCGGCGCTGTTTAGCCAGTGCACGACCGTCATCAAGGACAGCTCGTATCTTTCGGGCATTAACGTGGCCGAGCTCATGTACACGGCAAACGTCGTGATGGCCCACGCGATCGATCTGTCGCAGGTTCTTATGCTCTACGGCCTGGTGTTTGCGATGTACTTTGTACTCAACTTTGGTATCTCGTTGCTGGTGAGGGCTTATCAGAGGCGAATGGTGGCAGCGTAGAATGTGGCAAAGGGACAGTCCCTTTGTCACATAGAGAAAGGAATCGCGATGAGCGATCTGGAGAATAAGAAGAGTCCTGTGGTCATTACCATCGCGCGCGACTTTGGCGCCGAGGGCCACGAGATTGGCCGTATCCTCGCCGATGAGCTGGGGATTCCGCTGTACGATAACGAGCTGCTGGTGCGTGCTTCGCTGCGCGCGGGCGAGTCGCTCGACAAGATGGCCGCCTACGACGAGCGCCTGGCCGTGGAGAACATGGCGTTTCTGCCCGACCGCTACGATGCGCGTTCGTACTCGGACAAGTTGTTCCAAAAGATGAGCCAGGTGATTTTGGATCTGGGCGAGACCGAGAGCTGCATTATCGAAGGTCGTCTGTCCGATTACCTGTTGCGTAACAACCCCAACCACATTGCCGTGTTGGTGACCGCTCCCTTTGAGGACCGCGTCGAGATCGTGCGCAAAAAGCGCGGCCTCAACAAAAAGAAGGGCGCCAAGTTGGTTAAACAGCAGCAGAAGGCGCGCGAGGCGTTCTATAAGCGCTACAGTGCCGGTAAGTGGAAGATGACGAGCGGCAAGGACATCGTCGTCAACCGCGCCAAGCTGGGCCGCGAGGGCTGCAAGGACGTCATCGCCGCAGCCTACCGCTATAAGCTGGCGCAGCTCGAAGGCTAGACTCCAAAACCACCACAAAGGGGACAGGCACCTTTGTGGTGGTTTTTGTTTTAGGCCGAGGGGAAGGCTTTGGTGAGGCCGGCGCGCGTTTGCGTGTCGGTCTTTTGGTAGATGGAGCTCAGGTGACGCTGCACCATGCGCATCGAGATGCCGAGCTCCTCGGCGATCTGCTTGAGCGGGCGTTCGTCCTGGGTTACGGCCACGAGCACGTCGACTTCGCGCGGGGTGAGAGCGTGATCGGTGATGAAGGCCTGGCGCTGCTCCTCGATGGTGGGGGCGGCGAGTGCCTCCTCGGCAAGCTGTTGATGTTTGCGCTCCTGCTCGGTTTGGGGTAGGCGGAACAGGCCGGCTGCCACGAATGCCGCGCAGGCGGCGACGAGCAAAACGAGCGCACCAATCATAATGAGGGCAACGTTGCCCGAGGTCACAAGGGCAAGCGAGATGCCCGATGTAGTGAATGCGCATGCATTGTTGGCGGCGCGTCCCATGCCGGCCCAAAGAGCGGGCGCGTGCATACGCGGTGCCAGCTGTGTAAAGGTGGCGGTAAAGAACGTGACAAAAAAGCCCGAGCTCAGGTAAAAGACGACAAGGCCCAGGTTGGGATCGGCGCCGGCCTCCACGGCCAGGATGGAAATGGTCGAGAGCACGGCGATGCCGAGCATGACAAGTCCCATGTAGCGGCGCTCGGCGAGATCAAAGACGACGCCGGCGGCATAGGTTGCTCCCGCTCCAGTGGCGAGTTTGGGGCCATCTTGGAATGCCAACGAAAAGGCGTGGTGCGTTGCGGCGCCTAACAGTCCGAGCCCAAAGAATGCGATGCGGCCCAGAATCTCGAGGGTAAGCGGACCCGTGGGGAACTGGATCTGGGCCAATCCCGGGATGACGATAGGGACGGCGGCGGCGTTGACGGCTGCCAGTGAGTGGCCTTTGCGCTGTGCGAGCCCGAGCAGCGGCGCGTATCCGATAAAGCCGAGCACGCTCGCACCCAGAATAAAGCCCTGTGCGAGCACAACGCGCTCGGCGCCGGCGAGTAGCCCGATATTGATATCGAAGCGAAACTCGGCAGCAAGGAAGGCGAAGGTAAACAGTGCGAGTGCCAGAAGCGCGTTGATTTTAGTCTTACTCAGGTTTAAGAACGGTCCTTTGGGTGGACGGAATAACCGTTTCCTCGGTTGTAGACCAGGATGGTATGTGCGGGCCTTTGGAAAGCGAAGACCCCCCTCGGCGATTGCGCGCTTGTCGCCTTTTGCGCTGGCAGATGCGCCACTTGAGAATTTGTGCCCCGGGATCCGGCTATCTTCCCGTAACATGGTGTTACAGAAGCACCCCTTACGACAAGGAGGCTCACATGCGAAAGCAAATCCATGACAACCCAATCGACCACGACCGCGCGTGCTCGCTCTCTCACGGAACGTGGCGCCGCGTGGGGGCAAAACTTGCTTGCGCGGGGGCCTGTGTGCTCATGGTCGGCCAGCTGCTGCTGCCGAGCGTGGCGCTCGCCGCCGAGTGGGTCAACGTCGGCGGCACGCAGTACGACGCGGGCACCGCTGCCGGCGACGAGGCGGGAACCTGGTCCTGGGATGGCGCTAACGACATGAAGCTCAACGGCTACGACGGAGGCTCCATCGGCGCCAAGGGCAACCTCACCATCGGCGTGACGGGCATCAACACCGTAACGGCCGATGCCGGGCAGAGCGCCATTGCTGTTAAGAACGGTAACCTTGCCATTACCGGCGACGGCACCCTGAATGCGACGGCCCAGACCGATGTGATTACGGCGATAGGCGACGGCAATGCCGGTGGCGATGTGACCATTGATGGCGCTGACGTTAACGTGACAGCCACGGGCGGAGCATATGAATCCATTGGTATCCATGCGGCAGCGGGCGACATAGCCATAAAGAATGGTGCTGACGTCCATGTCGAGGCAAAGTCGAACGCCGATGTCTTTGCAGTCCTTGCCGAAAATGTTCCTCCCAGGCATTCTGCCATCGAGGGTGCACAGGCCGAAGAGGCGGACTACAGCGCCAAACATGGTGGCTGTATCATGGTGGACAACGCTAAATTAAATGCGACGGCGGGTAATGCAGGGGGCATGTCGGTCGCTCTGTATTCGTTTGGTATTAAGACGGAAACATATTTGAAGATTGCCAACGGGGCGGATGTTTCGCTCGCGACAGGGAGCGCGGGAAAAATCTCGGCTGGTGTTTGGATACGCGTGCAAGACGGGGCGTCATGGATACGCGTCAATCGCTCGAACCTCACGGCTCAAGGTGATGCCGGGGCTGATGAGCTTGTAGGGGCAAATCGCAAAGATGTCTATGGAATTTTTTCACAGTCTGGCTCCCCGTCGGCTACCCCTCGAATTAGCTTCTTTCAATCAAATGTTGTGGCGTCGGGCTCGACGGCGGCAGTCTATGCCGTCAATATGGGGTCCTTCAGGGCCCCCTATATCAAACTTGAGGGAGGGTTAAAGATTGCGATTCCCGACGGAGGTACCGTGCGCGACACCGTTGGAAGTGGGCGTGTCATCGGCGTTCCCGGGTCGTCTGTCATCCAGGACATTAGAACTTCCGACGAGGTCGCCCGTAACGTGGTAATCAGCTCTGGAGATGCGGCCGAACCCGAGCCCGCCCCGCAGCCTGAACCCACCCCGGCTCCCACGCCGCAGCCGGGCGGCGGCAGCGGGACCGACGTGCCGTCCGTGACGTCGACCCAGGCGAGCTCCACGGCCGCTGCCCCCAAGCCGGCTGCGCAGGTCGCCGCGGTCCAGAAGTCCGCGGGCGCTCTTGCCGCCACGGGTGACAACGCCGCGACGGCGGCGGCCGCCCTCGGAATCGCCGGTGCGTCCGTCATCGGCGCCGGCTTCGTCGCGTCCAAGCGTCGCAGCCGCTAGCAGTAGCTTTCACAGCCATTTTCAGCCGCTGTGTGGGCATAAGTGTCTTCGCGGCAGCTTTTTGTATTTCCGTAGGTAGCAGCCTGGGCTCGCATGTACGAACCTAGGCGTACAGGGCCATTTGGCGCATCATGGTTGTACAGGACCACCGCAAAGGGACAAGCGCCTTTGTAGTGGCGTTAATCCTTCGATTAGGGAGGCCGTTATGAACGGAAGCCACTTTGATAATCAAACCCAGCGCGAGCGCGCTTGCTCGCTGGTTCACGGTACTTGGCGTTGCGCGGGCGTGAAGATTGCCAGCGTCGGTGCGTGCGCACTCATGATCGGCCAGCTGCTGCTGCCGAACGTGGCGCTCGCGACCGAGTGCGCGGATTCCGCCGCCGCGACGGGCGAGGTTGCCGCGGCTCTGGTGACGCCGGCAGTTGCGGAGGATGCGGCTCCGGCGACCACGCCTGCAACCGACGCTGCTCCGGCGGCACAAACTGTCGCCGAACCTCAGCAGACGACTCCGGCTGACGCCGCCGATGAGTCTAACAATGCGGCACCCGCTGAACAAAACATTCCCAGCGACAACGCCGCCGCGCCGGCAAACGACGCCATTACGTCGCATGGTGTGACCGACGTGACAGATAAGACCGTCGATGGCGTGTTTGCGCCCAATGCGGCCAATATGCTGTGCGAGCAGCCGGTTGATGATTGGCAAACTATCGACGTTATCGAGATTGACGACGCCACCACCATCTTTAGGGCGGGCGATAAACCGGACTTTACGGCAGACACTCCGGCGGGCTCGAACTCCATTCTTCAGTGTGAGTTCTGGACGGGCAGCGATGGCAGTGAAGTGAACTCCGATATATTCTGGGATCGGCAAATCACCAACCACATCGACGCTTTTAAATCTGGGGTGACCTATCGCTATGGCCTGTACTTTAAGCCGGCGTGGGATTTCTTCTTTACGCCTAACATTAAACTGATGGTCAATGGCGTGGAGTGCAGTTATCGGGTGGATAAGGCAAGCGAGCATGCGCCTGTTCCCGGCTTGTTCCGTACGCTATGGCTAATCACCGACCTGACGTTTACGCCCGAGGCTAAGCCGGTCCCGGTCGACCCGGAGATGCCGGCGCCGCAGCCCGAGGCTAAGCCCGAGGTGAAGCCCGAGGTGAAGCCCGATACCAAGCTCGAGCAGAAACCGGAGATCAAGCCGGAGACCAAGCCTGCCGCAACCACCACGGTGACCAAGACGGTTGAGAAAACCACGCCGGCCAAGAAGTCCCACGCCGTCCTGGCTGCCACGGGCGATGCCACCGCGATGACGGTCGCCGCCCTGGGTATCGCCGGCGCAACCGTAGCCGCCGCCGCCCTCGCCGCGACCAAGCGCCGCAAGCGTTAGGTTTTGGTGACAGTGTCCATCCTCGGCTTCAGCAAAATCTCAATCTGTAACACCTAGTCAGCCAAAACGGCCCTAGATGTTACAGGTTTAGATGAATCGTCTGACCGCCGGCGCAATGTCTCGATCTGTAACACGTAGCAAGGAATTTTGCCTCTTACTGTTACAGATTGAGATGAACAGGCGGATGTTCGCACAATGTCTCAATCTGTAACAACTACGGGACTCAACGTGGCCTACCTGTTACAGATCGAGACACACCGACCAGCCAGGCTCCAAAGCACCACAAAGGCGCCTGTCCCCATCGTGGTGGTCGGGCGGCCGGTATAAAAAAGTCCCCGCCGGGCGTGTGCTCGACGGGGACTTTGCCGTTTGGTGGCTAGTGCTGTAGGTGATTACTCGCCCAACAGGCTCTTGGTGATGGAAGCGGCGGCCTTCTTGCCGGCGCCCATCGCCAGAATGACCGTAGCGGCACCGGTGACGATGTCGCCGCCAGCCCAGATGCGGGGATCGGTGGTCTGGCCGGTCTCCTCGTCGGCGACGATGTAGCCCCACTTGTTGAGCTCCATCTTGCCGCCGATCTTCTTTGCGAAGGGGTTGGCGTTGGTGCCGATAGCCGAAATAGCGACGTCGCAGGGGATCTCCTCGATGGCGCCCTCGATGGGCACCGGGCGACGACGGCCGGACTCGTCGGGCTCGCCGAGCTCCATCTTCTGGACCTTGACGGCGCACACGGAGCCGTCCTCGCCAGCGACAAACTCGAGCGGGGAGACGAGCGGCAGAACCTCGACGCCCTCGGCCTTAGCATGGTGCAGCTCGGCGCGACGGCAGGGCATCT
Source organism: Collinsella sp. (assembly GCA_048189585.1). Lineage (GTDB taxonomy): Bacteria > Actinomycetota > Coriobacteriia > Coriobacteriales > Coriobacteriaceae > Collinsella. The sequence goes on along the minus strand of DBEZHA010000031.1, from coordinate 42,266 downwards.
CGTCCTCGGTACGACGGTAGGCGATGATGGCATGCTCGGCGCCCAGGCGCTTGGCAGTACGGACGGCGTCCATAGCCACGTTGCCGCCGCCAAAGACGACGACGTTCTTGCCGTGCTTGGTGGGGGTGTCGTACTCGGGGAACTTGTTGGCCTTCATCAGGTTCACGCGGGTGAGGTACTCGTTCGCGAAGAAGACGTTGGGCAGGTTCTCGCCGGGGACGTTGAGGAACTTGGGCAGGCCAGCGCCGGTCGCCACGTAGATGGCGTCGAAGCCCTGCTCGAACAGCTCCTCGGCCGTGGCCATGTTGCCCACGACGGAGTTGTACTCAAACTTGACGCCCATGTCCTCCAGGCCGTCAATCTCGCGCTTGACGACCGCCTTGGGCAGACGGAACTCGGGGATGCCGTAGACCAGCACGCCGCCGCCGGTGAAGAAGGCCTCGAAGACGGTAACGTCAAAGCCGTTACGGGCGAGCTCGCCGGCGCAGGTGATGCCGGACGGGCCGGAGCCGACGACGGCGACCTTCTTGCCGTTCTTGGGGGCCATCTTGGGCGTGGAGGCGAGCTCGGGGCGATCACCCAGGAAGCGCTCGAGCTGGCCGATGGCCACGGGCTCGGACTTCTTACCACGGATGCACTTGCCCTCGCACTGGTTCTCCTGCGGGCAGACGCGGCCGCAGATGGCGGGAAGCATGGAGTCCTCGCGGATGGTATCGAGAGCGCCGCCGAAGTCCTTCGCGCGGATCTGCTCGATAAAGCGGGGGATGTTGATGTTGACGGGGCAGCCCTCAACACAGAACGGCTTCTTGCAGTTGAGGCAGCGCTCGGCCTCGGCCAGCGCCATCTCCTCGGTGAAGCCCTTGTCGACGGGGCGGAAGTCGCAGGCGCGCTCGGCAGCCGGCTCCTCATTATCGGGGGTGCGGGGCGACTTCATATCGGCAACGAAACGACCGTTAACTAGTGGCATGCGCAGCTCTTTTCCTCATAGGCCTTGAGGGACTCGCCCTCTTCGGAACGGTAAGCGGCCTGGCGGGCACGAAGGTCATCCCAGTCGACCAGGGTGGCATCGAAGTCGGGGCCGTCGACGCAAGCGAACTTGGTCACGCCGCCCACCTCGACGCGGCAGCAGCCGCACATGCCGGTGCCGTCAACCATGATGGGGTTGAGAGACGCGGTGATGGGGGTGTCGTACTTCTGGGCGGTGAGGGTCGAGAACTTCATCATCGGAACGGGGCCGACGCAGAAGACCTGGCTCACGGCCTTGTCCTGCAGCAGGCGCTCCAGCGGAGCGGTGACAACGCCCTGCTCGCCGTAGGAACCGTCGTCAGTGGTGATGTGGATATGGTCCTCGTCGAGGAGCTCGCGGAACTGGTCCTCCATGAGCAGGAGGTCCTTGGTGCGGGCGCCCATGATGGCGTGCACCTCGTGGCCGGTCTCGACCAGGTGCTTGGCGACCGGGAAGGCAATTGCCAGGCCGACGCCGCCGCCAATGACGGCGCAGGGGCCCTCAGCCATCTCGGTGGGAACACCCAGCGGGCCCACGACGTCGCGCAGCGACTCGCCGGCCTCGTAGGTGGAAAGCATCTCGGTGGTCTTGCCGATCACCATGAAGATGAACTCGACCCAGCCCTCGTCACCGTTCCAGCCGGCCAGGGTAAACGGGACGCGCTCGCCCGTCTCGTTGGCGCGAACCATGAGGAACTGTCCAGCGTGCGCATGCTTGGCGATTGCAGGCGCCTCAATGCGGAACTTGAACACCTTCTCCGAGAACTGCGTCTTCTCCAGGATCTTATACATAGAACCCCTCTCTTGTTAGGGCCGCCGAACCGTGCCTCCACGGAAATGGACGGTAGCCCGAATAAAACCGTACGCGCACAGGCGTTGTGCAGACATACGGTGCAAATTATACCCTCATGGACATGTCGCTTACGTGTGTCTTCGGCGGTTGGGGGCAGGGTTTATCCACTTCGGCCTACCAAATAGGGGCAGGTTTATTTTGGTCAGTTTTAGAGGGTAAAACGGCAAGGGGGCCGGCCTCGGGTTGTGATGAGGCCGGCCCCCTTGGGGTGTTATGTGTGTATGGCGGCGAGCGGTTGATTGCGATGCTGCGGTTGGGGCGTTTCCGCAGGTAAAACCTGCCAAAATAAACCTGTCCCTAAATGGTAGGTTTTAGTGCTTGCCGTTGGCGGAGGCGGCGCCGTTTACGTGATCGCGGGCATAGATCACGCCATGCACGATCGCCAGGCCGGCGGCGTCGGCCGCGCGGGCGCAGGTGTCCTGGAAATCCTCGGCCTCGCGGGCGCGCAGCTGCTTAAGCACGTAGTCGGCGACGGCCATCTTGCCGGGAGGGTTGCCGATGCCGGTGCGGATGCGGCTGAAGTCGCGGCTGCCCATCTTGTCGATGATGGAACGCAGGCCGTTGTGACCGGCGTGGCCGCCGCCCACCTTAACGCGCACGTCGCCGGCGGGAATATCGAGCTCATCGTGGATTACGAGCAGCGCCTCGGCCTTGATCTTGTACTCGCGGCAGAGCTTGGAGATGGGACCGCCCGAGGTATTCATGTACGACTGCGGCTTGACCAGCACAATCTGGCGCTTGCCGCCCTCTTCCTCGGGATCGTTGATGTTGATGAGCGCGACCTCGGCACCGGCCTGGTTTTTCCAGTACGTGACGCCGGCCTGACGGGCCAGCTCGTCGATTGCCTTAAAGCCGGCGTTGTGGCGGGTCTCGGCATACTCATCGCCCGGGTTGCCAAGTCCGGCAACCATGCGAATCTTAAGCGGCTGTGCAGCTGCCATGTTCATCCTTTCGTTGATTTGTCGCCTGCTATGGTGAGCGACCCCGTTGCTGCTGTCAAATGGCGGGTGATTGAGGCTGTATGAGGGCGTTTGGGCAGTCGTCAGAAGCCGGGGTGGACAGTTAGTTCAGATTTGTATAAACCAAGAGGTCTTTGACTGTCAAAATTGGGACCGCGGAACTGCCACGGCGCTTTGGGGAGCACATTTTGCGCTATTTCAGATCTTTCGAGTCTTCAAATGAGGTGACTGGCGCCGGGATGGCGGCAAACTACCTCGATATTAGCCGTCTTTTTATACAAATCTGAACTAACTGTCCAGCCATGCTAGGTAACACTGGGTAAAAGTCTTTTAGACCGGCGCGAGGCCGATTCCGGCCCGCAGGGCGTTGAGCCAGGCAGCCTGACGCTTGCGATAACCCTTGATGCGGTAGCGGAATCGAACCCCCGCAAGTCGATGCATCGTCTGGGCGAAGGCTTCGAGTGCAACAAGGTCCTTCATTTGGTCACGATTGATAACCAGGACGTGGATACCCATGGCTTTAAGGCCATTGTTGCGACTGCCATCGTGGATGCGGGCGTTTTGAAGCTCATGTCCAATTCCGTTGTATTCGTTGTCGATTCCGGCGGCCGGGCAATATAAGTCGCAGATGGCGTAGGGGATGCCCGAGGACATGTTGACCGCAAGGGTGTCGAAATCGACACGATAGTTGAGCAGCAGGCCTCCCATGGGCAAACTGCAACACCCGAATCCGCCAAAGCGCATGGGCGCGCCCAGGACGGCGAACATCAATGATTCCGCTGGGGATGCGGATCCGGCCCGGGCGAGTTTGACAGCCGTACGAAACGAGGCGTAGGAACTACTTTTGGCAAACCGTGCGACTGCCTCGAGTTCTTCGATGGTTGTAGCGGGTTCGCATCTATAGTGTGCCTGTTCGTAGCGTGTTTCGGCTGGCTTTTCGGGTGTCGGTTGGTCGCCCTGGCAATCGAGGTCGTCCATCGCTTCGAAGCTGTTGGCCTTGGGCCACGTGTCGTCGTAGGCGATGGGGTAAGTTGCCTCGGGCGGAAGTGAGTAGGTTCCGAGCAGCTCCATAAGGAGCATCAAGGTTTTGGCGACTGATTCATTTTTGGAACAAAGCATGGCTGTCATGGCAGGAGACGTTGCGTAGATGTCGGCCTCGACGTGCATAATTGCATCTTCAGGAAGAGGAGTGGAGAGAATATGCTGAAGAAGTCGCTTGTCGGGGCGCCTGTTGTCTTCGTTTGAAACGAGAAGATCGAGCAGTTCGGAATCATCTTCATTCCAGGCGTCGAGTATCGAAAGTGCGCCAAAGTCTATCGCGTCATTGTTGGGAATGCAGCCAGCCAAGGCCTGTGCTTGCTGTTCGCTATCAACGGAGTCCCAGGGTAGGGCAGAGTACGCCCGTCGTGCGCGACGAATTGCGCGGAGGGCGGAGAGATGTGAAATCACGGTCGTCATAGCTATAACGTACTAAGTTGGCGGCAGAATGCGACCGCCATACCGTTCTTTTCGCTCAGCGGGGCGCTGCGCGCCATGAACGGCTGGGTGTTATGAAATCGGTGGAATCGGTTGAGGGGATTGCAGGAAATTGAGCTCTGCCGCGAAGGTTGACGATAGCTACTGGACAGTTAGTTCAGATACGTATAAGACGGCGGGCGTTCGAGGCGTTTCTAAGGGCTTTCTAGGGCGATTTGAGGGTAAATATGCGGCGGTCGTACTCGAAAGCGATGAGCTTTGGGCAGTATGGCGTTCGCCGGGGAGCTCAGAACGGCCTTTGGAGCTTTAAAAAAATACGTATCTGAACTAATTGTCCAGGGAAGGTTGTCGAGGGGTAGAAAAAGGGTCGGAAGCGAGCTTCCGACCCTTTAAAAACACCAAAGATGATGAGATGCACGCTGGATTACAGCGCGAAGTCGCCGCCGACGAGCGTGGAGACGGGCTCCTCGTGGTAAACGGCGGAGATGGCCTGAGCGAACTCCTCGGCGACCGAGATGGTCTTGATCTTGCCGCCGACCTCGACGGGAATGGCGTCGGTGACGAGGCACTCGACGATCGGGGCGTCGTTCAGACGCTCGATGGCCGGACCGGAGAAGATACCGTGGGTGGCGCAGACGTAGATATCGCCAGCGCCCATAGCCTTGAGCTCCTTGACGTTGGCGCACAGGGTGCCAGCGGTGTCGATCATGTCGTCATTGATGATGCAGGTCTTGCCCTTGATGTCACCGATGATGCCCATGACCTCGGCGGCGTTGTGGCGCGGACGGCCCTTGTGGGCGATGGCCAGGTCGCAGCCGAGCATGTCGGACAGCTTCTTGGCGGCCTTGGCACGACCCACGTCGGGGGAGACGACAACCAGGTTATCGGTGTCGAAGTGCATGTCGTTGTAGTACTGGCCAAACAGAGGCAGTGCGGACAGGTGGTTAACCGGGATATCAAAGAAGCCCTGGATCTGGCCCTGGTGCAGGTCGAGGGTGATGATGCGGTTGACGCCGGCGCGCTCGAGCAGGTTGGCGACGAGGCGGGCGGTGATGGGCTCGCGCGGGCCGGCCTTGCGGTCCTGGCGGGCATAGCCGTAGTGGGTGATAACGGCGGTGATGGAGCGGGCGGATGCGCGCTTGGCAGCGTCGGTGGCGATGAGCAGCTCCATGAGCATGTCGTTGACGTTGCCGCCGGCCACGGACTGAATCAGGAAGACGTCGGCGCCGCGGACGGTCTCGTCGTAGCGGGCGTAAATCTCACCGTTGGCGAACTGCTTTAGCGTAAGGCCCGAAAGCTCGACCCCAAGGTACTCAGCGATCTTCTGAGCGAGGGGACGGTTGGAGGAACCGGAATACACGCGGATGGACTTGCGCATATTCTCCGACTTCTCGGGATCATTAATCGGCATTACCCTTCTCCTTTATATCGAATGCCATATAGATGCCTTGTTGCATTGTAACCGCGCGGCGGGGTTAATCGGGTCTTGATAACGTCTTTACCGTCAACGGACACGAACCGACCACTCATCCGGTTGCGCAGGTCACGATAGAAAAAGGAGCCGCCCCCATGGGAACAGCTCCTTAGATGCTTGGTAAAACGTTATACCTCGTCGTCCTCGTGCAGACGGCGGCGATAATCGGCGGCCCAGCCCTCAATATTTATCTGGCGGGCACGACCCAGGCCAAGTGCGTCTGCCGGGACCGGCTCGGTGATGACGGAGCCGGCGGCCACGAGCGCGCCGTCGCCAATCTGGGCGGGCGCGACCATCATGGTGTCGGAGCCGATGAAGGCATCCTTGCCGATGACGGTCTTGTGCTTGTGCACGCCGTCGTAGTTGCAGGTGATGGAGCCCGCGCCCACGTTGACGCCGGAGCCCATGGTGGTGTCGCCGATGTAGGACAGGTGCGGCACCTTAGAGCCCTCGCCGATCGTGGACTTCTTGATCTCCACGTGCGTGCCGGCCTTGGAGCCGTCGAGCATATGGGTGCCCGGGCGCAGGTAGGCGCGCGGGCCGCAGTCGACGCCGTTCTCGATGACGGCCTCGACGGCGATGGTTTCATCGATGGTGCAGCCGCTGCCGACGGTGGTGTCGGTGAGGCGGCTGTTGGGGCCGAGCTGGCACTCCTCGCCCACGGTGACGTGGCCGATCAGGTGCGTCTGCGGCCACACGACGGTGTCGCGGCCGATGACGGCATCGGGACCGATCCAGGCCTGCGTGGGGTCGATGAACGTGACGCCCTCGGCCATCCAGTGCTCGTTGATGCGGTCGCGCGCAATGGCGGTGAGCTGCGCGAGCTGGATGCGGCTGTTGACGCCCAGGCCGTCGCGATAGTCGTCGCAGTGGAAGATGGAGACTGCCTGACCATGGCCTTTGAGGATCTCGAGCATATCGGGCAGGTAGTACTCGGATTGCGCGTTGTCGTTGCCGATCTCGTTAATGTGGGCGGCGAGCTGCGCGCCGTCAAAGGCGTAGCAGCCGGCGTTGCACTCCAGCAGCGTGGCGGCCTGCTCGGGCGTGCAGTCCTTCTGCTCGATGATGCGCTCGATCTGGCCGTCGTCGCCCAGTTTGATGCGGCCGTAGCCAAAGGGGTCGGGCGGGGTCATGGTCATGACGGTGCAGGCGAGCTCGCCGGTGGCGACGGTCTGTGCGAACTTGGCGACGGTGTCGGCGGTGATGAGCGGCAGGTCACCGTTGAGCACGACGACGGGGCCTTGCGTGATGCCGCAGGCCTCGAGCGCGACCTTTACAGCGTGGCCGGTGCCCAGGCGCTCGGTCTGCTCGACGCACTCGACCTTGGTGGCGCTGTTGGCATAGGCGCCGTCGATCAGGGCGCGCATCTCGTCGGCGTGGCTGCCGATGACGACCACGACGCGGCTGCAGCCGGCCTTGATGGTAGCGTCGACGATCCACTGGACCATGGGCTTGCCCAGGATCTTGTGCGAAACCTTGCAGTGGTTCGACTTCATGCGGGTGCCCTCGCCGGCAGCGAGGATAATTGCGGTTGCGTCCATGTGATCTCCTGTTACGTTATAGAGACGTGCGTTTGGAAACGATACACGGCGCAATATGATACCGCAGGCATATGATGAGCGCGTAACGATTGACGCGTGACGGCTGATGTCGCTGCCGCCGGCGTGGCGTTTGCGCTGCTTGCGTGCGGCGTTGGCGGTGATGCGGGGCTGTCGTTTGAGCGAGGAGACGGGGGTGCCCGTGGACAACATACGTGAGGAGTTTGGCGGCGAGCCCGTCGCGGCATTCTCGATGTCGCATCCGGCTGTGCCGGCACTCTATATAGTGCTGACGCTGGGGCTCACCATGTTCTCGATGCAGCCGGTGCTGATTGCGCTGTCACTTGCGGGCGGGCTGGCGTATGGATTTACGACGCGTGGGGCTGCCCGCACGCTGGGCGCACTTCGCTGGCAGCTGCCGGTGATTTTGATTATCGCGCTGGTCAATCCGCTGTTTAGCGCTTCGGGTTCGACGGAGCTGTTCCGTATTGGCATGCGCGCGGTGTATCTGGAAAGCATGGTATACGGCCTGTGCATGGGCGGGCTGTTTGTGGCGAGCGTGCTGTGGTTTGAGGCCGCGGCGTCGATGCTCGAATACGACAAGGTGCTCGCGCTGCTGGGCAATGCCGTACCGGTGATTGCGCTCATGATCTCGATGTGCATGCGGCTTATCCCGCAGTTTTTGCGCCGCGGCCGTACGGTGCTGGCGGTGCAGGACGCGATCGATGTGCCGGGGCGCACGCCGGCCGACCCCGTGCGCTCGCGCCTGCGGGCGTCGAGCGTGTTGATGGGCTGGGGCATGGAAGATTCGCTGGAGCGTGCGGACGCGATGCGCTCGCGCGGGTGGGGCGCCGCGACGCGTCGAACGACGTATGCGCGGTATCGGCTGGGGCGCAGCGACGTTGCCGCGCTGGTTGGGCTTGCGCTGTTTGGTGCTGCCGCGGTGGCGGTGGCGTGGACCGCGACGACGCAGTATTCGTTTTATCCGCAGCTCTCGGTGCCGGCGCCGTGGCCGGGCTATGTCGTGTACGCTGCCTGGATGGTGCTGCCTTGCGCGTTGCACGCGATTGATGAGAAGAGGTTTGGCTGATGGCTCGGTTGGATAGCTGCTCGGTAACGGGCGGGGCGTGCGGCTCCGATGTGCCTGCGATTGAGGTACGGGGCCTTAGTTTTGCCTATCCCGGGGCCGAGGCACCGGTGCTCGAGGGGCTTGATTGGCGTGTTTCCCAAGGTGCGTTTGCGCTGCTTGTTGGCGGTACCGGTTCGGGCAAGTCGACGCTACTCTCGCTGCTCAAACCCGAGATCGCGCCGACGGGCGAGCGCGCTGGCGAACTGCGCGTGCTGGGCGAGAGCGTTGCCGACATGGATGTTCGGACGTCCGCGGAGCGCGTGGGCTATGTGTTCCAGGATCCCGAGAACCAGATCGTGTGCGAGACCGTGTGGCACGAGATGGCGTTTGGCCTGGAAAACTTGGGGCTAGCGCGTGACGAGATGCGTCGTCGCGTGGCCGAGACCAGCTATTTCTTTGGGCTGGAGGATTGGCTCCACCGCGATACCGATACGCTTTCGGGTGGTCGCAAGCAGCTGCTGTCGTTGGCCGCCGTGTTGGCGCTCCGCCCGCGCGTGCTGCTGCTCGATGAGCCCACGTCTCAGCTCGACCCCGTTGCCGAGAAGAGTTTTCTGCATGCGCTGTTTCGCGTGAATCGCGAGCTGGGCTGCACGGTTGTTGTGGCGACGCATCAGCCGCGCCCAATGCTCGAATACGCGACGTGTGCGTACCGGATTGAGGACGGTCGCGTGCGCGAGGTGGCGGATATGGCTTCTTTGGGACGCCGAGAATCGCTGTTGTCCGATGACATGTTGGGGTGGGGTGCCATCCGATGTGCAAATAAAGGAGTATTCAGCAGGCGTGAGGACAATTTGGGCTCTCTGGAGCCGCCCGGGGACGTATCGAGCGCGAAAAAAAGTTCGGAATTGGACAAATCGTCTGAATTTGTGGCGCAAACGTCGCTCGAGAACGGCTCGGAAGCCTTCCCGCGCACGGATGGAAGCAGAATACTCCAAAAAATGCACGCTGGGTCGGCTACCACCCTGGCAGGGAGCTGGTTTCGCTACGATCGCGCGGGCGGTTGGGTGCTGCGCGGGCTCGATGCGTCGTTTTCGGCTGGCGCGGTGCATGCGGTTGCGGGCGGTAACGGCTGCGGCAAGTCGACAATGCTTTCGGTGCTGGCGAAGACCGCCAAGCTGCAGCGCGGCCGCATGGTGCGCGGGGCGGCCTCGGCGGCGCTGCTGCCTCAGAATCCCAAAGCATTGCTGGTTGCCGAGACGGTTCGCGATGAGCTGATGGAATGGTCCTCGACCTGCGGATATGACGAGAACTTGGCGCGGGAGCGTGCGACGCAACTGGGATTGGGCGGTCTGGAGACGCGCCACCCCTACGACCTCTCGGGCGGACAGCGCCAGTTGCTCGCACTGACAAAGTTGCTGCTGATTGGCCCCGAGCTGCTGCTGCTCGATGAGCCCACGAAGGGCTTGGACCTGGAGAGCCGTCGCATCATCGCTCGCGCCCTGCGTGACCATGCGAAGGCTGGCGGCGCCGTCATTATGGCCACGCACGATCTGGATTTTGCCGAGCAGGTTGCCGATGACATTGCCATGATGTTTGACGGTGAGATCGCCTGCATGGAGCCGCCGGCCGACTTCTTTGCCGACAACGTGTTTTATAGAGCGTGATGGGATGACGGATTATCGCGTCGCGCGCCTGCTTACAAAACTGGAGATCCCGCTGCTGCTGGCGGTGCCAGCGGTGATGGCTGCGGCGTTGCTGGCGGGCATTGAGCAGGCGGCGCTTGCCATGCTGGTTGTAGCGGCGCTGGTGCTTGCACTGTTCTTTGCGGGTTACGAGGCATCTCGTCCGGGTTTGCGCCAGATTATGCCCACGCTGGTGCTGGCGGCGCTGGCGGCGGCGGGGCGCATCCTGTTTGGGCCCATTCCCGACTTTAAACCGGTGAGCGCTATCGCCATTATCGCGGGGGCGACGCTTGGTCGCCGCAATGGTTTTATGGTTGGCGCGCTGGCGGCGCTGACCAGCAATTTCTTTTTTGGACAGGGCATGTGGACGCCGTGGCAGATGTATGCCTGGGGGCTCGTGGGATACGTTGGCGGTGTGCTGGCGCATGCGGGTGCGTTCGACCGCGCCGACGGCACCGTGCGATTGCCGGCGCTGCTGGCGTACGGCTTTGCGTCGGGCTTGCTCTATGGCGTCGTGATTAACGCGTATGACATCATTGGTTTTGTACAGCCGCTTACTTGGGCGGGCGCCGTGGCACGTCTTGCCACGGCAGTGCCGTTCGATATTACGCACGGCCTTGCGACCTGCGTGTTTTTGGCCGCCTTGTACAAGCCCTGGTGCCGTCGCATCAACCGCGTCGTCGTGAAATACGGACTGTAGGGCATTTCGCGTTCCCTCGCGAACTTGCGGTGGAATAGTTCTCGTTTTTGGCTATTTGCTGCCCAAACAGGAACTATTCCACCGCAACTTATAGGGGGAGAGGGGTCACATGGTCTGTTTTCCTCTGTCCCCCAGGAATTACTTGGGGCTAGAGCTCTAGCGTGAGGGTGACGGGGCAGTGGTCGCTGCCGAAGATGTCGCCACGGATACCGGTGTCGCGTACGTTGTCGGCGATTGCGTCGCTTACCAGGAAGTAGTCGATGCGCCAGCCTGCGTTGTTCTTGCGGGCATTAAAGCGGTAGCTCCACCAGCTGTAGACGCCCTCGACGTCGGGGTTTGCCGCGCGCCAGGTATCGGTAAACCCGGCGTTGAGCAGCTCGGTAAACTTGCCGCGTTCTTCGTCCGAAAAGCCGGCGTTGCCGCGGTTGGACTTGGGGTTCTTAAGGTCGATCTCCTCGTGTGCCACGTTAAAGTCGCCGCAAGTTACGACGGGCTTGCCGGTCTCGCGCTCAAGCGCGCTCAAAAAGCCGCGGTAGGCATCGTCCCAGGCCATGCGCACATCGATGCGCGCGAGTTCGTTTTGCGCGTTGGGCGTGTAGACATCCACAAACCAAAACTTGTCGAACTCGAGCGCACAGACGCGGCCCTCGGTTGCGGCTTGGGCGACGAGCTCGGCCGCCTCGCCCTCGCCGGCGTAGGGTAGCAGCGCGTCGGCGTGCAGCACGCGCAGTGGTTCCTGGCGGCTAAAGACCGCGGTACCTGAATAGCCTTTACGCTCGGCGTAGCTCCAGGTTTGGTGATAGCCGGGCAGGTCGATATCGACCTGGCCCTCCTGCAGCTTGGTCTCTTGCAGCGCCAGGATATCGACGTCGAGTTCTTGCGCGATCTGGATAAAGCTCGGGTCCTTTTTGAGCACGGCGCGCAGGCCGTTGACGTTCCACGAGGCGAAAGTGTAAGTCTGAGGCATGGTGTCCTTTCGACGGGGTTGGCAGGCTTAAGATTAACGCAACAAGAGCGGGGCGGAGTCCGCGAGTGATAGTGCGAACGCCGCCGTCCCGGAGACACGGACGGAGGACTCATATGACGCAGGCAATATCGGACCCCAAACAGGCCTCCGCCGCCCTGGCGGATCTGTTTGACACCCACAAGCGCGTGGTCTTCTTTGGCGGCGCGGGTGTTTCCACGGCAAGCGGCATCCCCGATTTCCGCAGCGTGGACGGTCTGTATCACCAGCAGTTTGCCTATCCGCCCGAGACCATGCTGTCGCATAGCTTTTACGAGGCGCATCCTGCGGAGTTCTTCGACTTTTACCGCACCAAGATGATCGCGCTTAACGCTAAGCCCAACCGCTGCCACACCAAACTGGCCGAGCTGGAGCGCGCCGGCAAGCTCGACGCCGTGGTGACGCAAAACATCGACGGCCTGCATCAGATGGCCGGCTCACAGCGAGTGTTCGAGCTGCACGGATCGGTCCATCGCAACATTTGCCAGTCGTGCGGCGCGGTCTATAGCGCCGAGTGGATTTGCTCGCGCGAGCACGAGGATGCCGCGGGCGTGCCCGCGTGCCCCGCGTGCGGCGGCCGCATCAAGCCCGATGTGGTGCTCTACGAAGAGCCACTCGACGAGCATGTGTTGACCGGTGCCGTTGCCGCCATCGCCGCGGCCGATGCCCTCATTGTGGGCGGGACCTCGCTCGTGGTGTATCCGGCGGCAGGCCTTACGCGATACTTTACCGGCGATACGCTGGCCATATGCAACCTTGCTCCCACCGATCAGGATGCAAATGCCGACCTGCTGATTTCTTGCGACATCGCGGCCGCGTTTGCGTTCTAGCCCGCGCGCGCGGATACAATAGAAAGACTGAGTGCAAAGCGACCCCGCCGCCAGCTCCCCAAGCTCGGCGGCGTGGGCATTTTAGGAGGATGTTCATGGCGAACGACAGCAAGACATGGCGGTGCGGAAAGTACGAGCTCAGCTTTGACCGTCCGCGCATCATGGGCGTCCTCAACGTGACGCCCGATTCGTTTAGCGATGGCGGGGAGCACTTCGACCCCGATGCCGCCATCGAGTACGGCCTGGCGATGCTCGACGCCGGCGCCGACATCATCGACGTGGGCGGCGAGTCCACACGCCCTGGTTTTACCCCGGTCAACCCCGACGAGGAGGCTCGCCGCGTGCTGCCCGTGGTGCGCGCACTGGCCAAGGAGGGCGCCATCGTCTCGATCGACACGCGTCATGTGGCGGTTGCCAAGGCGGCCGTGCGCTGCGGCGCCTCGATCGTCAACGACGTGACGGGCTTCACCGATCCCAAGATGGTCGAGTTTGTTAAGACGAGTACCTGCGGCGTCATCGTGATGCATGCCGGCGAGGTCGCCGCGCCCACCCGCACGCACGCAACGGTGCAGCTCGATACCTCGGCTGCGGCGTTTGTTGCCGAGAAGGCACGCGAAGCGGCTGCCGAGGCCGCGCGCGAGGCCGAGAAGCCGGCCCGTCGCCGTCGCGGCAAGTTGCTGGGCGAGCCCAAGGTTGAGGCCAAGCTTCCGGGCGGTGTGGTACAGCCCTCACTGCCGTTTGGCGATCCGGAGCCCGCGCCCGAGCCTACGGACGAGCAGAAGCAGGGGGCATCGGCCGCCGAAGAGGCCGTCCCTGTCGCCGAGACCGCCGTGACCCCTGAGCCCGCGCCGGAGCCCAATGACCACCTGGCCGCCATGATGCGCCGCAGCGCCCGTCGCGAGGAGGCCTACGTGCCTACCTCTCAGCTTCGCCGCTTTACCCTGCCCGATTCGGCGCCCATCATGCGCCGTGTCATGGGCTTTCTGTCCGACCAGGCTCGTACGCTCATCCATGCCGGCGTGTCGCGCGACCGCATCTGCATCGATCCCGGTCCGGGCTTTGGCAAGACGGCCAACGAGGACATCGTCATCCAGCGCGAGACCGCCAAGATGGCGTCGCTGGGCTATCCGCTCATGTGCGCCGTGTCGCGCAAGCGTTTTGTGGGCGCCGTCTCGGGCGTGACCGAGGCCGCCGCGCGCGATGCCGCCACGTTTGGCGTGTGCCTGGGCGCTATCCAGGCCGGTGCCAACATCGTGCGCGTTCACGACGTCACTGGCTTTGCGCAGTTCCTGAACGGTTACTGGGCTGTCGCCAAACCGCAACCGCGCCGTGCGTTTGTGGCCGTGGGCTCCAACCTGGGGCATCGTTGCGACAACATCCGCGCCGCGCGCGACATGATCGCCGAGATCCCGCTCACCTGCGTGTCCAACTGCTCGCGCATCTACGAGAGCGAGCCGGCCTACGAGACGCGCCAGGACGCATTTGCCAACGCCGTCATCGAGATCAAGACCGAGCTGGCGCCGCTGGTACTGCTCGATGAGCTCATGAAGATCGAGGCCGAGCTGGGGCGCGACCGCTCCAAGAAGGCCAAGGCCAACGGTCCGCGCACCATCGACCTGGACCTGCTGTGGATGGATGGCGAGACCCACGGCGGCAAAAAGCTGCGCCTGCCGCATCCTCTCATTGGCGAGCGCGACTTTGTGCTGGTGCCGCTCGAGGACCTGATGCACGACCCGGCGCGGTTCTTCCGCTACAACGGTGTCGAGGTCAAGGAGCCCGAGGACCGCGTGGGCCATATCGTGGGCGAATTGGGGCGTATGTAGATGATCGAGATGAATGCTGTTGTCGCCGGCACCGAGCTCGACGCGGCGCGCGACGCGGGCCGCGAGGGCGTGTCCGCGGGCTGGTGCGCGTGGAGCGCGGGCGATGCTTCGCTGACGTTTTCGCTGGTTGTGCGCCCCGATGTGAACATGCATGCCTTCCACGGCCTGCCGTTTGTGGCCGCGATGGGCATGATGGACGCGCTCGTGGGCACGGCATCGACGCCGGGGTTGGGCCTTGCCGGTAAGGTGGGTATCCAGTGGCCGAGCGACATTGTGTGCGGCGCGCCCGCGTTTGAGACGTCGTTCGCGCGCGTCGCCGTCAACGGTGGTGCCGGTGCTGCGGGCATGTTCGGTGCCGTGACGGTGGATATTGAGCGTTCGGCGCTGAGCGAGCTTGGTGTGGACGTGGCTGACGAAGCGCTGGTCGAGACGCTGGCCGCCGCCGTGCTGGCCCGCGTGGACGCCTGGGCGGTTGTTGCCAACACGCCGCAAGGCGCCGCAGGGCCGCTGGCTCCCGTGCTGGGCGAGTACTTCGACATGGTGCCGCTGCTGGGCCGCCAAGTTGCGGCGGTGTCGCCCAACGGCTTGCCGCTTGCGGTCGGTGTGTTTGCGGGCCTGGACATCTGGGGTCGCGCGACCATCAAGACCGATGCCGGCGAGCAGGAGTTTCCGCCCGAGGCTGTACGAATTCGCGGACTGTAACGCGTAGCGCCCGCGCCCAAAGATAACGACGACAACAAGACCCTCCTCGGCCTGTGCCGGGGAGGGCCTTCGCGTGACTGCAGAGCAGCATCTCAGCCCTATTCCTCAAAATTGATAATTATTCAGTTTTGAGGAATAGGCTTGGCGAACGTTTGCGGGGGCTGTGGCATCGGGTGTGCTCGACTTAAGCCCCCGTCCTACCCCAGCTCCTGCATGCGGCGGTAGATTTCGCAGATACCCTTGATGGTGAGCTGTCCGTCGACCACGTCGAAGGCATCGGTCGAATCGGCGACGATGCTGGCGAGACCGCCCGTGGCGATAACGGTGGCATCCTCGCGGCCCAGCTCGCGCTTCATGCGCGCGACCAGGCCCTCAGCCATGGCGGCGGCGCCCGTTACGGCGCCGACCTTGATGCACTCCTCGGTATCGCGGCCGATGGCGTGCTCGGGCGCCTCGAGCGGCACGCTGGCGAGCTTGGCGGCACGGGCGGCAAGCGCGTCCATGGAGATGCGGATGCCCGGCGCGATCGCTCCGCCAATGTAATAACCGTCCTCATCGATGACGTCGATATTGGTCGCGGTGCCAAAGTCCACCACGATTGCCGGCGCGCCGTAGAAAGTCTCGGCCGCAACGGCGTTGGCGACGCGATCGGCACCTACGGCCTGGGGGCGCGCCGCGCGCAGCTTGGTCACCGCGGCCGTCTGCGGCCCGATGACGATGGCGTCCGCGGCAATGCGGTCGGCCACGGCGTGCCACTCGCGCGAGAGCTGCGGCACCACGCCCGCAAAGGCGATTGCGTCGACCGCATCGAGCGAAAGGCCGTACATCTTAAAGAAACCCATCAGGCGCACGTGGATCTCGTCGGCGGTATAGGAGCGGTCGGTGGGCATACGCCACGACTGCACCAGCTCGTCTCCGTCAAACAGGCCCATGGCCGTCTGCGTGTTTCCCATATCGATAGCGAGCAGCATGTCTACTCCCAGTGTTGGCATAAAAGGACGCGCACCATTGTATACGCGCCGCCGACGGCGCTCGGCTGCGATTCGTTTACGGTGATAGGGGCTGAGGGGTTTTAAATATGAAGGAATTATGCTCTACGAGATTTTCCTTGCCGCTTACCGAACTCCCGCGTAATATTCTTTCTTGCGCACATGAAGCGCCCAGACATTGCGGGGTGGAGCAGTCTGGTAGCTCGCCGGGCTCATAACCCGGAGGTCGTAGGTTCAAATCCTGCCCCCGCGACCAAGAATTTAGAGGTCAGCTGATTAGTCAGCTGGCCTTTTTTCTTGTTGTGGCAGCCTGTTTTGGGGCTTGTGGCAGATTTGTGGCAGTAGCCCATGGCAAACACAGAGAATCAGGCAGCGGGAAGAAGGCCGAAGATGTCCTTCGGCAACTCGGCCAAGTCGCCCCATTTCTCCGAGGAGCCCCCGTCGTCTCCCGGCAGGAAGTGCGCATAGATCTTGTACGTAATCTCAATGCTTTCATGGCCGAGCCTGCTGGACACGTACTGAATTGGAACGCCTTTTTTCAGAAGCAGGGAGGCGTGGGTGTGACGAGTTCCATGCAGCGTGAGGTTGAATGACTTGTGCTGGGCGAAACGGCTAAAGTCGCTTGTGAATTTCGACGGGCGGTAGAGCTCGGCGAGGTCGCTGCAGAACACGGGTGTGTCCTCGTTCTGCTCGATGTCGTTGTACATCAGGCGGTAGAGCTGCATCTGCTTGTGATGACGCAGGAAGTCGACCGTTCCCTCGGGAATGGTGACGTCTCTATTCGAGCGGTTGCTCTTGGGCAGCTTCTCCTCCAGCGTTTCGCCGCAGTAGGTGTCCGTCGCACGGGCCTCGGCGAGTGCGCGGCGGACGCGTATGACGCCCTCGTCGAGGTCGACGTCTCGCCATCTGAGGGCGCACAGCTCGCCGCGCCTCATGCCTGTGTCGAGCGCGAGGTTCGTGGCGGCGGCGAAGCGGTAGTCCGGGCATCCGAGCAGGGCGACCTTCATGCGGCACACCTCGTTTTCATCGATGACTCGAACTTCCTTCTTCTCCTTGGACGGGATATCCACGAGCTCGCAGGGATTGGACTCGATGTATTCGAGGCGGCGTGCGCGCTTGAGCGCGGTCTTTAGGAACGAAAGGGCTTTCTGGCAGGTGTTGCCAGAGAGGGGCTTGCCGTTGAGGCCGCCGCTTTGGCGCATCCACGCCAGCTGGTCCTCGATCATGTAGGGCTTCAAGTCTTTCAGCAAGGTCGTGCCGAGCCTCGGTGCCCAGCGCGTTTCGACGATGTCGCGGTAGCCGCGAATCGTGTTGGCACTCAGGTGCTTCACGTCGTGAAGGTACGCGACGTGGTCGCGCAAGAACTCCTCAAGGGTGATGTTGGATCGGTCAACGCGCGTGCGTGCGGTCATGAGCTCGACGCGCCACTCGTCTAGCAGGCGCTTCGCCTCGGTCTTGGTGCGGCAGTGGACGGTCTTGCTCAGGCGCTTGGAGGGCTTGCCGTCCTCGCTCACGCTGACCCTGAGCAGCCAAGAGTCCTTGCCACGCTTCACGGGGGCGTAGCCTTCGCTGACTGTTCTCATATTTGTTCACCTCCTTCAAGTGCGTTGAGGGCCGATAGATCTATCTCAAACCGATTGCTCGGTAATGAGCCCTTGGGACTTCTTTTTGCTGTAGGAGTTGGCGCAGCTGCGCTTGCAGAAGCGGGTCTTCTGGATCACCTTGCCCGGCTTCTCCTCGCGGTACTTCTTGAAGATACGACCGCAGTTGTCGCAGATGCGCCATTCGGCGGGGTCGTCGTAGAGGAGGCCGAACTGGGAGATGATTGCTTCGGGTAGGCATCCGTAGGAATGCGAGCTCGACGGTCTACGGTGAGTCTTTTTTCGCGCATGGGACCAAGCGGCGAGGGGCCCACCGCTGCCACCTTCGGCTTCGTCGGGAGTTCCACCTGTTCCATCAAAGCGATAAGAGAGAAGAGAGTTAGCTAGGAAGGAGATCGCGGTATTTGATGCGATTACCAGTCCATCCGCAAGGGTTGATGTATAGCTCTCCCGCGTGCTGAAGCCCGCATTTTCACCTTGTTGCACTATCGACTTGAATTCTGAACTCTCGAGAATGAGCGTATCGTATGACTTAAGGCGAGTGTTTTTCAATAGAGCGTCGCTGTTGGAGAGAAGGAAAAAGCTAATGCCGTTCTGCGCCATGTGCGAGCGGTCGCAAAGGTAATCAGCAACATCGTCGGCACCCCATGTGTCGGTGTTTTCCAAGCCGTATGCGATGGCGGTAATGAGGGCGGTCGATATCTGAAGGGCCCGTATTGTCTGAATTACCTCCGCTTCAGAGATGGCTCCCACGACCGAACGGTCATTTAGATGGATGCGGCGAGCTTCCTCGGAGAGATAGTACGGCTTGCGTCCCAGTAGCGTTTTGTCGTCTTCTGAGTAAGCGCTACTAAACAAGGGGGCGCCTGCGGCGCGTGCGTTCTCGCTGGTCGGAATGTCCCATTCGTTCCTGAACGGCTGAAAATCTGCCTTGAAAAGTTTGAAGCGGCTGCGGAAAAGAGAGAGACGCTGAGCACCGTCATAACCGCTGGAAACGGGAAAGCCGTAACGCTCGCAGAAGCGAACGATGCTTTCGGTGCGATCGACGTTGACCTTCTGAAGGCTGCTTGCAAAAAACTCGTTTTCCAGATGCTCGAATTGCATGACAGTGGGCTCGCCGCGCTCGACATAGTACGCGAAACGCTCGCCGTCGGCGCTGGTTCCCCACAGACGATCAAAGCTGTAGCGTAGCCAGGGTTTTACAGCCTTGATGTCGAGCTTGATAGGCTGACGACAGGATAAAGGCAGTCGCTCATAGTTCTCTATTGGACTCAAAACAAAAACCAATCCAACCATTGACTTCTAATACTCATCCATGGTATCACAAACTGGACGGAAAAGTAATATCAATCCATTTCTAGGAGATTGTAATGGATTATCTGGATCATCGAGAGCCTTGCCTCCCTGACGTGCTGCATGTAGCCGATGTTGCACAATTCCTGGGCCTTCACGAGAAGACGATCTATTCCTACGTTCGCGAAGGCAAGATTCGCGCTATTCGCTGTGGGCGCAGCTATCGCATTCGTCGCGAGTGGTTTCTTGAGTATCTCGATTCCGAGAGCGCTTTCAAGGGGTAGGCCTTTCATGGATGGGGTTTGGACAAGGAACTACGAGTCTGAGGCGGACGTGGTTGCGCCAAAGCTCGCGAAGTGCGGTGGCGCCGCTGGCGCATTGTACCTTTGGCTCCATTCTCGCGTTCGCACCTGCGACAACAACATCGGAATCAGCATGGAGCTGCTGTCGAAAAAACTCGGCGTAAGCCGGAGGACACTGTGGGCCGCCGCCAATGCCCTCAAGGCAAACGGGATTATCAGTTTCGAGACGAGGCGCGGTAACGGTGGTGGGACGGTGTTCCACCTGACAAGTCTCTCGAAGTTCAAATGTGAAGCGGACGACCTGTTGAAGACGAGCGGTGCTGCACGTTACAAGGCTTCAAATGGGAAGCAGCCTATACAGCAAATCGGAACCGTGGGTCCCATAACAAAGACGCAAGATTTTAATTCACATGCTGACAAAGAGGGGCCCAGATACGACCCGATGATCTCGTTGCTGGACCGTGTGGATGAGGAGATGCCATGAAGGAGAAGCGTGTCACCGTGAAGAATACAATCTCCCCCGAAGACTTCGCTGCCTGTATGAGGAAGATAAGACTTGAAGACAATAGCGTCAGGAAGAAGAAGGAGCTCTCCCTCGAGGAGAAGCTTGCGAACGTGGGCGTACCCGAGGTGGTTATCAAGGTCATGGCATCCGAAGGCTTTGACGAGTGCCGCATTCCTCTGGCAGTGAAAAAATGGGTCGAGGGATATTCCGGCAAGGAGACTCCCTCGTTGTGGCTTAGCGGTGGGAGCGGTGCGGGCAAGAGCACTGCGGCGGCATGGGTGGTTAAAG
Organism: Collinsella sp.; assembly: GCA_048189585.1. Taxonomy (GTDB): domain Bacteria; phylum Actinomycetota; class Coriobacteriia; order Coriobacteriales; family Coriobacteriaceae; genus Collinsella. Next base: position 22,174 of record DBEZHA010000031.1, on the reverse strand, counting down.
GGATTGTTGAAGCGTCAGGGGAGCCCGAATCTTTGGCCGATGGTTGCAAATTCGTGGCTGTTTCCGATTTGGTCCACGGAACGTGGATGGGTTCAGGCCTTTACGGCGAGGGGAATAAGTGGAGGCTCATCGAACCGCTGACGACCTGTCCCCTTCTCGTCCTAGACGATTTGGGCTCGTGCGTAAGGCAGGGAAGGGAAGAATGCTCGGTCGTCCGCGAGGTGGTCGATAAGCGCTGGGGCCATATGCTGCCTACCGTCTATACCACCCAATATGGACTTGAGGAATATTGCAACTCGCTCGTGAAGGCGGGTGCAGACATTCACGATACAACCTCAATGGCCAATAGGATCATTGCTTCTCTTGGCAATTACGTGGGAAGAGACGACAGGCTGGTTAAACAACACTTCGTTCCGATTCGTTGGCCCGGGTAAGAGGACGTGATGCGCGCTTTCTGCTTTAGAATTGGGGGCAGTCAATTCTACGGAGGTATCCATGGCGGGGACTAAAGCCGACGCCGAGGCGTTCGTCAAGCGCTGGGCGGGCAGGGGCGACGAGACGCAGGAGGGCCGCTCCTACTGGATCGACCTGTTCCAGAACGTGCTGGGAGTCGAGGACGCCATCGAGCGCCTGAAGTTCGAGGTCCCCGTGCACACGGACTCCGGTTCCTCGCACGCGGGCTACATCGACGTGCTCATCCCCAGCGCCAGCGCGCTCGTGGAGATGAAGGGGCGAGACATCGACCTCGACAAGAAGGAGGTCCGTCAGGGCCGCGAGGTCACTCCCGCCGAGCAGGGCAGGGGATACGCCGTGGGCCTTCCGCTCAACCAGCAACCCCGCTACGTCATTGTCTGCAACTTCCGCGAGATCCGCGTGTACGACCGCAACGTCAACCCCCTGTGCACCGGCGACGAGTACCTGCGCCTCGAATTGGTGGAGCTCCCCAAGAACCTCCCCGCCCTCAAGTTCCTTAACGGGGGGTCAGCTCCTAGGAGCGTCCAGCGCGCCGTCTCCATCGAGGCGGGGCGCATCATGGGCCAGATCCACAACGAGATCGCGGGCCTGTACCACGACCCGGATAGCGAGGAGAGCCACCACGCGCTGTCGGTGCTCTGCACCCGCCTCATGTTCCTCATGTTCTGCGAGGACGCGGGCCTGATCGAACCCGGGCTCTTCCGAGATTACGTCGCCTCGGTCGACGGCACGCACCTGAGGAGCGCTCTCATCGAGCTCTTCGGCTGGCTCGACACCGACGACGAGGCCCGAAAGGCGGAGTACCCCAGCGAACTCCTCGCCCGCTTCCCCTACATGAACGGCGGCCTGTTCCGCGAGCGCATCCAGATACCTCAGCTGAACGATCAGGTGCACTACGAGATTCTGGTCTCGGGTTGTCAGGAGTTCGACTGGTCGGGCGTGGATCCCACGGTCTTCGGCTCCATTTTCGAGGGCGCGCTCAGCCACGACACGCGCCGGTCCGGCGGCATGCACTACACGAGCCCGGAGAACATCCACAAGGTCATCGACCCGCTGTTCCTAGACGGGCTGAAGGAAGAACTCGACGACATCCTCACGAAGCAGAACCCGAGCGCCCGCACCCGAGCCCTGCGCGCCTACCACGACAAGCTGGGGAGGCTCACGTTCCTCGACCCCGCGTGCGGGTCGGGCAACTTCCTCACCGAGACCTACGTGTGCCTGCGCAGGCTGGAGAACACGGTCCTCATGGAGCTGCAGCGCGGAGGGCAGTCCGAGATCTCGTTCGAGGAGGCGGAGGAGGAGAGCCCCGTCAAGGTGACGCTCGCCAACTTCCACGGAATCGAGGTCAACGACTTCGCCTGCTGCGTGGCGCGCACGGCGCTGTGGATCGCCGAGAAGCAGGCGGACATCAACACCGCCAAGGTGGTCAAGCGCGTCTACGACGAGCTTCCGCTCAGGGAGTACGGGACCATCGTGAAGGCCAACGCCCTCCAGCTCGACTGGAACGAGGTCGTTCCGGCGAGCGAGTGCGACTACATCATGGGAAACCCGCCGTTTCTCGGGCATCAAGAGATGTCTGAGGCACAGCACGCCGACATGGACAATGTTCTTGACCAGTGCAAGAAGCATGGCAAGTTGGACTATGTTGCGGGTTGGTACGCGAAAGCAGTGGAGTACAAAGCCGATGGCGGTTTGCGAGCTGCGTTTGTATCTACGAATTCAATCTGTCAGGGAGAGCAGGTTTCCATCCTTTGGGACTACCTCTTTGGGCTCGGGATGCGCATCTCCTTTGCACATAAGAGCTTTATCTGGAATAGTGAGGCTACGGATCAAGCGCACGTTCACTGTGTAATCGTAGGGTTCGGTAATGATGAGCCAGTGGCCCCAACCCTGTTCTCGCGGGTTGGCGCTAGGTCTGTATCCCAGATCAACGGTTATTTGTTCGAGGGTCCCTTACAATCCGTTGCATCTAGGTCTAAAAACGTCAATGCCGAGTACGCTGGAACGAAGCTGGTAAAGGGAAGCCAGCCCACCGACGGCCAGAACCTCTTGTTCGGCAGGGAGGAGGGCGAGGCGTTCTTGGCGCGCAACCCAGACTGCGTGGACCTTCTCCGCAAGTATATAGGGGCGGATGAGTTTATAAAGGGTAACTACCGGTATTGCCTCTGGCTTAAAGACGTTCCCCCGACGCGATAAGTCAACAACAGGGAGATAATGGACAGGCTGGCTGCCGTGAGGGAGATGAGGCTCAAAAGCAAGACGGCTTCTGTCAGGAGGGATGCCGACACGCCTTTCCTGTTCACCCAGATTCGTCAGCCCGATACCGACTACCTGCTTTTCCCAAGGCATTCGACGGGGCGACGGATTTATCTTCCTATTGGCTTCGTGTCTGCGGACGTCATAGCAAGCGATGCCGCCTCCTTTATCCCCAATGCCGATCTATATCAATTCGGGATTCTGTCATCCCTTTTCCACAACGCTTGGATGAGAGTGGTTTGCGGGCGTCTAAAGTCTGACTACCGCTATTCACCCGCCGTATACAACAGCTTCGTATTCCCGGAGTGCGGGGAGGCGCAGCGGGAGTACATTTCTAGCTGCGCTCAGGCTGTGTTGGATGCGCGCGAGCAGGCGGGGGAGTCTTTGGAGACGCTCTATAACCCGGACAACTCCATTGTGTTCCCCGATTTGATGCGTGCCCACCGCGAGCTCGACGCAGCGGTCGAAGCCGCCTACGGCGTCGACTTCAACGGCGACGAGGAGAAGATAGTCGCGCACCTGTTCAAGCTCTACGCCCAAAAGACCGAAGGATAGGGGGAATCATGGCGAGAACGATCGGAGAGGCGAAGGCCCTCAAGATACTCGATATCCCTGATTTCAGGCATCTGACGAAGGAAAAGGCCGTTCAGCTCGTCTCGATGCTGGACCGGGTCGACCCCGAGGTGGCCAAGGCGGTGCTTGAGCAGTATCCGAAGTTCGCGGAGGTCGTGCTTTCGACCGCGAGGGACTGGAAGGAAAACGTCGGTAAGGCGCTTGAGGAAAACGGCAAAGTCACCAAGGAGACGATCGCCGCGGTGTCCGCCGCAATGGCCAGCCTGAGCGACCTTGTCGGTCGCGAGGACACCACGCCGGAGGAGCGCTCCGAGATGGCGGATAGGATGATCGACCTCGCCAAGCTGCTCAACGAGATAGATAAAAGAAACAAGGACTTCATACTCAAGGTCCTCGGCATTGGCAGTGTCACGCTTCTTGGTTTAGTGGCTATGGCTGCTACGGCCCTCGGTGTGAACGTGAAGGCCCTCGAGAGCGCGGCGGATGGGGCGGAAGACGTCATTTAGCGACATAGTTTTTCATTTTTCTGGCTCTTCGGTGGTTTCTGTGGGAGAGATTCCGGCATAGGCCCAGCTCAGCGGGCGAAAACAACGATCTGGAACTGAAACGGCCCCGGGAGGGGCCGTTTCCGCGTCATCCGCCTATGATTGCTAAGCCAAATTCAGACAACCGAAGAGGTGTGACGCATGAAGAGTCTACTACTTCTCGCCCTCGGTCTGGCCCGCACGGTCGTCCTGGGCGCGCGCATCGAGGCCGAGCGCATCGTCGTGAGCGTCCGGCCCTACAAGCGCGAGCAGCGCCGCTGCCCCGTATGCGGCAGGGCCAGCGACTTCTACGACATGGCGAACCGCGGGGCCCCCAGGCTGTGGAGGGCGATGGACCTGGCGCGCTCGGCCTGCTACCTGGAGTACGCGCCCTGCAGGGTGCGCTGCCCGGAGCACGGCGTGCGCACCGAGGCCGTCCCCTGGGCGCGGCACGGGGCGCGCTTCACGCGCGACTTCGAGGACTGGGTGGCGTGGCTGGCGGTCCGCTGCACCGCCTCGGCGGTCTCCGAGCTCGCCCGCGTCGAGTGGCACAGCGTGGGCGGCGTGTGCAGGCGCGTCTACGCCGAGCTGGAGGCCGCGCGCGGCGCCTCGAGGTTCGACGGCGTGCGCCGCATCGGCATCGACGAGACGTCGTACAAGAAGGGCCACAAGTACGTCACGGTGGTCGTCGACCACGACCGCGGCTGCCTCATCTGGGCGCACGAGGGCACCGGCAAGGACGTGCTCAACCTGTTCCTCGACGAGCTCACGCGCGAGCAGAGGCGCGCCATAGAGGTGGTGACCGCCGACGGCGCGAGGTGGATAAGGCAGCTGGTCAAGCGCCGCTGCCCCAACGCGAGGTGGGTCATGGACGCCTTCCACGTGGTCCAGTGGATGAACGACGCGCTCGACGCCGTGCGCTGCGAGGAGTGGAACGCCGCCAGGGCCGCCGCCAGGGCCGCCAGGCCCAGGCCCGAGGGCAAGCGCGGCAGGCCTGCCAAAGGCGAGCTGCCGCCCGAGGAGGTCAGGGCGCTCGAGGAGGAGGCGGCCTCCATCAAGGGCAGCCGCTACGCGCTCGTGAAGAACCCCGAGGACCTCACCGACGGCCAGAGGGCGAGGCTCGAGGCGCTCAAGAAGAGGGCCGGCTCGCGGCTGGTCAGGGCCTGGGAGCTCAAGGAGGACCTGCGGGCCGTCTTCCGGGCAGCCGACGGCTCCGAGGCCGCCGAGCTGCTCGACGACTGGATGCACAGGGCCGCCTACTGCAAGATCGCCAAGGTCGTCGCCGTGGAGAAGAAGGTGCGCCCCCGGCGCGACGACATCATCGCCGCAGTCGAGCTCGGCATCAGCAACGGGCGCGTAGAGGCCATCAACAACAAGATCAAGGTGGCGGTGAGGATGGGCTACGGCTTCCGCAACACCGACAACCTCGTGGCCCTGCTCATGCTCAGGTGCGGCGACTGCCAGCCCCAGCTCCCGGGTCGCCCGGTGAAGGCGAGGAAGAAGGGCGTGAAGGGAGCGAAGAGCGTTGCTGCCTAGGCTAGCCCCTTGTCACACAAACTACCGAAGCCTCATTTTTCTGTTCCATCCTTTGCCGTAGAGAGGAATCGAAGAGAGCATGGTTGTTCTGCCCACGTCAAATGACACCGATCTGAAACAGCTTCTTGGAGAGGTCGCATCCGGAAGGATGCAGCTCCCGGAATTTCAGAGGGATTGGACTTGGGACGACGCCCGCATCAGGGGCCTCATCGCGAGCTTGACTCAGGGTTATCCCATGGGCGCAATCATGCGGCTCGCATACGGGAATCCGGAAATCCGCTTCAAGTATCGCACGATCGAGGGCGTGGGCGAGCTTAGCGTCGAGCCAGAGTTCCTGATTCTCGACGGTCAGCAGCGTATGACCTCGATATACCGTGCCATGCATTCCGACAAGCCGGTCGCCACGAGGACGGACAAGGGCAAGGCGATCGAGCGCTACTACTACCTTGATATCGAGAAGTGTCTCGACGACGGCGAGGACAGGGTTGATGCCGTCGTGGCGGTCCCCGCCGACCGTAGGCTCAAAGAGAACTTCGACCGCGATGTCGTTCTCGACCTGTCTACCCGCGAGCTTGAAATCGAGAACAAGATGTTCCCGGTGAACGTGATGTTCAACGATACGGAAAAGATGAACTGGGCCCTCGGTTTCATGATGGGCTGCGCAGGGGACCCGGATGCTACCTCTTTGTTTGAGAGGTTCAACAGCGAGGTGCTCTCGGTCGTGTCGGCTTACAAGCTCCCGGTCATCACGCTCGACAAAAGCACTCCCCGCGTGGCCGTCTGCAAGGTGTTCGAGAACGTCAACACCGGTGGCGTGCCCCTCACCGTGTTCGAGCTCGTGACGGCGATGTTCGCCACAAGGGAGTTCGACCTGCGCATGGATTGGAATGATTGCCGGAAGACAATCGTGGGTGAGGGCTCCGAGTTCAAGACCGACCTGTTCGAGGGCATAGATGAGACGGCGTTCCTCACAACGGTAACGCTTTACAGCTCCTATATGAGGAAGCGAATGTCCGGTTCCGGTTCCGTGAGCTGCAAGAAGAAGGACGTCCTCGCGCTTGAGTACGAGGATTACCTCGCCAGCCGCGAGGCGGTTTTAGATGGCTTCGCGGTCGCTCGCGAACTGCTCCTGACCTACGAGTGCGTATACCGCAAGCGGGACCTGCCGTACGCCACGCAGCTCATACCCCTCTCCGCTATCTGCGCCGTCTTGGGCAGGAAGCGCAGTTTGGAGCCGAACGTCATCAAGGTTCTGTCCCGGTGGTACTGGTGTGGCATCCTCGGAGAGATGTACGGAGGCGCGAACGAGACCCGTTACGCAAACGACATCGAAGACGTCATCGACGAGGTCGAGGGCCGTCAGAGTTTGAACAGGACGGTGAATGCGGCATTCTTCTCCGCGACGCGTCTCTTGACCCTCAGAACCCGTTTATCCGCCGCGTACAAGGGGATTATGGCGCTTCTCTACAGGGCGGGCTGTCGCGATTTCATGAACGACACGACCATGGACGTTGTGAACTGCATCACCGGGGCGCCGGATATCCATCACATTTTCCCCGAGGCATATTGCGAGAAGATTGGCATTCCTCGCGAGCGATATGACTGCGTGGTCAACAAGACCCCCATTCTCTATGCCACTAACCGATCGATCGGAGGTAGCGCCCCAAGCGCATATCTGGCGCGAATCGTCGCGAAAGTCGAGGGCGTCGACGAGGACGATTTGCGTGGGCGAGTCGAATCTCATCAGGCGGATTTCGGTTATATGAAGGCGGATGATTTCGAATCGTTCTTCCTCGACCGGGCGTCCCGAATCCTTTCCCTTATCGAGGGGGCCATGGGCAAGCCCGTGGGAGATAGGGCATCCGAGACAACGGTGCGGGCGTTTGGTACGGCGCTGTAGGCCTGCCGACTGAACACGTCTCTAGTTACCCTTGGCACGAGCTGGGTGGAAGGGCCGGGCGTGATGTTTTGAGGCTCGGTTTCCCGACGAACCAGCGCCCGTCCTGACGCCATATCGTCTTGAGCTCGCCCGTGCGGCCCATGAACACGTCGAACCTCTCCACGAGGTTGCCGAACACCGTCCGCCCGTGCGTCACGTGGCGGGCGGTTGACTTTATGGGCCAGCTCCTTCCGTCGGGCCATATGAGCCTTTTGGGCACATCGACTTCGTCGTTGAGGCCCTTCGGCGGACACTCGACCCCCACGTAGACTCGGTCGCATTCGCGCGGTATCCCGCACGTGCCTGACAGGTCCCTTCCCTTGAACAACCCAATCACTTCCCTTCGGGGCGATTGTAGGCCTTCGTCCGGACGCGGCCGAGGCATGCGTGCCCGCAGGGGAGGCCGTGCCGCGGCCGTTCCCGGTGGAGCCTCCGCCCGCGCGCGTCAAGGGGCCGCACGGAACCCCGCACAAACCTGCGCTTCGCTTCGGTTGGTGGAGGTTGCCGTGCAGCTCCCTTGACCCGTGCGGGCTCCAGCTCGTGGCTTCAGGAAAGAAGCCATAGGCGCGGCAAGCAGCGCCTACGGCTTCCGCCTGCGAGGCGGAGGGGATTGGCCTACATGGCCGGAAGGGAGACCGATATGCAGGAGCTCATGCCGAAGAGGGTGGCGGTGACGGTGCCGCCGCTGTACGCGACCGAGGACGAGGGGGACCCCATCGCCCGCGTGAAGCTGTTCAGCAGCGTGAGCGGGTGGACTTGGTACGTGACCGAGTACGATCCCGCGACGGGCGAGGCGTTCGGCCTCGTCGAGGGCTTCGCCGACGAGTGGGGTTACTTCTCCATCCCCGAGTTCGAGGTCCTGAACCGCGCCAAGGGGTTCGGCGTCATCGAGCGCGACGAGCACTTCGAGCCCGCGCCCGTGCGCGAGGTCAGGCGTTAGGGGCGGACAGGCGGGGCCGTATCGGCCCCGCCCATCGCTGCGGAAAGGATGAACGGGAATGAAGCTGGAAGAGCGGAAGGGCCGCTACGTCGTCTACGAGAGGAGCCTGCTCCGCTCGTACGGGAGCGCCCTGCGCGACGGCGTCACCTACGGGGCGAGCGACTACCCCGACGAGGCCATGGGGCTGCTGGACGGCGTGCTCGACTTCGGCCTCAGCGGCTTCGTCTACGACACAGAGCGCGATGCGGTCCGCGACCCACTGCGTTCCGAGGGGTGGATTGAGCTGTAAGCGCCACGGGATGCCGCGCCTCCCGGCGCGGCGCTCCGGGCCCGCAAGGGGCCCTGCGCCCGCTCGGTCTTCGCTCGGGCACGGCGGCCCGTCGCTTCGGCCTCGCTCTCGCTGCGCACGGTCGAAACGCTCCCTCAGGGTCGCCTTCCGACCGTGCTCCGCTCACGCCGCCGGTGGCCCGCGAGCGGCTGCATTCGATCGCTTGCTCATGGCCGCGATCATTTCGCCGCGTCGCGCTCCGCCGGCTCTCGCGGAGGGCTTCCAAACGCTCCCTCAAGGTCGCCTTCGGAAGCCCTCCGCTCACCATCCCGATGGGCTGGCAAGATATGCATTGCGGCGTACAAATCGTCGTTCCTCCGATTTGCCGCCGCAATGATCTTGCCCTGCGCGCCAGCGCAGGGGGAGGGCGAACCGCTCGCTACGGCTCGCTCCCGCCGGGTGATGAGTCGCTCGCTACGGCTCGCTCCCATCACGAGGGAGGCCACGAACCGGACGGCCGGGGCCTCTCGAGGTTTCCGCCTGTTGCGGAGACCTCTCTAGTACATGTCACGCGTAATGTAGTCCATGGTGCGGTACAGCTGCATGCACAGCTTGATCGCACGCATGACGCCGTGGCAGGTGAACCGGATCGTGCGACCCGTCTTGCGATGCACGACGTAGCCGAGCCTCGCCCCGTTCACCCTGCGCTCGCCGCCCAAGGATTTGGAGTGAAAGCGGTATTGCAGGTCGCCGTTCTTGGAGCGCTTGAGCTGGATGCCGTCCCGCGCGAGGCGGCGCGACAGCTCGGCCATGCGGTCGGGGCACTCGGGCATGCGCCCCACCTCCTCGATGCGCTTGGCGACCGTCCGCCTCACGTGCTCGTTCTCAGAGCGCTCGGCCTGCCCCTTGCGGGCCATGTCGCGCTCGGCGGAGCCGGGTTGCCTGCCGTGCACGCGCGAGTTCGCCTTGCCGCGTTCGAGCTGTTTGAGGCCGTACTTCTCGTCGAGATTGCGGACGGTTTCGGCGCGCGACTTCGCCGCCGCGCGCGACGGGCCCTCGTTGAGGCGCAGCCCGGTGGCCAGGTCGCTCCTATTTACGGCCACGTGCGCGGAGAACCTGTCCGTGCTGTCGGATTCGCAGTGCTCCCGATGTAGGACGACGAGACATTCGTGGGTGCCGTACCGTGTCTGGATGTAATCGCGGGCGTAGCCCATGCAGAGCTCGGGCGTCATCTTGCCGCCGTTGCAGCTGCACTCATCCGCGTTGAAGTTGAGGGTGACGTGTTGCATGTATGTGCAGCGTGCGCCAGCCTTTCCGGGCTCGTTGTGATGGAATTGTTCTCGCGTGGCATGCATCTCCTCAAACCATCTGTCCTCGTCGATGATGTTCTGGGTGTCGTGCGCCAGCACCTTCTCGCGGTTCCAGTCGAGGTACGACCTGATGTTTCTAAGATGGCGCTCGCTGCAGACCGACACCTGCTTCACGGCTGTCATCTTCCTCCTTTCCGGGTTTACAGCGCGCCCCACTCGTCCTCGTCGGCGGCGTCGGCGTTTGCTTCGGGGAAGTCTGGGCACCAGATGGGGGCGCATTCGTTTTTGCGGCGCTCCGCTCGCCCATCGAGCATCTGCTGGTATGTCAGCCTCCTCGCGCGTTCGTGTTCGCGCGTACCAAGGTCGAAGTGGCCTTTGGTCGGGGTCTTTGTGGAGTCTGTCAGGGGTGCGCGGAACGTGCCCGCCCGTTCCGCCGGGATGCCGTTCTCACCCATCTTGACCACGATCGCACCGTCCCGGTCGGGGCTCATCTCCGTCCATTCCCAAGGGTGGATAAGGTCGTCGGCGTGCTCGGAGAAGCTGGTCGATCCACTGCTCCCGCTCGCGCCCCGGCTCGTGCTCGTTCCGCGCGTGTGGCGCGTGGTCTTTCCGACGAGCTCCGAGAAGAAGTTGCGGTCGTCGGCGTCGCCGAGTTTCATGGCGACCTTCACGCCGCAGTTCGACAGGATGGCGGGTCGCCCGCTCCTCTCTCCGTACTTCTCGCCCAAAAGACTCAGCGACTGTACCGCCCCGATCCAGAACGCCCCGTGGGAGCGGCCCAGGGTGAGCAGCTTCACAAGCGGCTCCACGCGATCCATGGCGCACCACTCGTCACCGACGAACGTGATGGGTCGCAGCCTGCCGCCGGACCGGTCGCCGATGGAGAAGATGGAGGTGATGAGCTGGGTCACGAAGATGGTGCTGATCGCGTTGTACGGGCTGCCCGACTCGAGCACATGCAGGAAGACCGCCGTCTTCTCAGTGAGCGTGCGCTCGGGGTCGATGTCGTCCCCGGAAGTCATCCACGCCACGGGCGCTGAGGAGAAGATGCGCAGGCGGACCTTCATGGTCGATATGATGCTGCGCAGCTCGTTGCCCCCGGAGGATAGCAGCTGCGAGGCGCGGCTGCGGGCGGGGTGCCCGTCGGGCAGCTGGCGCAGAAGTGCCTTGAGAGGGGCCGTCGGATCGGCCCCCTCGCCCTCGGTGCCCCGGCAAAGGACCTCGTTGACGGTCGCGAGGTGCTTCGCCCCGGCGGGGCACTCCTCAGAGCACGCGACCAGCAGTATCAGCGCGGAGCAGCCGCTCCGTGCCGACTCCGTCCAGTGAGAGGAGCCCTGCCCGCGCTCCTCCGGGAAGAGCGCCATGGCGATGGCGTCCGCCGCCTGCTCCGCCCCTTGGGAATCACCTTTTTCGGCGAGTTTGACCACGAGGTTGATGGGGTTGAAGCGATGGCCGCGATAGGGGTTCTGGGTGTCGAGCAACAGCACATCGTAGCCGCGCCGCTCCAGCTCGGGCCCGGTGATCTCGATGAGCTCGTTCTTCACGTCCGTGACGGCGATGGAGACCGGCTCGGAGCCGTTGGCCCCGTCGCCATAGGTGAGTAGGTCGATGGTCGGTATGAGGCAGAAGCGCGTCTTGCCCGACCCCGTGGAGCCGTCGAGCAGCACGTGGCGCTCAGGCTCGAATAGGTACTTGCCCTTGGTGAAGCCGTACACGAAGCCGCGCGCTTTGGGGCTCGCCTTGCCGTCCCATGTGACGGAGCCCTTGACGAGCTCGGTTCCCGTCTTGATGCGGGCGCTGCCAAGGACGCCGCCGTCCTCGCCGCGCCCCTTCGCCTGCTCCATCGAGAAGAAGAGCAGCGAGATGAGGAAGAGCAGCGCGAGCGTGGCTGCGGTGCCCGCCGGATGGGCGGCGAAGCCGCCCGACAGCCACCAGTCGGGAACGGCGGTGAGGTCGAAAGCGGGGATGGTGGTGATGATGCCTCCGCTCAGAAGGTAATCCGCTGGCTGGGCAAGCGCAGGGCAGCAAAACGCCCCGAGTGCCAGAGCGCTGATGAGGGAGGGGATGAGGATTTCCATTTCTCCCCCTAACTGCGCGCTGCGGCGATAAGCGCGCAGATGTTGTCCGCCGCTGCGGAGACGCGGCGCACCGCGCGATCGGTGCTGGCGGCGGAGTCCCCGTCTGCCCCGAAGGTATTGAGCGCGCGAGCGCATTGGTTCAAGTTCGATCCGGCGTGCTTCAGGTCTGCGAATGCCTTGCGGAGCTCGGCGATGTCGATGTCCAGCGTGGGACGGGACTCGGCGTCGCCAAGCAATCTCGTCCGCGCGAAGGCGGAAATGCTCATGTCTGCCTTGCGCGCACGTGAGCGGATGCGGGTGAGCTCGTTCTCGGTGACGCGGACGTAGATCCGCCTGCGGCGTCCGATTGTGTTGTGCTGCTCGTCGCCTTCTCGGGCGATGTTCGTCTTGTCGTTCATGGAAGTAATCCTTACGTCGGTTGTGGCAGAGCCTGTGGCAGGATTTGTGGCAGCAGGTCCGCTCCCACGGACTACCACAGGCTCCCTAGAATTACTTCCCGTTGCCGTTTTACGAGGTAGATACCCCTAATCAACTCTCATGCGTTTGCATGGCCTACGTAGAAAATGCCCCTCATAACCCGGAGGTCGTAGGTTCAAATCCTGCCCCCGCGACCAAGAACTTGCAGCTCGTCGGCCTAGCCGGCGAGCTTTTTTGTTATTTCGGGACCGTGTTTTCGATCCAATTCTCGGCCTCTCAAACAAAATCTCGATCTGTAACATCTAGACCCGATTTGGGCGGCTAGGTGTTACAGATCGAGATATACCGGTGGGCTTGGTCGTGTTTGTCTAAATCTGTAACACGAGGGACGGTTTTTGCCGAGTAACCGTTACAGATTGAGATTTTCTAGCAGGCGCGTTTGGTTTGTCTCGATCTGTAACAGGTTGGGGTCAAAAGTAGGTCTAGATGTTACAGATCTAGATTGTTGAGGATGGGTTGAGAGGAATACCTTGATTTGTAACAGTAAGACCCGGTTTTGCCGCGTAACTGTTACAGATTGAGATAAACCGACGGGCCGCACCGCCCCATCCACCTGCCGCTACCTGTTATCCGCCGATTTCCGTTGCGCTGTTGTATTCCCATGCCATATCCTCTAGACAACTACGCGGCATCATCGCCGCCGCGCCTACAAGAGAGGAATGTCCATGACCGCACCTGCATCCAAGCTGCTTCAGCCCATTACGGTTGGCCCCCTTGAGCTCAAAAACCGCATTATGTTCCCGCCGCTGACCACCGGCTACGAGGAGCGCGACGGCTCCATTGGCGAGCGCAGCCTGGCTTTTTACGAGCGCCTGGCCCGTGGCGGCGTGAGCTACATCGTCATCGGCGACGTTGCTCCCGTCATGACCGCAAGCCCCACGCCCAAGCTGGCGACCGACGCCCAAATCCCCACGTTTAAGGCCCTGGCCGATGCCGTCCACAAGCACGGCGCCAAGGTCGCGCTGCAGCTGTTCCACCCCGAGTACGACGTGCCCGGCGTCGGCCGCATGGTCATGGGATCCATGGCCGCCGCCAAGGCCGCGCAGGAGGCCAAGGCCGCCGGCGACGAGGAGACCTTTGCCGCCAAGATGGCCGAGTCCAACGAGATCCGCAACCAGGCCTACGCCAAGCTGCATCACGACATGCAGCACTTTGTGAACGAGGCGAGCGTAGAGCAGCTCACCCAGATCAAGGAGGCCATCGCTGCCTCGGCCGCTCGCGCACAGCAGGCCGGGATCGACGCTATCGAGGTCCACGGCGACCGCCTGGTGGGTTCGCTGTGCTCGGCCATCCTCAACCAGCGCACCGACGAGTACGGTGGTTCGTTCGAGAACCGCGTTCGCTACGCGCTGGAGGTCGTCGCCGCCATTAAGGAGGCCGCGCCGCAGCTGATGGTGGAGTACAAGCTCCCCGTGATCATGGAGAACCCCGACGGCACGCCGCGCGGCAAGGGTGGCCTGCAGCCCGACGAGGCCTGCGAGTTCGCCAAGCTGCTCGAGGGTGCGGGCATCGATATGATTCAGGTCGCACAGGCCAACCACACCGGCAACATGGGCGACACCATTCCGCCCATGGGTGCCATGCCCTACAACTGGACGCTGCCCGTGGCCGAGCGCGTCAAGGCTCTGGTCTCCGTGCCGGTGGCAACCGTCGGCCGTGTTGTCTCGGTCGAGGCCGGCGAGAAGATTCTGGAGGATGGCTCGGCAGACATCATCGCCTATGGCCGCTCGCTCATGTGCGACCCCGACATTGCGTTGAAGGCCGCCGCGGGCGAGCCCATTCGCGAGTGCCTCAACTGCAACAAGGGCTGCGTCGACGCGATTCAAAACCGCAAGTACATCTCGTGCGTGCTTAATGCCGAGAACGGCGACGAGGCTACCATCGCCATTAAGCCGGGCGAGGGCGACAAGAAGATCGCCGTGGTGGGCGGCGGCATCGCCGGCCTGGAGGCCGCACGCGTGGCGGCCAAGCGCGGCTACGACGTGACCGTCTACGAGGCGAGCGATCATCTGGGCGGTCAGATTGTGCTGGCGGCCGCGCCTCCGCGCAAGGATGAGATTATGCGCTCGGTCGAGTACTACGAGAAGATTCTGCCCGGTCTGGGTGTGAAGGTTGAGCTCAACCATGCCGCTACCGCTGAGGACCTCAACGCCGCCGACGCCGCGATTGTGGCTGTGGGCGCACACGACGTGGTCATTCCCGTTCCGGGCGCCGATTCGGACAAGGTCGTCTCGAGCTGGGACGTGCTGGCCGGCAAGGTGGAGCTTACGGGCCGCGTCGCCGTCATTGGCGGTGGCCTGGTGGGCACCGAGACTACCGAGTACCTGCTGCAGCACGGCTGCGAGGTGGCGATCGTGGAGATGCTCGACAAGATTGCCGCGGGCGAGTCCGAGACCATTCTGCCGCTGATCATGAGCGACTTTGCCGAGCACAACGTGGAGCAGCACGTGAAGACCCGCCTGACCGCCATTACCGACGAGGGCGTGGAGGCTGTTCACACCACCGAGGACGGCGCCGAGGAGCCGGTAAAAATCGCCTGCGATTACGTGGTGATGGCCGTGGGCTCCAAGGCCAACGCGTTTGACTTGGATGGCGTGACGGTGCCCGTGACCCGCGTGGGCGACTGCTCGGGCGAGCGCACCGCCGACATTGCGAGCGCCATTCGCACGGCATATCACGCGGCCAACGAGCTGTAGTTGAACATCGCGGCCAGGCGGGGCGGTAGCACGGATCCGTCTCGCCCGGCTGTGTCCCGTCGGGTGTCAACCGGTGCGGGGCCTGCAAGCGCAGCAGGTCCCGCCCTTTTTGTTTTGCTCCGGTGGATAGCAATGCGAGGTAATCATGAGGAGTGAGGACGTCTACTGCCTTGCGGATCACTCAAAATTATTGGGGGAGGGGTTAATAACCATATCCTCTATACCAAAGGACATAAAGAGATGCCAATTTTGTTGACAAGCGAATGACGATTAGCTGCGAGTCAGCTACCAGCGTAAATTATCGATAAAGAAATGTCGTAATTTGGTGCCAAATGCCCAGATAACGCCGCGTCTATTTTAATTAACTGCTTTGAGCAAACAGTAAAATGTTACTATCTAACTTGCACGTAAGAAAGCAGATTAACGGCTAAGGCTAAGAAGTGGCAGGTATGTCGGAAGCAACTAGGACTCGCACGCATGCGCCTGAGGTTAGGCAGCGCGCCGTCGAGATCCTCCAAGAGGGGGTCGGTCATCGCGCCCTCGCCGCGGAGCTTGGCATTCCCCAGGCCACGGCTCGTCAGTGGGCCCGCGCGTATGCCGTGGGCGGTGCCGACGCCGTTCTCAACGCCGGTTCGCATCATCACACCTATTCGTACGACGTAAAGCTCGCTGTGGTTAAGGACCGTCTGGAAAACGGCTTGACGGTTCGCGAGGCCATGATCAAGCACAAGATTCCCAGCGAGTCTTCGGTCAAGGCTTGGTGCCGTCAGTACCGCGAGAGCGGTGAGGCCGCACTGGTCGATAAGCCGCGCGGTCGCAAGCCGCGCGTTAAAAAGGCGGAATAGCAAACGGGATGGTGCGCCCACAGGGGCGCATTTTTCTTGCCGCCTCTCTACTCCAATGCGGACGCGCCCTTGCCCCGTACGCCTAAAACTCCCCAGTTGACCGAAAACCTGCCACCGCAACCCCGTAATTGAGCTATAACGTTAAACAATTGCAGCGTTTTTGCATGGGGGAGTGATGGTATGACGCTACTGTATTTCCTTACCCTGTTTCCGCTGGTACCGGCGCTGGGCATGCTGTTCGCGCGCGGCGACCGCGCCCGCGATGCGGTGGGGCTCATAGGTTCCGGCATTATTATGGCGGTGACAGTTGTAGTCGCCGTCATGTTTTTTGGCACGGGTCCGCAGAGCTTTGAGGTTGCCCCCGGCACCTCGCATGTGCTCTCGATCATCAGCTCCGCCATCGATGTCATCCTGTGCGCCGTCATCCTGTACAACGCGTACAAATATAGGAACGCGCTCACCACGGTGCTCGGCATAGTCCAGCTGGTGGGCTCGCTTGCCTTTGCAGCCATGACGCTGCCCGCGGTCGAGGTCGTCACGGCGACGCCGCTCTACCTGGACTATATGAGCGTGATCATGGTGCTCGCCGTCGGCATCGTCGGCAGCCTAATCTGCGTGTATGCCTTGGGTTATATGAAGGACTTCCAGGCCCATGACGAGCACGAGGCCGCGCTGCGCGGGCAGACCGCGCCCGACCGTCGCCCGCAGTTCCTGGCGCTCATGTTCCTGTTCCTCTCGGCCATGTTCGTTATCGTGACGAGCGACAACCTTGAGTGGCTGTTCTGCGGCTGGGAAATCACCACCGTGTGCTCGTTCCTTATGATTGGCTACACGCGCACGCCCGAGGCCATTAAAAACGCCTTTACCCAGATCATCCTCAACATGCTGGGCGGCATCGCGTTTTTGGCCGGACTCATGTACCTGCACGTGAACGGCATGCCGCTGACCATCTCGGGCATGATTGAGCTTTCCGGCGCCGGAACCGCGCAGTCCGCGCTGCTGGTGATGCCGGTCATCCTGTTGTCGCTCGCCGCGCTCACCAAGGCCGCACAGATGCCGTTCCACACTTGGCTGTTGGGTGCCATGGTTGCCCCCACGCCCACGAGCGCCCTGCTGCACTCGTCAACCATGGTCAAAGCCGGCGTGTTCCTGATGGTCAAGCTGAGCCCGCTCTATGCCATCTATCCCGTGACCGGCTTTATGGTCACGAGCGTGGGCGCCATCACGTTTTTGCTCGCTGCCCTTATGGCCATCTCGCAGAGCAATGCCAAGCGCGTGCTCGCGTACTCCACCATTTCCAACTTGGGCCTCATCAGTGCCTGCTTGGGTGTCGGCGCGCCCGAGGCCGTATGGGCGGCCATCTTCCTGATCCTGTTCCATACGGTGGCAAAGTCGCTGCTGTTCCTGTGCGTGGGCACGGCCGAGCATCATATCGGCAGCCGCAATATCGAGGACATGGACGGCATGTTCAGCCGCATGCCGCACCTGACGCGCCTGATGATGCTGGGCATCATGGGCATGTTCGTGGCGCCATTTGGCATGCTCGTGTCCAAGTGGGGCGCCCTGGTGGCGTTCGCGCAGACTGGCAACGTGCTCATGATCATGGTGCTGGCCTTTGGCTCGGCCGCGACGTTCTTCTTCTGGGGCAAGTGGCTTGCCAAGCTTTCGGGCGTCGACCCCACGGCTCAAAACGTTGAGGTCAATGTCCATAAGACCGAATGGATGGCCCTCAACACCATCGCCGCGCTGCTGATTCTGTGCTGCGTGGCGTTCCCGGTTATCTCGAGCGGTCTGGTGTCGCCTTACTTGGCCATGGTGTTTGGCCGCGTGCCGTACGTTATCGGCAAGGACGCCATGTATCTGATGGTGGTTATCGTGGCTTTTATCGCCGTGGTGCTGCTGACGTCGTTCCGCGTGAGCAACAAACCGCACGTCAACGTGTACCTTTCGGGCGTGGGAACCGATAAATATCGCCATTTCCGCGGCTCGATGGGACGCGAGGTGAAGGCCGAAAAGCGCAATTGGTACTCGGAGGACGCCCTTGGCGAGAAGCGTATTAGCCCCGTGGGCAGCGTCGTGTGCTGCAGCATTATCTTGTTTGCGCTGCTGTGTTGCGCGTGGATTGGGCCCGAGCGGCTTGCCATGAGTGCGCCCTCGGTGCTGCGCGGCAAGTATTTTGAAGGCTCGGGCGTCGTGGGCATCTTTATTGGTACCGTGGTGTTTGCCCTGCTGGCGCCGCTTGTGGGCGGCTTGATCGACGGCATCGACCGCAAGCTGTCCGCCCGTATGCAGGGCCGCGTGGGTCCGCGCCTGCTCCAGCCCTTCTACGACGTCGCCAAGCTGCTGCGCAAGGCCCCCGCCAGCGTAAATACCATGGACGATACCTACATGGCGTGCGCGCTCATCTTTACCGTCGTGGGTGGCGGCATCTTTGTGTCGGGCTCCAACACGCTGCTGTGCGCTTTTATGGTGACGCTTGCCGCGATCTTTGTGGTGTTGGCGTCCGCCTCGACGCAAAGCCCGTTTGCCCAGGTCGGCGCCGACCGCGAGCTGCTGCAGGTCATGAGTTACGAGCCCGCCGTTCTGCTGATGAGCGTGGGCCTGTACCTTGCCACCGATAGCTTCGATTCCATTGCCGTGACGGGGCAGTCGGCCCCCATCATCGTGTACAGCGCGCCTATTTTCCTCGCACTGCTCGCGGTGCTTACCATCAAGCTGCGCAAGTCGCCGTTTGACCTTTCGTACTCGCATCACGCGCATCAGGAGATTGTCCAGGGCGTCGCCACCGAGATGAGCGGCGGCACGCTGGCCAAGATGACCCTTATGCACTGGTGCGAGACCGTGCTGTTTTTGATGTGGGTGGGCATGTTCTTTGTCTGGGACAACCCGGTGAGCTGGGTGGTCGCCCTGGTCGTGATGGTCGCGACGTATTTTGTCGAGGTCCTGATCGACAACACCTTCGCACGCAGCACCTGGCGCAGCTGCTTTAGGCTCGGCTGGGGCGTGGCGCTGGTGTTTGGCCTGCTCAACCTTATGCCCATCCTCGTCGACGTGTTTATTTAGGAGGCGGCATCCATGGATCATAAAATGTCGCGCTCGCCGTGGGTTATTCATTACGACGGCTCGAGCTGCAACGGATGCGATATCGAGGTGCTGGCCTCACTCACGCCACTGTTCGATGCGGAGCGCTTTGGCGTGGTCAACACCGGCAACCCCAAGCATGCGGATATCTTTTTGGTGACGGGGTCAGTCAATGCCCAGAACCTGCCTGTCGTGCGCCAGATCTACAACCAGATGCTCGAGCCCAAGTGTGTGGTGGCCTGCGGCATCTGCGCGTGTTCGGGCGGCGTGTTCCGCGATGCCTATAACGTGATCGGCGGCGTGGACCGCGCGATTCCCGTGGACGTGTACGCGCCCGGGTGCGCCATTCGCCCCGAGACGGTGATCGACGCCATTGTGGAGGCGTGCGGCATTCTGGACCAGAAGGAGGCCGTGATGCGCGCTGGCGGTGACCCGCTTACCGTGGGCGGCGCCGCAACCTGGGACGGTGGCGTTGAGCTGGGCGAGGACGGGTTTGTAGCTGCGGCTGAGGCCGGCGACGCGCCCGCCGCTGGCGACACACCTGCTGAGACGCCTGCCGCTGCAAAGGAGGCCGAGTAATGCAAAAGGCAATCTACACTACCGTCGGGATCGATGAGCTGTTGCCGCATGTGCAGGCGCTCAAAGGTACCGGCGCGCGCTTTGTGCAGATGCATGCCGAGCGCTGTGTGGACGACGGATCGTATCGCCTGGTCTATACGTTTATCGACGTTCGTGCTGCTCAGGAGCATATTGCGCAGGACGGCAGCTATGCGATCGAGAACCTGGTGGTTGAGGGCATCGACCAGTATCAGGAGATTCCGTCCATCAGCTCGTACTATCCGGCGGTATTTCCGTTTGAAAACGAAGCGCACGACCTATTCGGTCTTGCCATCACCGATATGCAGATTGACTTTAAGGGCTTTTTCTACCAGGTCTCGACTGCCGAACCCATGAGCGTTATCACGCCCGAGGTGAAGGCCGCGCGCGAGAAGGCCATGAAGGTGCGTGCCGCTGCCGAGGACAAGGCGCGCAAGGCCGCGGCCGAGAAGGTTGCTACTGCCATGGCCGCTGCGGGGGAGGGCACTGCGGGCGTTGGCGATGCTGCGGGCGCTGCCGTCGCTCAGCCCGCTGCGGCTGCCGGCTCCGATGCTCAGCACGATGAAACTGCTGCGAAGGCCGCGCTCAAGGCTGCCGAGATGGAGGCAAAGCTCGCCGCCATGGATCCCGAGAAAGCGGCCAAGGTCCGCGCGGCGCTTGCCGCCAAGGCCGCCCGCGACAAGCAGAAAAAGGAGGCGTAAGGTCCATGGCACATCGCTCCGTTATTCCGTTTGGCCCGCAGCACCCGGTGCTGCCCGAGCCGCTTCATCTGGATCTGGTGATCGAGGACGACCGCGTCATCGAGGCAATTCCGCAGATCGGCTTTGTGCACCGCGGACTCGAGAAGCTCACCGAAAAGCGTGATATGCACCAGTTTGGCTACATCGCCGAGCGCATCTGCGGCATTTGCGCCGTGGGCCACAGCTGCGGCTATGCCAGCGCCTGCGAGCGCATGCTCGACATCGAGGTGCCCGGCCGCGTGCAGTATATCCGCACCATTTTGCACGAGCTTTCACGCATTCACTCGCACCTGCTGTGGCTGGGCCTGCTTGCCGACGCCTTTGGTTTCGAGGCGCTGTTCTATCGTTCGTGGACCCTGCGCGAGCAGATTCTCAAGATCTTCGAGAGCACTTGCGGCGGTCGCGTGATCCTTTCGATTAACGAGATCGGCGGCCTTAAGCACGACATTGAGGACTCCGAGCTGGCCGGCATTGTCCAGACGCTTGACGCCATGCGCCCCGACTACGAGGCCCTGGTGCATACGTTTTTGGACGACGACAGCTGCGGCGAGCGCTTGCATGGCGTGGGCGTGATCAGCAAGAAGGATGCGCTGAATCTGTCGATGGTCGGCCCGTTCGGTCGCGCCTCGGGCGTGGATTACGACGTGCGCATGTTCGGCGACGGCGCCTATGCGGATCTGGCTGCGTTTGAGCCCATCGTTGCTACCGATGGCGATTGCTATGCCCGCTGCCAGGTGCGCTGTGCCGAGGTCACGCAGGCCATGGACATCATCGAGGAGCTTGTGGGCAAGATCCCGCACGACGGCATCGGCGGGCGCACCAAGCTCACGCCGGCCGACGGCGCGCGTGGCGAGGTTGTGATTGAGCAGCCGCGTGGCGAGGCGTATTACTATGTGCGCGGCAACGGCACCAAGAACCTGGATCGCTTCCGCGTGCGCACGCCGACGTCGCAGAACCTGGCGGGTCTGACACATGCGCTGCAGGGCGTGCTCCTTGCCAACGTGCCCATGATTATCCTGACCATCGACCCCTGTATTAGCTGCACGGAAAGGTAGGCGCGGCATGAGTTTGCTGACATTTGCCAAGACAGCCTTGGGCTCTATGGTCAAGCAGCCGGTCACGGTGTGCTATCCGCAGGAGAAGCTGACGGCTCCCGAGCGCCTGCGTGGGCATATCGTCAACGACATGGACGTGTGCATTTGCTGCGGTATGTGCGCGCGTCGCTGTCCGGCGGGCGCGCTCGCGGTCGATCGCAAGGGTGGAACGTGGTCGATCGACCCGTATGCCTGCGTGGTGTGCGGTGAGTGCATCGAGAGCTGCCCCAAGCACTGCCTGACTATGGACACCGCCCGCACCCCAGTCGCAGCGGACAAGACTCCCACAGTAGAAACCAAGCCGGAATAGCGCTGGAATAGGGGCCGGTGGGGCAAAAATGCCCCACCGGCCCCGCGCTTAAACGCGCGGTTGTGCCGTCGCGAACAAAACTATGCCGGATTACGGGGCTGGATAGCGAACCTCCGACCATACAGAAAATCCCAAAAACAAAACCGCAGGTAGACTGCTTGCCGTTTTTCAAAAAAAGGCTGTATGGATGAGGACTCCGACTTTAGCCCCGTAATCCGGCATAGTTTTGAATTAGCACCATATCCGTAGCAGCCCTTGATCTCCCGTGGACAGAGGGAAACGGATCATTTTTGCCGATCGCGTCGAAAATGTTGGTGTAAGGGTGACGCCCTAGCGCCCGTTTAACGAAGAACGGCCTTCGTCCTAGAATCTGAAATCACCACAACAACAGGTTCTAGGAAAGGACGAAGACCGCTATGGAAATCTTATCAGACCC
>DBEZHA010000030.1:0-60506 GCA_048189585.1 Collinsella sp. | reverse complement strand
AGCACTTAATGTGCTCTTCGTGCGAGCCCAGGACCTGACCGAGCGAAAACCTTGCGCCTGGCCTTCGGCGGCGCGGCCGGATGGTGGAATTGTGTGCAGCCCGGTTTCCCGTTGACCGACGCCGGGGTCCCCGCCATAATACTTTCGGTTCACGCACGAATCCGCTGCCAGAGACAGCCGGCGCAAACGGGTCTTACCCGCGAGCTTAATGGGACATCCCGCCAGCCGAGGTGGTCGAGTAGATATGTCTTCTCGCCCCCGTCGCTCATGCAGCGCGGGGGCTTTCTTTTTGGACATGCCCCCGTCACGTCCTTGTGGCGGACCGTGCCCGGAAAGAATTCGAGGAGGTGTAATT
Source organism: Collinsella sp. (assembly GCA_048189585.1). Classification (GTDB taxonomy): domain Bacteria; phylum Actinomycetota; class Coriobacteriia; order Coriobacteriales; family Coriobacteriaceae; genus Collinsella. The sequence continues at coordinate 60,151 of DBEZHA010000030.1, read as the reverse complement.
CATGCCCCAGCAGTACAAAATCGACAAGGTTGCAGAGATCGAGTCCCGTATCGCCGAGAACGCCGGTCTGTTCGTCGTCAACTACAACGGTCTGACGGTTAAGCAGGCTCAGGAGCTGCGTCATCAGCTTCGCGAGTGCGGCGCCGAGATGAAGGTCTACAAGAACAACCTGGTCAAGATCGCCCTCAAGAACCAGGAGCAGCCCGAGCTCGACGAGATCCTCGCCGGCCCCGTCGCTTATGTGTTCTACGAGTCCGAGCCGGTCGAGGCCGCTAAGGCCCTTAAGGACTTCTCCGCTCAGTCCAAGGGCGTCCTTGAGATCAAGGGCGGTATCTCCGACGGCAAGGCCGTTTCCGCTGATGATGTTAAGGCTATCGCCGAGCTGCCCACCAAGGATCAGCTTCTCGGCCAGATCGCCGGTCTCATCTCCGGTTTCGCTCGCGACATCGCTGTCTGCGTCAACGGCGTTTCCTCTGGTCTCGCTCGTTCGATCCAGCAGGTCTCCGAGCAGAAGGCAGCCTAGTTGCTGTTTTCACCCGCGGCGGCAACGCCGCACCCCTGGCGCATTCGCGCTGTGTTTTAACTGATCTCCGTGCATCCGCACGGAAACCGAAAGGACTTAGAAATGGCTAAGCTTACCACCGATGAGATCATCGATGCTCTTAAGGAAATGACCCTTCTCGAGGCTTCCGAGCTCGTCAAGGCTATCGAGGACACCTTCGGCGTTTCCGCCGCTGCTCCTGCCGCTGTTGTCGCCGCTCCCGCTGCTGGCGCTGCTGAGGCCGAGGAGAAGACCGAGTTTGACGTCGTGCTCGAGGGCTTCGGCGACAACAAGATCCAGGTCATCAAGGCCGTCCGTGAGCTCACCAACCTTGGCCTGAAGGAGGCCAAGGAGGTCGTCGAGGGCGCTCCCAAGGCTGTTCTCGAGGGTGCCAAGAAGGAGGACGCCGAGGCTGCCAAGGAGAAGCTCGAGGCTGCTGGCGCTGCTGTCACCCTCAAGTAATCAGGCTTTCTCGCCAGATTTCTTTGCAGACGGGGTTCGCATTGCGAGCCCCGTCTTTTTTGTTTTTCGGTCCCTCGACATCGGTAGCTCAAACTGCCATGTTCTGTGATTTGCGTCGTATCGGGCACCCTGCCGTTGGGCAATAAAATTGCACCATTCGAGCAATAATTTGCGTTGACCTGCTGAAGAATTGTCTCTGCCTTGTAGCGACATACAGTTCCAGCGGTAAGATGCTTGGGTATCGCAATTTGGTCTGCGGCTGTGTGCCGCACGCATGGGGCGCTTTTGCGCCTGCGAAAGGATCTTTGAATAACATGAAGGCAATCATCCCCGCCGCCGGTCTTGGCACGCGTTTTCTGCCTGGCACCAAGTGCACGCCCAAAGAGATGCTGCCGGTGCTCGACAAGCCCGTCATTCAGTACGTCGTCGAGGAGGCGCTCGACCCCGAGGAAGTCGACGACGCCATCATCGTTACTTCTCCCGGTAAGCCCGAGCTACTGAACTACTTCCAGCCCGATCGCTCGCTCGAGAACCTGCTGCGCGAGCGCGGCAAGAACGCCTATGCCGATGCCGTCGCCCACGCTGGCGGTATGCCGGTCGACTTCCGTTATCAGTACGAGCCCAAGGGCCTCGGCCATGCTATCCGCTCTGCTGCCGACGCCGTGGCAGGGGAGAACTTCCTGGTTCTTCTGGGCGACTACGTTGTGCCTAATCGCGATATCTGCGACAAGATGCTCGCCGTTTCCAAGGAGCACGGTGGAGCTTCGGTTATCGCCGTCGCTGCTTGCTCGCCCGAGGAAGTCAGCCGCTACGGCGTTATCGCCGGCGAGCGCGTCGGTTCGCTCGAGGGCGCCGAGGACGTTGCCGATGCAGAGCCGGGCGCTGTCTGGCGCATCGGCGGTCTGGTCGAGAAGCCCGCTCCCGAGGCGGCTCCGTCCAACCTGTACATTGTCGGCCGTTATCTGCTGAGCCCGCTGGTCATGGACCTGCTCGCTGATCAGCAGGCCGGCAAGGGCGGCGAGATTCAGCTTACCGACGCCATGGCCCGCTCGCTCGACCGCGAGGCCATGTACGCTGTCGTCATCGACCCGATCTCGGGCTACGATACCGGCACCCCGTCTGGCTGGATGGCAACCAACGCCCTCATGGCTGCAAGCGATCCTCGCTTTGCCGGCGCCTTCTGGGACGCCATCGACGAGCGCGGCGGATTGATGCGCAAGTAAGCCTTCGGACATCGACATTTACGGGCGCGGACCTCGGTTCGCGCCCGTTTTTTATAAGAGCTGCGATTGCCGGCTCTCTGTTCACAGAAAATATATGAACAGATGTTCGATACACATACATCTACCTGCGTGTTTTCTGCCGAAAAACTTTGCTACTCCAAAAACTCAATCGCGTCAAGGCTTTTCTTGCCCAACGGTCGGTACCTGATAAACTATTAGGTTGCGATAACTGGCGAAGCTATGCCTCGCCAACCCACCGAGCATTTCCGTGAAGGAGGAAAAACCTGGTGACCTACGCATACACTGCCACTGAGCGCAAGCGCGTCAGCTTCGGGAAAATCCCGGAGGCCATGGAGCTCCCCAACCTTATCTCTGTTCAAAGGGAATCCTTTGAGCGTTTTAAGGACGAGGGCCTTCGTGAGGCGTTCAAGGAATCCAGCCCCATCCAGAGCCAGAACCATGTTCTCGAGGTTACCTTCGGCGAGCATCAGTTCGGCGACCCCGCGCACACCGTCGAGGAGTGCCGCGAGAAGGATATGACCTATCAGGCTCCGCTTCTGACCGACGTCCGTCTCACCAACAAGGAGACCGGCGAGATCAAGGAGCAGCTCGTCTTTATGGGCGACTTCCCCATGATGACCGATCAGGGCACCTTCATCATCAACGGTACCGAGCGTATCGTCGTCTCGCAGCTCGTCCGTTCCCCGGGTGTGTACTACAGCTCCGAGATGGATTCGGGCAAGCAGATCTACAAGGCCCAGATCATCCCGTCCCGCGGTGCCTGGCTCGAGTTTGAGGTCGACAAGCGCGACCAGCTCATGGTCTCCATCGACCGCAAGCGCAAGCAGAGTGCCACGATGTTCCTGCGCGCCCTTGGCATTGCCGTCACCAACGACGACATCATCGAGCTTCTCGGCAACTCCGATGTGATCAAGCGCACCCTGGAGCGCGACACCGCCCTCACCCGCGAGGATGCCCTTATCGAGATCTACCGTCGTCTGCGCCCGGGCGAGCCTCCCACCGTGGACGCTTCCCGCAGCCTGCTCGAGGGCCTGCTCTTCAACCCGCAGCGCTACGATCTGGCCCGCGTCGGTCGTTACAAGGTTAACAAGAAGCTCAACCTCACCACCGAGGAAGAGGTCACGGTGCTCACCGACGAGGATATCGTCGCGACGCTGCGCTACCTGCTGTCCCTCGCTGCCGGCGAGCAGGGCTTCAAGGTCGACGACATCGATCACTTTGGCAACCGCCGCATCCGCACCGTCGGCGAGCTCGTCGCCAACCAGTTCCGTATCGGCATGAGCCGTATGGAGCGCGTCGTCCGTGAGCGCATGAGCTCCCAGGACATCGACGAGATCACCCCGCAGTCGCTCATCAACATCCGTCCGATCGTGGCCTCCATCAAGGAGTTCTTCGGTTCCTCGCAGCTCTCGCAGTTCATGGACCAGGCGAACCCCCTGACCGGTCTGACCCACAAGCGCCGTCTGTCCGCACTCGGCCCTGGTGGTCTTGCCGGCCACAAGTCCGGCTCCAGCCGCCGCACCAACGTGCCGACGGCCGTCCGCGACGTTCACAATTCGCACTACAGCCGCATGTGCCCGATCGAGACCCCCGAAGGCCCCAACATCGGCCTAATCGGCTCGCTCGCCCTCTACGCCCGCGTCAACGAGTACGGCTTCATCGAGGCTCCGTTCCGTCGCGTCGAGAACGGCGTTGCCACCGACCAGATCGACTGGATGACCGCTGACGAGGAAGAGAAGCACGTCATCGCGCCGGCCAACACGCCGCTCGATCCCAAGACCAACGAGTTCATCACGACCGATGCCGAGGGCAAGCTTGTCCGCCCGCACACCGTGATCGCCCGTACCCGCGACTTCGACGGCTCCTTCGGCGCTCCCGCCGACGTGCCCGTCGAGGACGTCGACTACATGGACGTCTCGCCGCGTCAGATGCTCTCCGTCGCAGCCACGCTGATCCCGTTCCTCGAGCACGACGACGCCAAGCGTACGCTGATGGGCGCCAACATGCAGCGTCAGGCCGTGCCGCTGGTTCACCCTGCCGCTCCCTATGTCGGTACCGGCATGGAGCGTCGCGCCGCCCTGGACTCCGGCGAGGTCACCCTGGCCAAGAACGCCGGCGAGGTCATCTTTGCCGACGCCGCCAAGATCATCGTCAAGCATGCCGGCGGCATGGACGAGTATCACCTGGCCAAGTACCAGCGCTCCAACCAGTCCACCTGCATCAACCACCGTCCGCTCGTGCGCGTCGGTGACACCGTTGAGCAGGGCGAGCCCCTGGCTGACGGTCCTTCGACCGACCATGGCGAGCTCGCACTGGGTCAGAACCTCACCGTGGCATACATGCCGTGGGAAGGCTTTAACTACGAGGACGGTATCGTCGTGTCCGAGCGCCTGGTGGCCGAGGACCTGCTGACGACCATCAACATCACCCGTCACGAGATCGATGCTCGCGACACCAAGCTCGGCCCCGAGGAGATCACCCGCGAGATCCCGAACCTCTCCGAGGACATGCTTGCCAACCTCGACGAGGACGGCATCATCCGCATCGGCGCCGAGGTCGGCCCTGGCGACATCCTGGTCGGCAAGGTCACGCCTAAGGGCGAGAGCGCTCTGACCGCCGAGGAGCGCCTGCTGCGTGCCATCTTCGGTGCCAAGGCCCACGACGTCCGCGACACCTCCCTTAAGATGCCTCACGGCGCTTACGGCCGCGTCATCGATGTCGTCCGCTTTAGCCGCGAGAACGGCGACGACCTGGCCCCCGGCGTCAACGAGCAGGTGCGCGTCTACGTCGCCCAGCGTCGTAAGATCCAGCAGGGCGATAAGATCGCCGGTCGCCACGGCAACAAGGGCGTTATCTGTAACGTTCTGCCGGTCGAGGACATGCCCTACATGGCTGACGGTACCCCGATCGACGTTATCCTCAACCCGCTGGGCGTTCCTTCGCGTATGAACGTCGGTCAGCTGCTCGAGTGCCACCTTGGCTGGGCTGCTGCCTGCGGTTGGGATACCGAGGATGCCGACTCCGACAAGTATGTCCCCGGTCCGTTCTTCGTCTCGACGCCCGTCTTCGACGGCGCCAAGGAGGACGAGATCGCCGAGGTCATCCGTCGCGCCAACAAGAACATGCTCAACAAGGCCACCGCTGCCTTTGGCGATCACATGCGCCCCGAGTTTGTCACCCAGCTTGACGAGCGCGGCAAGACCCGCCTGTTCGACGGCCGCACCGGCGAGGAGTTCCGCGAGCCCATTACCGTGGGTACGTCCTACATCCTCAAGCTCGGCCACATGGTCGACGACAAGATCCACGCCCGTTCGACCGGCCCTTACAGCCTGGTTACCCAGCAACCGCTGGGCGGCAAGGCTCAGTTCGGCGGCCAGCGCTTCGGCGAGATGGAAGTTTGGGCACTGTACGCATACGGTGCTGCCAACGTCCTGCAGGAGATCCTGACCGTCAAGTCCGACGATACCGTGGGCCGCGTCAAGACCTACGAGTCCATCGTCAAGGGCGAGAACGTCCCGGTTCCGGGTATCCCCGAGTCCTTCAAGGTTCTCGTCAAGGAGATCCGTTCCCTCGCACTGGACATCGAGCCCATGCACGATGCCGACGAGGACGCCTCCGCCCCTGTGACCGCCGAGGAGACCTCTGCTCTCGACGACCTGGCTGCGCTCGCCGGCGTTGACACCGACGTCGAGGCCCAGGATGCCGAGACCGCCGAGGCACCCGAGGCTGTCGCCGCCACGACCACTGATAAGGAGTAGTTGACTGTGGCAGATTTCGAAGCTACTGATTTTGACTCGGTAAAGATCTCCCTTGCCTCCGCCGACCAGATCCGTTCCTGGTCGCACGGTGAGGTCAAGAAGCCGGAGACCATCAATTACCGTACCCTCAAGCCCGAGAAGGACGGCCTGTTCTGCGAGAAGATCTTCGGTCCCGCCAAGGACTGGGAGTGCTCCTGCGGCAAGTACAAGGGCATCCGCTTTAAGGGCATCGTCTGCGAGCGCTGCGGCGTCGAGGTCACCTCGGCCAAGGTGCGTCGCGACCGCATGGGCCACATCGAGCTCGCCGCTCCCGTGTCCCACATCTGGTACTTCAAGAGCCCCACGAGCTTCCCGATGAGCCGTATGCTCGACATCAAGTCCAAGGACCTCGAGAAGGTTCTGTACTTTGCCAGCTACATCATCACCGAGGTTGACTACGAGGCTCGCGAGGCCGACGCCGACGACCTGCGCGAGGAGCTCGCCGCCGATCTGGAAGAGATCGATGCCGAGTGCGCCCGCCAGATCGAGTCCCTCAAGGAGCAGGGCAACCCCGAGAACTTTGACGAGTTCTCCGACGAGGAGCCGCTGACCCCCGAGGAGATCGCCTCTGGCATCGTCGACATCGAGGAAGAGTGCAAGGACGAGAAGCAGCTCCGCACGGACGCCTTCAACGCCTTCATGAAGCTCAGCGAGCGCGACCTCATTTCCGATGAGCCGCTGTTCCGCGAGATGACCCGCTACTACTCGATGTACTTCAAGGGTGGTATGGGTGCCGAGGCCGTCCGCGACCTGCTCGCTGCCATCGACCTCCCCTCCGAGGCCGAGAAGCTCAAGGCCATCATCGCCGACGAGGACTCCCAGAAGCAGAAGCGCGAGAAGGCCGTCAAGCGCCTCGAGGTCGTTGACGCCTTCCTGAAGGGCGGCAACAGCCCCGCGAACATGATCCTGGATGTCATCCCGGTCATTCCGCCCGATCTGCGCCCGATGGTCCAGCTCGACGGCGGCCGCTTCGCCGCGTCCGACCTCAACGACCTGTATCGTCGCGTGATCAACCGTAACAACCGACTCAAGCGCCTGCTCGACCTGGACGCCCCTGCGATTATCGTGAATAACGAGAAGCGCATGCTCCAGGAGTCCGTGGACGCCCTGTTCGACAACGGCCGTCGTGGTCGCCCGGTCTCTGGCCGTGGCGGTCGCCCGCTCAAGTCGCTCGCCGAGGCCCTCAAGGGCAAGCAGGGTCGTTTCCGTCAGAACCTGCTGGGCAAGCGTGTCGACTACTCCGGCCGTTCGGTCATCGTTACCGACCCCAAGCTGCTGCTGCACCAGTGCGGTCTGCCCAAGACCATGGCGCTGGAGCTCTTCAAGCCCTTCGTCATGAAGCGCCTGGTCGAGCTTGGCAAGGTCGAGAACATCAAGGGCGCCAAGCGCGCTATCGACCGCGGTGCCACCTTTGTGTGGGATATCCTCGAAGAGGTCATCGACGGCCGCGTCGTGCTGCTCAACCGTGCACCGACCCTGCACCGTCTGTCCATCCAGGCCTTTGAGCCGGTGCTGGTCGAGGGCAAGGCTATCCACCTGCACCCGCTGGTCTGCTCGCCCTTCAACGCCGACTTCGACGGCGACCAGATGTCTGTCCACGTGCCGCTGTCCAGCCAGGCTCAGGCTGAGGCTCGCGTGCTCATGCTCTCTGCGAACAACCTGCGCTCGCCGGCATCCGGCAAGCCGGTTAACATCCCTTCGCAGGACATGATCATTGGTGTGTACTACCTCACCCAGGTCCGCGAGGGTCTGCCGGGTGAGAACCACGTGTTCGCCAGCTTCGACGACGCACTGCACGCCTATGACTGCCGTTCCGAGGTCGACATGCAGGCCAAGATTCAGGTTCGCGTGTCCACTGCCGATGCCAACGTCATCAACGAGGACGGCACCCGTATCTTCCGCGTCAAGAACGGCAAGAACGAGTTCGTCGACTACGACGTCACCGGCAACAAGACCGCTCGCTTCGAGACCTCTATCGGCCGTATCATCTTCAACCGCCAGTGCCTGCCCGAAGACTACGAGTTCATGAACTACAAGATGGTCAAGGGCGATGTGGCCAAGCTGGTTGCCGACTGCTGCGATCGTTACCCCGAGGCCAAGGTCGGCCCGATCCTCGACGCTATCAAGTACTCCGGCTTCCACTACGCTACCCGCGCTGGCCTCACCATCTCGGTGTGGGACGCTCTCATCCCTGCCGAGAAGCAGGAGCTGCTCGATCGCGCCCAGGCCAACGTCGACCAGATCAACGAGTACTTCGAGGAGGGCTTCATCAACGAGACGGAGCGCCACATCGAAGTCGTTAACGAGTGGACCGCTTGTACCGACAAGGTCGCAGCGCTCATGCTCGACATGTTCGACGAGGAGAACCCGCTGTACATGATGGCCGACTCCGGCGCCCGTGGTTCTAAGACCCAGCTGCGTCAGCTCGGCGGCATGCGTGGCCTGATGGCAGACATGTCCGGCGAGACGATCGACCTTCCCATTAAGGCGAACTTCCGCGAGGGCCTGCTGCCGCTCGAGTACTTCATCTCGACCTACGGCGCCCGTAAGGGCCTGGTCGATACCGCATCCCACACCTCGGACTCTGGTTACCTGACCCGTCGTCTTGTCGACGTGGCCCAGGACGTCATCGTCCGCGAGGAGGACTGCGGTACGCACGAGGGCGTCACCTACAACCTCATCATCCCCGGCACCACCGACCTCAACACCGACCTCGTCGGCCGTTGCTTCATTGAGGACGTCGTGGCTCCCGATGGCACCGTGCTCTTTGAGCAGGACGGCTACATCGAGAAGGTCGCCGACATCCAGAAGATGGTCGATGCCGGCCTTAAGAAGGTCAAGCTTCGCGCGCTGCTCACCTGCCGCTCCAAGTACGGCGTGTGCCAGAAGTGCTACGGCTGGGATCTTTCCACCCGTCGTCCGGTCGCCATCGGTACCGCGGTCGGCATTATTGCCGCCCAGTCCATCGGCGAGCCCGGTACGCAGCTTACGATGCGTACCATTCACTCCGGCGGCGTCGCTGGCGTCGACGATATTACGCAGGGTCTGCCTACGGTCAGCCGTATGTTCGATATCGTCGGCAACGTCAACGAGAAGATCCTGGGTCGCGAGGCCGAGCTGGCTCCGTACTCCGGCCACCTCTCGATTAAGCCCGAGAAGTCCGAGTACGTGCTGACGCTCACCGACTCCGAGGACCACACCCGTGTCCTCGACGAGCGTCGCGTCCCCGCTTCGGTTCGCTTTATGCCCGAGATCGAGGACGGCTGCGAGGTTCGCGCCGGCGACCAGATCACCAAGGGCTTCGTCAACTTCCGCAACCTGCGCAAGCTGACCGACATCGAGTCGACGATGCACACCTTCGTCGAGAGCGTCAAGGACGTCTACACCAGCCAGGGCGTCGACCTGAACGACAAGCACATCGAGGTGCTCGCACGTCAGATGCTGCGTCGCGTTCAGATCACCAACCCCGGTGACTCCAAGTACCTGCTTGGTCAGTACGTCGACCGCTACGAGTTCGCCGACGAGGTCGAGCGCGTTGCCCGTCTGGGCGGTCAGGCTCCTGTGGCCGAGCCCGTCATCCTGGGTACGCTCAAGGTCGCGTCCAACATCGACTCCTGGCTGTCGAGCGCTTCGTTCATCCGTACCGCCGGCGTCCTTACCGAGGCTGCCATCGAGGGCAAGGTCGACCACCTGCTCGACCTTAAGTCCAACGTCATCGTCGGTAAGAAGATCCCGGCCGGTACCGGCCTCAAGCCGTACGCCAACGCCAAGCTGACGTATCGTACGGCCGACGGCTACGTGGACATCGACGGCCCGGCTTCGCCCAACGCCAAGTCGCTGCCCGAGTGGGCTCCTGTGGAGCTCAAGGACCTGGACGAGCAGCTCCCGCAGCAGCTCGACTGCGCCGGCTACGACGAGTTCGGTGGTGCTGACGGTTCGTTCACCCGCAACGGCCACACCATCTCCGCCGAGAAGGCTCGCCTGTACCTGTTCGACGACCTGGGCGTGTCGCAGCGCTGGACCAACAAGTTCAGCGAGGTCGGCATCGAGACGGTCGGCGACCTGGTCGGCAAGTCCGAGGAAGATCTGCTGCGCATCGATGGCATCGGTGCCAAGGCGATCGAGGAGCTCCGTGACGGCCTCGAGGCCCACGACCTGCTCTACATCCTCGAGAACAACGACGACGTTGCCGACGAGGAAGACCTCTCGCAGCTGCTGCAGATGGTCTTTAGCCCCGACGGTCCGGACGATATCCTGCTGGGTACCTCCGCTCCGACGCATCACGCCGACGCCGACGAGGAGCTCCTGGGCGCCCCGATCGACGACAAGAAGGCTCCCGCCAACGGTGCCATCAACGAGGACATGGCGTCCCTCGACGAGCTGCTCAACCAGCTCGTGGACACCGACGACGCCGAAGAGGCCAAGGACAACGACGAGGAGTAATTTCCTAGTACGTTAACCTCCCTTCCAAAGACCCGTTTCCCAACAGGGGAGCGGGTCTTTTTTGGTGAGGAACGTTGCCCCGAAGAGCACGTCGGATTCCCGGGCCGGGCGGCACAGGGGTTAAGTTTGTCGCGAGTTCCGCACGAGCCGGAGGCCACTTAATGTGGCCTCCGTGCGCGCCAGGACTGTAGAGCAGCAAACTTAACCCCTGTGCCGCCCGGCCCGGGAATCCGCCCACGCGCACAGAAGGGGATTCCTTTTGTGTAGGCTTTGCGGAAATGTGGGTATTTTAGGATACGCCCGGCGGCGTGGTCTGTTGACGACACAGCTAACGCCACGTATCCTATCGAACTGCGTGTTTCGTAGGGGGATGCTGACCCCTCGATTCAAGCCGTTGCACTTTACAGAAAGCTGGAATCATTCGAGAAGGAGTACGCTTTGCCTACTATTAACCAGCTGGTTCGCCAGGGCCGTCGTTCCGTGCCCAAGAAGTCCAAGAACGCTGCCCTGCAGCACAACTCCCAGAAGCGCGGCGTGTGCACCCGCGTCTTCACCACGAGCCCCAAGAAGCCGAACTCGGCTCTTCGTAAGGTTGCCCGTGTTCGCCTTGTCAACGGCATCGAAGTTACTGCTTACATCCCGGGTGAGGGCCACAACCTGCAGGAGCACTCCATCGTGCTCGTCCGCGGCGGTCGTGTCCGTGACCTCCCTGGTGTCCGTTATCACGTCATCCGTGGCGCCTACGACGCTGCTCCGGTCCAGAACCGTATGCAGGCCCGTTCCAAGTACGGTGCTAAGCGCCCCAAGGCCAAATAAGCCAGATAACGTTTTGATACTTTCGCCGTGTGCCGCCTAAGCGCCGCACGGTAGACACTTAAGGAGATTTCACATGCCGCGTCGTGCAGCAGCTAATCGTCGTGAGGTTCAGCCTGACGCCGTTTACAACAACCGCCTGGTGACTCAGCTCATCAACAAGGTCCTTCTTGACGGCAAGAAGGCCACCGCTGAGCGCATCGTTTACACCGCTTTCGAGATCGTTGCCGAGAAGTCCGAGGATGGCGACGCTCTCGCTACCTTCAAGAAGGCTATGGACAACGTCAAGCCCACGCTCGAGGTTAAGCCCAAGCGTGTCGGTGGCGCTACCTATCAGGTCCCGATGGAGGTCAACTCCCGTCGTTCCACCGCTCTGGGTATCCGCTGGATCGTCAACTTCTCCCGTGCTCGCAAGGAGAAGACCATGGCCGAGCGTCTCGCCAACGAGATCCTCGACGCTTCCAACGGCCTGGGCGCTTCCGTCAAGAAGCGTGAGGACGTCTTCAAGATGGCCGAGGCCAACCGCGCGTTCTCTCACTATCGTTGGTAAGTTAAGGTAAGGAACTAACATGGCTAAGCCTAAGTACAAGCTTTCCGATACCCGTAACATCGGCATCATGGCCCACATCGATGCCGGTAAGACCACCACGACCGAGCGTATTCTTTACTACACCGGTAAGACCCACAAGATCGGTGAGGTCCATGAGGGCGCTGCCACCATGGACTGGATGGTTCAGGAGCAGGAGCGCGGCGTAACCATTACCTCCGCTGCTACCACGTGCTTCTGGAACAAGGACGGTAAGGACTACCGCATCCAGATCATCGACACCCCGGGCCACGTTGACTTCACCGCCGAGGTCGAGCGCTGCCTGCGCGTCCTCGATGGCGCTGTCGCCGTCTTCGACGCCGTTGCCGGCGTTCAGCCCCAGTCTGAGACCGTTTGGCGTCAGGCTTCTACCTTCAACGTCCCCCGCATCGCTTTCATCAACAAGTATGACCGCGTGGGCGCTGACTTCTTCAACGCTATCGAGACCATGAAGGATCGTCTCGACGCCAACGCTGTGGCCGCTCAGGTCCCGATGGGCGCCGAGGACAACTTCTGGGGCGTCATCGACCTCGTCACCATGACCGCATGGGACTTCAAGGCCGACGACAAGGGCATGACCTACCCCGAGCCGATGGACGAGATCCCGGCTGAGTTCGCCGACATCGCTGCCACCAAGCGCGAGGAGCTCCTCGACGCTGCTGCCAGCTTTGACGACGAGCTCATGGAGAAGATCCTCATGGAGGAGGACTTCACCGTCGAGGAGCTCAAGGCTGCTCTGCGCAAGGGCGTTCTGGCCAACGAGCTCAACCTCGTCTTCGTGGGTTCCGCCTACAAGAACAAGGGTGTTCAGGAGCTGCTCGACGCTGTCGTCGACTACCTGCCCAGCCCGCTTGACGTTGAGGCCGTCACCGGTACCGATCCGGACACCGGCGAGGAGATCCAGCGTCATCCTTCCTTCGACGAGCCCTTCTCCGGCCTGGTCTTCAAGATCATGACCGACCCGTTCGTCGGTAAGCTCACCTACGTCCGCGTTTACTCCGGCCGTGCCGAGTCCGGCTCCTACGTGGTCAACGCCTCTAACGGTCAGCGCGAGCGCCTCGGCCGCATCCTCGAGATGAACGCTGCCGAGCGTATCGACCGTGACGACGCTGCCGCCGGCGACATCGTCGCTTGCGTCGGTTTCAAGAACTCCACCACCGGTGACACCCTGTGCGCCGAGGGCAAGGAGATCGTCCTCGAGAAGATCGAGTTCGCTAAGCCCGTTATCGACGTTGCCATCGAGCCCAAGACTAAGGCCGAGCAGGACAAGATGTCCCTGGCTCTGACCAAGCTCGCCGAGGAGGACCCGACCTTCCAGGTGTCCACCAACCACGAGACCGGCCAGACCATCATCGCCGGCATGGGCGAGCTGCACCTCGAGATCATCGTCGACCGTCTGCTCCGCGAGTTCAAGGTTGACGCTAACGTTGGTAAGCCCCAGGTTGCCTACCGCGAGACCGCTGGTCACGACGTCGAGAAGGCTGAGGGCAAGTTCGTCCGTCAGTCCGGCGGTCGCGGTCAGTACGGCCACGCCGTCATCAAGCTCGAGAAGATGGAGGAGGGCTTCGGCTACGAGTTCGTCAACGCTATCGTCGGCGGCGTCGTGCCCAAGGAGTACATCCCGTCCATCGACAAGGGCATCCAGGAGGCCCTGAACACCGGTGTTATCGCCGGCTTCCCGGTCCTCGACGTCAAGGTCACCCTGTTCGACGGCTCTTACCACGAGGTCGACTCCTCCGAGGCCGCCTTCAAGATCGCCGGTTCCATGGCTATCAAGGACGCCCTCAAGAAGTCCGACCCGCAGCTGCTCGAGCCGATCATGGCTGTCGAGGTCGAGACTCCCGAGCAGTACATGGGCGACGTTATGGGCAACCTCTCCGGTCGTCGCGGCAAGATCGAGGGCATGGAGGATCGCAAGAACAGCAAGCTCATCCGTGCCAAGGTGCCGCTGGGCGAGATGTTCGGTTACGCTACCGACCTTCGCTCCCAGACCCAGGGCCGTGCATCCTACACGATGCAGTTCGACTCTTATGAGCCCGCGCCCAAGTCCATCGTGGACGAGGTCATGAGCAAGAACGCCTAAGTTCGAGCTCCCTGTTACGTAATCCGCGAGAACGTCTCTCGCACTCTTTGGAGGTTTAAGTTGGCTACCCAGAAGATCCGCATTCGCCTCAAGGGCTATGATCACGAGGTCGTCGATCAGTCCGCGAAGCTCATCGTCGAGACCGCTCAGAAGACCGGCGCTCGCGTTTCCGGTCCTGTCCCCCTGCCCACCGAGCGCAACCTGTACACGGTTATCCGCTCGCCGCACGTGAACAAGGACTCCCGTGAGCAGTTCGAGATGCGCACCCACAAGCGCCTCATCGACATCCTCGACCCCACCTCGGGCACCGTTGATTCGCTCATGCGTCTCGACCTCCCCGCTGGCGTCGACATCGACATCAAGCTCTAAGCGATACCGCTCATAGCTTACAGAGCCCCGCTGCCATTACGGTAGCGGGGCCCTTTTGTTTTGAGTTTAGATTTTGGGATAGCGACTTCGTCTGCCGAGCCGACGGCTGCGGCGCCCTATTCGCTCAGGGGGCGCAAGGATGCTTCTTCGAAGTGGAAGACGCACAAGCCGCTCTCGGTCTCAATGCATGCGCGGCCGCAATCGTCGACCGTTCTAAATATGCCTCGTGCCAGCTCGTCTCCAGCGGGGGAGCGGGCGATAACGTGCTTCCCGATCCAATTAAGGTGGGCGATATATTCGTCGTGGACGGGCGCGAGCGGACCGGCATCTTCTTCCTTGGCGTTGAGGCGCTCTGCCCAGGCATCTGCAGCGTCTATAACTGCGTGATAGACCTCATCGAGGAGCATGTCGACGGCAGGTACGCTCTCGTTGAGATCCGAGAGACCGATTGCCGGCAGGCCGCCATCGGGCACCTCTTGGGGCGCATAGTTCACGTTGACGCCAATGCCGCAGACGGCGAAAGGTTTGCCTTCGTTATCGCGTGCGGCCTCGACCAGAATGCCGCCGAGCTTGCGTCCTCGCGCGACCAGGTCGTTGGGCCACTTGAGGGCTATTTCGCTTGCAAGGCCTTGCTTTTCGAGTGCTTCGAGCACCGCTAGGCCGCTGACGGCGGCAAGACCAGAGTACTTTGCGGGATTAACGCATGGACGCAGGACAATCGAAAGCAATAGGTTGCCGGCGGTTGAATCCCACTTGTGGCCGCGCCGGCCGCGTCCTGCCGTTTGCGCGCGGGCGGCAAGTCCTGTGCCGTGCGGCGCACCCTGTTTTCCTGCCTCGAGCAGGTCATCGTTGGTCGATCCGGTTACATCGACAATCGTTAATTGGGCATCCATAGCGGCTGCTACCTCCTTATTGAATAAGTGAATGACGCAATGGTGTCGAGAGATAGACACAATGTGAAGCCTTTGTCGCATTTGGACAATTTAATGTTAACACGTCAACAAAGACTGAAATGCGTTATCCTCTCTTGGTCGATGTAAACACGTCAACAACTCAAAGGAGGTTAGTGATGGGTTTCACGATTCTTGGAACAGGTTCGGCACTTCCTGAGCGCAGTGTTTCCAATGACGAGCTGTCTGAGTTCCTCGATACCTCGGATGAGTGGATTTTTACTCGCACAGGTATCAAGAGCCGCCACGTCTGCACCACCGAGTCACTTGACGACCTTGCCGTAGCAGCGAGCGAGCGGGCACTCCAGGTGTCCGGGATCGACGCGAGCCAGCTGGATCTGATCGTCTGCTCGACGACGACGGGTGACCACCTTGTTCCCGCCGAGGCGTGTGCCGTTGCTGAGCGACTAGGCGCGACGTGCCCTGCCTTCGATGTCTCGGCGGCTTGTGCCGGCTTCGTATTTGCGCTCGATGTCGCCGAGGGCTATATCGCCCGCAGCCGTGCCGAGCGCGTGCTTGTTGTTGCTGCCGAGCAGATGACGCGCGCGCTCGAGTGGACCGACCGTGCCACCTGCGTGCTATTTGGCGATGGGGCAGGCGCCGCAGTGATTGAAGCTGGGGGAGACAACCCCCTTGCCGTTGAGCTTTCGACGGCGCCCGACGTCGAGACGTTGCGCGTTCCCGGTCTGGTCGGTACGTCGCCGTTTAAGGCCTCCGCAGATAGCGCGAGTGTGCTGTCCATGAATGGCCGCCGCGTGTTCAAGTTCGGCGTCAACGCCATCTGCGACACGGTCCATAAGCTTGCGATCGATGCGGGCATTTCGGTCGAAGACATCGATCATTTTGTATTCCATCAGGCTAACGAACGAATCCTGAGCCAGGCGGTCAAGCGCCTGGGCGTGCCGGACGAGCGCGTGGTTCGCACGTTGCGCGAGACCGGCAACATTTCGAGCGCATGCATTCCGCTTGCCCTCGACCGGCTGGCAAACGCCGGTGCACTTCACACGGGCGACACGATCGCCTTGGTTGGATTTGGCGCCGGTCTGGATATAGGTGGCTATCTGCTTCGTTGGAAGTAGTCGCACATAGGAAATAAAAACGCCCTAGGGCACAACCAAAGGAGAACTACCATGGCAGATCAGAAGACCTTCGAGCGCGTTTGCGACGTTATCCGCGAGACCGCTGGCCTTGACGACGTTGAGATGAAGCCCGAGTCCACGCTCGAGGAGATTGGTCTCGACAGCCTGGGCACCGTCGAGATCCTCGTCGCCGTCGAGGACGAGTTTGGCATCCAGCTCGATACCGAGGAGAACCCCAAGACGGTCGGCGAGTTCGCCGATACGGTCGAGGCGGCATTGGAGAAGTAGAGATGCTCAAGACTCCTCTCTGCGATCTGCTCGGCATCGAAAAGCCCGTGTTCCAGGGCGGTATGGCCTGGATTGCCGATGCCTCGCTGGCGTCCGCAGTGTCCGAGGCGGGTGGCTTAGGCATCATTGCGGCCATGAACGCCGACGCCAACTGGCTGCGCGACCAGATTCACGAGCTGCGCGCCAGGACGGATAAGCCCTTTGGCGTCAACGTCATGCTCATGAGCCCGTTCGCCGACGAGGTTGCACAGGTCGTGATTGACGAGCGAGTGCCGGTCGTCGTGACGGGCGCCGGCAATCCCGCCAAGTACATGAAGGCGTGGAACGAGGCGGGCATCAAGGTCATCCCGGTCGTTGCCTCGGTGGCGCTGGCGCGCCTCGTGGCACGTCGTGGAGCCACGGCGGTTGTTGCCGAGGGTACCGAATCGGGCGGCCATATTGGCGAGACCTCGACGATGGCATTGGTGCCGCAGGTCGTCGATGCGGTCGATATTCCCGTGGTTGCGGCTGGCGGCATCGCCGATGGCCGCGGTGTGGCGGCCGCCTTTATGCTCGGCGCTGCCGGCGTCCAGGTGGGAACACGCTTTCTGGTCGCAAACGAGTGCACCGTATCCGAACAGTACAAAGAGCTGGTGCTCAAGGCGGGCGACACGTCGACGCGTGCGACCGGTCGCTCGACGGGACACCCGGTGCGTGCCCTCAAGAGTCCCTTTACCAACGCCTACGCCAAGAGCGAGGCGGCGGGCGCAAGTGCCGAGGAGCTCGGGGCCATGGGCACGGGAGCGCTTCGTAAAGCCGCCAAGGACGGTAATTACGAAGAGGGTTCGTATTTGTGCGGACAGATTGCCGGTATGGTCAACGAACGCCAGAGCGCACGCGAAATCGTCGACGATCTGGTCGATGGCGCCGAGCATGTCCTGAAGGGTGCGTCCGCATGGGTAGCGTAGCGTTTCTGTTTGCCGGTCAGGGTGCCCAGCATCCCGCGATGGGCGTCGACCTCATCGAAGCATCACCGGCGGCTGCCGAGGTGTTCGCCATTGCCGATGAGGTACGCCCGGGGACCAGCGAGCAGTGCCGGAGTGCCTCGAAAGAGGAGCTCTCGCAGACCGAGAACACGCAGCCTTGCGTGTTCGTGCACGACTTGGCTGCCGCCGTCGCCCTGCGCGAGCGCGGCGTGGTGCCTGCCGCCTGTGCGGGATTCTCGCTGGGCGAGGTCGCTGCACTCACCTTTGCGGGGGCGTTCGATACGCAAGCGGGTTTTGAGCTCGTGTGTGAGCGCGCGGCATTGATGGCCATGGCGGCCGAGCGTCACCCCGGCGGCATGCGCGCCGTCATCAAGCTTGATGCGGCGCAAGTCGAGAACCTGGCTGCGCAGACCGGCGAGGATTGCTGGCCGGTCAACTACAACAGCCCGCAGCAGACGGTTGTTGCCGGAGCGCCCGAGGCGCTGCAGGAGCTCGACGCCTTGGTAAAAGAGGCTGGTGGCCGGGCCATGAAGGTCGCGGTGTCGGGTGCATTCCATAGCCCCTATATGGCCGAGGCGACTGAGGGACTGGCGACGTATATCCAAGCCGGCCACGCGCCGTCTCCGCTGCTGATTCCGGTCATGGCAAATATGACAGCGGCGCCCTATCCGGCGGACTCCCAGACGGCATCGGATGTCTTGGCCAATCAGGTGAGCCATGCCGTACGCTGGGTCGATACGCTGCATGCTCTGCAGGATCAAGGCATCGACACATTTATTGAGGTCGGCCCCGGCAAAACGCTGTCCGGCCTGGTCAAGCGTACGCTGAGCGACGTTCGTGTGTATTCGTGCGAGACGGCCGAGCAGGTCGCAGCTATTGCCGACGAGCTCGCATAGTCCACAGGGCTGTAACCCGAAAGGAATGACATGGGCAACTTGAACAATGGCGCGCTCGAGCGCAACGACTCACGTCGCGTGGCACTGGTCACGGGCGGCTCGCGGGGTATCGGCCGCGCCTGCGCTATCGGTCTGGCGGAGGATGGCTACGATATCACCGTCGTCTATGCCGGCAGCGTCGATGCGGCGCGCGAGACGTGCGACGCCTGCGAGGCGGCTGGCGCCACGGCGCGCTCATATCAATGTGACGTGGCCGACCCCGCTGCCGTCAACGCGTGCGTGGAAGCGGTCCTCAACGACTTTGGCTCCATTTGGGCGCTCGTCAACAACGCTGGCATCACCCGCGATGGCCTGCTCATGCGCATGGGCGATGACGCCTTCGACCGCGTGCTCGACGTCAATCTCAAGGGAACATTCAACATGATGCGCGCGCTCACCAAGACCTTTATGCGCCAGCGCGGCGGCTGCGTCGTCAACATGAGCTCGGTCGTGGGCCTGATGGGCAATGCCGGGCAAGCCAACTACGCTGCCTCCAAGGCGGGCGTGATCGGCCTGACCAAGGCGGTGGCGCGCGAGCTTGCGCCCCGCGGCGTACGAGTGAACGCGGTTGCCCCCGGGTTTGTCGAGACGGATATGACGGCAAAGCTCTCGGAGAAGGTGCGTACGGTAACCGAGGAGCAGATTCCCCTTAAGCGTATGGCGCGCCCCGAGGAGGTGGCCGGCGTAGTGCGCTTTCTGGCGAGTGATGCGGCTGCCTACATTACGGGTGAGGTCGTGCGCGTCGACGGCGGAATGGCGATGTAGAAACCAGGGCCGAAGAACGGCTTGGATGAGGAGACCATGATGGAACAGAGAGTTGCAATCACCGGTATCGGTGCCGTGTCGCCGCTCGGCAACACCGCGCTTGCCACCTGGGCGGCAATGTGTGCTGGCACGTGCGGCATCGGCCCGATCACGCACTTCGATACCGATGCGTTTGCCGTTAAGGTGGCGGCCGAGGTCAAGGGCTTTGACGGCAACGAGTACTTTGGCAAGCGTGACGCCAAGCATCTGGACCTCTGCGTTCAGTTTGCGATGGCGGCTTCGGACGAGGCAATGCACGATGCGGGCTTTGATGTCGAAGGCGCCATCGATCGCGAGCGCCTGGGCGTCTACGTGGGCTCGGGCGTGGGCGGCATGACGACGCTCGTCGACAACGTCCATACGATTGCCGACCGCGGGCCCCGCCGCGCATCGCCCTATATGATCGCGATGATGATTCCCAACATGGCTTCGGGCAACATCGCGATTCGCCATAAGGCAAAGGGCCCGACCCTGCCCGTGGTGACCGCGTGCGCAACCTCGGCCCATGCGGTGGGCGAGGCGTTCCGCGCCATCAAGCACGGCTATGCCGACGCGATCCTCGCGGGCGGCGCCGAGGCGGCCATTATCCCCGATGCCGTTGCAGGCTTTACGTCCTGCCGCGCATTGACCACCAACCCCGATCCCGCGACGTCTTGCCGCCCGTTCGATGCAGACCGCGACGGCTTTGTGATGGGCGAGGGTGCCTGCGTGCTCGTGCTCGAGAGCATGGAGCATGCGCAGGCCCGCGGTGCGCACATTTATGCCGAGGTCGTGGGCTACGGCAACACCGATGATGCCTATCACATCACGAGCCCTGATCCCGAGGCTGCCGGCATTGCCCGCGCGATATCGCTGGCGGTGACCGAGGGCGACGTCAGGCCTTCCGAGGGCCTCTACATCAATGCCCACGGCACATCGACCAGGCTCAACGATTCGTCCGAGACGGCGGGCATTAAGCGTGCGCTCGGCGAGGACGCGGCGCGCGCCGCGCACGTCTCGTCGACTAAGTCGATGACCGGCCACATGATCGGTGCCACGGGCGCCATCGAGGTCATGGCCTGCGCCATGGCGCTCGAGCAGGGCGTGGTGCCGCCGACCATTAACTACCACACGCCCGATCCCGCCTGCGATCTTGACTACACGCCCAATCGCGCGGTTCGCGCTGACCTTACCTGGGCGCTTTCGACCAACCTGGGCTTTGGCGGACACAACGCCGCCATCGCGCTGCGTAGATATACGAGGAGCTAGAGCATGGATTCCAAAAGACTTGCCGAGATAGCCGATGTTATGGAGGACCGCGGCCTCACGCGCGTACGCGTTGAGGAGCCCGATGGCACCGCGGTCGAACTCGAGCGCGCGAGCGCCGCACAGCCGGTTGCCGTGCCCATGCCCATGCCGAGCGCTATGGCCGCTCCAGTTGCAGCTCCCACAGTCGCGCCTGCCGCACCGGAGCCCGCCGCGCAGACACCTGCCGCCGCACCGGAGCCCAAGGGCACCGAGGTGACCGCTCCCATGGTCGGCGTTTTCTATGCTGCCCCGGCGCCGGGCGACGAGCCGTTTGTGCACGTGGGCTCTAAGGTCAAGGCCGGCGAGACCCTCTGCATCATCGAGGCCATGAAGGTTCTCAACGAGGTGACGGCAGAGGCGGATGGCGAGGTTCTCGAGATCTGCGTGGCCGACGGCGACCTCGTGGAGTTTGGCAGCTGCCTCATGAGGATCGGATAGGTGATATCCATGAACAAAGAAGAGCTTAAAGAACTGTTACCGCATCGAGAGCCGATGCTTTTGCTCGACGAAGCCGAGCTGGTGGGCGACGAGGCCCACGGCAAGATCACGATTACGGGCGACGAGTACTTTTTGCAGGGGCATTTTCCGGGAAACCCGGTGGTCCCCGGCGTGATTCAGTGCGAGATGCTCGCCCAGAACTGCTGCGTGCTGCTGATGGGCGATGAGGAGGCGCGCGGCGCGACGCCGTTCTATACGAGCCTCGATAAAGTGCGCTTTAAGCGTCCGGTGCGCCCGGGCGACACGGTGGATCTAGTGTGCTCCATCACGCGTGCGCGCGGGCCGTTCCGCTTTGCGACGGGTACTGCGAGCGTCAACGGTGAGGTTTGCTGCCGCGCCGATATGTCTTTTGCACTCATGCACGAAATTTAAGGAAGGCTTCATGTTCGACAAAGTGCTCATCGCCAACCGCGGCGAGGTCGCGGTCCGTGTTATCCGCGCGTGCCGCGATATGGGCATCAAAACCGTCGCCGTCTATTCCACGGCCGATGCGGACGCGCTGCACGTGCAGCTTGCCGACGAGGCGTATTGCATCGGCGGTCCGCGCCTTGCCGAGAGCTACCTCAACGACGATGCCGTGCTCACCTGTGCCGTAAAGTCGGGCGCCAAGGCAATTCATCCCGGCTATGGCTTTTTCTCCGAGAAGGCGAGCTTCGTGCGCGACTGCGACAAGTATGGCCTGGCGTTTGTCGGTCCTTCGGCCGAGGTGATCGATAGCATGGGCGACAAGGACGCCGCGCGTCGAACAGCTGCCGCGGCGGGCGTGCCCATCGTGCCGGGCTGCGATTTGCTCAAAAGCCCCGAGGAGGCAACGGCCGAGGCCGAGCGCATTGGCTGCCCCGTGCTTATTAAGGCGCGTGCAGGCGGTGGTGGTCGCGGCATTCGTAAGGTCGAGCGCGTGGAAGATGCGGCAAAGGCGTTCATCGAGGCGCGTGCCGAGGGCGAGGCCGTTTTTGGCGACGGCGAGTGCTACATGGAGAAGTTCGTCGCGCCGGCGCACCACGTTGAGGTGCAGATTATGGCCGATAAGCAGGGTCATGTGTTTTCGCTCGGCGAGCGCGAGTGCTCGGCGCAGCGCCGCAACCAAAAGCTGATCGAGGAGAGCCCCGCACCGTGCCTCGACGGACACGACGACATTCGTGCTCGCATGCACAAGGCAGCGCGTGACCTGGCTCGTGCCGTCGGCTACGAAGGAGCCGGTACCATCGAGTTCCTGTATTCGGACGACGGCAATTTCTACTTTATGGAAATGAACACGCGCTTGCAGGTGGAGCATCCGGTTACGGAGTTTGTGACCGATACCGACTTGGTCAAGTGGCAGCTGCGTGTGGCGGCCGGCCAGCCTCTGCCTTTTGAGCAGGAAGACATGCCGATCCGCAATCACGCCATGGAGTGCCGCATCAATGCCGAAACGCCGGACTTTCTGCCGTCATGCGGAACGGTTACCGCGTTGCGTGTGCCGGGTGGTCCGCGCGTGCGCTGGGATTCCGCCATGTTTACCGGTGCGAAAGTTCCGCCGTACTACGACTCCATGCTCGGCAAGCTCATCGTGTGCGCGCCCACGCGTGACGGCGCCATTCGCAAGATGCGCTCGGCCCTGGGCGAGCTCGTGATTGAGGGCGTGAGCGAAAACAGCGAGCTTCAACTCGACGTGCTGGCAAACGATGAGTTCTTGTCGGGCATGTACCACACCGATCTGATGGGGCATCTCTATGCTGATGAATAGAAAAGCGAAGACGGTCAACGTCCTCGAGGGGCCGATGACCGAGTCGTGCGCCGAGTTTCCCGCGCGCCACGTGTTTATCAAGTGCCCGGAGTGCCGCCGTGTGATCGATGAGGCGCGTCTGCACGACAACCTCGAGGTCTGCCCTCGTTGCGGCAAACACTTTCGCGTGAGCGGGCGCGACCGCATGCGCATGACGATTGACGAGGGCACGTTTGAGGAATGGGATGCCAGTCTGGCGCCGGAGGACTTCCTCTCGTTTCCCGGCTATGCCGACAAGCTCAAGAGCGTGAGCGAGCGTTCGGGCGAGCACGATGCCGTTGTGTGCGGCAGGGGCAAAATCTGCGGTTGCGATACCGCGCTCTTCTTTATGGACGCCAACTTTATGATGGGCTCGATGGGTTCCGTGGTGGGCGAGAAGATCTGTCGCACATTTGAGCGAGCGACCGAGCTTGGATTGCCAGTTGTCGGCTTTACCGTTTCGGGCGGTGCGCGCATGCAAGAGGGCGTGACATCGCTTATGCAGATGGCCAAGATTTCTGCGGCGGTTAGGCGCCACAGCGAGGCGGGCGGCCTGTATATCACGGTGCTCACCGACCCCACGACCGGAGGCGTAACCGCGAGCTTTGCCATGGAGGGCGACATTATCCTGGCCGAGCCCGATGCCCTGACGGCATTTGCCGGCCCGCGCGTGATCGAGCAGAACATGCACAAGCGCCTGCCCAAGGGATTCCAGCGCTCCGAGTTTTTGCTGGAGCACGGCTTTTGCGATGCCGTTGTTCCGCGTGGCGAGATTGCGCTCACGGTAGGCGAGCTGCTGGCGCTGCACGAAGGGCACGCGCCCGGCCTGGGGGCACCGCATGAGATCGTGCATACGGGTCGCCGCGGCAAAAAGCTGGGACACTTGTTCAAGCGCTCGGCCGCACCAAAAACCGCGCTCGAGATTGTCAAGCAGACCCGCTCGGCAGATCGTGCCACGGCAGGCGAGATGATCTCGCTGGGCCTGGATGGATTTGTGGAGCTGCACGGCGACCGCTACTTTGGCGACGACGCCGCTGTGGTGGCTGGCATTGGCTGGAAAGATGGACGCCCCGTAACGGTCATCGCCATCGAGCGCGGCACCACGACCAAAGAGCGTATGCGCCGCAACTTTGGTATGGCACATCCCGAGGGCTATCGCAAAGCGCGTCGTCTGATGCGCCAGGCCGAAAAGTTTGGTCGACCGGTTCTGTGCCTGGTCGATACTTCGGGCGCGTTTTGCGGCATCGGTGCCGAGGAGCGCGGCCAGGGCGAGACGATTGCCCAGAATCTCATGGAGATGAGCGGCCTTAAGACGCCGATTGTCTCGGTGGTGACAGGCGAGGGCGGCTCTGGTGGCGCGCTGGCGCTATCCGTGGCCGACCGCATCCTGATGCTCTCGAGCTCGGCCTATTCGGTCGTGAGCCCCGAGGCCTGTGCGTCGATCCTGTGGAAGGATACCGACCGCGCGAATGAGGCTGCCGAGGCGCTGAAGCTCACGGCTCCCGATCTGTTGGCGCTCGGCATCATCGACGGCATTGTTGACGATAGGGGCCTGTCGCATGAGGAGATCGCCGGTGCCGTCATGTCCTCGGCATTTGATGCCTTCGATACGCTTGGGCAGCTCGACGAGGCGACCCTCACAAACCTCCGCTACGAAAAGTACCGCGCAATCGGTCAGTACCGCACGATGTGACAAAGGGGCAGCCCGCATGTCACATTGGGAAAGGCGTTCCATGTCACAAGTTTCTAACACCACGTTTGCAACGACGGTTTCATCAAACGCCATGGCCGTGGTGGACTATCTGTCCAAAAGCATGATGTTGGCGTTGCCGTTTATTGTCTGCGCGGCGTTGTTCCGCACCGTCGCTGTCATTATGGGCGAAGGCATGCTGGGCCTGTGGTCTGCCGATTCCGATATCTATCGCCTGTTCTACAGTTGGCTCTATAACGCCGGCTACTACTTTTTGCCCATTTATCTTGGTTGGGCGGCCGCCCGCCAGCTCGGTTGCTCGGAGCAGCTGGGCATGATGCTGGGCGGCGTATTGATTGCGCCCGATCTGCTTAAGCTCGTCGATGCCGCATCGACGACGGGGGCATCGATGACTTCCGTGTATGGTCTGCTTCCCGCGCCGGTCAACGATTACACGACGACTGTTATTCCGGTTCTCATCTCGGTGCCCGTGCTATGGCGAGTGGAGTGTTTCTTTAAGCGCGTTATCCCTAAGGCCGTGGCGTTTTCGTTTGTTCCGTTTACAACCATGCTTGTCATGGTTCCGGTTTCGCTGTGTATCACGGCGCCGGCGGGCAGCTATCTGGGCATGCTGTTGGGCCAGCTTATGTTTATGTTTGGCAATTCCGGTGGCATCGTGTCGCTGCTCACGCTCATGGGGCTTGCCGCGGGTTGGGAGTTTCTTAAGATTGCAGGCGTCAGCAATGTTGTCCTATCGCTTGCCTA
Organism: Collinsella sp.; assembly: GCA_048189585.1. Classification (GTDB taxonomy): domain Bacteria; phylum Actinomycetota; class Coriobacteriia; order Coriobacteriales; family Coriobacteriaceae; genus Collinsella. Next base: position 34,808 of record DBEZHA010000030.1, on the reverse strand, counting down.
TGCTCAGTTTATGAGTGTGGGAACGGATTCGTGCATCCTGATCGCCGCGACGATGGTGACGTTCGCCGTTTGGGGCATGCCCTTTGGCGCGTCGCTCCGCGTTGCGGATAAGGACGAGAAGGCACTCATGCTGGGCTATTCAATCTCGGGTATTCTTGGCGGCGTAAGCGAGCCGGCGCTGTACGGTTGCGGCTTTAAATATGGCAGGTGCCTGACGTGCATGGCCATTGGCGGCGCCGTCGGAGGCCTTGTTGCGGCCGTGGGCCACGTTACGGCCTATACCATCGGCATGACGAATGTCCTTATGGTCATTGGCTTTGCCACGGGCGGCATCTCGAACCTGCTGTGGTGCTGCGTTGCCGGCGGTGTGGCATTTGCGGTGTCTGCGGCGCTGAGCTACTGCTTTGGCGTGGTGCCGGCGAAGGGACAGACGATGGGGGACGGAGCCGATTCACCCGAAACCTCGAAGAGCGTGGCCGAAGTAAGCGCGTAAACCTGTGCGACACAAGGACGATTACTTTGCCATGCTCCAAGGCCGTGGCCCGTGTGGGTCGCGGCCTTTTTGTATCTGGGGGACAAAGTGGCTACACTACAATCCGTTTGAGCAATAGATATATAGGCAGTACCGTGGGGGCGGATGTAGATGGTCGAGTGGATTGTTAAGCGCGCGCAGGGCGACCGTGCACGCGTGGGTACGTTGACGGGCATGGTGTGTATTCTCGCCAATGTGGCACTATGCGCTGCGAAGGGCGCAATTGGTGTGTTTTCGGGATCGGTTTCGATTGTGGCGGATGCCATGAACAACCTGTCCGATGCCAGCTCGAATATCGTGAGCGTGCTGGGCTTTAAGCTGGCGAGCAAGCCCGCCGACCCCGAGCATCCATACGGCCATGGTCGCTACGAGTACCTCTCGGGTCTTGTCGTGGCGGCGCTCGTGCTTCTCATTGGCCTTGAACTGGTGAAGTCCTCGTTTGAGCGTATCATCCACCCCGAACCTGTCGAGTTCTCGCTTGCCCTGGTGGCAGTCCTGGCGCTTTCGATGGTTGTTAAGCTGTGGATGGCGGCGCTCAACCAAAAGCTCGGCGACCGTATCGAGTCCGAGACACTGCATGCGACTGCCCAGGATTCCAAGAACGATGTTCTTGCCACAGGCGCCGTGCTGGCATGTGCAATTGTTTCGCAGGTGACGCACATCAATCTTGACGCATGGGTTGGCCTTGCCGTTGGCGCCTATATTGGCTGGAGCGGGTTTGAACTTATTCAAGATACGGTGAGCCCGCTTTTGGGTCAGTCGCCCGATCCTAAGCTGGTCAAGCACATTCGAGACAAGATCATGAGCTATCCCGGCGTTTTGGGAGTTCACGATTTGATGGTTCACGACTACGGCCCGGGCAGGAAGTTCGCAAGCGCTCACGCCGAGATGGCAGCCGAGGCCAGCCCTCTGGAAAGCCATGACACGCTCGATAACATCGAGCAGGCGTTTAGGAACGAAGACGGCATGATTGTCACGCTTCACTACGATCCCATCGTGACCGATGACCCCAAGCTGGCGAGCATGCGTTTACGCATCAACGCTATGGCTCAAGAGATCGATAGCCGCCTTTCGATTCATGACCTGCGCTGCGTGCCGGGTCCTACGCACACCAACGTGATCTTTGACTGCGTGCGACCCTCGGATCTGCAGATGAGCGCCGAGGACCTAAAGCGCGCGCTGGCGAAACGGGTCGAATCGGAATATCCCAAGTCGATTGCCAAGATCACGATCGACGAAGACTACGTAGGACATACCCACGAGTAGGGCTGTGCCGGCAAAGCAGGTTATGCAGAAGGGGAGAGCATGAAGAAACTGTATCTACTCCGCCACGGTCAGACGGAGTTCAACGTCAAAAAGCTGGTCCAGGGCCGCTGCGATTCACCGCTGACCGACCTGGGCCGCAAACAAGCGGGAATGGCAGCCGCATGGCTCAAGGCCCACGGCGTCGTCCCCGACAAAGTGGTCTCATCACCCTTAGGCCGAGCCATGGACACGGCAAGTCTCGTCGCATGCGAGCTCCTCGGCCCGGACGCAGCAGTCGAGCCCTGTGAAGGCATTATCGAGCGCAGCTACGGCACCTTCGAAGAGGGCCCCCACGACGCCCTGCCCACCGACGTCTGGGATCCGGGCGAGGACCTGGTTCCTTTCGGAGGAGAAGGAAGCCGCGCGCTGCAAGAGCGCATGGTAGACACCCTCACCAATCTCATGGGCTCCGAGGGCATCGAAACCCTCCTAGCAGTAAGCCACGGCAGCGCCAGCCGCCAATTCATCAAGGCTGCAGCCCCAGAGGGCTTCGAGCTCCCAGCAAAACTCCCCAACTGCGCCATCATGATTTTCGATTTCGATGAGGCAAAGCCACAAGCAGAAGGCGAGCCAATGCAATGCAAGTCCACCCTCCAGCAAATAGTGGACCCCCAACAAAGTAATTAGCTGAGCGAGCAGAGTTAAGCAGACATCAACGTGTCGTCTCCCGAGCTTGGCAGAGGGGCGGCGCAATATATTAAGTTTGTCGCGAGTTCCGCACGCAAAGGAAAGCACTTAATGTGCTTTCCGTCTTGCGCAGGATTGTAGAGCAGCAAACTTAATATATTTCGCCGCCCCTCTGCCAAGCCCGGGCGACTCCACGCACTTTACCTGCGTAAACAATGTGAGTGAAATATGAATCTCGATGGATACGCCCGCAGCCGTGTATACTAAACAGCTGTGTGTAACCAGGGGAGTATTCTGGCTGGACAAAATGCCTGCTTAATAGGGTTGTCAGGTAGTCCGGGCGAAATACAAGGCTGGGGAGCACGTCGTGTAAGTAGTGGTCCTCTAGGGGCGTACGCTCGGTGGTGTACGCATTGTCCCAAGACCACGCGAGAGTTGGGATCATATCTTGATCAGCATGATTCTCGGCCGCAAGATTGGCATGACCCAGGTTTGGGACGAGGACGACAACGTCGTTCCCGTCACGGTCATCCAGGCTGGCCCCTGCACTGTCTCGCAGGTTAAAACTCAGGCAACCGACGGCTATGACGCCGTCCAGATCGGTTTCGGCGACATCAAGGCCAAGAACGTGAACAAGCCCATGGCTGGTCACTTCGCCAAGGCTGGCGTCGAGCCTGTCCGCTTCCTTCGTGAGGTCCGCGTCGAGAACGGCGAGGAGCACAAGGTCGGCGAGGTCGTCACCGTCGCTGATTTCGCTGATGTCGAGAAGGTCGACGTCATCGGTACCTCCAAGGGTAAGGGCTTCCAGGGTCGCATCAAGCGCTGGGGTCAGCGCCGCGGTCCTATGACGCATGGTTCTCACTTCCAGCGTCACCCCGGTTCTATCGGTCAGTGCGCCTATCCTGCGCGCGTCCTCAAGGGCGTCAAGATGGCCGGTCACATGGGTAACGAGCGCGTTACCGTCAAGAACCTTTCCGTTGTCCGCATCGATGCCGAGCAGAACCTCATCTTGGTCAAGGGCGCTGTCCCGGGTGCCAAGAATGGTCTCGTCGCCATCCGTATGGCCTAAGGGCCCAGCCCATTTAGCCCAGCGTCATACCAAGGAGAACACTTAAATGGCAAAGTTTGAAGTAAAGAACAGCGAGGGCAAGAAGGTCGCCGAGGCCGAGCTCGCCGCTGAGGTGTACGGCATCGAGCCGAACATCCACGTTATGCACCACATCGTCAAGTGCCAGATGGCTTCTTGGCGTCAGGGCACCCAGTCTGCTAAGGGTCGCTCTGAGGTTTCCGGTGGCGGCAAGAAGCCTTGGCGTCAGAAGGGCACCGGCCGTGCCCGCCAGGGTTCCATCCGTGCTGCCCAGTGGCGTCACGGTGGCGTCGTCTTCGCCCCCAAGCCCCGTTCCTACGCTAAGCGTATGAACAACAAGGAGGTCAAGCTGGCTATGCGCTCCGCGCTGTCCGCCAAGCTGGCCGATGGCGAGCTCGTGCTCGTCGACGACTACGGCTTCGAGAAGCCTTCCACCAAGGCTGCCGTCGCCATGCTCAAGGCTCTCGGCCTTGAGGGCAAGCGTCTGACCATCATCGTTCGCGATGAGGACGTCAACGCCTACCTGTCGTTCCGCAACATTCCCAAGACGTTCATCATCACCGCTGACGAGGCCAACACCTACGATCTCGTCAACAACAACGCTGTGCTGATGCCCGCCGACATCGCCGCTCACTTCGGGGAGGTGCTTGCATAAATGACCGCCCACGAGATCATCATCCGTCCGATCGTGTCCGAGCGTTCCTTCTCCGGCATGGAGCTGAACAAGTACACGTTCGAGGTCGCCAAGGATGCTAACAAGTATCAGATCAAGGACGCTGTCGAGGAGATCTTCGGCGTCAAGGTCGTTCGCGTGAACACCCTGACGGTCAAGCCCAAGACCAAGCGCGTGCGCTATGTCGCCGGCAAGACCCGTTCTTGGAAGAAGGCCATCGTCACGCTGGCCGAGGGCGACACCATCGAGGTCTTTGGCAACCAGGCCTAAGACTCGCTGCTGTTGAGTGAGCTCATGCCTCCCAAATAGGGGAGGCGGGAGCTCAAGGTTTTGGGCGTATAAAATGGACACGCCCGGAACCGTGTATACGTCCGGTGTCATCGCACCCGAGGCAGAACCTCGAATCCCTGTCTGCGATGGCTAACGGATTCCTATTGAAAGGGATTGTAATGGCTGTAAAGCACCTTAAGCCGACCTCCGCTGGTAGGCGTTGGCAGACGATCTCCGATTTCTCCGAGATCACCTGCACCAAGCCCGAGAAGTCTCTTCTCGAGCCCCTGCCCAAGAAGGCTGGTCGTAACAACAACGGCCGCATCACCACCCGCCACCAGGGCGGCGGCGTGAAGCGTCGTTACCGCGTGATCGACTTCAAGCGCAACAAGGACGGCGTGCCCGCCAAGGTTGCCACGATCGAGTACGATCCGAACCGTTCCGCTCGCATCGCTCTGCTGCACTACGCTGACGGTGAGAAGCGCTACATCCTGGCCCCCAAGGGCCTCGAGGTCGGTCAGACCATCATGTCCGGTTCTGACGCCGACATCAAGCCGGGCAACGCTCTGCCCCTCGCCGACATCCCCGTCGGTACGCTCATCCACGCCGTCGAGTTCCAGCCGGGCAAGGGCGCTGCTATCGCCCGTTCCGCCGGTAACTCCTGCCAGCTGATGGGTAAGGAGGGCAAGTACGCTATCGTCCGTATGCCTTCCTCCGAGATGCGCCGCATCCTCGTTACCTGCCGCGCCACCGTCGGTGAGGTCGGCAACGCCGATCACTCCAACATCGTCATCGGCAAGGCCGGCCGTAAGCGTCACATGAACGTGCGCCCGACCGTCCGCGGTACCGTCATGAACCCTGTCGACCACCCGCACGGCGGTGGCGAGGGCAAGAACCACACCTCTGGTCGTCCCTCTGTTACCCCCTGGGGTAAGCCGACGAAGGGCCTTCGTACGCGCAAGAAGAAGAAGGTCTCGAACCAGCACATCATTCGTCGCCGTAAGAAGTAATTTCGGATACCGAGTTTTAGGAGAAAGCACTTATGAGCAGAAGTCTCAAAAAGGGCCCGTTCGTGGAGACTCGCCTTCTCTCGCGTATCACCGCGATGAACGAGGCTGGCAAGAAGGACGTCGTGAAGACCTGGTCCCGCGCGTCCACCATCTTCCCCGAGATGGTTGGTCACACCATCGCCGTCCACGACGGCCGCAAGCATGTGCCCGTGTATGTTACCGAGTCCATGGTTGGTCACAAGCTCGGCGAGTTCGCGCCGACTCGTACGTTCCGTGGCCACAAGGCCAAATAGGGGGTTAACCGTAAATGGCAACTAAGTCTATTGAAACTGAGGCCACCGAGGTTCGCGCCGTCGCTAAGTACGTGCGTGTTTCCCCCAGCAAGGCCCGCCTGGTGGTCGATCTGATCCGCCGCAAGCCTGTCGCTCAGGCCTTCGACATCCTCCACTTCTGCGACCGCGCCGTCGCTGTGGATGTCGAGAAGGTTCTCCGTTCCGCCGTTGCGAACGCCGAGAACAACAACGGTCTGCGTGCCGACAACCTGGTTGTCGCCGCTGCCTATGTTGACGAGGGTCCGACGCTTAAGCGCATCCGTCCCCGCGCCAAGGGTTCCGCTTCTCGCATTCTGAAGCGTACTTCCCACATCACCGTCGTCGTTGCTCCTCGAAAGGAGGCGTAAAGCTGTATGGGTCAGAAAGTCTACCCCACCGGCTTCCGTCTTGGCATCACCGAGAACTGGCGCTCCCGCTGGTTCGCAGAGAAGGATTACGCTAAGACCCTCGGTAACGATCTCGAGATCCGCAAGTACCTCGAGAAGCGTCTTTCCCGCGCAGCTGTCTCCCGCGTCGAGATCGAGCGCGCTGGCGACAAGGTGAAGGTCATTATCCTCACCGCTCGCCCCGGCGTTGTCATCGGTAAGAAGGGTGCCGAGATCGATACCCTCCGCACCGAGCTCGAGAAGGTCGCTGGCGTCTCCAAGGGCCAGCTCTCCGTCGACGTTGTCGAGATCAAGCGCCCCGAGCTCGACGCCAACCTCGTTGCTCAGTCTATCGCCGAGCAGCTCGAGGGCCGCGTTGCCTTCCGTCGCGCTATGCGCAAGGCTGTCCAGTCCGCCCGCAAGGCCGGCGCTAAGGGCATCCGTATCCAGTGCTCCGGTCGTCTCGGCGGTGCCGAGATGGGCCGTCGTGAGTGGTACCGCGAGGGTCGCGTGCCTCTGCACACCCTCCGTGCCAAGATCGACTACGGCACGGCTGTCGCCAGCACCACCATGGGCGCTTGCGGCGTGAAGGTCTGGATCTACCTGGGCGAGAAGCTCCCGGGCCAGCCTGTTCCCAACCCTGCACTCGAGGGCTCTTCCCGTCCTCGTCGTCGTAACTCCGAGAGGAGGGGTCAGTAGTGCTTGCCCCTAAGCGTATTCTTCACCGCAAGGTGCAGCGTGGCTCCATGAAGGGCCAGGCCAAGGGTAATACCGAGCTGCATTTCGGCGAGTTTGGTATCCAGGCTCTCGAGGCCCATTGGATCACCAACCGTCAGATCGAGGCCGCTCGTATTGCCATGACCCGCTACATGAAGCGTGGCGGTCGTGTCTACATCACGATCTTCCCCGATAAGCCCATCACCAAGAAGCCTGCCGAGACTCGCATGGGTTCTGGTAAGGGTAACCCCGAGGAGTGGGTGGCCGTCGTCAAGCCCGGCCGCATCATGTTCGAGGTCAAGGGTGTTCCCGAGGAGGTCGCTCGCGAGGCTCTGCGTCTTGCGCAGCACAAGCTCCCCATCAAGACCAAGATTGTTGCTGCCAAGAACGCTGAGCAGCGCATCGAGAAGGAGATGGCTGAGGAGGCCGCTCTCGAGGCCAAGTGGGCTGCTGAGGACGCCGCCGCCGCCAAGGAGGAGAACTAATGAAGCCCGCAGAGATTCGTGAGCTCTCGGACGCTCAGCTCGTTGAGAAGCTGAAGGAAATGCGCGCCGAGCTCTTTAACCTTCGTTTCCAGATGGCCACCAGCCAGCTGGACAACACCGCTCGCGTCAACACCGTGAAGAAGGACATCGCTCGCGTCCTCACGGAGCAGCGCGCCCGCGAGATCGCAGCGGAGAAGTCCGCTGTCGCCGAGTAGGACCTAAGGAGAGAACATGACTGATTCGCGTAACTCGCGTAAGGTCCGTACGGGTGTCGTTACCTCTGTCTCCGGTGCCAAGACCATTGTTGTCACCATCACCGAGCGCAAGCGTCACCCCAAGTACGGCAAGATGATGACCAGCTCCAAGAAGCTGCACGCTCACGACGAGGAGTGCACGGCTGGCGTGGGCGATACCGTCCGCGTTATGGAGACCCGTCCTATGTCCAAGATGAAGCGTTGGCGCCTCATCGAGGTCGTCGAGCGCGCTAAATAAGCAGTCGCTCTTACGACTTGTACGTTTCCGAAGATGTGCGTATGCCTGGCTTGCATACCACAGGCCGTATAAAGGCTGCGCACCTCTCTTCGGTTCTTAGTTCGGAGGAACATCTACCATGATTCAGATGCAAACCATGCTGAACGTCGCCGACAACTCCGGCGCTCGCAAGATTCGCTGCATCAAGGTGCTTGGCGGTTCCAAGCGTCGTTATGCAGGCATCGGCGATGTGTTCATCGGTGCTGTCCAGGAGGCTACCCCTGGCGCCAACGTCAAGAAGAAGGACGTTGTCCGTTGCGTCGTCGTTCGCACCGTTAAGGAGATCCGCCGCAAGGATGGCTCCTACATTCGCTTTGATGAGAACGCCTGCGTTGTCATCAACAACGATGGTTCGCCCGTCGGCACCCGTATCTTCGGGCCTGTCGCTCGCGAGCTTCGTGACAAGAAGTACATGAAGATCGTCTCGCTCGCTCCCGAGACCCTGTAGTTAGGGGAGATATATGTATATCAAGAAGGGCGATAAGGTCCAGGTTCTCTCTGGTAAGGATCGCGGCAAGCAGGGCGTTGTCCTGCGTGCTCTCCCCGCCGAGAACAAGGTCGTTGTCGAGGGCGTTTCGGTCGTCAAGAAGGCCGTCAAGCCCAACGCTGCCAACCAGCAGGGCGGCATCGTTTCGCAGGAGGCTCCCATCGACGCCTCCAACGTCAATCTCGTTTGCCCCGAGTGCGGTAAGGTTACCCGCGTCGGTCACGAGAAGGACGGCAAGAACAAGCTGCGCGTCTGCAAGAAGTGCGGCCACAAGTTCTAAGCTGCCCGCAACATCAAGTTGCTAGCAAAGGCCCGGATGCTACGGCACCCGGGCCTTTTTCTATCCCTACTCATTGGGGACAGACTTAAATGAGTGGCCGTTGATTGGCAGTCATTGGGAACAGACTTAAATGACCAGTCGATGGGGGACTGTCTCTATGTGCCGGCAGTTTGGGACGGTCCTTTGATGTCTGATGCCCCCAGAGGGGTGGAGTAATACGGCCTACTCTGTCTTTTATGGCTATGGTGTTCCGCCCTTTTATGTTTCATAAGGATCGTCCCGTGCGCATTTACGCGCATAGCCTTGCGCGATAATGCGTGTAACCGCGCAAGCGTGTGTCAAATATGGGTAAATGATGACTGTAAAACAAATAAACACGCAAATACGAGCAAATACGCGCGTGATTGTGCGAATATAGGGCTATTAGGAATGAAGAACTTCCGATGACTTAGGAGGCACATAATGGCAGATTCCAAACAGGCTCCGCTCGACGCCGAAGCAGCCGCTAAGGCGGCGTTCACCTCGGTCCAGGATCAGCCGTTCCCCAACGATATTTTTACGGCCCCCGAGCTCCGCTGGGCTGTAATTGGGTGTGGCGTTATCGCCAACCAGATGGCTCAGTCTCTCGCCCTTGCCGGCCGCAAGCTCGCGGGTGTCGCCAACCGTACGCTTTCCAAAGCCCAGGCTTTTGCCGAGCAGTATGGCGTCGAGAAGGTGTACGAGACGGTCGAGGACCTCTACGCCGATCCGGACATCGACGCCGTCTATATCACTACGCCGCACAACACGCATATCACCTATCTGCGTGCTGCGTTGGCCGCCGGCAAGCACGTGCTCTGCGAGAAGGCCATTACCCTCAATTCCGCCGAGCTTGACGAGGCCCGTGCCATCGCCGACGAGCACAACGTGGTTCTTATGGATGCCACCACGGTGCTCCACATGCCGCTGTATCAGGAGCTGCGTCGTCGCATGGATGCGGGCGACTTTGGTCGTATGAACCTTGCTCAGCTCAACTTTGGTAGCTATAAGGAGTACGGCGATCTGACCAATCGCTTCTACAACCGCAACCTTGCTGGCGGTGCCATGCTCGATATTGGCGTGTATGCCCTGTCCGTCATGCGTCTCTTTATGGCAAGCCAGCCCGCTGAGGTCGTTTCGCTGGGCAACACCTGCGAGACCGGTGTTGACGTTGCGGGCGGCATCGTCTGCCGTAATGCCGAACAGCAGCTGGGCGTGGTGAGCCTTACGCTCCACTCCAAGCAGCCCAAGCGTTCGGTCATTAGCTTCGACAAGTGCTATATCGAGGTCAACGATTATCCGCGTGCCGATCACGCGACCATCGTGTGGACTGCAGACGGTCACCGTGAGGAGGTCCACGCTGGCACCGAGGCATACGCTCTGTGCTACGAGATGGCCGACCTGGAGAGGGCCGTTGCCGGCGATGATTCGAAGTGTGAGCTTCTGGGCTATGCTTCTGATGTTATGGAGCTTATGACCAAGCTCCGCGCCGACTGGGGAGTTGTGTACCCCGAGGAGGAGTAAGCGATGCTTGCGGAAGATAGGCTCAACGCGATCGTGTCGATGGTGCAGCGAGCCGGCTCGGTTACCGTGCCGGAGCTTGCTGAGGCCCTGGGCGTGACGGCGTCTACCATTCGGCGCGACCTGCAGACGCTCGACCGAGCGCACCGCATCGCCAAGGTCCACGGTGGGGCGACGAGTCTTGAGCGCGCGCACGTGACGCGCGACCTAACGCTTAATGAGCGCAGCGACCTCCATAACGATGACAAGGAGCGTATCTGCGCCCGTGCGGCGGCGCTTGTGGAGCCTGAGAGCTTTGTATACATCGACTCGGGCTCGACGACGCTCAGGCTCATCGAGCATCTTCCGCACCTTGAAGATGTCACCTATGTGACCGATTCCGTGCTCCATGCTCAGCGCCTTGCTTTGCGCGGCATGCGTACCGTGGTGCTGGGCGGCGAGCTAAAACCCGAGACCGAGGCGCTCGTTGGCCCCGATGCCCTGGCAACCCTAGACCGTTACAACTTCAATTGTGGCTTTTGGGGTTCTAACGGCATTGCCGCCGAGCAGGGCTTTACGACGCCCGATATCGAGGAAGCGCAGGTCAAGCGTATCTCGATGCGCCATACCGCCAAACGCTTCGTAATCTCGGACGCCAGTAAGTTTGGCATGGTGGCTCCCGTAAAATTCGCGGACTTCCGTGACGCAACGGTTATCACCGCGGGCGAGGTGCCCGCCAAGTACCAGACGATGGAAAACGTCATCACGGTCTAGCGATGGGACAAGGCCAAAACCACCACAAAGGTGCCTGTCCCCATTGTGGTGGTTACGCCGTTCCTTTGTCTCGATCTGTAACATCTGGGGCCGATTTTGCCGAGTTACTGTTACAGATCGAGACGTTTTGGGACCGCGGCTGAGCCATTGCGGCAAAGCCACCACAAAGGTGCCTGCCCTTTTTGGCAGGTTTTAGGGCTCCCAGGGGCAGGGGGCTTCGATGTGGATGTGCTCGCCGGTTACGGGATGCGTGAAGGACACGCTGTGGGCGTGGAGCATCAGGCCGCAGGGGCGCGGCGTTCCGTACAGGTCGTCGCCAACCAGGGGATGATGCTCGCTTGCCAGGTGCACACGGATTTGGTGCTTGCGGCCGGTGAGCAACTCGACATCGATATACGAGCGCGCGGGCAGGCCACGACGGCTCTTAAGACGTTTGAGCACCTTCACGCGAGTTTGAGACGGCTTGCCGCTGGCGCCGACGCGCATCTTTCGGCTGTCGTGACGGTCGCGGGCGATGGGCTTGTCGATGAGCTTCTCGTTCCAGTCGATCTTGCCCTCGGCCAGCGCCAGATAGTGCTTTTCGAAGGCGTGGTCGATGACCATTTGGTCAAAGGCGGGCTGCGTCTGTTTGTCGAGCGAAAACAACACCACGCCGGTGGTGTTGCGGTCCAGGCGGTTGAGCGGCTGCATGTCGGTCGCGGCAAAGCCGTCACCCATCGCCAGCAGCAGGTCGCTGGCGTAGTCGGTGAGCGTGCGCTCGCCGGTGCCGTCGCCGTGGACGATCATGCCGGCGGGCTTGTCGATGGCCATGAGCCAGGCGTCGCAGTAAAGGACTTGAGGTTCTTCGTTCACGTGTAAGCCTTTCGGTTAGCTAATTCCCACAAACATGCAGCCCGAGGTGGCGCCGCGCAGGCGGGCGGCGGGCTTGCGGCCGGCCTGTGCTGCTTCGACGGCACGACGGACGCGGGCGACGGCGCGGCCCACCTCATCTGTCTCGAGCAGCGTTCCGTCTACCATGAGACGACGCACGCCGGCATCGAGCAGCTGAGGAACCTGCGGCGTGAGGTCGATGGGGTAGGCGTCGTACAGGCGAGAGCGGCCATGGATGTCGGTGCGTACGGGCATGACCTTGCCGTCGATATTCTTGAGTGACAGCTTGCGGGCGCGCAGGCGGCAGTTAGCGCAATCGTGGATGCAGCCATTGGCCACCTGCAGGATGCAGTGCTCACTCGTCATAACGCGCGGGCGGCCGAACACAGTGATGCCCAGGGCTGCGGGCGCGGCGGTGCCAAGCGAGACGATCTCGTCGAGCGTGATCTCGGGCGAGAGCCAAAACGCACCGGCTCCGCGCTCGGCAAGTGCCTCCATGCAGGGCGTGTTATGCACCGGCAGGCAAGAGCGAATCTCGGCCGTGGCGCCGGCATGAGCGGCTACGGCGAGCTCGGAGATATTGCCGACGGCGACGGTGGCTCCGGCATTGATCCAAGGATCGACGCGCTCGTGGTCGACGGCGCGGCAGACCTCGTCGAGTACGGGCACGATACCCTGCTCAAATGCATCGGCAGGGGAGAGTCCGACAGCCTCGAGCGCGTCGGTGGTCATATAGATGCGCGTTGCACCCTCCGCGCGGGCTGCCTCGGCGGCCTCGAGCGAGGTGACGGTGGCGCAGATCTGCGGCTCGTCGCGGTAGTGCTTGGGCATGGGGCGCGTACATTTGTCGAGCACCGGCAACTCGAGCGTTTTTGCGCGCTCCTCGTACGGTGCCAGAATGGCCTCTTCCAGCGCCTTACAAGCGGCGGCGCGCACCTTGTGCACGGCGGAGAAGCCCATGCCGCAGCCCTCATCGAGCGCCACATCAAAGCTCGCGGCCTCAAAGGGAGAGGAGCCCATGCGCCCGACGTGCTCAACCAGATCGGATGCCTCGACGGCGCGGGTCTTGGCGGCCTCGACGGTGAAGCCCGTGGCGGTGGCGGTGAGCGCGGGGTTGTCACAGCAGGTGAGTGTGACAGTAAACGGCTCGCCCAGGCGCGCCACGACGGACACGTCAACAGCTCGGCGGCGCAGCACATCGCGCTTGAGCGCGGCGCCGGCGGCGTCAATGGCGCTCTGGCTTCGAATCACGCGCACGCGGCAGCCCTCGGGCATGCTACGGGGCACGCGGCACTCAATGATGTCACCGGCGGCGGCATCATCGGCGGCAATGGTGGTCAGGAACTGGTCAAACTCGTTATCGTGGCGAAGCTCCAGCAGGTCGCCTTTGCCCACGGGCTCAAACAGCTCAATGCGGGCGATGGCGGCGCGGCGACGGCGGTCGTCGGACTTGAGGCCGCGCACATCGCGGTTGGCCGGGCGGCTGCCCAGCACCGTGCCCACGATCTGGCCGCGGTTGTTGGAACGCTCATAGCTCATCATCTCGTCGCCCGAGGTGCCGTCCTGATAGGCGTGCGTAAAGTCGCGGTTGAAGCAGCGCTTGAGCTGGCGCTGGCGGGCGGCTTCCTCGTCCTTGGCAACGGCGGCTCCGGATAGCATGTCGTCAATTTCGTGACGATACACATCAACGATGGAGTACACGTAATCGGGTGCCTTCATGCGGCCCTCGAGCTTGAGCGATGCGGCGCCGGCGTCATACAGACGGCGAACAAGCTGTGAGGTGTTGGTGTCACGCGGGCACAGCGCGCGCTCGCGACCGGCAGGGGAGAGCGCGCGACCGTTCTCGTCGATCAACTCGTAGGGCAGGCGGCAGGGCTGGGCGCACATGCCGCGGTTGGCCGATCGTCCCGCCATGGCAAAGCTCGACAGCAGGCACAGGCCCGAGTAGCAAAAGCAGATGGCGCCATGGCTGAAGACCTCAAGGTCCACATCGGGCGCGGCGTCGTGAATGGCGGCGATTTCGTCGATGGAGAGCTCGCGCGAGAGAGTCACGCGGTCGGCGCCCTGCTCACGGCACCAAAGGGTTCCGCGGTCGTCGTGGATGTTCGCCTGGGTCGAGATATGTGTCTCGATGCCGGGCATGGTGCGCTTGGCCTCAAAGAACAGACCCCAGTCCTGGATAATGAAGGCATCGGCGCCCAGCGTGGAGCAGCGATGAATGAGCTGCAGTGCATCGCCCATCTCGGACTGCTTGATGACGATGTTGACCGTGACGTAGACGCGCGACCCGGCTAGATGCGCGGCGCGGCAGGCTTGCTCAAAGGCCTCGTCGGTAAAGTTGGTTGCCTTGCGGCGGGCGTTGAAGCTGCCCATGCCGCAGTAGATGGCGTCTGCCCCGGCGGCGAGCGCGGCGGCAAAGGGCTCCGGGCCTCCGGCGGGGGCCAAAAGCTCGGGCCTGCGGTTAGTGGTTCGGCTGGCGGTTGCGGTCATATCCTGCCTTTCAAAATGCTCAGATATTCAAAAGTATAGTGGCGTCGCTGCGGTGGGCGACGCCCGCAGCCTAAGCAGGACAAAGTCTTCAGCAGCTTGGACTGGCTGCTCCACATGAGAACCGTTCAGCGGTTCGGGGAAACCGTTGGGCGATAAAATATTCTCGCAAGCTGATAATATTCTTGCATCAAACAGAAACCTTGAGTATTATCCCAATCAAGCGCGGTGTTCAGACCGAACTGTGCCTCCCGGTGTGAACACCGCGCTCACGCTCTCTATCTGATCGTAAGGAGAAAAACATGAGCAAGACCGTCGTGTCTTCCGATAACGCACCCGCAGCCATCGGACCGTATTCCCCCGGTATCCAGACCGGCAACATGGTGTTCCTGTCCGGCCAGCTGGGCATCGACCCCACAACTGGCAAGATGCCCGAGGGCGTCGAGGCCCAGGCCAAGCAGTCCCTTGCTAACGTCGAGGCCCTGCTGACTGCCGCCGGCGCTACGTTTGCCGATGTCGTCAAGACCACGGTCTACCTGGCCGACATTGCCGACTTCGCTGCCGTGAACGAGATCTACGCCTCCAAGTTCGAGGCCCCGTTCCCCGCGCGCAGCGCTTTCCAGGTTGCCGCCCTTCCGGCTGGCGGTCTGGTCGAGATCGAGGTCGTCGCCGCTCTCTAAGGCGTTGGCAACAACTAAACATGACATGCAAAAAGACCCTGCAGTGCGAGCTGCAGGGTCTTTTGTTAAGTGACGGATCGCTTGTGGAGCCGCGCTCCATTTTGCTCGTTAGCCCTCCTTGCGAACTTTTTGCAGGTAGCGGTAGACGCTGGGCTCCGAGATGCCCAGCGCGGTGGCGGCGCAGGCCACGGCACCCTTGAGCATGAACACCCCGTTGCCGTTGAGGTGGCGAATGACGTCCACGCGGTCGCTCTGACCAAGCGACGCTACATCCAGCCCGCGCGCGCTCAGCAACTCGGCAATGCTGCGGTCAATGAGCTCCTGTGTAGACTCCGAAAGGCTTTCGACCTCGATAGGGGCGGGCTCCGTGCGCGTCGGCGCCGCGTCGAAGCACGCCATGAGCTGCTGCGCCATGGCGTTGATGGAGCGTACGGTCGAGAGGTCGGTGTTGACGCAGAGCATACCGACGATCTCGTCATTCTCGCGGATAAAGTACGTCGCCGACTCCAACGTCTTGCCGCCGGCACCGCGCCCCTCGTAGCCCGTAATAAACGGCAGGTCGCGATACTTGGCGTCGTGCATGATCTTGAGTGCCAGGTCGGTGGCGGGACCGCCGACCTTGCGGCCGCTCACGATGCCGTTGCGAATATCGACGATGGCGTGGTCGGGATCCGAGAAATCGTGCAGCACGATTTCGCTGTTTTTGCCGAGTATCTGCTCCAGAAAATCGACCATCGGCAAAAAGCGGCGTACGGTCTCGTTCACGGGCAACTCCTTTGGGTGAAAACGGAAATGTTCATAACAATTTTTTCTCATGGTAACACGCTGCCCACCATCTCGTATATCCGCAGGTATATTGCGTAATGCAGACGAACGGTAGGAATTTAGCGGTAAACGGTTGACCAAAAGAAAAGTTAGATGTTATTTTGACCAGACACTTTCCTGACCTGCGGAAATGCGATATTTCAGCTGAAGAATGGTCTGATAACAAAAAATTATTATTGAGAATGAGAATCATCTTTAATACGATATGCAATGGAGGCACAACCTCAACCCCGCACTGCGTCACAATAGAGCGTTAGATGCGAAAACAACTACTTCGAGGATTGGTGGTCAAATGACCCAGGAGACGGTTACGAACGGCACTGAAGCCCTGTTCACTCGCGAAGGTATGCCTCCCGTTAAGGAAATGATCCCGTGTGCCCTTCAGCACGTACTGGCATCGTTTGCCGGCATCATTACCCCGGCGGTCATCATGGCCGGCGTCTACGGCTTTAATAGCCAGCAGAGCACCGACATCATCCAGGTCGCGCTCATTCTTTCGGCGATCGACACGGCCCTTCAGGCCTTCGCTCCCTTCCGTCGCATCGGCGGCGGCCTGCCCATCGTCATGGGCGTTTCGTTCGCGTTTCTGCCGGCCCTGCAGGCCATGGGTGCTTCGGGCTTTAGCTTTGGTGCGCTGCTGGGTGGCGAGATCGTCGGCGGCGCCGTCGCGGTCCTCTTTGGTCTGGCCTACAGCAAGATCAAGTGGCTGTTCCCGCCTGTCGTGACCGGTACGGTCATCTTCTCCATTGGCGTCTCTCTCTATCCCACGGCTGTCAAGTATATGGCCGGCGGTATGGGTACGCCGCTGTGGGGCACCCCGCAGGCCTGGTGCGTCGCTCTTATCACCTTCGCCGTGGTCTTTGCGCTCGCCAACTTTGGCAAGGGCACGCTCAAGCTGGGATCCGTGTTCTTTGGCATGATCGTTGGTATGATCGTCTCCATCCCCTTTGGCATGATCGACTTCTCCAGCGTCGCCACCGCCCAGGTCTTCGCCCTTCCCAAGCTCATGCCCTATGCGCTCGAGTTTGATCCCGAGGTCTGCATTACCCTTGCCGTCGTGTTCCCCATGGTTGCCATCCAGGTTATCGGCGACGTCTCTGCCGCCTGCCTGGGCTCCATCGACCGTATGCCCACCGAGCGCGAGCTCTCCGGCGCTATCGTGTCCCAGGGCCTCACCTCTATGGTCGGCGGCCTGCTGGGCGGTCTTCCCACCAGCGCCCTTGGCCAGAACGTGGGCATCATCTGCTCCAACAAGGTCGTCAACAAGTGGGTCTTTGTGATCATCGCGGCCGTCTTTGCCATCGCCGGTCTGTTCCCGCAGCTCTCTGCCGTGCTCTCCGCCATCCCGCAGCCCGTCATCGGCGGCGCGACCGTCGGCGTCTTTGGCACCATCACCATGAACGGCGTGCGCATGTTCACCCGCGAGGGCCTCACGCAGCGCACCACCACCATCGTCGGCACCTCGGTCGTCTTTGGCCTGGGTATTTGGATGGCCAGCGGCTGCCTCGCCGGCGAGGGCATGCCCACCTGGGTGTCCACCGTCATCGGCTCCAACGCCGTGACCCCCACCGCCATCATGGCCATTGTCCTTAACCTGATCCTTCCGCAGACGCCGGTCGTGGCTCAGCACATCGATGCCGCCAAGGATGCCGCTGTGGATCTGGTCTTGCCCGAGAGCAAGAAGTAACCAATTCGGTGCTATTCGTCGGCGGACGTATCGCCTCGTCCGCCGACGTCATGCGGCGATAGGCCGCACTTCAAAGGGCTTGTCCCTTTGGTGAAGCGTTGACGGGAGAGGGCCCGTTTCCGGTGTAGGCCGGCGCTTCGCACTTCCGCTATGTCAGAGGTGTCAAACCCCGCCCCTGATGTTGAAGGGAGCATTCATGCTTCTGGTCGCTAACGGTTCCGTCTTTACCCGCAACGCTCAGACCCCGTTCATTCCCAACGGTGCGGTTGCCATTGACGGAGATACGATCGTCGAAGTGGGCCCCGAGCGCGAGCTCAAGGCCAAGTACCCGGATGCCGAGTACGTCGACGCCCAGGGCAACCTCATCATGCCCGGACTTATCAACTGCCATACCCACATCTACTCGGGTCTGGCCCGCGGCCTTGCCATTAAGGGCTGCAACCCCACCAACTTCCTGGAGAATCTTGAGCAGCAGTGGTGGAAGATTGACGACAACCTGACGCTCGACGGCACCAAGGCCAGCGCCTATGCCACGATCCTGGATTCCATCCGCGACGGCGTCACCACGATCTTCGATCACCACGCGAGCTTCTGCGAGATTCCGGGTAGCCTCTTTACCATTAAGGATGCAGCTCAGGAGCTGGGCATGCGTTCGTGCCTGTGCTACGAGGTCTCCGACCGCCGCGGTCAGGAAAAGTGCGACCAGGCCATTGCCGAGAACGCCGAGTTCGCCCAGTGGGCCGCCAAGGAGCGTCGCGAAAACGACAACCACATGATCGCCGCCATGTTTGGCGGTCACGCCACCTTTACGCTGTCGGACGAGACCATGGATAAGATGGCTGAGGCCAACAACGGCCTGACCGGCTTCCACATCCATGTGTGCGAGGGCATGAATGACGTGTGGGACTCCCGCCTCAACCGCGGTGGCATTAGCCCCGTCGAGCGCCTGCTGCAGCACAATCTGCTCGGTCCCGACACCATGCTGGGTCACTGCATCCACGTGACGCCCGCCGAGATGGACATCGTCAAGGAGTCCGGCACCTGGCTCGTCAACAACCCCGAATCCAATATGGGCAACGCCGTGGGCTGTGCCCCCGTGCTCGAGTTCTTCCGCCGCGGCATTCCCGTGTGCATGGGCACCGACGCCTACACTCACGATATGCTCGAGAGCCTCAAGGTCTTCCTGATCATTCAGCGCCACAACGCCGCTATGCCCAACGTGGGCTGGTGCGAGGCCATGACCATGCTGTTCGAGAACAATGCCAAGATGGCGAGCAAGTACTTCGATCGCAAGCTTGGTGTGCTCGAGGCCGGCGCTGCCGCCGACGTCATCGTTATGGACTACAAGCCTTTTACGCCGTTGAGCGAGGAGAACATCGACGGCCACATGCTCTTTGGCATGATGGGCAAAAACTGCCGCACCACCATCATCAACGGCCGCGTCCTGTACAAGGATCGCGAGTTCGTTGGCATTGATGAGGACAAGATCAACGCGTGGACCATGGCCGAGTCCAAGAAGCTCTGGAGCACGCTCAACGATCGCGCCTACTAATTACAAGTAGATTCGCGCGCGTCGGATGTTTCGCCGCATCCGACGCGCGTATAGGCGACCTCCGCGGGGTCGCCGGCGCTGTGCTAGCGCTACACCGTATTTGCGCCCGCCGCGCGGTCTCGCCGGGCGTTACAGAGAGGAACCCACTATGAGCGACATCATGAGGCCGATCCCGTTTTCGCAGCTGATGAACTGGATCATCGAGGAGCACAAGACTCAGGGCGCCGTCTTTGGCGTGCGCAAGATGGTCACGACCAACCAGGAGGGCGCGCTTCCCATTTTTGACGAGCGCATCGAGACTCCGTTTGGCCCGGCCGCCGGCCCCAACACGCAGCTTGCCCAGAACATTGTGGCATCCTACGTGGCCGGTTCCCGCTTCTTTGAGCTCAAGACCGTTCAGGTTATGGACGGCGAGGAGCTCTCCAAGTGTGTGAACAAGCCCTGCATCGTGGCGCAGGACGAGTGCTACAACTGCGAGTGGTCGACCGAGCTCGAGGTTCCGCAGGCCTTTGCCGAGTACGTGAAGGCATGGTTCGCATGCCACCTCATCGCTCGCGAGTACGGCCTGGGTAGCCCGGACGGCTTTGTCTTTAACATGTCCGTGGGCTATGACCTGGAGGGTATCAAGAGCCCCAAGGTCGACGCCTACATCGAGGGCATGAAGGACGCCAGCGGCTCCGAGGTTTGGAATGAGTGCCGCACGTGGGCGCTCGCTAACCTGGACAAGTTTGAGCATGTTGACGCCGCGTTTGTCGAGTCCATCCCGGCGCGCGTCTCCAACTCCATCACCGAGTCTACCCTGCACGGCTGCCCGCCGGCCGAGATCGAGCGCATCGCGACCTATCTGATCACCGAGAAGGGCCTCAACACCTACATCAAGTGCAACCCCACGCTGCTGGGCTATGAGTTTGCACGTCAGCGCCTCAACGAGCTGGGCTTTGACTACATCGTCTTCGATGACACGCACTTCCGCGAGGACCTGCAGTGGGCCGATGCCGTGCCCATGTTCGAGCGCCTGATTGCCCTGTGCGCCGAGCGCGGCCTGGAGTTTGGCGTCAAGCTGACCAACACGTTCCCCGTCGACGTGACGAGAAACGAGCTGCCCTCCACCGAGATGTACATGTCCGGCCGTTCGCTGTTCTCGCTGACTATCGAGGCTGCCCGCCGCATTACCGAGCAGTTCGATGGCAAACTGCGCATCAGCTACTCCGGCGGCGCCACGGTCTACAACATCCGCGCCCTGTACGATGCCGGCATTTGGCCCGTCACCCTGGCGACCGACGTGCTCAAGCCCGGTGGCTACGAGCGCTTTAGCCAGATGGCTGGCGAGTTCACCGATCTGGACGGCAAGCCGTTCGCGGGCGTCTCGCTCGAGGCCGTGACCGCGATTCAGACCGACTCGCTCACCAACCCGCTCTACAAGAAGCCGTTGCGCCCGCTGCCCGATCGCAAGGTCGCCGGCAAGAGCCCGCTTTCCGACTGTTTTACCACGCCGTGCCGCACGAGCTGCCCCATCCAGCAGGATATTCCCGCCTATCTGGCGGCTGTTGACGAGGGCCGCTACGAGGATGCGCTCAACATCATCATCGAGCGCAACGCCCTGCCGTTCATTACCGGCACCATCTGCCCGCATCCCTGCGGCCGTGCCTGCGAGCGTGCGTTCTACGAGCCCGAGGGCGCCCAGATCCGCGCCAGCAAGCTCAAGGCCGCCCGCGAGGCCATGACCGCCGTGCTGCCCAAGCTGCGCACCCAGGCCATCGCCAACGACGGCGAGCGCAACGTTGCCGTTATCGGCGGCGGCCCGGCCGGCCTGGCGACGGCGTTCTTCCTGACGCGCGCCGGCGTGCCCGTCACCATCTTCGAGGCTCGCGATTCGCTCGGCGGCGTGGTCCGTCACGTGATTCCTGAGTTCCGCATTGCGAGCGACGATATCTCCCACGACGCAGAGCTCTGCCTGGCCTTTGGCGCCAAGGTGCAGCTCAACGCCCGCGTGGAGTCCATCGACGAGCTCAAGGCCCAGGGCTTCACCGACGTGGTCGTGGCCACTGGTGCCTGGATGCCCGGTTCCGCCGGCCTGGGCGAGGGCGCCGAGCTCGACGTGCTGGAGTTCCTCGAGGCCGCCAAGAGGGGCGAGAAGCTCGAGCTGGGCGAGGACGTCGTAGTCATTGGCGCCGGCAACACCGCCATGGATGCGGCCCGCGTGGCCAAGCGCCTGGCTGGTGTGAAGAACGTGCGCCTGGTGTATCGCCGCACCAAGAAGCAGATGCCCGCCGACGAGGAAGAGCTCGATCTTGCTCTTGCCGATGGCGTTGAGTTCTGCGAGCTGCTGGCGCCCAAGGCACTTAACGGCGCCGTGCTGACCTGCGATGTTATGGAGCTTGGCGAGCCGGATGCAAGCGGCCGTCGCAGCCCCGTCGCCACGGGCGAGACCGTCGAGCTTTCCGCCACCACGGTGATCTGCGCCGTGGGCGAGGGCATCGATGCCAGCCTGTACGATGCCGCGGGCGTTGAGCACGACCGTCGCGGCCGCCTTGCCGCCACCTCCACCGGCGTCGAGGGCGTCTGGGCTGCGGGCGACTGCCGTCGCGGTCCTGCCACCGTGGTCGAGGCTATTGCCGACGCCGCCGAGGTCGCCCGTGCCATCGCCGGCGTGGACTTTAACAAGTACGCCGATTGCAACGAGCAGGCTGGCCGCGAGGGCAACTGCTACGAGCGCAAGGGGTCGCTGTGCCGCGACAAGCGCAACTGCATCAAGACCCGCTGCCTGGGCTGCGGCTCGGTGTGCGAGGTCTGCTGCGACGTGTGCCCCAACCGCGCCAACGTGGCCATTAAGGTGCCGGGCCTGGCCAAGCATCAGGTCGTCCACGTCGACGGTATGTGCAACGAGTGCGGCAACTGCGCCGTGTTCTGCCCCTACCAGGAGGGCCGTCCCTACAAGGACAAGCTCACCCTGTTCTGGAGCGAGCAGGACATGGAGAACTCCGAGAACGAGGGCTTCCTGGCCGTGGACGAGGACCACTTTAAGGTCCGCGTCGCCGGCACGGTCCGCACCGTCTCGGTCGATGCCGTCAACACCGGTCTGCCCGAGGCCGTCCGCCTGACCATCAGGGCCGTGCGCGACAACTATTCGTACCTTCTTAAGAAATAGGCGAGTCTCTTATGGCCAAATCCATTCAACATCACGTGGCCTACGTTGCCTGCGGAAGCGGCTGTGCTTCCGCAGGCGGCGACGCCCGCTGCAGCGAAGGCTGCATTGGCTGTGGCGCTTGCGTTACGGCCTGCCCCCACGGTGCCATCGCGCTGGTCGACGGCGTCGCCCGTGTGGACCGCTCCAAGTGCACGGGCTGTGGCCTGTGCGGCATGGCGTGCCCGCAGCGCGTGATTGCCTTCGTTCCCGGCTACCAGAACATCCTGGTGCGCTGCAACAACACCGATAAGGGCGCCATTGCCCGCAAGATCTGCGACACGAGCTGCATCGGTTGCGGCATGTGCGCCAAAAAGTGCCCCGCCGGCGCTATCCGCATCGAGGACAACTGCGCCCATATCGACGGCGCGGACTGCCTGTCGTGTGGCATGTGCGCCGTCGTCTGCCCGCATGGCGCCATCCACGACCGCACCGGTATCGCCGCCGGCGTGTAGAAGGGAATCACCATGGCACAGGAATTCACTTTTACCGTTAACGGCGTCGAGCACACGACGACCCAAAACAAACCGCTGCTGCGCTATCTGCGCGACGACCTGCACATTCACTCCGCCAAGGACGGCTGCTCCGAGGGCGCCTGCGGCACCTGCACCATCCATGTGGACGGTGCGGCCGTCAAGGCGTGCGTGCTGACCACCGCCCTTGCCGCCGGCCGCGACATCGTGACTGTCGAGGGCCTGCCCGAGAACGTGCGCGAGGCCTTTGTGTACGCCTTTGGCGCCGTGGGCGCCGTGCAGTGCGGCTTTTGTATCCCCGGTATGGTCATGGCGGGTGCAGCGCTCATCGCCGAGGATCCCGAGCCTACCGAGGAGCAGATCAAGTACGCCATCCGCGGTAACGTCTGCCGCTGCACCGGCTACAAAAAGATTATCGAGGGCATTGCGCTGGCCGCTGCGGTGCTCCGCGGCGAAAAGCAGATCGACGAGGATCTGGAGCGCGGCGACGACTACGGCGTGGGCAAGCGCGCCTTCCGTATTGACGTGCGCAAGAAGGTGCTCGGCGAGGGCAAGTACCCCGACGACATCGACGAGATCGACCAGCCGGGCCTGACCTACGCCAGCGCCGTGCGCTCCAAGTATCCGCGTGCCCGCGTGCTCTCCATCGATACCTCCAAGGCCGAGGCCCTACCCGGTGTGGTTGGCATCCTGCGCGCCGAGGACGTGCCGGTCAACCAGGTCGGCCACCTTATCCAGGACTGGGACGTCATGATCGCCCAGGGCGATATCACCCGCTGCGTGGGTGACGCCATCGTGCTGGTGGTTGCCGAGGACGAGGCGACGCTCGAGAAGGCCAAGAAGCTCGTAAAGATTGATTACGAGCCGCTGGAGCCCGTGCGCAACATCGCCGAGGCCAGGTCTGCCGACGCCCCGCGCCTGCACGACAGCTTCTTTGCCTTTGGCAACACGGTGGAGCTCAAGGACAACGTGTGCCAGAGCCGTCACGTGACGCGCGGTGACGCCGCCAAGGCGCTGGCAGAGAGCGCGTTTACCGTGACGCAGCGCTTTACCACGCCCTTTACCGAGCATGCCTTCTTGGAGCCCGAGTGCGCCGTCGCCTTCCCGTACAAGAATGGCGTCAAGGTGCAGTCGACCGACCAGGGCGCCTACGACACGCGCAAAGAGTGCGCTCACATGTTTGGCTGGGATAGCGAGCCCGAGCGCGTGGTCGTCGAGACCATGCTCGTGGGTGGCGGCTTTGGCGGCAAGGAGGACGTGTCCATCCAGCACTTGGCCGCGCTCGCCGCATATAAGTTCCAGCGTCCTGTGAAGTGTAAGCTCACGCGTGCCGAGTCGCTCGCTTTCCATCCCAAGCGTCACGCCATGGACGGCACCTTTACACTGGGCTGCGACGCCGAGGGCAACTTTACCGGCCTGGATTGCGAGATCAACTTTGATACCGGCGCCTACGCGTCGCTGTGCGGCCCGGTGCTCGAGCGCGCCTGTACGCATGCCGTCGGCCCCTACAAGTACCAGAACACCGACATTCGCGGCTTTGGCTACTACACCAACAACCCGCCCGCCGGTGCGTACCGCGGCTTTGGCGTTTGCCAGTCCGAGTTTGCGCTCGAGAGCCTGATCGACCTGCTGGCCGAGAAGGTCGGCCTGGATCCGTGGGAGATTCGCTACCGCAACGCCATCGAGCCGGGCGAGGTTTTGCCCAACGGTCAGATTGCCGACTGCTCCACGGCGCTGAAGGAGACACTGCTCGAGGTCAAGGATGCCTACTATGCGCATCCCGGACACGCCGGTATCGCCTGCGCCATGAAGAACGCCGGCGTGGGCGTTGGCCTGCCCGATGCCGGCCGCTGCAAGATTCGCATCGAGGACGGCGTGGCCGTGGTCTATGCCGCCACGTCCGACATCGGCCAGGGCTGCAACACCGTCTTTTTGCAGGACGTTGCCGAGGCCTGCGGTCTGCCGCTGAGCTGCATTGCCAATGGCGAGTGCTCCACCGAGAACGCTCCCGACTCCGGCACCACGTCTGGCTCGCGTCAGACGGTCGTGACCGGCGAGGCCGTGCGCGGTGCCGCCTTCCTGCTGCGCGATGCCATGCTTGACATCGAGGCCGGCAAGCCCGCACCCGATACTCCCGTGAGCGCGCATGGCGACGGCGTCAAGATTGAGTACGACGACGGTCGCGCCTATCAGCTGCGCACGCAGGAGCTCGTCGCCGGCCAGGGTATGCATCCTCAGGATCCCGCGGCTGCCATCAAGGCACTCGAGGGATGCGAGTTTGGCTACGTGTACCTGGAGCCGACCGACAAGCTGGGTGCGGATGTTCCCAACCCCAAGAGCCACATCTGCTACGGGTTTGCCACGCATGTGGTCATTCTGGATGATGACGGCCGCGTGAGCGAGGTCTATGCCGCGCACGATTCCGGCAAGGTGGTCAACCCCATCTCCATCCAGGGTCAGATCGAAGGCGGCGTGCTCATGGGTATGGGCTATGCGCTTACCGAGGACTGGCCGCTTAAGGACTGCGTACCCCAGGCAAGGTACGGTACGCTCGGGCTGTTCCGTGCGCCCGAGATTCCGAATATCCACGCCATCTACGTGGAGAAGGACGAGCTGTTGCCCGTGGCATACGGCGGCAAGGGCATCGGTGAGATCGCAACGATTCCCACGGCGCCCGCCGTACAGAACGCCTACCGCGCGTTTGACGGTAAGCTGCGTCCGGATCTGCCCATGGTGGATACGCCGTACAGCCGCGCCCGCAACCGCGGGTAGGGTAGAGCGCGGACGGTCATTACTGACGAGCTGTTCGCGCTCAGCATCAACTACATATGCTGCGCCTTTGGCCCCAGCTCCATCGCGAGCCGGGGCCCTTTGTTTGGAGTGGAAACTGCGTCCCGGATTTGGCGCTCAGAACGGGACACGCTTTCCGGATGGGATGCTTGGCGGAAACTACGGCCCAGTTTTTGGCTCCAGAACGGGATACATTTTCCAGAACGGTCCACGTGCGGTGGGGTACCTCCCCTTTTGCGTGCGTCGCTTGTCGAATTACGTTATAGCTAGCTATATTATAGGAAGATATAATATAGCTAGCTATAACGTAAAGGAAGGATGGCCCTGTGTTTATCGGAAGAACAACGGAAATGTCCGAGCTCAATCGACTGTATGGCACGGGCTCCTTTGAGATGCCTGTGATTTACGGCCGCCGTCGTGTGGGTAAAACGCGCCTTATCACAGAGTTCATCCAAGGCAAGAAGGCTATTTACTTTCAGGTTCGTCGTACCAATGCGGAGGCAAACCTGCACGGCTTTAGCCAGGCGATACTTGCGGGTTCGGTTGGTGCTGCAGGCGTGTCGTTTCGTAGTTTTGACGAGGCGTTCGATGCATTGGCTACCATGGCTCGCACGGAACGTTTGATTGTCGTGATCGACGAGTATCCCTATCTCGCCCAATCGAATCCCGAGATCAGCTCGTTGCTGCAAGACAAGATCGATCACTTGTACAAAGAGACCAAGCTAATGCTGATCCTATGCGGCTCGTCTCTTTCGTTTATGGAGGAACAGGTGTTGGGCTACGAGAGCCCACTATACGGTAGGCGTACGGCCCAGTTTAAGATCATGCCGCTCGTTTTTACGACGACCCTCGGGTTGTGGCAGAGCATGGGTCGCGAAGACGCTGCAGTTTGCTATGGCATGACAGGTGGCATTCCTGCATATATCGAGAAAGTCGATCCTGCCGCACCGCTCAAGGACAACATCAAACGTCTTTTTCTTGCTCCTACGGGCTATCTCTTTGAGGAGCCGAGTAACCTGCTGTTGCAAGAGTGCCGCAATCCCGAGCAATATGACGCGATCGTGCAAGCAATTGCTCAGGGGCGCTCGAAGATCTCGGAGATTGCGAGCTCTACGGGAATCCCTGCGAGCAACGTAAAGAGCTATGTGGATAAGCTGGCGTCGCTTGGGATTGTCGAGCGCGAGCTGCCCCTAAACGAGACGAGCAATAAGCGAGCCGTGTATCTGCTGAGCGACCAGATGTTTAGGTTCTGGTACAAGTTTGTGCCGCAGAACATCGGGCTGATTCAAAACGATATGGCCGAGATGGCGTATGGGCGCATTGAGCCGCACGTATCGGATTACATGGGTACGGTCTTTGAGATTATATGCAGGCAATACGTGTACGAACTCGCGCGCGCGGGCCAGCTCGATGTGGTTCCGGCGAGTGTCGGGCGCTGGTGGGGGACGGATAATCGCACGCATACGCAGGAAGAAATCGACTTGATTGTTGACGATGGCGAGGGCGCTGCGCTGTTTGCGGAGTGCAAATGGCGCAATGAACCGGTGGGCGAAGACGTGCTGCAAAAGCTCGTGCACCGAAGCGAGCTCTTTAGACGGCAGCACAAAAGCTATGCGATCTTCTCGAAGCGAGGCTTTACGCAAGGATGTCAGGAAGCTGCGGCGAGCAGGGGAGATGCCAAGCTGATTTCGTTTGCCGAGATGTGCGAGCGGAGATAACCAAGCACGCTCTGATGTGATGCTCGGAATGGGTCGCGCTAAGGATGCCAAGCGTAAAACCTTCAATGAAAATGGCGTAAAAACTAAATCTGTCATGGCGTAAAAACTACATCTGTCATGGCGTAAAAACTACATTGAAAGTAGCGTAAAATCAGCATTGAGAATGGCGTAATTTCGCATATCGCGTGATAGAGAGGGACGGCCGTCTATGGATGCACCAAAGAGATTGACCCAAAAGGGATATAGGCCCCGGCTCATAGAGGAGCGCCTCGACACCCTTATGCGGGCGTTTGGCTGTGTGGAGATCAACGGCCCCAAATGGTGCGGCAAGACCTGGACGGCGCTCTCTCGCTCGGCGAGCGTCTCCAGGCTCGATGAGCCTGCGCAGCGTGCAGCGGCAGAGGTCGACCCAAGCCTGGCGCTCATCGGCGATGCGCCACACCTGGTCGATGAATGGCAGGAGGTGCCCGAGGTTTGGGATGCCGCCCGGCGTTTCGTGGACGCGAGCGGCAACGAACGGGGGACACTTTTGCTCACGGGCTCGACCGCGCTCAAAAGCGAGGAGCGCAGCCATGTTCGTCATTCCGGCACGGGTAGGATCGCCCGTCTGTCAATGCGCCCCATGGCCCTGTGTGAGTCGGGCGACGGCGAGCCGCTCGTGTCACTGGCAAGCCTCTTTAAGGGCGAGGATTTTGCCCCTCAGCGTCGCGAGAGCACGGTGGATGACGTCGCCCGCTGGTGCTGCAGGGGCGGTTGGCCTGCAAATCTTGGGCTTTCGGAAGATCTTGCGCGAGAGACGGCAAGCCAGTACGTGCACTCGGTGCTCGACGTCAACGTGCTGGACGAGGGCATGTCGCCCGAGCTTGCACACGGCCTTTTGCGAGCTCTTGCCATGAACGAGAGCCAGGCTGTCACGTACAAGACGCTCGTAAAGGACGCCTCGTACGGTGAGGCGGGCCCCGACGAGAGGACCATCGCTGCGTACTTGGACCTCTTCAACAGGCTCAAGCTGACCGAGGACCTGTGCGGATGGGAGCCGCCCATGCGCTCGAAGGCCCGCGTTCGCGTGCGCCCCAAGCGCTACTTCTGTGACCCGTCACTTGCGGCGGCGTTGCTGGGGGCTACCCCTGAGCGGCTGCTTGGCGATATGCAAACGCTGGGGATGCTCTTTGAGAATCTCGTCCTGCGCGACGTGCGCGTGTTCCTTTCCACCTACGGCGGTGTCGACAACAGTGTCCATTATTTCCGAGATGAGAAGGGCCTTGAGGTCGATCTGATCGTTGAGCACGACGGGCGCTGGGGAGCCATCGAGGTCAAGCTGAGTGATGCGAAAGCAGACGATGGAGCGAGAAATCTCAAGGCGCTGGAGAGGAAAGTGCTCTCCAATCCTGCCGCCCAGAATGCCACGCCGGCGTTTTTGGCGGTCGTGGTTGGAAAGGGGAGCATTGCCTACACACGCGACGACGGCGTGGCGGTGATTCCCATGGCGGCACTTGGGGCGTAGTGGTTTTGCGGGCGTGCCGTGCTTCCTTTACCGAAAATCCATTTGGTAAACCGGATGCTCGCGGATAGAATAAAGTTGACGGCAGCCCAAGGGTGATAGCTGGGCAGCGCCGTTGCTTGGTCAAGAGGTCAGTGCCTTAATGGCAGCGACTTGTTATGCTTCGAATGCTGCTTGAGTGCCTCGGAAAGTTCGATAAGCGCCGTGAAGAGCGAGACCAAAGCAACCAAGAGCTCTGTGAGCTCTGATGGGCCCGGGATGACCTCTGATTCAAGTCACCGGGCCTCAATCTTTTTCATGCATTTGAATAGAGCGGGCGACTCTCTTGGGGCCGTCTGCATGGCGTGTGCTTGGCGCATGGTATTGCGCCCCGCTTTCATGTCCGCGCGGGCGTCTATCCTTACGGCAATGTAGCCGCCTATGTAGCAAGCGGCAGTTGACGGAGAAAGGCCATGACCGTGTCAGCTGAAAAGACGCCGGGTATCTCGGCTATCGACACGACGAACTTTGCGCGCCAGATTGTGCTGGACTTTGAGTTTGCGCCGGTGCCAAAGCAGCGCCAGCGCCGTGGACTGCGCAATGAGATTATCGAGGTCGGCGCCGTCAAGCTCGATTACCACGGCAACGTTATGGGCGAGTTCTCGCAGTTTGTGCAGACGGAATTTACCGAAGGCGTTGCGTTTCCCGTCCGCGAGCTCACAGGTATATCGGCCGTGGACACCGCGATGGCCGACCCGCTCTACATGGTGATCAAAAGGCTCAGCGATTGGATCGGCCGCTACTCCGCCCAGATAGTTTGCTGGAGCGGGACGGACTGTCGACAGCTTATGACCGAGTGCCAGGCAAAGCAAATCGACCTTGCCGCATTTCCTACGGACTGGGCCGATCTGCAGGCGTTTTACACCTCGATCATGGACGTGGGCAGCCACGAGTGCGTCTCTTTGAATGACGCGGCGACGTGGTTTGGCATCGAGTTTGACGAGTCGACGGGTCACGCCCACAGTGCCCTAGCCGACGCGCGCGTGACCGCCAAGTTGCTCAAGCAGGTGATGGACGGGGACTATCGCGTGAGTCCGCGTGCTCAGGAGATCCGCCAGCGGTGGAGGATGGGCGATCGAGCCCAGATGCGCCTTTCCAACAAGTGCCCCGAGCTGGGCGACCTGCTGCTGAAGCTGAAGGCGGAGGGGAGGTAGGCGGGGCTCCGGGAATGACCTCTGACTCAAGTCAACGGGGCTCATTTTGCTTTCTTTGGAGCTTTCTCACGGGGCTGACTTTACTTCGTCTCATTTAGTATAAAGCGGCTGCTAGATTGCATAGTGATGATAAAATTAATCAACTCAACATCAATAGCTGTCGCTTTGCGCAATGAGGGGTTCCGAGACGTATGAACGAGTCTGACACACGGCTTAAACTCATTGATCCTGCGATTATGAAGTCGTGGGATCGCAATACCCAAGTCTTCACTGAGTATTTCTTTACCAGTGGCGAGATTGTTGTGCGCGGAAGTATGGTCACCCGTAAAGACAAGAAGAAGGCTGACTACCTTCTGATGTATGCTCCGGGCATCCCTATCGCAATCGTCGAGGCTAAGGATACGGAGCACACCGTTGATGCCGGTCTCCAACAGGGGATGGGATATGCCCAGCTGCTCGATATTCCGTTTGCGTACAGCTCAAACGGAAAGGGTTTTGTTGAGCACGATTTTCTTACCGGGAAAGAGCGCGCTCTTGCCATGGACGAGTTTCCCACTCCGGCGGAACTTTGGACACGATACTCAAAAGCTAAGGGGCTTGAACATCCGTATAGCCAGGAGATTGTGACCGCTCCGTATTACCAGGAGCACGGCGGCAATCATCCTCGCTACTATCAGTGCATCGCCATCAATCGTACGCTTGAAGCTATTGCGCGAGGTAAGAATCGCATCTTGCTCGTTATGGCAACGGGAACGGGAAAGACTTTTACGGCTTTTCAAATCGTTCATCGCTTGCGACAGACTACCGAGGTTCGTAAGGTTCTCTATCTGGCGGACCGCAATATTCTCGTCGATCAGACCATAGACGGCGATTTCAAGCCTCTCAAGAGGGTTACAACCAAGGTCGTAGGTCGAAAGCTCGATTCTGCTTACGAGGTCTATTTCTCGCTCTACCAACAGCTTGTTGGAGAAAACGGTGAAGAAATATTCCGCGAGTTCGACTCGGAATTCTTCGATTTGATTATCGTCGACGAGTGCCATCGCGGAAGCGCCGCGGCGGACTCCGCATGGCGTAAGGTACTTGAGTATTTCAATTGTGCAATTCAAATCGGTATGACGGCTACGCCAAAGGAGACTGAAGAGGTTTCAAACATTACCTACTTCGGCGAACCTGTCTACACCTACTCCCTTAAACAGGGAATCGAGGATGGCTTTCTCGCCCCGTATAAAGTTATTCGTCCTAAGCTGAACGTCGACATTTACGGATACCGTACTGAGGAAGGCACCATAGATGATCGCGGCGAAGCTCTGCCCAAACGTGTTTTCGAGAAGCAAGACTTCGACAGCGAGATTGTCATCAAAGAGCGCTACGAGGAAGTTGCCAAGCGGATAACTCAATTTCTAAAGGAGACGGATCGTTACTCCAAGACCATAGTCTTTTGCGTTGACATCGAGCATGCCGAAAATATGCGACGTGCCCTTGTAAACGAGAACGCCGATATCGTAAGAGATCACCCCACCTACATCATGAAGATTACGGGTGACGACAGGGAAGGTAAGGCTCAGTTAGATAACTTCATCGACCCCGACGAGAAATACCCGACCATCGTTACGACTTCGAAGCTTCTCACCACTGGTGTTAATTGCAAGACGTGTAAGGTAGTCGTGCTCGACAACAAGTTCGGTGAGCACGGAATGACGGAGTTCAAGCAGATTATCGGCCGCGGAACCCGTATCTGTGAGGACTACGACAAACTCTATTTCACCATCCTCGATTTTCGTGACGCATCGCGTTTGTTTGCAGATCCCGAGTTTGATGGCGAACCTGTTGTTGTGTTTGAGCCTAATCCGGGTGACCCCATTGCGGATCCGGGTCCCGGCGGCAATGGCGGCAGTCCCGTTCCGCCTCCGTCTCCGATCGTAGACCCACCCGTATTGCCGCCGGACGATCCGTCCTCCCATGTGAAATGTCACGTTCATGGGGCCGACGTCTATGTAGTGTCGGAGATGGTGCAGTATTACTCCTCCGATGGCCTTCTTGTAACTGAGAGCCTTAAGGACTATACGCGAAAAAACATTCTCGGCGAATACGACACTCTTGACCACTTCCTAGCGGCGTGGAACTCTGAACATAAGAAACAAGCGATTATCGATGAACTGCGCGCGCGTGGCGTATTCCTGGATGAGCTGCGGCTCGAGACTGGACAGGAGCAAATGAGCGACTTTGACCTCATTTGCCACATTGCTTACGACCAGAGACCTCTTACGCGCAGCGAGAGAGCCAATAGTGTCAAGAAAAAGGGCGTGCTCTATGAGTATGCCGGCGTCGCGCGTGAGGTCCTTGAAGCGCTTCTCGACAAATATGCGACGTCGAACCTCGTAGACTTGGACGACACCCACGTCCTCGACCTCGAGGAATTCCGTCGGTTTGGCAGCCCAATGAAGATCGTCGCCGCATTCGGCGGCAAACAACAGTACATTCAGGCAGCGCAGATGCTCGAGGACGAGCTCTACATCGCATAGAGAAAGGTAACGATAGCAAATGGCACTGGGATCTCTCGTAAAGACCCTGCAGAACATCATGCGCAAAGACGCCGGCATCAATGGCGATGCGCAGCGCATTGAGCAGATGACTTGGCTTTTCTTCCTCAAGATTTACGATGCCAAGGAGCAGGAGTGGGAGTTTCACGATGACTCCTATCAGTCCATCATCCCCGAGCGCCTGCGCTGGTATAGCTGGGCGCACGATGCGAAAGACGGCAAGGCGCTTACTGGCGATGAGCTTCTCGACTTTGTGAACAATGATCTATTCAAGACTCTTGAGAGTCTTGAGCTTGCACCTGATGCGCCTTTGCGACACGTCGTCGTCAAGGCTGCTTTTACTGACGCCAACAACTACATGAAGGATGGGATTCTACTTCGTCAAGTCATCAACGAGATTGACGAGTCGGTTGATTTTACCGAGTACAAAGAGCGCCACGCCTTCGGTGAAATTTACGAGACCATCCTGAAAGACTTACAGTCCGCGGGTAATGCCGGCGAGTTTTACACGCCCCGAGCGGTGACTGACTTTATGGCCCAGGCACTTGCGCCCAAGCTCGGCGAGACTGTGGCTGACTTCGCGTGTGGCACGGGCGGCTTTTTGACGAGCGCCCTCAAGATTCTCGACTCCCAGGTTCAGACTCCAGCCGATCGTGAACTCTATGCAAGATCGGTCTACGGCATCGAGAAGAAGCAGCTCCCTTACCTGCTGTGCGTGACCAACATGCTGTTGCACGATATCGATAATCCTGAAGTCTTTCACGATAACTCTCTCGAGAAGGATGTTCGCGAGTGGAAGCACAAGCCTGACGGCCAGTTTGACGTCGTACTTATGAACCCGCCCTATGGCGGGTCCGAGAGTGCATCGGTGCAAAACAACTTCCCTGTTGCACTCCGTAGCTCCGAGACCGCAGATCTATTCCTTGGACTCATTCTTTATCGTCTTAAGCGAGGCGGCCGCGCTGCTGTTATCATTCCGGATGGTTTTCTCTTTGGCCAGGATAGTGCAAAGACGGAGATCAAGCGTCGCCTGCTTGAGGACATGAACTTGCATACTGTCTTGCGCCTTCCACAGAGTGTTTTCGCTCCGTACACGAGCATCACTACTAACGTTCTGTTCTTCGATAATACGGGGGCCTCTGAGGGCGTTTGGTTCTATCGCATGGACATGCCCGAGGGGTATAAACACTTCTCTAAGACCAAGCCCATTAGGATCGAACATTTTGCACCTGTAAAGGAATGGTGGGAGAACCGTCGGGATATCGAGGAAGACGGCAATCCCAAGGCCAAGTACTATACGGTTGACGAGTTGCGAGACGGCGGTTTTAACTTTGACGTGTGCGGCTATCCTCACGAGGAAGAGGAGATCTTACCGCCTGACGAACTGATCAGGAACTACAAAGAAGAGCGCGCTAAGCTCGATGCCGAGATTGACCAGAAGCTTGCTCGTATTTGCGAGATTCTTGGGATTGAGGCGTAGATGAAGGCAAAAGACCTGAAGAACTCAATCCTGCAAATGGCGATTGAGGGAAAGCTCGTTCCACAAGACCCGAGTGATGAGCCTGCAAGCGTCCTGCTTGAGCGTATTCGTGAAGAGAAGCATAAGCTTATTGCTGAGGGTAAGGCTAAATTCCCGAAGGGCGGGGAGAGCATTATCTATATCGGTTCCGATGGCTCCCCCTATGAGAAGCACGTGGACACTAAGGGACGCGTTCTGAGCGACAAGTGCATCGCGGACGAGGTTCCGTTTGGGATTCCGGAAAGCTGGGCCTGGGCGAGATTTAGTGAAGTCATTGGAATTGCAGCGCGTTTGGTCGACCCGTTGAAATATCAGGACTTTCCTCATATCGCGCCTGACAACATCCAAAAAGGCACCGGAAAGCTCTTGTTCTGTCATAGTGTTAAGGCCGACGAGGTTAAGAGCGCCAATCACCTGTTCTCTGCAGGACAGATTCTCTATTCGAAGATTCGTCCAGCTCTTCGAAAGGCGGTTATCGCCCCTTTTGATGGGCTGTGTAGTGCGGATATGTATCCGCTCAACACCAAGCTGCAACCTGAATATGTCCTCACGGTTCTCCTCAGCAATTTCTTCACTGAGGAGACGCTTAAGGGTGATACGCGTGTCAAAATGCCAAAGACTAATCAGAAGTCATTGAACGTCATTCTGGTCCCAGTTCCGCCTCTCGCCGAGCAGCGCCGCATCGTCGAGCGGGTGAACGAGCTCATGCCCCTGGTCGAGGAGTACGGTGAGCTCGAGGACGCCCGCGAGGAGCTCGACGCCGCGCTGCCCGGCCGCCTGCGCAAGTCGGTGCTGC
>DBEZHA010000029.1:0-7099 GCA_048189585.1 Collinsella sp. | reverse complement strand
CACCGGTCAGCGGCCAGAGCATGGGGGGCACGCCCGGTCCCGTTCCGAACCCGGAAGCTAAGCCCCATCGCGCCGAGAGTACTGCGGGGTCAGCCCGTGGGAGGCCAGGGCGCCGCTGACCGGTGGACGGCACCGAGCCGTACGCTTGAACTGAGAAGGGGGAGGCCTCGCGGCCTCCCCCTTTTTGCGTTTTATACACGTTGTACTTTGGGACCTAGCCCCCCCGTATGCGCTCTTACTGTTTGGCTGTATTTTGAGTCCTTCTAGTGTATTTGAGCGATAATTACTCGCATTGGCGTTAGGGAGGGCTTGATGTTTACCGTATTTGTCTTGGGCAATATCGCTTCGGGTAAGTCGACTGCCTGCCGCTATTTCGAATCTCGTGGCGCTATGCTTATCGATCTGGATGAGCTTGCAAAATCGCTGTATGTGCCGGGCTCTGATATCGTCAATGCTCTCGCGGATGAATTCGGTTGGGACATTTTGGATGAGGAAGGCGGCATTCGCCGCAGCATCCTCGCCTCTCGAGCTTTCGCTTCTCCTGATTCGGTCGCACGGCTCAATGGCATTGTGCATCCCGTTCTGATTGAACAGCTTTCGCTTAGGATTCTCGATCCGGTTTGTTGTACGGTTTCATCACCCCGTTACCCCTTTGCGGTGATTGAGGTTTCTGCTCCGACTGGTTTTGAGGATGCATTTGGCTTGGCTGATGAAATTCTGGTCATTAGCGCCCCTTTGTCAGTTCGTCGCGAGCGCGCTATTCAACGTGGCATGGTGCCATCTGATTTCGATGCCCGTTCTGCTTGCCAGCCCGATGAGTCTGCGCTGTGCAATCTCGCTACAACGGTGATTGATAATTCGGCAGCCGATAATTCGCTCTTTGAGCAGCTTGACTCATGGCTTGCATGCCACGGGTTTATAGATACTCCGGATAAGGAGGAGGCCGATGCCTAAGGCACGTTTCTTTACGTGGTATCGCGTGGCGCCACTTGCCGTTGTGTTCGTCTTCGGCCTTATTTCGCTCGTCTACTCGTGTGCCCCTGCCGCTTTCTTTAAGCCGCTGTATCCGATTGACTACGAGGCGTATGTAAAGCAATCCAGTATTTCGCATAATCTGGATCCGTATCTGGTGTGCGCTGTCATTAAGTCGGAATCGAATTGGGACCCCGAGGCCGAGTCGAATCAGGGTGCTCAGGGATTGATGCAGCTGATGCCCGAGACTGCCCAGGATATGATCGCCAAGGGCCTTGTCGACGGAGGTGAGTATTCGGCCGACAATCTTAACGATCCGGCTACGAATATCGAGTTTGGCTGCGCATACCTCTCGTATCTTCTCGCCTATTTCAACGGGTCGACGGATAGTGCCATCGCCGCCTATAACGCCGGCATGGGCAATGTCGACGGATGGGCGCAGCAGGGTACGTCGCTTCATAATGCAATTACCTTTCCCGAGACGCAGGCGTATCTGATTCGTGTCAATAATGCCTGGGCTCGCTACAAGACCCTCTATCCCGATCGGTTCGTATAGGACTATGCCTGCCGCCTGCGTATACTGCAGATATATGAGTTAGGAGTATCCATGGCGGAATTTGAAGTAGAACGCGTTGGTGGTGAACTTAAGCGCTTTGGCGTTGAAGGCTCTGACGTGCCGTTTAAGGTCGTTTCTCCCTATGAGCCTGCCGGTTCCCAGCCTAAAGCCATTGAGTCGCTTGTGCAGGGCGTGAGGGACGGAGACCGCTATCAGGTTTTGCTGGGCGTGACTGGTTCGGGCAAGACCTTCACGATGGCAAAGACTATTGAGGCCCTGGGAAAGCCGACGCTGGTCATGGCTCCGAATAAAACGCTCGCTGCTCAGCTTGCGAGCGAGCTCAAAGAGTTCTTTCCCAATAACGCTGTGGTCTACTTTGTCTCGTATTACGACTACTATCAGCCCGAGGCGTATGTGCCGCAAAGCGATACATATATCGAGAAAGACTCCTCGATTAACGAAGAGGTCGAGATGCTGCGCCATCAGGCGACCGCGTCACTGCTCTCTCGACGTGATGTGATCGTTGTCGCATCGGTCTCGTGTATCTATGGCATTGGCTCTCCTGAGGACTATGCGGGTCTGGCTCCAAACGTCGACAAGAAGGTGCCGCTCGAGCGCGATGACTTTATCCATGCGCTTATCGACATTCAATATGATCGCAATGACTATGACCTGGCGCGTGGCACGTTCCGCGTGCGCGGCGATGTTGTCGACGTGTATCCGCCTTATGCTGAGCATCCGTTGCGGTTTGAGTTCTTTGGCGACGAGGTCGAGCTGATTGCCGAGATCGATGAGGTCACCGGTGAGATGCTTCGTGAGTACGAGGCCATCCCCGTATGGCCGGCATCACACTATGTGACCGAGAAGCCGAAGGTCAAGGCGGCTCTGAAATCGATCAGCGAAGAGTGCGAGAAGCGCGTGGCGGAGCTCAAGGCGACCGACAAGTTGCTCGAGGCGCAGCGTCTGCAGCAGCGCACCGATTATGATCTTGAGATGCTCGAGACGATGGGCTTTTGCAACGGCATCGAGAACTACTCGCGTCATCTGGACGGTCGCAAGCCGGGTGAGCCGCCGTTTACCCTAATCGATTACTTTCCCAAGGATATGCTCTGCATCATCGATGAGAGCCATGTGACGGTGCCGCAGATTCGCGGCATGCACGAAGGTGACCGCTCGCGTAAGGTGACGCTGGTGGAACACGGTTTTCGCCTGCCCTCGGCGCTCGATAACCGCCCGCTTCGTTTCGATGAGTTTGAGGCAAGGATACCCCAGTTCATCTACGTTTCGGCAACACCGGGCGACTATGAGCTGCGGGTTAGCCAGAACGACGTTGAGCAGATTATTCGTCCGACCGGTCTGCTCGATCCCAAGATCGATGTGCGTCCGGTTCGCGGTCAGATTGACGATCTTGAGGACGAGATTCGCGAGCGCGTTGCCCGCAAGGAGCGCGTGCTGGTGACCACGTTGACCAAGCGCATGGCCGAGGACCTGACCGACCATCTGCTTGATGCGGGCATTAAGGTCAATTACATGCATTCTGATACGGCGACAATGGACCGTGTCGAGATCCTGCGAACGCTGCGCGAGGGCAAGATCGATGTTCTCGTTGGCATCAACCTGCTTCGCGAGGGCTTGGATCTTCCCGAGGTCTCACTGGTGGCAATTCTCGATGCCGATAAGGAAGGATTCTTGCGCAACCGCCGTTCGCTGATTCAGACGATTGGCCGCGCGGCCCGTAACGCCGATGGCGAAGTCATCATGTATGCGGACGTTGTGACCGATTCGATGAAAGAGGCCATCGAGGAGACGCAGCGCCGTCGCGAGATTCAGATGGCATATAACGAAGAACATGGCATTGTGCCCAAGACAGTGCGCAAGGCCATCAACGACATCTCAAGTTTTATTGCCGAGGCCGAAAAAACTGTGGGTTCCAAGGGGCGCTCGAAGGGCGACTCTCTTGGTCATGGCGCATTCTATACGCCCGATGAGTCGGGCGAGGGCGGCGTGCCGGAAACGGTGGCGCCC
Organism: Collinsella sp.; assembly: GCA_048189585.1. Taxonomy (GTDB): domain Bacteria; phylum Actinomycetota; class Coriobacteriia; order Coriobacteriales; family Coriobacteriaceae; genus Collinsella. The sequence continues at coordinate 3,546 of DBEZHA010000029.1, read as the reverse complement.
GAGCAGACACTTGCGGAGCAGTTGGAAGAACTGCCGCATGACGAGCTTGTGCGGATCGTCGAAACCATGGAAGAGGATATGCGCAACGCTTCTGCCGCCATGGACTTTGAGGAGGCGGCGCGCCTGCGCGATGCCGTCGTTCAGATTCGGGCGATGCTCGAGGGCGCGTCTGAGGACGAGACGATCGAGCGCTTACGTTCGCAGGCCCGCAAGGGTTCCACGTTCGCATCGGGCAGAAAACGCCAGGGTACACGGTTTAAGAAATAGCGAACAGGCCCCGAGTTCCCTGTGGAGCTCGGGGCCTGTGTCTTTTGCGCGCAGAAATTCGTGCGTTAGAGGTCCGCGATCAGGGCTTCGGCACAACGGATGCCGTCGGTGGCCGCGCTCATGATGCCGCCGGCATATCCAGCTCCCTCGCCACAAGGGTAGAGGCCCGGGGTCGACACGGCATGGCACGTTCGGTCTCGGGTGACAGTGACAGGTGAGCTCGAACGAGTCTCCACGCCGGTAAGAACGGCATCGGGACGGTCGTAGCCTCGTAGCTTTTTTCCGAGTAGGGGAAGTCCCAGGCGGAGCGACTCGATGATATGCTGCGGTAGGGCTTCGTCAATTGCCGTCCAGGTCACACCGAGCGGATAGGTGGGCTTTACCTTTCCGGGCGCCTTGCTGGCGCGTCCTGCGAGGAAATCTCCGACGAGTTGTGCCGGTGCGTTCCAGTTGGAACCGCCCAGGCGATAGGCGGCCGCCTCGCAGGCACGCTGGAGCTCGATGCCGGCGAGCGGGTCATCGTTGGGAAGGTCCTCAGGCGTGACGTTAACGAGCAGGGCGGCATTTGCGTTGCGTCCGTCGCGGGCATTGAGACTAGCCCCGTTGACGCACAGATGGCACGGTTCTGAAGAGGCGGCAACAACCTGTCCGCCGGGGCACATGCAAAACGAGAACACGCTGCGGCCGTTGGGAAGATGGGCAACAAGTTTGTAGGGGGCCGCCCCGAGCGCTGGATGTCCCGCCGAGGCTCCATATTGGGCTCTGTCGATGTCGCGTTGCGGATGCTCGATGCGAACGCCCATGGCAAAGGTCTTTTGTGCGAGGGCCACGTTGTGGTCCTTAAGGAGCTCAAAAATATCGCGAGCAGAATGCCCGCAGGCGAGGATGAGGTGCTTTGTCTCGATTGGCTCGTAAGCGGCGTCTTGGGACGATTGGACATCAATACCGGTGATGGCGCCAGACGCGTCGATGCGAATGTCGACGAGCTTCGTTCGATAACGGACGACACCTCCGAGCTGCTCGATGCGCTGGGATATAGCGGTGACAACCTTGGGAAGGATGTCGGAGCCAATGTGCGGCTTGGCATCCCACAGAATATCGCGGGGCGCACCCGCCTCGACGAAGGTTTCGAGGATAAGGCGATGGGCGGGATTTTTTGTTCCCGTATTGAGCTTGCCGTCCGAGAAGGTCCCCGCGCCGCCCAGACCAAACTGAATATTGCTCTCGGGGTCGAGGATGCGCTCCTTTAGAAAGAGGTCGATCGTCTGCGAGCGGCGAAATGCCGGGTCGCCGCGCTCGATAAGCAAGGGCTTAAGACCTGCTTTGGCGAGCGTGAGCGCAGCGAAAAGGCCGGCGCATCCGGCGCCGACAACGACAGGGCGTTCTTGAGGTGCGTCGGAGACGGGGGAGGGGAATGAAGGCTCATCGTCTTCTATCGCGCGTACGCGCGAGCGGTCACGCTCGGCAACGCTGTCGACCGCTTCTCGCTCGAGGTGGGGACTAGTCAGCTCAACACGAAAGCTCAGGATAAAATGGACGTCTCGTTTTTTGCGAGCGTCGATTGACTTGCGGTGGAGTTCGATGGAATTGATCTCGGAGTCCTTGCAACGTAGGATGCGCTTGGCGACTCGCTTGCCAACAATGAGGCAGGTATTTTCATCGCCGGCTTCATCGAGCGACGCGTTGACTTGGGTGATTTCGATCATCGAGGTCTCCTTAGAGGCAAGAAAGAGGCCGTCCGGTATCCCAGACGGCCCGAATGCGTTTTTGATTATAGACTGCGCGGCTACAGGCTGCTTGCAGCGCGAATGCCCGAGAGCCAGGCCCACGCAAGGTTAAAGCCTCCGCAATCGGCGTCGATGTCGAGCGCTTCGCCGCAGACGTAAAGCGGGGCGTCGACAACGCTGCGCGCGCGTAGACTGGGTGTTGAGATGCTCTCGACAGATACGCCACCACGCGTGACCTGCGCCGAGCGCTCCTCGGCTGTTCCCTCGACGAGCAACTTAAAGTGCTTGAGGATCGAGACCAGGTGGATGACATCGTTGGAGCCTGGATGGCACTGCTCGAACGCTGTACAGACGACGCGGGAGAGTTGCGGGGCGAGCATGCCGTCGAGCCAACGGGGATCGCGGGGCGAAAAGCCGCCGAGCAGCTCAACGCGCCGGTTGAGCATATCGAGCAGCTCGTCTTTGGAGAGGTCGGGGAAAACGTCGAGCAGGATCGTATCGCCGCGCTGGATACGACGGGAGAGGTTGAAGACAGCGACGCCCGAGATGCCGAAGGCTCGAAACAGTACTTCACCGTCTTCGTGCCAGAGCTCACTATGGTTACGGGTGAGCGTCAAGCGGGCGCGGACGCGCAGGCCATCCAACGTCTTGAGTGCCGCCCGATCGCCAACGACCGTTGCCGATACGGGGCAGAGGATGGGGCGCAGCGAAGTGAGGGGGAGGCTAAACGTATCGGCGATACCGGTGGGGTTGCCGCCCGTGGCGATAATTACGGCATGTGCCTGCAGGGCCTCGTTCTTGCGAGGGACATCGGCGAGCGCTTTCCGAAGCGAGCGGAGCTCCGATTTTCGGTCGTCGTGCTTTTTTGCCTTGAGTGCCCGCGCTGGACGGTCTATTTGGAGTGCCCAACCTTCGGAAGCTTTGTGCGCCGAGGCAACGTTGGCTCCGCAGATTAAGGTGATACCCAGGCGATCGCAGACGTTGAGAAGCGCGTCACGCACCGATTCGGCACGAAGGGAGCGTGGGTACAGCCGGCCGTCCTCAGAGGTTGTCGTGATGCCCAGCGAGGAGAAGAAACCCATAAGCTCTTGTTCGGGCTGGGGGCCCATAACGGATTCAACGAATGCGGGGTGGTTATACCGCTGTGGATCAATCGATTCGTTGGAGAGGTTGCAGCGGCCGTTGCCGGTCGCAAGGAGTTTAAGGCCGCAGGCGACATCGCGCTCAACGATGCAGACGCTTTTGCCAGCGCGTGCGGCCGTAATGGCGGCGGCGAGGCCTGAAGCCCCGCCGCCGATTACCAGGACGTCATAGAAGGCGCTCGTGTTCACTTAGGCCTCGTCGGTCTCGTGCGGGGTAATAATCTCGACGGCAGAGACGGCCTTGGGCAGCATGCCATCGGGCAGCGCGGTCTCGACCTCGCCCTTATCGCAGGCCTCGGCGAGTGACGGATTGATGGGAAGCTGGCCCAAGATTTCGAGGTTGTAGCGCTCGGCGACTTCGGGGAGCTTGCTCTTCCCAAAGACCTCGATCTTCTTGCCGCAGTCGGGGC
>DBEZHA010000028.1:0-7588 GCA_048189585.1 Collinsella sp. | reverse complement strand
CACCGGTCAGCGGCCAGAGCATGGGGGGCACGCCCGGTCCCGTTCCGAACCCGGAAGCTAAGCCCCATCGCGCCGAGAGTACTGCGGGGTCAGCCCGTGGGAGGCCAGGGCGCCGCTGACCGGTGGACGGCACCGAGCCGTCGATCGACTTGAAGAAGGGGGAGGCCTCGCGGCCTCCCCCTTTTTTGCGTTAAGCCAGATCTAACAAACTCGCTGTGTTTTATGACCCTCGTTTGTCGCATCTTCCGTTAACGGGCTACAATAACTTAGTCTGTGCAATATGGAGGTGAACATGGCTGAAGCTGGTATCGGCGTTGATATCGTCGAGATTTCCCGCATGAAATCAATCCTTGAAAAGACGCCGTCGTTTGCTCGGCGTGTGTTTACCGAAGAAGAGTGCGCATATTGCGACGCTTCATCGCGTCCTGCGGCGCACTATGCGAGCCGTTTTGCTTCTCGTGAAGCGGTTCTCAAAGCTCTTGGTACGGGTTTTAGTCAGGGCGTCGGCCGCAAAGACGTCTCGGTGACGCGTGATAACCTCGGAAAGCCTAAAGCGGTGCTTTCGGGTCGAGCGCTCGAGATTGCTCAAGAGTTGGGTGTCGTTGAAGTTGCGCTCTCCATTACTTTGACGGGTGATCTGGCCGTAGCCAATGCCATTGCGATCACCGAGGATGCTCGACCAAAGCCTAAGGAAGAAAAGGTGAGCACCAAGGAACGCGTTGCACAAACTTATAAAGAGGCTCGCTCGGTTTTAGATGAGCTTGAGCAACTGCAAAATTCAGCTTTGACGGAGCACCAGGGCGATGCTTCGCAAGATACGCTAGGAGCATAGATGAAACCGGTTTTGAGTACCGAGGAAGTCGTTCGCCTCGAAGATATTATCGAACGCGAAGGAACTTCGAAGGCCGAGCTTATGGAACTGGCGGGTGAGTTTGCTGCTAGTGAAATTCTAAAACTCAATCCCGATCGCGTCCTTGTTCTGGTCGGTTTTGGCAACAACGGTGGCGACGGCTGGGTCGCGGCTGATATTTTGAGTCATAAGGGCGTTGATGTGGATATCGTGTCTCCGGTTGAGCCGGATGAGATTCCTGCCGCTCTGGCTCGCCATGTTGCCCGCCGTACCGCCGGTCGTGACGTGCATGTGTGTGTCGGTCCCTCGCGAGATGAGCTTGAGGTTTTGATTGATAGGGCCGACGTTGTTGTTGACGCTATTTTTGGTACCGGTTTCCACGGTGACCTGCGTGCACCGTTCTCCATCTGGATTCCGACAGTTAACGACTGCGCCGACCATGTGGTGTCCATTGATGTTCCTTCGGGTCTGAATGCCGAGACCGGTGTTGTCGACGACGACTGCATCCGTGCCGAGCGCACGGTCACGATGATCACGCCCAAGATCGGACTCTACAGCGCTGATGGCCCAGAGTACGCCGGTGATCTGGTGTGCGGTGGCCTCTATGATCGCCTTGATGAGGTCATCGATGATGTCGACCATGCCGCCGAGATTGTCGAGCCCGGTGACCTGGTGGATTTCTTTGCTCCGCTGCCCACGAATATCGATAAGTATTCTCGCGGTTCCGTCCTTATTGTCGCCGGCTCGGCGCAGTATCCTGGCGCTGCTATTATGGCCGCCAAGTCTGCTGCCCGCGCGGGTGCCGGCTATGTGGCTGTCGCGACGCCCGATGCGTGTGCCAATCTTATTCGTATGGCACTTCCCTCGATTCCGGTTTTTGCTATTCCGTCCGATTCCCGCGGCTCTTTTGGTGCCGCTGCTCGTATGACCGTGTGCGAGATTGCAAAGAAGTACAGCTGCGTACTGTGCGGTCCCGGCATGACGACGTCTGCCGGTGCCATGCAGGTGGTTTCGGGCTTGTTGGAGCTTGATGTGCCGCTGATCCTTGATGCCGATGCGCTCAACTGCCTTTCTAAGATTGCTATCGACGGTATCGATAGCAACCCTGAGATGTACCGCCGTGAGCAACCGCTCGTCATGACGCCGCACTATCGCGAGCTTTCGCGCTTGGTTGCCGGTGACGAGGTTAACGATCTGGGGACTGCAATCGCGGCCGCGCAGAAGGTTGTCTGGGCTGCCGGCTCCGACAATCTCGTGGTTATTGCCAAGGGACCGACGACGGCTATCTGTGGCGTTGAGCGCGTGCTTTTGCCGCTCTCGGGTCCGGCGTCGTTGGCGACTGCCGGTTCGGGCGATGTTCTTGCGGGCATTTTGGCCGGCACACTGGCTACCATGCGTGATGAGATGGATCGCTGGGAGCTGCTGTATTCGTATGCCGTTGCGCTTCACAGCTACGCGGGTTTTGCCGCGGCAACGGAGTACGGTGAGAAGAGTGTTATTGCGACCGATCTGATCGACTTGATCGGTCCTGCCATGGAATTGGCGGCAAAGGATGCACTCGATGATCTGGGAATCATGGACGAAGGGTCGGATGACTAATCATGAATAAAGCCGATTTGACGCGCTGGTCCTGGGTTGAGATTGACCGAGGGGCGCTTCGCCGCAACACGAGGGCTTACAAGAATCTGCTCGATCCACGTCAGCGACTGTGCTGCGTAGTGAAGGCCGATGCCTATGGCCATGGTGCCGTCGAGTGCGCCAAAATCATGTATTCGGCCGGTGCCGACATGTTTGCCGTGGCGACGGTTAGTGAAGGCGTTGAGCTTCGACAGGGCGGGATCACAAAACCCATCCTGATCCTGAGCGAGCCGCCTATCGAGGCCATTCCGACGTTGCTCGAGTTCGATATCATGCCTTCGGTCTATACGTCCGATTTCGCCCTTGCCTATGGCGAGTGTGCTGTCGCGGCAGGCAAGGTGGGCAAGTACCATCTAGCCATCGAGACGGGCATGAACCGCATCGGTGTTCACTACACGCAGGTGCTCGACTTTGTTCGTGGCATTAGCTTCCATCGCGGTATCCAGTGCGATGGCGTCTTTACGCACTTCGCAACGGCCGATGAGCCTGGCGGTTGGGACTATAAGCTGCAGTGCCAGCGCTTTACCGAGGCCGTTCAAGCCATTAAGGACGCGGGCTTTGAGTGCGGTATCGTGCACTGTGCCAATACGCCGTCCTCGATGCTCGATCCCTCGATGCATTTTGATATGATTCGCGCCGGCATCGGTCTATATGGCCTGCAGCCGTGCGAGCTGAGCAGCCGCGTGATGCAGCTGGACCCTGTCATGAGCGTTCATGCGCGCGTGACGCGTGTGTCACATCCTGCAATGGGCGAAGGCGTGGGCTACGGATTTACCTATCGCGTGCCGCGCACACGCGTTCAGATTTGCACGCTGCCGATTGGATATGCCGACGGTCTTTCGCGTACGCTCTCCAATCGCATGGACGTGCTGTATCGCGGTGAACGTGTGCGTCAGGTGGGTAACATCTGCATGGACCAGTTTATGGTCGCCATCCAGTCCAATCCGGCGCATGAGATTCCCGAGGCCGAGCATGGCGACGAGATGATCATTGTCGGCCGCGATGGTGATGCCGAGATCACCATGGACGAGATGGCTCGCCTGCGCGGCACGATTAACTACGAGGTTGCTTGCGGCTTTGGCATGCGTCTCGACAAGGTCTACGTGTAGGAGCCACTATGGGTGTCATGCACATCCCCGGACATAGTCACCAAGCGCCGCGCGAGGTTGCACTCGAGGAGATTGAGGCTGTTTTAGGCGACTGCCATCTCTGCCAGCTCTATCAGTCGCGCCATAACATCGTGTTTGGCGTGGGAAACCCCCACGCCCGCGTCATGTTTATCGGCGAGGCGCCGGGGCGTAACGAGGATCTGCAAGGCGAACCGTTTGTGGGGGCGGCGGGCGAGGATCTCAACGGCATCCTGTCGCTGGCTGGCCTCAAGCGCGAAGACGTCTACATTGCCAACGTGCTTAAGTGTCGACCGCCGGGAAATCGCAATCCTCGGCCCGAGGAAGTGCTGGCCTGTTCACCGTTTTTGCGTGAGCAGATTCGAAGCATTTGGCCCGACATCATCGTGACGCTCGGTAACCCTGCGACGCACTTTGTGCTTAAGACCGAGATTGGCATCACCAAGCTGCGCGGCAGGTTCCATCAGATGGGGCATTTTGTGGTGATGCCCACGTTCCATCCGGCGGCGGCGCTGCGTAATCCGGCGTGGCAGGAGCTACTGGAGGAAGACTTTAAGATGCTGGGCGACTATCTGGAGCGGCATCCCGCGCCAGAGGGTGCCTCGGAATAATAAGGAGCATATATGTCCCTGGAGCGCCTGGGGGTAGGTATTTATAAAACGGTTTGCTCTGCCGATACGGAGCATTTTGGCGAGTTGGTTGCGCCGTGTCTGGAAGACGGTGATGTGCTGATTTTGACCGGCGGCCTCGGGGTGGGCAAAACCCACTTTACCAAGGGCGTTTCGCGTGGTTTGGGCGACGGCCATATGGTCACAAGCCCCACATTCGCACTCATGGCCGTTCATGACCAGGGGCGTATTCCGCTGTTTCACTTTGACCTGTACCGTCTGGAGCATGCTTACGAGCTCGAGGATACGGGCATTTTCGATGTACTGGGCTATGAGGGTGCCTGTCTGTTGGAGTGGGGCGAACAGTTTCAGGACGAACTGACGGACGAGTATCTTTCGGTAACGCTTAAGCGTGATGAGAACGATAGCGACGTGCGAACGATAACGCTCGAGGCACACGGCGAACGCGCAGCGGAGCTATCCGATTTGATTGATAAGGCTGTACAAGATGAGCTTGCATAACGATTACGCGCTGGTGGTGGCGCTCGATACTTCGACCGATATGCTTGCCTGCGCGGCAAGCTGGATTGATGGGCAGACGGGCGAGGCGAAGCTGGTGAGTGGCGACCATATGTGCCGTCGCCATGCCAATGTGGAGCTCGTGAATACCGTCGACAGTGTGCTTGCTCAGGTTGGCATGGACCGTGCTGACGTGGGCAGTTACGTCGTCGGTCGCGGTCCTGGTTCGTTTACCGGCGTGCGTATCGGCATTTCCACCGCCAAGGGCTTGGCGCGCGGCGCCAACGTGCCGCTGTTGGGTGTGTCGACGCTCGATGCCTGCGCATGGACCGCGTGGAAGGCTGGCGTGCGTGGCAAACTCGGCATTCTGGCCGATGCCATGCGCGGCGAGGTGTATCCGGCTTTGTATGTGCTGGGCGACGAGGGCCCCGAGCGTCAGTTTGAGCGCGAGCACGTGGTCAAGGCTGCCGTGGCGCTTGATGAGTGGCGCCAAGCCGCGGACTGGGACCAGGTTCAGCTGACTGGCGACGGTCTCGTGCGCTATGGCAAGCTGCTGGGCGAGGATGAGGTCGCTCGCTGCGTAGAGCGCGGCTTGTGGTGGCCTTCGGGCGAGGGCCTCCTCCTTGCACATGCCGCGGGTGACGGCGACCCGGCCCGCGTCCTTCCGATCTATACGCGCCTTTCTGATGCCGAGGAAAACGAGCGCAAACGCCTCGGTCTTGCCGAGAGCGCGCAGAGCGAAATTACGGGCGTTGCCGATGAGCTCGCCGGTCGCCATCTGCAATTCCGCCCCATGGGTGCGGCGGACGCCGAGGGCGCAAGTGCGCTGGAGGTCGCCTGCTTTGAAGGCGCTGGACACGAGGCGTGGACGCCGGGCATGTTTCTATCCGAGCTGGGCGAGGATGTTGCGGCGCCGCGCAGCTGGTGGGTGGCGCACGACGACGGTCAGCTGCTGGGCCTTGCCGGCGGCATGGTCGTAGACGGTGACGTGCAGATTCTGGATGTTGCCGTCGACCCGAAGCATCGCCGCGGGGGTATTGCCCGCAAGCTGCTGTCGCACGTGAGCTACGATGCCCAGATGCTCGGCTGCACCACGGCTTCGCTCGAGGTCGAGGATGGCAATGAGGGCGCTATTGCGCTCTATGCCTCTCTGGGCTTTACCGAGGCGGGCCGCCGCCGCGGTTACTACGGTGCTGGCAAAGATGCCATCGTCATGACGGCGCCGCTGCCCTTGGTGCTCCCGGTCGACAATGCTTCGCCCGAGCCGACGGCGGCTGAGCAGCGTGTATGGCCGCTACCTGCACCCGAGCGCACCGTTGAGGAGCGCGCCGAAATTGAGCGCCGTCGCCTGGTGCTTGCCATCGAGAGTTCGTGCGATGAGACGGCTGTGGCGATTATCGATGCGAACGGTAATATGCTGGCCAATCAGGTTTCGACGCAGATCGATTTTCATGCCCGTTTTGGCGGCGTAGTGCCCGAGATCGCTTCGCGCAAGCACGTTGAGGTTATCGTGAGCGTCGTGGACGCGGCGCTCGAGGATGCCGCGGCATCGCTTGGTCTTGAGGGCGGAGCCATCGCGCCGAGCGAACTCGCCGCTGTTGGCGTGACACAGGGTCCGGGCCTGGTGGGCGCTCTGGTGGTGGGCGTCGCCTTCGCCAAGGGCTTTGCCTACGCTGCCGGCAAGCCGCTCGTGTGCGTCAATCACCTTGAGGGCCATCTGTTTGCCAACCTGCTGGCGCAGCCCGATCTCAAGCCGCCGTTTATCTTCACGCTCGTCTCGGGCGGTCATACCATGCTTGTTCACGTCAAGGCGTGGGGCGACTACGAGGTGCTCGGCGAGACGCTCGACGATGCCGTGGGTGAGGCCTTCGACAAGGTGGCTAAGGCGCTGGGCCTGGGCTATCCCGGCGGCCCCATCATCTCCAAGCTCGCCGAGACGGGCAACCCCAAGGCGATTGATTTCCCCCGTGCGCTTAACAGCAGGGGGGACTATCGCTTCTCGCTTTCGGGTCTCAAGACGGCGGTGACGCTCTACATCGAGCAGGAGACCAAGGCCGGGCGCACGATTCATCTGCCCGACCTGGCGGCTTCGTTTGAGGCTGCGGTCTTTGACGTTCAGTACAAGAAGGCCAAGAACGCGCTGCATGCCACCGGATGCAAGGAATACTGCATCGGCGGCGGCGTCTCGGCTAATCCGCATCTGCGCGAGATGATGATCAAGAAGCTCGGGCGCCAGGGCATCCGCGTGACGGTGCCGCCTCTCTCGGCATGCACCGACAACGCCGCCATGATCGCGGAGGTCGCCCGCCGTAAATTCGATCGAGGAGAAATCTCGCCGTTCGACGTCGACGCCGATCCGAACATGACGCTGTAGTCGCAAAGGCGCGGTCCCCGGCCGGAGGGGCCGGATATAAGGTTTCCTGCTCTACAGTCCTGCGCAAGACGAAGGCCACATTAAGTGGCCTTCTTTGCGTGCGGAACTCGCGATAAACCTTATATCCGGCCCCTCCGGTCGGGGACCTTTCTGTATCGATATAGCTTCTGAGCTGGTTTGGCGTCGACAACGTCCAGCAAGGTTAACAAGCCAGCGTCGAATTTCCGGCGTTCTTTAGCTGAAAGAAAAAGTTGGTGTGCGGAGCTTTGCTCCGCACATTTGGGATGGGAGCCCCCGAGAGCGGCGGGAGCCGGGCGGCGCATATGAACTTTATCGCGAGTTCCGCACGCAAAGGAAAGCACTTAATGTGCTTTCCGTCTTGCGCAGGACTGTAGAGCAGGAAACCTTATATCCGGCCCCTCCGGCCGGGGACCGCGCCTTTGCGACTACAGCGTCATGTTCGGATCGGCGT
>DBEZHA010000027.1:0-4700 GCA_048189585.1 Collinsella sp. | reverse complement strand
TCCCCGACCGGAGGGGCCGGATATAAGGTTTATCGCGAGTTCCGCACGCAAAGAAGGCCACTTAATGTGGCCTTCGTCTTGCGCAGGACTGTAGAGCAGCAAACTTAATGCCCGGCCCGTCGGGACCACACGTCCCTAGTTGTTCAGCATGCGGTCGAAGCTTCCCGAGTCGCCATCCCGATAGTCGGCGGTCATCAGAATCTCCTGCGGAATTCGTCCGCCCTCACGCAGCACGTTGCGGAATTGCACGCGCGTGACCATGGGCAGGTCCTTGATCGTGGCGGCCAGGTTCTGCGGCACGCCCTGGTTGGCAGCCGCGGGCTCGCACTCGCCGCCGGCCTTCACGCGACGCTTATGCTCGGCGAGCATGGCGCGGTACATGCCGGCATGCAGGCGAATCTCAACCACATTGGCATTGCGAGCCTGTTCGACGATGCGCGCGCCCTCGCGATCGATATCGCCTACGTAGTAGACGTAGTTAAAGCGATAGCCAATCTCGGCCAGATAATCGTCCAAGGCATGCGAGACGCTCGCCTTGCATCCGCCGCCAAAAATCACGCCGCCCACCTTGATGCCAAAGAGCTTGGCGTGCTTGCGGCCACGCAGCAGCTTGACGATCTCGTCGTAGGTGTCCAGGTTCTCGACCATAATGAACGGCTTGTCGGCGCCCAGCGTAAAGAAGCCCGTAAAGTGCACGGGGCGATTGGGGGCGACCTTGATCGCCTGCATGCTGATGCCCTTTTCGGTCATACGCCTGATCAAGCGCTCACCGTGCTTGCCGTCAAAAGCCTTCTCGTCGTTAAAGATCTGGTAGGCACGCTGGCGGCGCGAGGCAACCGGCGTATCGGCACCTCGGTTCTGCTCGATCCAAGCCTGGATGATTGCGATTTCCTCGGCAATCTTGCGGTTGGACATCTCGTTGTGCTGAGTGCGCTGCGGAGCCTTTTTGCCGTCCTTGCCCTCGACCTTTACGATCTGTGTCTGCTGCTCCTTGATCTTAGAGAGCGCCGTGGGCGTAGGGACAACTTTGAGCAGCTGCCTGCCTAAAACGCGGGCAAGGGCAAACGCCGAGGCCTCGCCGTGAACGGCCGACTTGGGCTGCTGGGCAGCAGTATCTGCTGCGGCAGACTCCGGCTTCCTCTGAGACTTGCGCTTAGAATCGCCTTGGGAATTGCGCTCGCGCTTCGGCATAGACGCCTGCTTCTGCGGACGAACGGACTTGCTCTCCTTCGCCGGCTGGCGCTTAGGCTGCCCCGAAGAAACCTCGGCCTTCGCATCCTCGTTCTGCGGCGTGGTCTTCTCGGCCGCAGTCTCGGCATGGGAACTGCGGCCCCCACGATGGCGACGGCGGCGAGGCCTGCTCGACGCGCCCTGCTCCGTCTGCTCATCAGTAGGCTGCTGGCCCTTGGCCTCGGCATCAACCTCAAGCTGCGGCTCAACAGGCTTTTGCTCGCGAGCCACCGGCTCAACGGCCTTCTCGTCCTTCTCGCCCTGAGTGGTCGAAGCCGGTTCGCTCTTCTCCTGACGCCTTACGGGATACGCGCGCCCCGCAAAACCGCGGCCGGGACGACACGAACCCGGAGCCTTCTTGGCAGACTCCTCAACATCGTCTGCAACCTCAGAAGACTCTTCAACCTCACGCGCGGCATCCTGCTGTGCAGTCTTAAAGTGAGCACCGCGACGACGCTTGGGCTCTTGGGCCTCCACGGGCTTTTGCTCCCTCGCGGGCTTCTGCGACTCGGCAGCAACCTCGGTCTCAACAGCCTCAGCATCCGTCTCACCCTTTCGAGCAACGGCGCGACGGAAGCGCTCCTGCTGGGCGCGGCGCTGCGCATCGCGCTTGCCACCCCCGCCAAAACCGCCGCGTCCTGCCTTGGCCGTAAAGGCACGCACGACGTTCTCATCGAGCAACTCATCGGTATCGACATGCTCACGCGGAGCAGCTTCTTCCACAGCAGGCACGTCAGCGGAATCCTCGATGACAAAATCTTCGACGGACTCGGCAGGCTGCTCCTGGACATCGCGGATCTCGGCATTGATGGTATAGAACGCCGGGCGCCCGTTAATGCCGCTACCCTCGATCTTGGTCACGATCTTTGCCGCGATAAGCTCATCGCGCATCGCCTTGGTGTCGCACTCCTTATCGACGGAGCGGAAAATCTGCGCCAGCGCACTCGACTTAATCTTGAGCGCCTTGCGGCAAAGCAGGTCGTAGGCAACCAGCTTGGCACGCTCAGCAGAAAGCGACGTCTGGCTGCTCAGGCGCTCAGCCAAAGCATCGACATTGTTTTGATTATCGGAATATACCGTCTTGGCCACGGGGCCCCTTTCATATGTACACATATACGTCTATATGGTACAACGCGCGCCCTTATCCACGCAAAACATCTGCGAGAACACTCGAGCGTCACCCGCTTTCGCATGAAAAAAGACCGAGCCCGCGAAGTCGCGGACCCGATCTTTCCGAGTCATATGGATGGAACGGTTAGTCCATCAAGCTGACTAGGCCTTGGCGGCCTCGGCGTCAGCGGGAGCCTCGGCGGCAGCGGCGCGACCGTACTCGGCCTTGCCCATCTCGGACCACTCGGGCTCCTCATCAGGCATGGAGCCAGCCTCCTTGCCGAAGAACTCCTTGAGGCAGTTGACGGCGACGATGAGGCCCAGGACCATCAGCAGGACGGCAAAGACGAGCTGCAGGCCCTTGGTGGCGGCGACGGAGACGGCGGCCGTGGTGGCGGTAGCCGGGATGGTGCCGAAGAAGCCGTAAGCCTGGACGGCGGCCATGCAGCCCATGGCGCTCTGGACCAGCGAGGTGAAGGTGCAGCAGAGCAGGAAGGCGACGGGCACGTAGAGCATCCAGCCCTTGCGGCCGGTGCACTTGCAGAACACGGCGAGGGTGATCATGGTCATGCCGCCGAGCAGCTGGTTGGAAGCGCCAAAGAGCGGCCAGATGTTGGCATAGCCACCAAAAGCGAGGGCGAGACCAGGAAGCAGGGTAACGACCGTGGCGAACCAGGGGTTGCCGAGGACCTTCATGTAGCCGGCCTTGGACTCGATGGCCAGAGCATCGTTGGTCTGGGCAAAGAACTCGGAGAACGAGGTGCGGGCGATGCGGGCGACGGCGTCGAGCGAGGTCAGGGCCAGAGCGGAGACGTTCATGGTCATAAAGACGGTAGCGAGCGTGCCGTCAACACCGAAGGCCTGCATACCGCGGGAGATGCCAGCGGCGAAGATCTGGAACGGGGTGGAAGCGACACCGGCGTTGAGGGCGCCCGTACCGGCGGTGTTCATATCGGAGAACATGATGCCGGCAACGATGATGGCAAGGATGCCGACGAAGGACTCGACGATCATTGCGCCGTAACCGACCTTGACGGCGTCCTGCTCCTTCTCGACCTGCTTGGAAGAGGTGCCGGAAGAAACGAGGCTGTGGAAACCGGAGAGAGCACCGCAAGCGACGGAGACGAACAGGACCGGGAACATCATGCCGGAGGCAGTGGAGAAGCCGGTGAAGACCGGAGCGGTGATAGTGGCCTGACCGTTGACGCCCAGGACGACGATGCCGAGAACAGCGCAGACGATCATGACGATCATCATGATCGAAGTGAGGTAGTCACGCGGGGTCTTGAGCATCTGGATGGGCATAGCGCCAGCGAAGACCAGGTAGACCATGACGACGGCGAACCACTGGAACTTATCCAGGTAGACCGGGAACTGCATACCGACGGCGAACATGAGAACCATGAGGACCACGCCGGTGACGAACTCGGCAGCGCCGGTGAGGTTGAACTTCTTCTGGGCCCAACCAAAGGCGATAGCGACGAAAGTGAACAGGATGGAGATGGTACCAGCGCAGCCGGCGGCATAGGACTTGGTGAAGTCGATGGCACCGGTAGCAGCGCCAGAAGCGTCAACGGCCGGGGTAAACATGAACGTCTTGCAGACCATGTCGGTGAAGGCGGCGATGACGATGATGCAGAACAGCCAGCAGAACAGCAGGAACAGACGACGGCCGGTCTTGCCGATGTACTTCTCGATGAGCTGAGCGAGCGACTTGCCGTTGTTCTTCATCGAGGCGTACAGGGCGCCAAAGTCGTGGACGGCGCCAAAGAAGATGCCGCCGACGAGGACCCAGAGCACGACGGGCAGCCAGCCAAAGGCCATGGCGACGATCGTACCCGTGACAGGGCCGGCACCGCAGATCGAGCTGAACTGGTGCGAGAACGCGGTGAAGGCGGAGACGGGCGAGAAGCTGTTGCCGTCCTTCATGCGCTTGGCCGGCGTGAGGGCCTCTTTGTCAATGCCCCACTTGTTGGCCAGCCATCGGCCATAGCCCAGATAGCCGCAGGCGAGCACCGCCGCGGCCACAACCATGAGCAAAACTCCGTTCATTACATTTCCTCCTCTAAAAAGAACTACTCAGACATAAAAAATGAGGGCCGTCGGTTGCGCTCGACGGCCCTCATCTTCATCAGCCGCCCGTTATCGTACGGGCTAGCTGTATGTGCTAACCCGCATCAGATAATTTCTACGCTGATAATGTTTAGCTGATGCGTGAACATGTCTGAGAAATCCTCTTCAATCATGATGTGAACGATCCGTGCGTGTTCACATCCCCCAGTGGTTGAAAAGGAGTATGAAACTTTAGTTACCTAAAGTCAACGCAATTATGTCATGAAGTTTCTACTTTTGTTGAATTT
>DBEZHA010000026.1:0-26114 GCA_048189585.1 Collinsella sp. | reverse complement strand
GGGTCTGATAAGATTTCCATAGCGGTCTTCGTCCTTTCCTAGAACCTGTTGTTGTGGTGATTTCAGATTCTAGGACGAAGGCCGTTCTTCGTTAAACGGGCGCTAGGGCGTCACCCTTACACCAACATTTTCGACGCGATCTGCACTCGCGAAAGTACAAAGTATAGTAAGTTCTAGCGATTGTATGGCGGCGGCAGGATTTCAAGCTGTTTTATTGCTGGTTTCGGGAGCAAGAATAGCCACAGGAGCTATGACAATTGGGGAATTTACCATGATAAATTCTTATTATTCCCTATTGATGAGCTGTGGCAAATACTATATCGGCGTCTTTCAGTCTTTGCAGGAAACGAGGGCATCAATAGCTAGGCTGAATGAAATAAAGGCGCGAAAACGAGATTACCGAAATTGCCTTGCGGTTAATAATGTGGGCCGCATACAGGTCCTAGATTTAGACTTCAGTTTAATTCGCGACGAAGAGCTGGTTGATATAACTTGCGGGATGAATCTTCAATTTGACGTGGGCAGAACGTATGTAATTACAGGCCCTAATGGTGTTGGAAAAAGCACACTATTAAAGCTGCTCCTGGGTTTTTACGAGCACGCAAATGACAATATCGAGTACGATTGCACAAAGTTGACCGCTATCAATCTTGACCGAGTTCGGTCGGAGTGTTTCTCTGCTATGCAGCAAACGGCTTTCGTCCCCGGTGACACAGTTGAAGAATATTTGCATGAATACGGCATCAGCTATGAGTTAATGGCGTCGTTTCTCAAGGAATGCGGTTTCGAACCAATTGATAAAATAAGATGGGAAAAATGTTCTAATCTATCTGGAGGAGAGCTGCAAAGGTTGCGCTTGGCTGTGGCGTTATGCCGAAAAGCGGATTTTGTAATTCTCGATGAGCCGACCAATGATCTTGACGGATCGGCATGTGGCTGCCTGATAGAGTACATTAAACAAAATAAGCGAGGTCAGGCCTTTTTGATCGTTTCGCATGATTCTAGATTGCTCGATGTCGCCGATCATATTTTGGTAATGAGCGGTGAGGGGGCTATTGAATTAGCCAAATAATGGATTCCTGGTTGTGCTGGAATGATATTGGGACGTATATTTGGTTGATTTTTAAGGCGGGCATAATAATTGGGTAATCAACTCTTTCTCGTCCCATATGAATTTAGCGCCTCCCGAATGAATGTAATGGGCGGCTCCGGAACCCCCGCTGTCATGGCCTAGGGGAAACGGAATAGACGGACCGACCGTTCGACTTTGCCTGGGAAAAGATGTCGGGCGGTGGGCGGAGTATGGCCACCGGACTCATCGAACCGCATCTCCGCCATTCTTTCAACTGGGATAACGGTGCCCCCGGGCTCTGGAGAGACTGCGGGGGGCGTTCGGCTAACTGTGGGTACGACCGGTTTGCCCAATGTGTTCGCCTGAGATCGGAAATTAACTATCATGCGCCCTACGTCGCTAGTCCAGCTTGGTGCCCGGTACCTGCGGTGCTTCTTCAAGTAGCGCTTTGAGCTCGTTCAAAATGGAAACGGGCTGTTGATCGACAGCGTCCAGATGGAGCGTGGCCACACGAAGAGGCGGCTGATATTCAAATGGGCCAAAGAGCACGGGCGAACCCAGGAGACGCTCGATTTCCTCTGCAATCGCATCGGTTTCTTCGGGATCAAAGTCGTCGAAAAGCGCCACGAACATCGGCCCCGTCGAGCGGAACAGGCGGCCCTTGCCGCGCGAACAATCCATGAGGCAGGCGGCGCTTTCGGCGAGCACGCGGTCGCCTGCATCGAATCCAAAGCGGGCATTGACCTCGGCGATATCGTCGACCTTAATGGCAATAAAGCCTGCCTCGTGCGGCACGTGGCGCATCTCTCCAATAGCGTTGACCAGTGCGTGGACATCGCCCAGGCCCGTTACCGAGTCGGTCGTATCCGCTAGGCTTCGGTTGACGATAATGCCCACATACATGCTGGGCTCGGTATCGGTGCCGTCCAAGCGGTAGCCCGTGCAGTCGCAAAGCACGTACGTTCCGGTGGCATCCATTACGCGATACTGCATGTAGTGGAAGTGCCACGTGCTGTTTATCACCATGTCGAGCTCGGCGCGTACGTTGTCGCGGTCCTCGGGATGAACGCGGGCGAGCCACATGTCGAGTGAGTTAAAAGGGTGCTGGGAGGGCAGGTCAAAATCGCGCACGGCGTTAACCGACCATTGCGATTCGCTCGTATCGAGATTGAGGATAAAGGGATAGCGCGTCTCGGAGCTCATGGAGATCGCTTGGAACACCCGGTCGTTGCAGGGAAGCTGTTCGACGATTGGGCGTTGCGGCGCGTCATCGTCTTTCGGTTGCTGCACACGATGCATAAGCTTATAGCGATACATCTTGCGATCGGCATCCATCGTCATCTGGCGACGCGTGTCGCCAGCAAGTGGATCGACGCGCGAGCAGCCAAAGCTAAAGCTGCCGATAATGGGCGCCTTGCCACCTGAGCTCGCCTCGATCAGCCCGGCACGTACCTGCTCCAAGCGCTGCTCGAGTTCAGTCTCGTTTGCGGAGAGCGAGATAAGCACAAACTCGTCTCCACCGATACGGAACAGCATCTCATCGTGCTCCATGGTTTCGGAGAGCGTGCGGCAGATGCCCAGAATATAGCGATTGCCTTCGGCGTGGCCAAACCTATCATTGCAATGTTTGAGATGGTCGATGTCAATATAGGCGCAGGTGAAGGGGTCGCCTTTGTGCCAGAGTTGCTCGACGTGACGGTCGAATCCGTTGCGGTTGCCCAAGTTGGTGAGCGGGTCGATATAGGCGCTGCTCTCAAGCAGCTGGCGCTCTTGTTGCAGGATGGCATGCGTCTTTTGCAGTTGCTCGCCAACGGCGCGTAGCCCAGCAGGCAGCGCGGCAACATCGAGTTCGGCGGTCGAGATGCCATTCGCAAGTCGCTGAAGATAGGCAATAATCGATTGCTCGCCCAGGCGATATGATTCGTTCATGATGGATAACCTCCTTGGGCGGAACAGCGGTTTGTATCATATCCCCAATTCGGTTTGAATTGGGGATATAAGTTAACTAATGGAGGCAAATTCCCCCTTCGGCGGTGGTGTTTTGCGCGCGAGCGTATCAGTTGTTATTGCCACCATCGAGCAATGCCTCAAAATCCTTCGCTGGCATGGGGCGGTAGTAGAGGAAGCCTTGAGCGTCGCGGGCGCCCATTTGCCGTAGCACGTTCGCCTGCTCATTTGTCTCGACGCCTTCGACCACGACGGGCAGATGGAGCGACTGCGCCATCTCGAGCATCGATGAAATGATTTGCGTGCTGCGGCCATGATCGCCGTCGATGGACACAAACGTGCGGTCGAGCTTGATGACGTCGACGTTGACGTTCTTGAGCATCGCGAGCGTGGACTGGCCGGTGCCAAAATCGTCCATATAGGTCGAGAAGCCGCGGGTGTGCAGGTCGGCTGTCAGTTTGTCCACGGCCTCGGACTCTCCCGTATAAGCCGTCTCGGTGATCTCGATACGCATGAGCTCGGGCGGTAGGTTGTATTGGGCGGCGAGCGCCCCCATATGTTCGGCAACGTCACAGGCAAGGATATCCACGCGCGACACATTAAGCGAGATCGGAACCACGCGAAGACCGCGATCGAGACGCTCACGCAGCCACGAGGCGACACCCTGCCAAATGTACTTGTCGAGCGTCACTACAAAGCCACTTTCCTCGAGTGCGGGGATAAACGTTGCGGGAGAAATGAGAGAGCCGTCCTTGTCAATCCAGCGGGTGAGTGCTTCGGCACCAATAATCTCGCCGGTTTCCATATCGACCTGGGGTTGCAAGTGGTAGGTAATGCGACCGTCCGAGAGCGCGTACTGGAATTCGGTCAGCGTGCGGTGGAACACGACTTCGCGCTCGTACTCCGCGGGGCAGAAAATGGCAATGCGCTCCTTAAAGTCTTTTTTTCGCGTCGATTGGTAAACATGGCCTTTGCCTGCGCATCGATGGTGATTTCCTCATTGGAGTCGATGGGGTAAACGCCCATGGACGGCCAGAAACCTACGCCGTCATCATGTCTGGCTACTGCCTCACGAACGCGGTTGTAGATTTGATGGACGGTGATGTACTTAAAGGGGATGAGTACACAAAAGTCATCTTGGCCCCAGTACCCTGCGACGCCCATATCGGCATTCTCGATGTCCTTGAGGACCGTGCCCACATCGGCGAGTACGCGGTCGCCCTCGGCTTGGCCGTGCCATTCATTAAACAGGCGCATGTGGCCCATGTCGACCGTGGCGATGCACCAGGTGCCGTTGCGCCTTGCCTCGAGAAATGCGTTGGCGCGCCGCATAAACTCGCTGGGTCGATAGAGGCCCGTGAGCGAGTCGATACGTTCGGCTATGGCGCTTTTGCGCTCCGCCTCGGGTATGGGGAGGCTGTCGTTGGGAACAAGCCCGCCGGCCGTGCGAAGGCGACGGTCGAGTTCGCCTAAAACGGCGGTCGCTTGATGGGTTAAGTGCTCGTAAAAGGCCGGGACGACAAGGCAGACGGGAGTAATGGTGTCGCCTGCGATTCGAACAGGAGCGAAAACGGCCTCTTTAAGGTGGCGGGTCAGTTGCTCGAATGCCTTGTGGTCTAGGTCGTTGCTGAGCACGACGAACTGGACGCTTCGTGAACGGTAGACCCGGCTCCTGCCGCGGGTGATCGACAGCATGCGGCCAGCGTATTCGGCAAGCATGTTGTCGACAGCCTCGGCCCCGTAGAGCTCGTTGAGCTTTGTCGTGCCACGAACGCGCACCGCTATAAGCCCTGTCTCGCAACGATCGCGGCGGCAGGCGTCGATGGCGTTGGCCAGCATGCGCTGCGTTCCGAGGCCTGTGGCGGCGTCGACGGTTTCGGCAAGTGAGTGGTTGACGAGCTCGCCGACATAGAGCGAGGGGACATTTCCGTCGCCGTCGATACGAAACCCGCGAGCGCGGCAAAGGACGTAGTCGCCGACGGCGTTGCGCACACGATACTGCATGACGCGACGGTGCTTGGTGCCGTTGTAGACTTGGTCGATGTCGTTGATGCAGGCCTCAAGGTCGTCGGGATGGACGCGCGTTTTCCAGTAATCGCGACAGTTGTCTATGTGCTCCGAGGGAAGGCCAAGATCGCGCAAGGCACCTTGTGACCAAAGGGTGCGATGTTTGTCCAAGTTCTCGATAAAGAAATAACGGCCCTCGTTGAGCATCGAAAAGGCGTCAAAAATACGATCGCTTATTTCGAAGTCGTCGGCGTGGACTTGCGTGATATTGCGCCGATCGAGGTGCATGGCATGACGTAGCTTGTAGTCGTACATGCGATGGTCGGCATCGAGTGTCATGCGATTGGAGGCTTCGCCCAGGGCGGGGTCGGCGTGTGCCACTCCGTAGCTAAACGAGTGGGGCATCTCGGAATCGTTGTTTTTGAGCAGGATCGTTCGGCAGTGTTCCAGACGTTCGGCGAGGTCGTCTTCGGTCGCAATCGTAGATAGGATGGCAAACTCGTCGCCGCCTATGCGAAACGCCGCCTCGTCCACTTTCATATACAGTTTGAGATAGAGGCTTACCTGCAAGATATAACGGTTGCCCTCGTCATGCCCAAAGACGTCGTTGCAGTGCTTAAGGTTATCGATATCGATGAACGCCATGGTAACGGGGGTGTCCTGCTCCCAGAGCTCCTCGAGGGAACGGGCAAAGCCGCCGCGGTTGCCAAGTCCGGTAAGCTGGTCGGTAAAGGCGGTCCTAATCAGATCATCCTGACGCTCGAGAAGGTCACGAACGGTCTTTTCGAGCGTTTCGGTGTAATTACTGACAGTATCCATGTCGTAAGCGGCTTTCTGAGGTCGGGCGGATTGCGTCGGGCGAGCTCGTTGTGCACACGCGTTGTTGTTCGGCGCTTTGCGTGTATCCAGGCCCCCGCCTTGCTGCGTTGTTGGGTTAATTTATCGGCTAATGTTCGCTGTTGATAACTGCTGAGTAGTATAAACAACAGTGCAGAATTATATATGGGTGTACATGCTGCGGGCGGCTATTATTCGCCAAACGGTAGCGCGGCGATGCGATGTCCGATAAAAATGCGACTGGGGCGGTATATGTTGATGGGTATACTTGTTCCGGTTTTAAACGCAGGAACGGAGATGGTCGCATGGCACAGCCGGATACGACGCGCACGGTGGGGCTCGCGCTCGAGGGAGGCGGCTACCGCGGTATGTATACGGCGGGCGTGCTTGACGTTTGGATGGAGCACGGTTTGACCTGCGACCATATGGTGGGTGTCTCGGCGGGCGCGGCGTTTGGCTACAACTTTAAATCGCGGCAGATCGGACGCGCCATTCGCTACAACAAGGCCTATTGTGCCGACAAGCGCTATGCGGGTGTAGCAAGCTGGCTGCGGACCGGCGACATGTTCAATGCCGATTTTGCCTATCACGAGGTGCCTATCGAGCGCGATCCCATTGACTTGGAGGCGTATCGCGCCTGTCCCATGCGGTTTACGTGCGTGTGCACCGATATCGAGACGGGCAAGGCCGTCTACCACGACCTGCCCTATGGCGACGAGAGGGATATCGAGTGGATCCGGGCATCGTCGGCGATTCCCGTGGCGACGCGTCCCGTTGCTATTGACGGGCATAAGTATCTGGATGGTGGCGTGGCTGATTCTATTCCCAGTGCATGGCTGTTTGCGCAGGGGTATGACCGCAATATCGTGGTGCTCACGCAGCCGGCGGGCTTTGTGAAGCAGCCCAACAGCGTAATGCCCATGCTGCGTCGCGTGTTCCGTCACTATCCGGAGTTTGTCGCAGCGCTTGAGCATCGGCATGAGGTCTACAATGCCACGCTTGATGACCTGGCACGTCGTGAGGCCGCCGGCGAAATCTTTGTGGTGCGGCCGAGCGAATCGGTGAAGGTGCCGTCGCTGTGCCGCGAGCCCGATGAGCTCGAGCGCATCTATCAGATCGGTCGCCACGATGCGGAGGCGACTTTGCCCGCGCTGGAAGCGTATCTGGCGGGGTAAGGGTCGCATGCGGAAAACGCATCCCGGAATGGAGGTCCAAACTGGGATGCGCTTTCCATTGCTGAAGATATGAGGCTGCGGAGCAACTGCTCGGCCTGAGCCTATGCCTGCTGCCAGGTGTCGACAAGCTCCTTGGCCGCGGCGTAGGGGTCGTCGGCACTGCAGACGGCGCTCACCACAAAGAAGCCATCGACGCCGGTGGCCTTGAGCTGCGGCAGGTCGGCCGTCTTGACGCCGCCGCCCACCGCGATGGGCACGGGGCTTGCCGCGTGGAGGGTGGCCAGGTCCTCAAAGCTCTTGGTGATGATGGAGCCATCGGCTGCGCGTCCGCAATCGCGCTTGGTCTCAGTCTCGTGGAGTGGGCCGATGCCCAGGTAGTCGACTAGGCTCATGTCGGCGGTCTTGACGTACTCGAGCATCTCCTCGCAGCGGGCCGAAAGGCCCACGATGGCATCGGGGCCCAGAAGCTTGCGGCAGACCTCGACGGGAATATCACTCTGGCCCACGTGCACGCCATCGACGGCGATGCCCTGCTCGCGCGCGGCGAGTACGCAGTCCAGGCGGTCGTCGATCAACAAGGCGACCTGACCGGTCTTGCCGGCCTGTGCGATAGCCTGCGCGGCGTCGCCGGTCAGCGCGATGATCTCGCGGGCGCTTGCCACCTTGGAGCGCACCTGAATGCAGGTGAAGCCGGCGTCGAGTGCCTGGGCCACTACATCGCCCACGGGGCGCCCCAGCGTGTTTTCGGGGCCGAGTACCAGATAGGCCGAGATATCAAGGTTGTCGCGGATGCTCATCGTGCTTCCTCCTGCTTTTTGATCTGCGCTTCCATGCGCTCGAGCTTGCCGGTCATGGTGTCGGTAAATCCGGGACGAATATCGGCTTTGAGCACGACTTCGGTGCGGATGCCCTTGCTCGCCAACACAAAGGTTGCGTCGCGCACGACCTGCATGACCTCGTCCCAGTCGCCCTCGATCTCGGTGAACATCGAGGTGGTGTGGTTGGGAAGGCCGCTGTCGCGAATGACGCGCACGACCTCGGCGACCTCGGCGGACAGCTCATCGCCGGTGCCGCACGGGGCGATGGCCACAGCGACGAGCGTGTTCATGCCGGTATTGGTTGCGGGCTCGGACATGGCCTATGCCTCCTCGAGCTCGAGTTGGTTATCGGCAATGTCCTGGGCGGTTGCGCGGTAGAGCTCGTCGATAAAGGCGACCTTAAAGCTTGCCGGGGCGTCGGCGACAGCGGCGGCACGCGTGCCGGCCACGTTGTAGGCGGCGGTGCCGCAGACGGCTGCCGTAAACGGGTCGGTGGCACAGGCGTACACGGCCAGCACGCCGCCCTGCGAGCAACCGCAGCCGGTGATCTTGGACATGAGTGGGCTGCCACCGTGGGACTTGGCCACCGTCGTGCCGTCGGTGATCAGGTCGACTTCGCCCGAGACCACTACGGCGCCGCCGGTGTAGCGGGCGAGCGCCACGGCAGCATCGCGGGCGGCGTCGACCGTGTCGGTGGTATCGACACCGCGTACGCGGCTCAGATCAGCCGCCTCGCCCTCAAGACCCCACAGGCCGGCGAGTGCGATGATCTCGGAGGCGTTGCCGCGTACGATGGCGGGCTTGTACTGCTTGAGCTCGTTTACCAGCTGGGTGCGCAGGCTACCGATACCCAGGCCCACCGGATCGAGCACCCAGGGCTTGCCGGCGTCGTGTGCCGCCTTGGCCGCGCGGGGAATCGTCTGCTCGTAGATGGGGAAGAGCGTGCCCATGTTGAGATAGATGGCGCCGCCGCCGGCAACGAGTGCCTCGCCCTCGTCGGGAAGATAGACCATGGCGGCCGAACCGCCCACGGCGAGCTGCGCGTTGGCGACAAAGTCGATCGTCACCGTGTTGGTGATGGAGCCGGCCATCGGATTGGTGGCGCGAATCTCCTCCACGGCCTTGACCATATGCTGCTTAAACTGTTCCGAATCAATCACTGCACATGCCTCCTTGGCATAGAAAAGGGGCGCTGTGCATAGACAGCGCCCCTGTAAAGGCGGCATGCTCCCTACGCCAGCATTAACTGACAGGTTCAAAGGATTGGGCCCTATGCCCTCTCAGCCTTGTGGTTTGCACCGCCGGCACTCCCGCATCGAATCTGTTGTTCCCTATACTAACGCACCTGCCAAAAAGGGACAGGTTTATTTTGGCAGGTCGTTACAATAGGTAGGACCGATACGAATGGGGACCTCATGATCAAACTTGTGCTGACCGATATGGACGATACGCTGATTCCAGCTGGGCATGACGGCGCCAGCGACTACGCCATCGAGGGCATTCATGCCATGCAGGCGGCGGGTCTGCACTTTGGCCCGGTTTCGGGTCGCCAGCCGTCCGCGATGGGCTGGATGTTCAAAAAACGTTCCGAGTGCTTCTCGACCGGGGCGTTCTGTAACGGCCAGGTGATGTTTGTCGACGGCGAAGTAGTCGCCTCGCGCGCAATCTACAACGATGCTCTGACACGTTTGGCCGACTATCTGGAGCAAGAGACCAACGATACATTTCTAAAGGTCTATAGCCTGGGCGATGACTTTTGGGGCAACGATGCCTATTGCGTGACGAGTGACCCCGAGCGCGTTCGTCGCGCCATGGGGTCGGGCGGCAACGCATGGCTCAAAGGCGAAGAGGCTCCGTGCCGTCCCGTCGTCGACGACGCGCCGGTGTTCAAGGCGAATATCTGGAGTGCCCGTTCGCGTGAGGAGCTCGCGGAGCTACGCGAGCGCGTTGCCGCTGAGGTGCCGGAGCTCTCGCTTGTGTTTCCCAACAACCGAGTGCGCCTGTTCGACATTCTTCCAGCAGGTTGGGACAAGGGCTGCGCTGCGCTGGAGCTGGCGCGCGCTTTGGGCCTGACGCCCGATGAGGTGGCCGTATTTGGCGATTCCGATAACGATCTGCCCATGATCGATGCCGTTCCCAACTCCGTTGCAGTCGCCAATGCCAACGACGCCGTCACGGCTGCCGCGCGCTGGCATATCGGCGCTGCGGCAGACGATGCGGTCGCCGGGGCTCTGCATCAGATTGCCGCCTGTGCCGCGACGGGGGAGATGCCGCCGTTTATGCGTCAGATGAGCACGACGGGTTTCGGCGTCACGAACGTCTAGGGAGAAAGCTATGAAGCTTCAGCAGCTCAGGTATGTCGTCAAAGTTGCCGAATGCGGCAGCATCACCGAGGCCTCGCGCCGGCTCTTTGTGTCGCAGCCTTCGATTACCGCGTCAATCCGCGATCTCGAAAACGAGATGGGTGTGCATATCTTTGAGCGCACCAACAAGGGTGTCGTTGTGTCCGAGGAGGGCGAGACCTTCTTGGGCTACGCGCGCCAGGTGCTCGACCAGGCCGATCTGCTCGAAGGCAAGTACAAGGGCGCGTCCGAGCAGGTGCCGCACTTTAGTGTGAGCTGCCAGCATTATTCCTTTGCCGTTAATGCGTTTGTCGATGTGATCCGCGAGTTCGATGCCGCGCGCTACGACTTTACCCTGCGCGAGGAGCAGACTCACGAGATTATCGAGGACGTCGCGCATATGAAAAGCGAGCTGGGCATCCTGTACTTATCCGAGCATAACCGCGAGGTTATCGAGCGTATGCTCGCCGCCAACGAGCTCGTATTCGAGGGACTCTTCTGCGCCACGCCGCACGTTTTTGTGTGCGCCGACCATCCGCTGGCGGGCCGCTCCAGCGTGACGCTCGAGGACCTGGAGGACTATCCCTTCCTGTCCTACGAGCAGGGCAGCTACAACTCGTTTTACTATTCCGAGGAATTGACCTCGACGTTTGAGCGCCGCAAGAATATCCGCGTGCGCGACCGTGCGACGTTGTTCAACCTGGCCATGGGCCTCAACGGCTACACGGTGTGTTCAGGCGTGATCAGCCACGAGCTCAACGGTCCAGGTATTATCTCCATTCCGCTCGATGTGGACGAGTACATGGAGATCGGCATCATCACGCGCAAGAACACGACGCTCACGCGCTACGGTCAAGCCTATATCGACGCGATCCGTCAGCATATCTAGACTGCTGCGTCCTGTACAGGTCAAATCTCTTCATGGCAGTCCCAACTGATATAGGAAGCATCTATATCAAACTGTTATAAACGTATATTTTACGATGGCTATATGAGCGCTCATACTTTGTCCCAGTAAAGCAACCAATGCAAAGGGAGATATCTATGAGTGCTTTAACCACGCTGAACGCGCCGTTTCGCGCCGATATCGTCGGCAGTTTTCTTCGTCCGCAGGCCGTGAAGGACGCCCGTGCCGCCTACGCCGCGGGCACACTCGACGCCGCCGGTCTTAAGGCCGTCGAGGACGACGCCATTCGCGATTTGGTGGCCAAGCAGAAGGCCGCCGGCCTGCAGGTCATCACCGATGGCGAGTTCCGCCGTAGTTACTGGCACCTCGACTTTATGTGGGGCCTCAATGGCATTGAGCGCCGTACCTCGCGTACGGGTTATATGTTCCATGATGAGGAGACGACGGCCGATACCGCCGTGGTGACCGGCTCCATCAGCGGCGAGAGCCACCCCTTCGTCGAGCACTTCAAGTTTGTCAAGGCACTTGAGGGCGAGGGCCGCGTTGCACGCCAGACCATCCCGGCGCCTATCCAGACGTTCTCTGAGGTCACGCTCGATCGCTGCGACGGCCAGCAGGAGAGCCTGCGCGCTGTCTATAAGACCGATGAGGAGCTTGCCGACGCCATTGCAGCCGCTTATCGCACGGTGATCGCCGACCTGTACGCTGCAGGCTGCCGCAACATCCAGTTTGATGACTGCACCTGGGGCATCTATTGCGATACCGACTTTGTATCCAAGACCGGAATGAGCCCGGTTGATCTGCAAAAGGTAAGCGAGCTGGGCGTGGCGCTCAACAACGCCGCCATCGAGGGCAAGCCCGACGATCTGGTCATCAACACGCACGTGTGCCGCGGCAACTATCACTCCACGTATGCCTTCGAGGGTGGTTACGATCCCATTGCACCGTACCTGTTTGCGCACGAGGATGTCGACGCGTTCTACCTTGAGTTCGATACGCCGCGCGCCGGTGGCTTTGAGCCGCTCAAGTATGTTGCTCCCGGCAAGAAGGTCGTGCTGGGCTTGGTAACCAGCAAGGCGGCAGAGCTCGAGAACGAGGATGTTATCGTCGAGCGCATCCGCGAAGCCGCAAAGTACGTGCCGCTCGAGAATCTGTACCTGTCGCCCCAGTGCGGCTTTGCCAGCTGCGAGATTGGCAACAAGCTGACCGAGGACGAGCAGTGGGCAAAGATCGCGCTGGTCAAGCGCATTGCCGAGCGCGTTTGGAAGTAACGTTACCGTTCGCAGGTGATGGCGCGTGCGAGACATGGCGTATCACGTACAATGGTTCGGATCGTATCGTTCGGGCAGGTTATCCGATATGCCTGATCGCCCTTCCATCATGAAGGGACATCCATGTCCCAGTCCTCGACGCCCGCCGTATCTGAACTCGAGGAGACTGTCGAATAGTAGTTGTGTTCAGCTAAATCAAAAAATGGCGTCCATGCGTATGTACGCGTGGACGCCATTTTTAATGCGTCAGTATCCAGTGGATGCCGCGCGCCATGCGCAGGTCAGTTTGGGCAAAGTGGTTGCCGGGGTTGAGCTCCAGCGTTGTTGGAATGTCATGCTCGATAAACAGCTCTTCCATCGCACACGTATCGTCGAGTACGTGCCGCATCATGCGGTTGGGCGTCTTGGTTTCCTTTTTACCGAGCGACAGATAGGCGGCGTCGGGCGTGGCTGTCATCGTGCGCTCTCGCGCGTAGTCGATAAAGCCGGGGAACCACAGCGACCCCGATGCACTTGCCGCGCGCTCAAAGACATCTGTTTGCCAAAGTGCCCACAGGGAAAAAAGACCCGCCAACGAGTAGCCGGCAATGCCGTGCCAGGTGGGCGGGCAGGGAAGTGATGATTCGGCCTCTGGGATTATCTGATTCAGCAGTTCATCGAGAAACTCAGACGCCTGTCCGCCAAAGGACTCGGCATCTCGTATAGTTCCCTCACATTCCCAGGGGCTCAGCTCGCGATTCCAATCGAGCCCTCCAATGGCGATAAGGGTGAATGGCGGGCAGTCGAGCTCTCGGCAGCGCTCGTAGACTTCACTACCGTCGCCCATAACCACGGGGAGGTAGATGACGGGCGCGCCTTCCACACACTCTGAATAAACGGTTATCTGCTTATGATGCGCTTCCAAGGCAGGCTTCTCTCGGTGTTGTGATATTGACAGCCTCAATTGTCGCACGCTGGCACGGGGGCAGACGCTAAAAGAAAGGCGCGGAGCCGCTCGATGCGATTCCGCGCCTTGTTGTTTTGCTTTAGCAGACTATGTCGCTACGCCACGAAGAAGTAGACGAGGAAGGCAAGGGCTGCGATCCACATAAGCGGCTTGATCTTGGAAGCCTCGCCCTTAAAGAGCGCGACGACTACGTAGGCGATAAAGCCCAGACCGATGCCGGCAGAGATGGAGTAGGTGAAGGGCACGCCGGCGACAATCATGAACGCCGGGAAACCCTGCGACACGTCGGACCAGTCAATCTCGGAGGCCTCGCTCATCATGAGGTAGCCGACGTAGACCAGAGCACCGCAGGTGGCGGCGCTGGAAACGATGGTGACGATGGGGGAGAAGAACGCGGCGAGAATGAACAGCACGCCGGTGGTGACGGAGGTGAGGCCCGTGCGGCCACCGTCGGCAGCACCAGAGGTGGACTCGACGAAGGTGGTGATGGAGGAGACGCCCATGAAACCGCCCACAGCAGCGGCGGCGGAGTCGACGATCAGAATCTCCTTGATATTCTCGACGTTGCCGTCGTCGGTGAGGAACTCGCCCTGCTTGGCCACGGCCATCGCGGTGCCCATGGTGTCGAAGAAGTCACTCATGAGCAGCGAGAACGAGATGACGAGGAGCGCGGGGTCGGTAAGGACCTTGACGATGGCAGGCACGCCGCCGGCGTCGGCGATGGGGCCACCGATGCTCGAGAAATCGAGCGGGGCGATGATACCGGTCGGAGCCTGGGTCACACCTAGGGGGATACCGGCGATGACGGCGACGACGATGCCGATGAGCAGCGAGCCGGGGACGTTGCGGCAGGCGAGGGCGACTGTCACCAGGATGGAGATGATGCCGACGATGAAGGTGGGGGAGGTGATGTCGCCCAGACCGACGAGTGTACCGGCGCCAGCGGTGATAATGCCGGCATCGCACAGGCCAATCATGGCGATGAACAGGCCCAGACCCACCGAGATGGCGTGACGCAGGACAACCGGGATGGCGTCCATGATGGCCTCGCGCAGGCCACAAAGCACGAGCAGCAAGATGACGACGCCCTCAAGGAAGATGACGCTCATGGCCACGTGCCAGTCACCGCCGCAGACGGTGGTGGTGATTCCAGCGATCATCGCGTTGACGCCTAAGCCCGACGCGCAGGCGAGCGGGCGGTTGGCGAAGATGCCCATGCAGATGGTCATGATGCCGGCGCCCAGGCAGGTGGCGCAGGCGAGCGCCCCCGCATCGATGCCGGCGCCCGAGAGCACCGCAGGGTTGACGGCGATGATGTAGGCCATCGCCAGGAATGTTGTCAGTCCAGCGCGAAGTTCGGTCCCGATTGTGGACTTGCGCTCACTGACGTGAAAAAGTTCGTCCATGCATACCCTTTCCTTGTTCGGCCCCGAGTTTAGGCCGATTGACACGAACTCAACTACTATATCGCCTTTGAAAGGCTGATGTTCCTCGCATGTTGATGTTCGGCGCTTTGTAGCAGACAGACGGTATTTTTCGCATGAAAATGTGTGGGTACCGTATACTTAAGCAGTTACAACGACCCCTATGGAGGAACGTATGATTAAAGAGCTCTGCCACGATGAGGCTATTCTGTCCCAGCGTTGCGAGGTTGCGACCGTCGAGGACGAGTCGGTGGCACAGGACCTGATTGATACCATCAAGTCGCTCGACGATGCCGGCTGCCTTGCCGCCAACCAGATCGGCGTCACCAAGAAGGTCTGCGTCTATCTGGACGACGCCGGCGAGCCCCATGTGCTCTACAACCCCCGTCTGGTGTTTGGCCTGGGTGCCAGCAAGATGGAGGAGAGCTGCCTGACGCACGAGGAGGTCACCAAGTCCACGCGCTATATCAAGTGCAAGGTTGCCTTTGACCAGATCGTCGACGGCAAGATGAAGGAGTGCCGCCGCGACTACGCGGGCTTTGAGGCACAAATGATCCAGCATATGATCGATCACTGTCTTGGAAAGTTGGTCTAAGGGGACCAAAGCACCGCACCTTGCCGCTCAATCGTCGCTCGCGTACCTTAAGTACGCTTCGCTCCTCTTTCGTGGCAATCTGCGGCACTTTGACCCCTTAGACGACCTGCGGGGTTAACTTGGTTGAGTTTATCCTGTTTGAATAGTCCGGGCGTGACATTGTTGTCATGTCCGGGCTTTTGTGTTTAGCGCCTTTTTGTTTGGAGACAATGAAATTAGCAAGAACGTAAAGCTAGGAGGCGCTATGTGTACGAGCATTCGATTTACCGATAATTCTGGCCACATGTATCTAGGCCGCAACCTCGACTGGAGCTTTGACTACGGCCAACAGGTTCGCGTGATGCCGCGCGGGTTCCACATTCCGTATTCGTTTATCGACGACGCGACAGCGGCACACGCGGTGATCGGTATGTGCATCGATTACAAGAACTATCCCATGTTTTTCGATTGCGGTAACGATGCGGGTCTGGCTGTGGCGGGGCTCAACTTTCCCGGCTATGCCGAGTATGCCGAGGGCCCGGTTGATGGAAAGACCAATATCGCGGCCTATGAGTTTCCCCTGTGGGTGGCAGCGACGTTCTCGACGGTCGATGAGGTCGAGGCCGCGCTGCGCGACACGGTGATTGTCGCCAAATCTGCCGGAGAGGGGCTGGGCGTATCGCTGCTCCATTGGATTATCGGCGACAGCCAGCGCAGCATCGTGGTCGAGATGATGGCTGACGGCCTGCATGTATACGACGATCCGGTTGACACCCTTGCCAACCAGCCGACCTTCCCGTGGCACATGGAAAACCTGCGCACCTATATCACCGCCACAAGCGATTTTCCGCAGACGGCGACATGGCGTGGCGC
Organism: Collinsella sp.; assembly: GCA_048189585.1. Lineage (GTDB taxonomy): Bacteria > Actinomycetota > Coriobacteriia > Coriobacteriales > Coriobacteriaceae > Collinsella. The sequence continues at coordinate 9,921 of DBEZHA010000026.1, read as the reverse complement.
CGAGCTCAAGCCCTATGGCGCGGGCGCCGGCATGCGCGGTATTCCGGGTGACTGCTATTCGCCGAGCCGTTTTGTAAAGGCGGCGTACCTCAATGCCAATTACCCGCAAAAGGAGAGCGAGACCGAAAACGTCGTTCGCATGTTCCGCTCGCTCGAGGGCGTGGTGATGATCGAGGGAGCGTCCAGGATGGGCGATGGCAAGTTCGAGAAGACTATCTACACCGGATGCTTTAGCGCGCGCACGGGCAATTATTACTACGCGATGTATGGGGATCCGTCGATTCGCTACGTGAGCCTGATGGATGCCGAGGGCGCGAGCCCCGATAGGCTCGTGGTTCCCGAGCCGCGCCGTTCGTAGCCGCTAGCTTTACTGCAATGCAAAGCGGCCCTGCATCTCCCGTGAGGTGCAGGGCCGCTGTCGTTGATTTATGGCGCCGCTAGAAGTTGGCGTCGTTGAGTTGTTCACTTTCGAGGCCGTCGAGCTGTTGCTGTTCGGGCGTATCGGCGACGCTCTCGAGCAGCTCGGTGGGATCGACGTTCATGTCCCTACCGGCCTCGTTGCCGTTGACCAAGTCGTCCGAGAAGATGTCGACTTCCATTTCCTCGGCCTCTTCAATCTGAACCTCGAGCGGCACCTGGGTGCGCACGAGCTTAACGGCCGGGCGCATGCGGGCAAACAGCGGCACGTACTCGATGATGATGGCAGAGTTCTCGAGACCGTACCAGCGCGCCGGGCTTCCGCAAGCGCGGCGGACGGCGTACTTGATGGCCATCACGCGGTGGTCATTGCGGTTGATGTCCGTTTCGGGGGCAAGCATCTTGCGCAGCATGCAAAAACGGAAGTCGCCCACGTTGCCGCGCGTCTCGTAGATGGAGTAGGTGTGGTGCTGCGGCGGCAACTCACCCGAGGCCATCAGGTCGCCAACGATCTGGCGCAGGTAGGCGTTGATGCGCTGATTGACCTTAAAGCCCAGGTCCAAGCGCACGCGGAACAGGAAGTCTGTGCCAAAGGTCTCAACGCAATACTCGTGCGTATAGGGCTCATCGGTGACATGCACGTTAATGAACCAATATGCCTTGGCACGCTTGGGATGTTTGTCCAGGATGGAATAGAGCACGTCGCGGTCGAGCGTGAGCGGGTCGGGGCTGTTGGTGAGGAACACCAGGTTGTCGGCGAGCACGGGATAGGTCTCGTCGTTGCGCAGGCGATTGAGCTGGTCGATGTACTTGGAGACCGGCAGCAGGACCGTCTGCGTGCGCTCGATGGCGGTGCCGCGACGCCATACATACATAAGGCCGAACAGCAGTGCGGCCAGGAAGATCATGACGTAGCCGCCGTCAAAGAACATGGTGAGGCACGAAGCGAAGAAGCACAGCTCAATGGCACCAAAGAGCAGGGCAAAGATGCAGGCGCCCAGCTTGTGCTTGAGGATGCCGGCGATATAGCTCGTCAAAAGCGTCGTGGTCATGAGCATGGTCACGGTGATGGCGAGGCCATAGGCACTCTCCATGCGCTCGGAGTTTTGGAACAGCAGCACGATGAAGATACAGCCGACCCACATGATGTTATTGACGAGCGGAATATAGAGCTGACCCTTGGTGTCGCTGGGGTAGTGGATGCGCAGGTGCGGCATAAGGTTGAGGCGCGTTGCCTCGGATACCAGCGAGAATGAGCCGGTGATGAGGGCCTGCGAGGCGATGATGGCCGCCACAGCCGAAAGCACGATGGCAAAGGGGCGCAGGGGCTCGGGAAGCATCATGTAGAACGGGTTGACGATGTCCATCGCGAGCATCTGGGGATTGGAGTTGTTGGCGAGCAGCCAAGCGCCCTGACCCAGATAGTTAAGGATGAGGGCCGCCTTTACGAACGGCCAGGATGCGTAAATGTTTGCCTTTCCCACGTGACCCATATCCGAATAGAGCGCCTCGGCGCCGGTCGTCGACAGGAAGACGAAGCCGAGCACCATGATGCCCGAGTGGTTGATGGGCGAGAACAGGAACATGATGCCGCGGATGGGGTTGAGCGCGCGTAGGATGGACAGGTTGCCGAGCATGTTGAACAGGCCGGCGCCCGCCAGGAACAGGAACCATAGCGTCATAAGCGGGCCGAACAGCTTGCCGATTGACGAGGTGCCGGCGCGTTGCATGGCAAATAGGCCGCAGATAATGATGATGGTAATAATGATGACGTTGGTTTGCCCGTCGCCCAGCAGCGCATGGCCCCACTCGATGGTGCGCAAGCCCTCGATGGCTGTGGTGACCGTGACCGCGGGGGTGAGGATGCCGTCGGCGAGCAACGCCGCGCCGCCGATCATGGCGGGGAGAATCAGCCATGGCGCCACCTTGCGCACGAGGCTGAACAGGGCGAAGATGCCGCCTTCGTTATGGTTGTCGGCCTTCATGGCGATAACCACGTACTTGACTGTGGTCACGAGCGTCATGGTCCAGATGACGAGCGAAAGCGCGCCCAGGATCATGTCCTCGCTGACGGTACCGATGCCGCCGTTGTTGGCGACGATTGATTTCATGGTGTACATGGGGCTCGTGCCGATGTCGCCATAGACGACGCCGAGCGTTACGAGCAGCATGCCAGCGGAGAGGGGGATGGCTCCGTGCCCGCCTTGACCACGCTGGTCTTGGGGGTTTGCCTCCAGTTTGTTGTGTGCCACGTGGACTCCCTTAGACATCCGGTTGTCTGTCTAGGACAGACAATCTTTATGCCGTCTTTATACATACAAGAGCAGTTTGGCACATCAGGTTATTTTAGACAATAATCCCCAGCTGGGGATTATTTATGTACGTAGGTAGCATTTCAAAACAGGGGCTTTTAAGCACGTGCTGTCTGGGCTATGCCAGCCTTGGCGCTTGCGCGTTTGCCGGCGAGTTCGCAAAAAATCGCGCCGCCGATGATAAGCGCGGCACCCATCAGACGGACCGGTGTTATGGCTTCGCCCAAAAGGACGGCGGAGAACACGACCGCCGAAAGCGGCTCGAGGTAGCCGACAACGGCGACGGTCTGCACAGGCAGTTTGGCGACGGCGCTAAAGTAGAGCAGGCAACCAATGCCGGTGTTGACGACGCCGAGCATGACGACGGCGCGCCAATCGATGCCTGCGGCGACGCCGGCGGACAGGAATGAGGGTGCACCCTGCGTGATGAGCGTGAGGACCAGCGCGGTCACAAAGGCGGCACTCACCTGGAGCGTGGAGTTCTCGAGGCCTTCGATGTGTGGCGCGCCCTTGCTAGCGATGACCATCAGCGCATAGCAAAATGCCGAGGCGATGCCGCAGGCGATACCTGCAATGGGCATATTGCCGCCTAGACCTTGCGCTGCAATGAGAAAAGCACCGCAAGCAACGGCGATAAAGCCGGCGATTTTGCCGCCGGTCAGCTTTTCGCCAAAGATGAGCGGGGAGAGTGCCATGACAATGATGGGGCCGCAGTAGTACAGCAGCGAGGATACGCCGACGCCGACCGTCTGGTAGGCGCGGAACAGAAAAATCCAGCTGGCGCCCAGCGCAGCTCCCGAGAGGAGGAGGGCTGCGGCTTCGCGGGGGCGAGATGGCGCCTGCAACTTATGGCGTTGGGTGATGGCGAGAATGGTGACAAGCGAGAGTGCGCCCAAAAACGTGCGTAGTAGCACGATATCCGAGCTCGGCAGCGCGATGGCGGCGGCGATGATGCCGTTGGAGCCAAACAATAGCAATGCTGCTAAGTACGTAAACAGTCCGTTGTTCATGCGCTTCCGTCCCTTCTATATCCGAGCATGTTCACTATGGGTGAACTGGCTTTAGAAGAAAAGCGAATATAATGCATGGATAACATGACAAAAACTCATGCAAAGGTGGAGGGGTGCCGTGGAAACGAATATTCAAAAGATGCAGGTGCTGCTCGAGACCGTGCGCGCCGGCAGTTTTACGCGCGCCGCCGAGCGCCTGAGCTATTCGCAGTCGGGCGTGAGCCGCATGGTGGCCGATCTCGAGGCCGACTGGGGCTTTAAGGTGCTCGACCGCAGTCGCGAGGGCGTAGTACTTTCTGCCGATGGACGGCAAGTTATGCCTGCGGTTGAGGCGTTATGCGAGGAGTTTGGCCGCCTGCAGCGACGCGTGGATGAGATGCGCGGGCTCATGCGCGGCAAAATCTGCATCGGTACGTTTTCGAGCGTGGCGACCCACGTGCTGCCGCCGGTGATTGCGCGCTTTCGCGCCGATCATCCGGATGTCGATTACGAGCTGCTGATGGGTGATTACTCCGAGATTGAGCAATGGGTGGCGGAAGGCCGCTGCGACCTGGGCTTTATCCCGCGTGAGCCCCGAGAAAACGGCATGGCATCGCGGTCTTTGGTGCGCGACGAGTTGATGGCAGTAGTGCCGGCAGACTCTTTGCTTGCCACGGCGGAGGTCGTTTCTCTTGCCGATTTAGCCAACGAGCAGTTTATTCTGCTAGAACGCGGCACCGATGACGAGATTACGCCGTTGTTTCGTCGGGCGGGACTGGCGGTGCGCTCAAAACTGTCGACTTGGGATGACTATGCGATTATGGCTATGGTCGAGGACGGCTTGGGCGTGAGCATTCTTCCCGCGCTCATCTTGCGCCGCTGTCAGTTCGATGTTGCCGTGCGACCACTCGAGGGACATCCCCATCGGCAGATCAATGCGATATATCGCACGGCTGACGTTTCTCTTGCCGCTGCTCGATTCCTTGAATACCTCTAAACGTGTGCACGTCATTGTCCGCTTTGGGCAAATCTCGGAGTTCGGTACGTTTTCTTATGAAATTGAACTTACGAATGAGGTACGGCGTTATACTGCTTGCTAAATTGAACCATGGTTCAATTCGTGTTCTATAAATTGAACTTTGCCAGCAAGGAGGTTCTAGTGGCCCAAGAGACGTTTAGCGATCGCCTGCGACAGGCTATGTCCGATCGCGACGTTCGCCAGTCGGACGTGATCCGCGCATCGGAGATGCTCGGCAAAAAACTCGGCAAGAGTCAGATGAGCCAATATGTGAGCGGCAAGACGATCCCGCGGCGCGATGTGGCAGAGCTGCTCGCCCGCATTTTGGAGGTCGATGTTACCTGGCTGCTTGCCGGTGACGCCGATCAAGGCGAGACATCATCGCCTCGCAACGACTCCAAGCCCGAACCCCATCCCTCAGCTCAAATTCCAAGGAGCACCACCATGCGTACTTTTTCTAAATCCACCAAGCTTGATAACGTCCTGTATGATGTGCGCGGTCCCGTCGTCGACGAGGCCGCCCGTATGGAGGACGAGGGCGAGCGCATCCTCAAGCTCAATATCGGCAACCCGGCGCCCTTCGGTTTCCGCACGCCCGACGAGGTTATCAAGGACATGCGCCAGCAGCTGCCCGACTGCGAAGGCTATTCCAACTCGCGCGGTCTGTTCTCTGCGCGCAAGGCGATTATGCAGTACTCGCAGATCAAGGGCTTGCCCAACGTTCAGATGGAGCACATCTACACGGGCAACGGCGTGTCCGAGCTCATTCAGCTTTCGATGAACGCGCTGCTCGACAATGGCGACGAGATTCTGATCCCCAGCCCCGACTATCCGCTCTGGACGGCGTGCGCAACCCTTGCCGGCGGTCATCCCGTGCACTATCTGTGCGATGAACAGGCGGATTGGTATCCCGACCTGGAAGATATGGAGTCCAAGATCACGAGTGCGACCAAGGCCCTCGTCATCATCAACCCCAACAACCCCACGGGCTCCGTTTACCCGCGTGAGGTGCTCGAGGGCATCGTCGAGGTTGCGCGCAGACACCAGCTCATGATTTTTGCCGATGAGATCTACGACCGCCTGTGCATGGACGGCTACGAGCACGTCTCGATTGCCTCGCTTGCCCCCGATCTGCCCTGCGTCACCTTTAGCGGCCTTTCCAAGTCGCACATGATTGCGGGCTATCGTATTGGCTGGATGGTGCTTTCGGGCAACCAGCGCTGCATGAGCGACTTCATCATGGGCGTCAACATGCTCTCGAACATGCGCCTGTGCTCCAACGTCCCGGCCCAGTCGATCGTCCAGACGGCGCTCGGCGGCCATCAGTCGGTCAACGACTACATCCGCCCCGGCGGCCGTGTCTACGAGCAGCGCAACTTTGTGTATGAGGCACTCAACAAGATCGACGGCATCTCGGTGGTTAAGCCGCGCGCGGCGTTCTACATCTTCCCCAAGATGGATGTGAAGAAATTCAACATCACCGATGACGAGCAGTTTGCCCTCGACCTGCTGCACGAGAAGAAGATTCTAATCACGCGCGGCGGCGGCTTTAACTGGGGTGAGCCCGACCACTTCCGCATCGTGTACCTGCCGCGCATGGAAGTACTCAAGGAGTCGCTCGAAGACCTCGCCGACTTCTTTGATCACTACCGCCAAAGCTAGTGGGATAGAAGCTCCGCACTATGAAAAAGCTCCCTGCAGTTGTTTTGCTGCAGGGAGCTTTCTTGAATCGGTGGAACTAGATCACTATCCCGTTGCAGTGGTCGATTTCGTGTTGGATGATTTCGGCGGTGTAGCCCGAGAAGTTTTTGATGCGGTGGACGAAGTTCTCGTCCAAATACTCAACCTTAATGCGGCGATAGCGGGTACAGGGACGCTCGCCGATCAGCGAGAGGCATCCTTCGCTCGTCTGATAGGCATTGACCTGCTCAAGAATTTGCGGGTTGTACATCAGGAGTGTCCTGTTGCCGTCCTTTACGCAGATGATGCGTTTGCGCACGCCGATCATGTTGGCGGCGAGGCCCACGCACTCGTGCCCATGCTCGTGGAGCGTATCCAGGAGGTCCTGCCCGGTCGCGGCATCGTCGGGTCCCGCGTCTTCGGAAGGCAGGCGTAAAAAGAACTCGGATTTCATGATGGGCTTAATCATGGCGGGCTCCTCATGTCTCATGCTTTCGTGGACTTTTAATAATAGCGCGGAAGGAAAGCCGCGCGTCCGCGTTACAATCTTTCGATGTTGGACCATGTTGCCAGACTCGTCGTGTACGGCGTCTGGCGTAAGTCTAGGGCTCATTTTCGCCCTGGACTGTTCCTCTGGGGCGATGCGATTGTCGTTCTAAGAGGAAGGAATTTCATGGGGACCAAATCCCAAAAACAAACTCAATCACCGTCGACGGCCTCGGCGATTCTCGTCGTAATGTATGTTGCAGCTTTTTTTGCCGCGTTTAACGAGAACATCATTAACGTGGCGTTGCACGACATTATGGCGGCGTTTTCGGTGAGTGCGACCACGGCACAGTGGCTCGTTTCGGGCTACATGATCGTGACGTCGATCTTTACGGCCATCATGGCCTTTCTGTCCGGCCGTTTCTCGACGCGCAAGCTGCTGTTTTTCGCATGCGGATGCATGGTCGCCGGCGAAGTCCTGTGCCTGGTCGCTCCGTCGTTTAGCGTTTTGCTGCCAAGCCGTATCCTGCAGGCTGCGGGATCGGGCATTTTGTTCCCGCTCATGATGAACGTGGTGCTGTCTTGCGCTCCGCGCGAGAAGCTCGGTCTGTATCTGAGCCTGGGCGGTGCCTGCATTACGCTGGGGCCGGCGTTTGGACCCGTGATCAGCGGTCTAATGTGCACGTTGTTTGGCTGGAGGGCGGTGTTCGTAGTGCCGCTGGTGGGCGGCATTGTGGCCGCTGCGGCGGGCGTAAAGCTCGTTCAGAATGTCGGAGAGCGTTCGAACGCCACGCTTGATATTCTGTCGGTGGTTTTGCTCGCTGCCGGTATTACAGCATTTGTGTATTCCGTAGGCGAGTTCTCGACCAATCTGATTGCCGGCATCGCGACGCTCTTCGCCGCCATTGTGCTGCTCGGCCTGTTTGCGGCCCGCCAGCTCAAGCTCGAGCATCCGGTGCTTAACGTGCGCCCCATGGCGAGCGTTCGTTTTTGGCCTGCGTGCTTGCTTGTGGTGGTATCGATGATGACGACGTTCTCGATGAGCGTTTTGTTGCCGCTCTATTTTGAGGGCGCATACGGCATGACCGCACTTGTTGCGGGCTTGCTCATTTTGCCAGCGATTGCCTGCAATGCCGTGACCTCGATTGTGGGCGGACGCGTGATGGACGCCCGTGGCGCATGGCCGCTGCTGCCGGTCGGCTTTGCCCTAATCGCCGTGGGGCAGACTGCCATCTCGATGACGGCGGCAAGCATGAACATCGGCGTCGTCGTGGCGCTGACCGTTGTTGTGTATGCCGGAGTCGGTTTGGTGCTGAGCCCCTCGCAAACGGCCGGCTTGGAGACGCTGCCTGTCGCTGAGCATCCTCACGGAACAGCATTGCTCAACACGTGGAACATGATTGCCGCATCGTTTGGCCCGTCGCTGTTTATCGACCTGCTCTCGAGTTCTGCGGCGACTGCCGGCGCCGTTGGCGTTGCGACCGACGTTGCCCAGGCGATTGGATTTGCGGCAGCCGTGCGTGTGGCGGCTGTAATTGCCGTGGTCGGGTTCGCGACGTCGCTGGTGTACGCTCGTCGCGAGTCGCACATGTCGCATTAATGTGTACACATAGATTCTGCAGCTAGATTAGCGGGCGACACCATAAACTAATGGACGTTTTGCCGAGAGGCATGAATGTTTAAAGCGCAAAGAGTGCGCGACGGGCCCCGCGAATGGGGCGATGATGCCCGAGAGGGCCAAGAAGGAGTCTCATGTCTGAGAACGAAGAGATCATGAACGAGACCGAGAACGAGACCATGGCTGCCGAGGTTGAGGCAGTCGAGACCGTGGAGACCGAAGCTGCCGAGGTTGAGGCTGCTGACGAGGTTTCCGCCGAGGAGGAGGCCGAGGTTGTCGAGGCCGCCGTTGATTACGATGACGAAGAGCTGATGGACAAGATGCAGAAGGCCGCCCGCCTGCTGCGTAGCCGTCGCTTTGCTATTTCCAAGGAGGAGGAGGCCAAGGCCGAGCGCATGGCGAACATCGAGCGCGCCATCAAGCTTCTTGACCTCAAGCCCAAGATGGAGCAGAAGGAAATGTCCGACCTGCTGGGCATGCGCCTCCGTGAGCTCGATGGCCTGATGGCCGAGGCCGAGGCTGCCGATCTGGTCGGCCGCATCGACGACGCCGAGGGCGATATGCGCAAGATCGTCGTCTTCGCTGCCGAGGATGCCGCTGAGGGCCTGGTCGAGCTTGCCAACAAGAAGGAGAAGCTCCTGCCCGAGCTTTCTTACGAGGAGGCCACCGAGCTGATGGCCGCTCTCGATAAGGTTATCGCTCCGCTCGTCGCCATGGGCCTGGACGAGGACCGCGGTCCTCGCGGCGGCCGTGGCGATCGCGGTGGCCGTGGTGGCGACCGTGGTAGCCGTGGCGGCTTTGGTGACCGCGGCGGCGACCGTGGCGGTCGCGGCGGCTTTGGTGGCAACCGTGGTGGCTATGGCGACCGCGGCGGCAACCGTGGCGGCTTTGGCGGCAACCGTGGTAACGACCGCGGCGGTCGCGGTGGCGATCGTGGCGGCCGCAACGGTGGCGGCTTCCGCGGCAACCGTTTTTAGTTACGGCGTTTTACCAAACGCCGTAACGGGCCGACGCTGCGCGGGCCGCATTTGGACAATCTGACGTTCAACTTCAAGGGCGCGACCAGAAGGTCAGCGCCCTTTCGTTTCACGTCACCTTGCCTCAAATGCGACCCGCTCGCTGTCCGTCCTCTGCCTGCGGCGTTGTCTTGCTCCGGATGCGGCAGTTAGGGACGTTCCTTTTAATATGAGCAGGACATTGTCAAGAGGCAAAATCGGGCCTGGCCCCAACGAGATGGGGTCAGGCCCTCTCCCTATAGCCGCCCGTCCGCGGCGACCTCGGCGTGTCTTACCGACGCTCGTCTTTGCAGTTTAATATCCGCCCGCGGCGATCTCTCGCTGGGCAATCCGTTGCTACGGCTGAGGCTTCTACGTCGAACCGACAGTCTGTGCACGCGTGTGG
>DBEZHA010000025.1:0-56740 GCA_048189585.1 Collinsella sp. | reverse complement strand
ATCACCCCCTCTTGAAGGGGTCCTCGTACTCCTTCACGCTCAGCTTGTCCAGCGCGATGTCGTGGGACTCCTGCTCCCTGATGTACTTGGCGATCGTCGCCTCGTTCAGGCCGACGGTGGACACGTAGTAGCCCTCCGCCCAGAACTTCCTGTTGCCGAACTTGTACTTGAGGTTGGCGTGCCTGTCGAATATCATCAGCGAGCTCTTCCCCTTCAGGTAGCCCATGACGCTCGCGACGCTGTACTTCGGCGGGATCGCCAGCAGCACGTGCACGTGGTCGGGCATCAGGTGCCCCTCGATTATCTCGATCCCCTTGTACTCGCACAGCTTCCTGAGGATCTCCCCTATGTCGCTCCTGATTTGGTTGTAGATCACTTTGCGCCTATACTTCGGCGTGAACACGATGTGGTACTTGCACATCCACTTCGTGTGGGAAAGGCTGTAGGCCTTCTGGGCCATGGCGACCACCCCTTCGACTCGAATTCTTGACGGCCTGAACAATCGTCAATATCGGTCGGAGGGGTGGCTTTGTAAAGCCGTTTGTCTCCACCCGCGTAGCGGGTGGTTCAAAGCTGGCCGCTGCGCGGCCAGCAGACTAAAGTCTTGAACTGAAACAGGGGCGCTCTCCAAGAGAGCGCCCCTGCCGGGTTTCCATAGTTCTGGCGAAGCAGTCCTTGAGATCCGCCTTGCCTTATGCCAAGAACTCCTTGGTGGTCGCCACGATGTTGGCGGCGTCCAGGCCATACTTGTGCAAGAGCTCGGCACCCGGGCCGGACTCGCCAAAGGTGTCGTTGACGCCGATCTTCTTGAGGGGCGTCGGGCACTGCTCGCACAGGACGTCGGCAACGGCGCTGCCCAGGCCACCGATTACAGAATGCTCCTCGACGGTCACGACGTGGCCGGTCTTGGTGGCGCTCTTGACGATCAGGTCGGCATCGATGGGCTTGATGGTGTGCATGTTGATGACCTCGGCGTCGATGCCCTCGGCAGCGAGCTGCTCGGCGGCCTCGAGAGCCTCGCCGACCATCAGGCCGCAGGCGATGATGGTGACGTCGGCGCCCTCGCGCATGACAATGCCCTTACCCAACTCGAAGTTGTAGGTCTCGGGGTCGTTGATAACCGGCGAGGCCAAACGAGCGAAGCGCATGTACACCGGACCGTCGCACTCGTAGGCGGCGCGCGTCACGGCGCGGGCCTCGACGTCGTCGGCAGGAACGATCACAGTCATGCCGGGGATGACGCGCATGAGGGCGATATCCTCGCAGCACTGGTGCGTGGCACCATCCTCGCCCACCGAGATACCGGCGTGCGTGGCACCAATCTTAACGTTGAGGTGCGGGTAGCCGATGGAGTTACGGACCTGCTCAAAAGCGCGGCCGGCTGCGAACATGGCAAAGGTGCTCGCGAAGGCAACGCGGCCGGTGGTCGCGATACCGGCGGCGACGCCCATCAGGTTGCTCTCGGCGATACCCACGTCGAAGAAGCGGTCGGGGCAGGCGGCCTTGAACTTGCCGGTCTGCGTGGCGGCGGCCAGGTCGGCGTCGAGGACCACAAAGTCATCGTGCTCGTTGGCGAGCTCGACGAGGGCCTCGCCGTAGCTTACGCGCGTGGCGATTTTTTTGACGTCTGCCATCCTAGAGCTCCTCTCCGGCGGCCGTGAGCTCTGCCATGGCCTGCTCAAACTGTTCATCGTTGGGGGCCTTGCCGTGCCAACCAACCTGGTTCTCCATAAAGGACACGCCCTTGCCCTTCAGGGTCTCGGCGATAATGGCGGTCGGCTGCCCCTTGGTGGCGCGAGCCTCGGCAAAGGCGGCGCGGATCTGGTCGAAGTCGTTGCCGTCGGCGAGCTCCACCACGTGGAACTTGAACGCGCGGAACTTGTCGGCGAGCGGCATGGGGTCGTTGACCTCCTCGACGGGGCCGTCGATCTGCAGGCCGTTGTGGTCGACGATCACGCAGAGGTTATCGAGCTGCTGGTTGCCGGCAAACATGGCGGCCTCCCAGACCTGGCCCTCCTCGCTCTCGCCATCGCCCAGCAGGGCGTACGTGCGGTAAGTATCGCCCCAGTGCTTGGCGGCAACGGCCATACCCACGGCGGCGGAGATACCCTGGCCGAGCGAGCCGGTGGACATGTCGACGCCCGGGGTGTCGTTCATGTTGGGATGACCCTGCAGGTGGCTGCCGATATGGCGCAGCGTCTCGAGATCCTCCTTGGGGAAGAACCCACGCTCGGCGAGCACGGCGTACAGGCCCGGAGCGCAATGGCCCTTGGAGAGCACAAAACGGTCGCGATCGGCCTTGCGGGGATCGGCCGGGTCGACGTTCATTTCCTCAAAGTACAGATAGGTCATGATGTCGGCAGCGCCGAGCGAACCGCCCGGATGGCCGGACTTGGCAGCGTGCACGCCGGTGACGATGCCCTTCCTTACCTCGTTGGCAACCTTTTTGAGCTCTTCGTCGCTCATTGTGCCTTCCTTTCATCCTCATTAGACAAAATGCGCACGGCACCGAAGGTAATCCCAACACAGCCGCAATGCACGTACGTCATTCATTATGCTGGAAACTGATGGCTTTACCAGAGTTTTTATCATTATTTGAACAATTTAGCAGGCAGAACCGCTGATGAAACGGTTTATCAATGTGAACGTCTTTTGGATGGAACGCAGTCGACCCTACGCGCTAATGTCCTTGAATCCCTCGCCGAAGGCTTCCGTAACGTCAGCGACCGTCACAATGGCGTGAGGATCGCGCTCGCGCACGATCGTCTTGAGGGTATTGAGCTCTCGACGGCTCACGATGACCATAATCACCGGCTTCTCGGCACCCGAATACATGCCAGTCGCCTTAAACTTGGTACAACCACGACCCAGGCCATACATGATATCGGCAGCGATATCAGGGAACTTATCCGAGATGATGAGTACCATACGGCGTTTGTTGCCGCCATCGACCACGGCATCGATCACATAGCCGCTAATGACCATCGAAAGGCCTGCATATAGTGCGTTTTCGATTGAAAAGACCGGAGCCGACAGCGCACACACGGCAACGTCGATTGCCATGACGGTCGAGCCCACCGGCAGCGAGGTGTTACGCGAAATGATTTGGCCAATCGTGTCCGAGCCGCCGGTGTTGGCGCCGGCACGCAACACCATGCCGTAACCGATGCCCGTAATAATGCCGCCCCACATGGCGGGAAGCATCAGGTCCGCATCCGCCAGAGGTGCTACAAACGGGGCGAACAGATCGGTAAAGAAGCCCAGCAGCACAAAGCCCGTCGCGGTCTGCACCACGTAGAACATGCCGCCCTCGCGCATAACGACCAGCAGCAGCAAGGCGTTCATCACGATGGTCTGGATACCGACGGGAAGCGACACGCCTCGCGCCGCGCCGACCGCCTGGATAATGGTGGCAAGGCCCGTAACGCCACCGGCGGCAAGACCATTGGGAATCAAAAACAGGTCGGTCGCGATGGCGGCCAAGGCACACCCCAACATGATCTGGGGCAGGTCGTGAAAGAAGTTCATCGAAAGAATGCGCTTGATGTCCAGACGATATGCCATGCTGCCTCCCTCAAAAAAGCGCACCCCATCGGATGCGCTTTGAACTTCTTCTTGTATTCGATTCTACCGATTCGCCGAACAAAAACCACCCCTGCGCAGGGTTTATTCTGGATACAAACCCGTCCAACCGTTGGGCTTGGCATCGGCTTGAAGCCGCCCGATGTTTTAGACCTCCGAGCCTTCTGCATCGGCGTTGCCGGTGGCCCAGCGATGGTAGCCAATAACAAACGGGTCCAGGTCGCCATCGTCAAGAACGGCCTCGACATTGCTGGTCTCCACGCCCGTGCGTAGGTCCTTGACCATCTGGTACGGGTAGAGCACGTAGCTGCGAATCTGGTTGCCAAAACCGATCGTGGTCTTGGGTCCACGAATCTCATCCAGGGCCTCGACGCGCTTCTCGAGCTCAATCTCGTACAGGCGGGCCTTGAGGATCTGCATGCACGCGGCCTTGTTCTGAATCTGGCTGCGCTCGTTTTGACAGGTAACCACAATGCCGCTGGGGAAATGCGTCACGCGCACGGCGGAGTCGGTGGTGTTGACGCCCTGACCGCCCGGGCCGCTCGCGTGGTACACGTCCACGCGGATGTCATCGGGGCTGATCTCGATGTCGATATCATCGGGTAGCACGGGGATGACCTCGACGCCGGCGAACGTGGTCTGGCGGCGCTTCTTGTCGTCGGTGGGGCTAATGCGAACCAAGCGGTGGACGCCGGCCTCGGCGCGCAGCATGCCAAATGCGTCCTTGCCCTCGACGGTAAAGGTCGCGCGGTCGATGCCGATGACCTCGGCTGCGGGACAGTCGTTGATGGTGACCTTCCAGCCGCGACGCTGGCAGTACTTCATGTACATCTTAAAGAGCATGAAGGTCCAGTCCTGGGCCTCCAGACCACCCTGTCCGGGCTTGATAGTCACAATGGCATCGCCGTGATCGAACTCACCGGTAAACCAGCTCGAAAGCTCAAGCTCATCGATGGCACGGGCCAAGCGCTCAGCCGTGACTGCAGCCTCCTCGCGAAGGGCGGCGGCGTCGGGGTCATCCCCCATCTCCTCGGCAAGCTCCAGCGCGGCGCGGGCATCGGAAAGCTCGCCGCGCGCGGTATCCACGGCAGCGATATCTTCCTTGGTGCGCGCGATCTCCTCCATGGTGGCACGGGCGGCGTAGGCGTCATCCCAAAAGCCGGGGGCCACGCTTTTAGCCTCGAGCTCGGTCACGCGCGTGCGCTTTTCGTCCAAATGGAGATACGACTCGACCTCGCCGAGCCGGTCCGCAAACGCGTCCAGCTCGGCGGGCGTTACCTCTAAAGCCTCAGCCATTAACGATTCCTGCCGTGACAGTACTTAAACTTCTTGCCGCTACCGCAGGGGCACGGGTCGTTGCGGCCCACGTTGACGTACGGATCGTCGCTCTCGGACTTGCGATAGGTGGTCACCTTGCCACCGTTGTTGACGGCAGCCGGACCACCCTGGACAGCCGTGCGGGCCTGCACCTGCGCCTGCTTGCGCAGCACCGAGTCGCCGTTGTCACCATCGACCTCGGCAGGACCGGAGAAGCGCGCGCCCTCGAGTGCGGGGTCCTCCTTGTGCTCCACAGCACGCGGGGCAGCCTTGATCTCGATACGCAGAACCGTGCGCAGGTAATCCTCGTACATGGTATCGACGAGTATCTGGAACGCGCCGTAGGCCTCGGTCTTGTACTCAACCAGCGGGTCGCGCTGGCCAAAGCCGCGCAGGCCGATGCCGGTCTTGAGGTAGTCCATCTCCTGCAGGTAGTTCATCCAGCGGGTATCGATGACGCGCAGCATGACCTGGGTGTTGAGCTCGCGCATCAGGTCCTCGCCCAAGCGCTCGGCCTTCATGTTGTAGCACTTCTCTACGTAAGCCAGGACATCGGCAGCAAGGGCTTCAAAGTCCTCGTCGGGGAACTGAGGGGTATCGATATGCCCGGTCAGCTCGACGACCCACTTACGCAGACCCTCAAGATCGCGCTCGCCCTCGTGGCTGTCCTTGGTGCAGAACTCCTGCACGCAGCGGTACACGGTATCGTGCATGACCTCGGTGATGTGGTCGGTCAGGTCCTTGCCGTCCAGAATCTTGTTGCGCTCGGCGTAGATGACCTGGCGCTGCTTGTTCATAACGTCGTCGTACTCAAGAACGCTCTTACGCATGGAGAAGTTGATGCTCTCGACCTTGTGCTGGGCGCTCTCGACGGCCTTGGAGATGATCTTGTGCTGGATGGGCATGTCGTCGCCCATGTCGGCCGTGACCATCATCTTGGAGACGCGGTCCATCTTGTCGCCGCCGAACAGGCGCATGAGGTCGTCCTCGAGCGACAGGTAGAACTGGGTCTCGCCCGGATCGCCCTGACGGCCGGAGCGGCCGCGCAGCTGGTTGTCGATACGGCGGGACTCGTGGCGCTCGGTGCCGATGACGGTCAGGCCGCCGGCGGCAAGCACGCGCTCGCGCTCGGCCTTGCAAGTCTCCTTGGCCTCGGCGTTAAACTGCTCGAGCTGCTCGGGCGTTACATCCTCCATGGTCAGACCCTCGTACTCCAGGCGCTCGCGCACCAGCTCGTCGGGGTTGCCGCCCAGCAGGATGTCGGTACCACGACCGGCCATGTTAGTAGCGATGGTCACGGCGCCGTAGCGTCCGGCCTGGGCAACGATGCGGGCCTCGCGTTCATGGTGCTTGGCGTTGAGGACCTCGTGTGCGATACCGCGCTTGGTAAGGGCGGCGGACAGCTTCTCGGAACTCTCGATGGAGACGGTGCCCACCAGGACCGGCTGGCCCTTGGCGTGACGTCGCTCGACATCGTCGGCGACGGCGTTGTACTTGGCCTGAATGGTGCGGTACACCAGGTCCTCGTGATCCACGCGCTGCACGGGCTTGTTGGAAGGGATGACTTCGACGGGCAGCTTGTAGATCTCGCGGAACTCGGCATCCTCGGTAAGTGCCGTGCCGGTCATGCCGGAGAGCTTGTCATACAGACGGAAGTAGTTCTGCAGGGTGATGGTGGCGAGTGTCTGGTTCTCCTCGCGTACGAGCACGCCCTCTTTGGCCTCGATGGCCTGGTGCAGGCCCTCAGAATAGCGGCGGCCTTCCATAATGCGGCCGGTGAACTCGTCGACGATCTTGACCTCGCCGTTGGTGACCACGTACTGCTTATCGCGGTGGAACATGTACTGGGCCTTCAGCGCCTGCTGCAGGTGGTTGACCAGCTGGCCGGAGAGATCGGCATAGATGTCATCGATACCCAGGCGGCGCTCGATTTTCTTAAGGCCGCGCTCGGTGGCGGCAATGGTGTGCTTGGCCTCGTCCATGACGTAGTCGCCCGTGGGCTCCACGTCCTCGGTGGCGGTGAGCATGTCGTGCGACACGTCCTCGCCGCGCTCAAGGCCACGCACGGCACGCGCGAAGTCCTTGTAGGTACTGGCGGACTTGGTGCCAGCGCCCGAGATGATCAGCGGGGTGCGGGCCTCATCGATCAGGATGGAGTCAACCTCGTCGACGATGGCGTAGTTGTGACCGCGCTGCACGCGCTGCTCGGGACGGGTGACCATGTTGTCGCGCAGGTAATCGAAACCGAACTCGGAGTTGGTGCCGTAGGTGACGTCTGCCTGGTAGGCCGGACGCTTGAGCTCGAGCGGCATGTTGTTCTGGAGCAGACCGACGGTCATGCCCAGGTACTTGTAGATGCGGCCCATCCACTCGGAGTCGCGCTTTGCCAGGTAATCGTTGACGGTAACGACATGCACGCCCTTGCCGGCGATAGCGTTGAGATAGCCGGCCAACGTGGAGACGAGGGTCTTACCTTCGCCGGTCTTCATCTCGGCGATGTGGCCCTCGTGCAGTGCCATGGCGCCAATGAGCTGCACGTCAAAGTGGCGCATACCCATGGTGCGCTTGGAAGCCTCACGCACGGTGGCAAAGGCCTCGGGGAGCATGTCGTCGAGCGACTCGCCGTTGGCGTAACGCTCGCGGAACTTATCGGTCTGGCCGCGGAGCTCCTCCTCGGTCATCTTCTCAAACTGGGGCTCAAGACCGTTGATCTGGTCGACGATCTTGTAGTAGCGCTTAAGGTCCTTATCGGATCCAAAGGACAGCAGCTTTGACATGAATCCCATGTGGTTTTCCTTTTTGGCCATCGCCCACGTCGTGCAGTTGCGGGCGAGTTAAACACAGATGATTGTACTTTAGCCAAACAAGGCGCGGCCTATACGGTCGACCTCGACCGCCACGTAATAACTACGACCAACCTGCCACAATGGGACAGGTTAATTTTGGCAGGTTTTATCTGGGCAAACGCCGCCTCTCTGCCATTTGGTGCAATGGGGGCAGGTTGGTTTGCACCAATAAAAAGAAAAGGGCCGCGCACCCAAACGGATGCGCGGCCCTTATGCCATGAATGCGAGCGATTCCGCGGCGAGCTATTTACTCAGCAGCCTCGGTGGTCTCGGCCTCGGCAGCGGCCTCCTCGACGGGAGCCTCTGCGGGAGCCTCGGCGGCCTGCTTAGCAGCCTCCTCGGCGAACTTAGCGGCACGCTTAGCCTTCTCGGCAGCCTTAGCCTCAGCGGCGGCCTTGCGAGCGGCCTCGGCCTCAGCAGCCTTGGCGGCCTTGGCAGCCTTGGCCTCCTCAGCCTTCTTGAGCTGGGCGGCAGCGGCGCCACCGAACTTGTCGGCGAAGCGCTGGACGCGTCCACCGGTGTCGACGAACTTCTGCTGGCCGGTGTAGAACGGGTGGCACTCGTTGCAAAGCTCAACCTTCATCTCGGACACGGTAGCGTGCGTCTTGAAGGTGTTGCCGCAGGAGCACGTCACCGTGCACTCGACATACTGGGGATGGATACCCTGCTTCATGGTAGGACTCCTTATTGGTCAGGCGCTGGTTACCGATCAGCGCATAAGGCGTCTTGGTTTCCGACCAAGACAACAAACTCGGCTATGGTACCACGGCGCCGCGTGTCCCACAAAAGGTTCACGGTCTTTTCGGAACGACACGAATCTGACCCATCGAAACACATCTCCACCGTTCCTTCAACTGGGAAAATGCCGTCCCCGGGGCCTGAGAAGGGCCCCGGGGACGTTCGACTGACTGCGGGAACGGCCTTTCCGCTCAATGTGTTCGGCTGAGATCGGAAATCAACCAAACTGAACCAGGTTCAGTTGACATGGTTAAAAACGAGGGGCGACGCTTTTGCGTCACCCCTCGTCCCGGCCGGGTTGCTTTAGTTGTACACACGGTAGTTACACTTGAACTGGGTTATGTGTCCATAGCTGGAGCGGTACCAACCCGATGTATAGCTGATTACTTCTGGGCCTAGATATTCGTATCTCTTGTTGTAGCGAAGCTGACGGTAGGTCGTGTCGTACTCTGCTACGTAAAACGTGTCTCCAGAGAAGGCTTTGTACCGGTCCTTAACCGTCGAAGCCATGTACGCGGGTTCGACATCGCCTTTCTCCCCGTTGAGCGCATAGACGGGTGCCGCGATTCCGCATAAAGCCGTTGCCACGAGGATGGCGTAGACAGCCATGCGCGACGCATTGGACTTCAGCTGTTCAAATAGTTTCATGTCATTCACCTCGCTCGTATGTATCGAGGTATTCCTGCTTGAGCGTCTGCGAGGACGACTCGGTCTTTTCCACGAGCGTGCCGGCCTCGATGAAGTAGAACGAGTTGGTGAGGTCTGCCAGGTCGTCGAGCAGATGGCTTGAGATGAGCACGCTTCGTCCCCGCGCCACCTCGCTGCGCATCGCGTCGCAGGAGGTTTTCCGCTTTCCCGGATCGAGGCCGTTCAGCGGTTCATCGAGGATAAGGTACGGGCAACCGGTCGCTATCGCCATGGCAAGCTTTACCTGCTGCTTCATTCCTGTCGAGAGTTTACGGGTCGGCTTGTCGAGATATGGGGAGATTCCGAGGGAGCTGCAGAGCGAGTCGATGTCGGCGGCCGATTTCCACGCCTCCCTAACGAAAGAGAGGTGCTCGCGGGCTGATAGCGTGGGGTAAAGATCCGTGCCGCCCGAAGAGCTCAGGTAGACGAGTTCTGCGAATTCGGCTGATCGACGTTGGCTGATTCCGTCTGCCGCCAGGCTTCCCGAGCGGATGCGGGTGGGAAATTGGCCCGACAGCGCTTCAAGAAGGGTGGTTTTCCCCGAGCCGTTGGGAGCGACGAGCCCCGCCGCCGTTCCCGGGCCCAAGGAAAGCGATCCGATCGAAAGTATCGTCGTGCTCCCGTATCCCACGCTCACGTCCAGGAGCTCGAGCCCATGGTGCTTTTTCGCGGGTCCAGGCTGTTTGGGGGAACGTGTCGCAACGGCGCCGACCGCGAAAAGGACCGCGACGTATGCCAGGGCCACGGCGAGCATCGATGCGCTGCCTGAACCGGAGCCAATGAATTCTGTCGGGAAGCATCCTACGTAGCCCGTTGCCTCGATAGGCGAGAACACGGCCAGCGGCAGGAGCTCGAGCGCGGCGTTATGCCCCAGTGCCGAATCGGACAGTAACGGGAATGCCGGGGCCGCGACAAGCAGCGCGGAGGTAAGGGGGCCCGCGAGGACGCGCCTCGTTGCGGTCGATAGGACGGCGGAGCAAACGGATATCAAGGTTCCGCCCGCAAGCAGCGCGAGAAGCAGGGCTGTGAAGACGTTTCCCGCGGTCGTGGTGGTAAGCGCGCCGTCATGGAAGAAGGCGATCGGGTACCCAATTTGCCCGAAGCCGTTTAGGACCAAGGCGTAAATGCCCCCGGGTGCGAGGCCGGCGAGGAGCATCGCGGTCCCCGCGACGATTATCGAAAACACGATCTGAATAAGGCGCCGGAATTTGGGCACGGGCGCCTTTGCCGCCAGGGTCCCGGGCCTTGTGGCGCCGAGCACGAGTATCGACGAGAGAAGGAAGGGGATGAAGGGAAGGAAGGACGGCCCCATGGCAATGGCGTAGGGCAGGAAGGAGAGGAATGGCAGGTCGCTTGCGGAGGCCGGGATATCCGTGATGCCGGAGCTGCTCAGAGCACGGCAATATGCGAGCTCCGCGTCATTGGTCTCTCGGTCTCCCACGATGGACCCGGATTGGAAGCCTTCGCCCATGAGCGCGTAGTAGCTCTCGGCAGAATCGAGAAAGGCGGCGTCGGTTTGAGCGGCAAGGGCGGCGTTCGCGTATCTTGCAAGCTCCGCGTCATTTTGCTGCTCTGGAGATAGGTCTGTGCCGCTGGCCTGGGGCGCGCGCGTATTGAATGCGTCGACAAAGCTCTGCATGCCCTGTTTCATAAAGAAGGGCCCGTAGATGGGTGAATTGAACGCAATGGGGACGGAAAAGGCTGCGGCGAGAACGAGCGTGGAAATCCATACGGCCTTGTCTCTTAGGATCAGTTTGAGAAGAAGTCGACAGTACATTCAGAAGCACCTGCATTCCTCAAAGAATCGTTAGATTAAAAGTAACAGACCGGATGAAGATGCGCGCGGCGGGGGCGAGGCGAATGGCTGAGCGGTATCGATACGCGGGTTCAACGGTATTATATTGACCACATAGATTATTAACTTGCATTTCTACCCGCCCTTTTCGTAGAGTCGCCGATACGTGCTTAGCGCACCCTCGGCGCGTCCGGCAGGCTTTGCGAAATGGGATCCAGGAGACTTCGGCGCAGCATCATCTTGCGGAATGCTTCTAATGAGCCTCCCATCCTTCAAAAACAGAATCTCATCGCACAGCCTATCGACCGAATCCAAGATGTGGGATGACATGATGATGCACGTACCAGAATCGGCCAGCTTCCTGAGAATCTCGGAATGCAAGTCCACCCTGCTGGGGTCGAGCGCGTTCATGGGCTCATCTAATAGAAGGTACCGCGCGCCCGTCGCATACGCAATCGCCAGGGTAAGCTGCTGCTTCATGCCCTGGCTCAGAGTGCGGATCCTCATCTTCGCGAACTCGCCTATCTGCGTTTGTTCCACTATCTCTTCGATATCGCGAGCATGCGGCCACATATCGCAAACCATCTTGAGGCGATCTTCCGCACGCAATCCGGGATACAGCAGCGTCCCCTCACCAGGTGCATAGAAGATCATAGAACGGACCTCTCTCGCACCCGTACCCTGCACCTCATCCAGAACGATGCTCCCGTCCACGCGAGGACCCGGCAAACCTGCCATCGCACGCAGCAACGTCGTCTTTCCATGCCCGTTCGGAGCGACGAGACCGCAGACCGTACCCGGGGCAAACTCAGCGTTCACCGAATCTACGAGCACCTTCTTTCCATAAGAGATCGTCAGCGTTTGAAGGTCAATCATCGATATCATCCCCTTTCGATCTTTGGAACACTCAGGCGCACCATCAACGGAGATACGGCGCCCAAGACCACCAGCAGAGCGCCCGATGCGCCGACGACCTCTCCAAAAGGCATCGCGTTCGTCCCTCGCCCAAGGAACCCAATCGTCCCCACCTGGGAAGCGGGATCAAACGAGGCGAATGGAGCCAGCAGCGCGACGCCCATGCCCACGCTTTCAACATGAGCGCTCAACGAACCCAACACCAAGAGAACCGCGCAAACCATTCCGGTGACAACGGGGTTGCGGCTAATAGCTGCTGTCAACGCAGCGACGACGGAAATCACGCCGTATGCCATGACCAGCAACGGAATACTGCACAACACCGCCTCCCCCACCATGGACGTTGTCGAAGCTCCCGCCCGAATGAGAGCGACGGGATACTCCGATCCACCCGCACCGTTCTTAATCACGGACACAACGACAGCGGGAACCATCGACACCAAAAGCAGCACCAAGCCAAGCAGGAGAGCCAGCGCAACAGCCGTCAGAAAACGCACATGCGCTGTTGCGGGGATCTGGAGAACCAGAAGGGAACGACACTGCAGGTGGGTGCACGCGAGCGATGTGACAACCACGGGCAACAGCAAAAATAAGGAGGGAAGCGCTGCCTGGAGATACGAAAGGAGGATTAATGGGGGCATCTTCGTACTTAACTCGTAAACCTTGGGGTCCGGCAAGCTCGCGATCGACTCAAGCAGAAGGGCGCGCGCCTCCGCACGAGAAGGAGTCTCCGGCTCGATTCCGATCGATTGCAGGAGAGTCGCATCTGCCGCGCCCAGCTCACCTCGAGCGCGCTCGTACGTCGCAAGGCTTCGAAACCCCTCCGCAGGCATAGGCGCGTACACGAAACCCGAAAGAGCATCCCGCATGTCTTCCAGGGCCGCTTTGCCCTCGACGTCCATATTCGCAGCGTTCTGCTCTAGATACCGATCTATTGAACGGAGCCCCCCATCCCTATACCGAACAGCGGAAACGTTATCAGCGTCAGGAAACATCTCGACCAGAGCCGGGGCCAGCATCGTCGTCGACATTGCAATCGCGCATACGGCGAGGGTAGGAGAACGCAGGAGCAGTTTCCCCATCGTTCTTACGTATGCAACGGCGGAGGCACAAGCGCTCGAACGAGTTGCCGTTCTCGATGCAGTGAAGGAACCTCTCTCAAGACAAATCGGGGATATCGGGCACGCGCAGCCGCTCTTTCCAGCAACGCAAAGCAGGCTAATTGCCAGCACCTCGATCCCGATTGCGCATACGAGGGCAATCGCGCCACGCCCGAAGCAAAGTCCAGGCAGATTCACTATCTGCGTTGTCGGGTACGGGCTATAGGCGCCGACGGTCAACTCAGTGTTCGCATACGTAAGGGGATTCAACAGGGCGAACTCACGTAAAGCGATGGATCTTCCGTAATACCCGGGAACCATCGTCACCCCCATCAGGGCACATACGAACACGATTCCAAGCGTAGGGTTATTGGCAATCTTCACGGCAAGGTGAACGACAAGCGAGATGAACGCTGCCACCAAGAATTGCAAGATGGCCGTCTGCGCGAACACCAGCCAAGCCGGTTTGATAACCGGAGTCGCATATTGAATGTAGCCTATCGGATAGAACGGCGAGCCCGGGCCATTCTTCACAAGCGCGGCGATTATCCCTGGAAGATTGATGGCGAGGACGGCAAGCATTGCAAAAACACTCGCCCATACGCTCGATGCAACAAGTCTACCCAGCTCGCCCATCGGTGCCTGGATGATGAGCTTTTCACGTTTGTTAAGACGCGCGGCAAGGAACGAGACGGCAACGGCCGTTGCGACCCATAGCAAGTACTCCTTCGATCCGTCATAATAGGTGTACTCTCCATCCGATATCTGCAGAAACGGAAGTAGGGGAGAGAGCGGTGCCAAGATAAGACGTCCCGCGGCAAGAGGGTACAGAAGCGCGGGCATGCTTGATGAAGAGGTATAGACACCGTCCTCCCCCGCATTCACAAGCGCATCCGCATAGGATGCTGACAATTCCTGCTCAACACGGGTTATTCCCGACTCGAGGTATTCGACCCGTCCGTCGATGCCAGCCGCGCTCCTGAAGACGGGCAGAGCACAAAGAACCATCAACGCAACAACGACAACACAGAGCGACCTGGAGGAGAGAAGCGACCTAAAGATCGCCTTCGAGATTTTGAGCATATTCATCGCCAACCTTAACCTCATCCAGTCGGAACAGAGGGGCCGAACAAAATGCTCGGCCCTTATTACTTGCCGGCAAAGTCAATTTAACATAAACTGTTAAAAAGTAACCTGAGTTTTTTAAATTCTTCGGAGGCTATTATGAGTTCCGACAATCGCACTCCCCGGCTTCATTCCTTCCGCATCGCATGTGCGATAGCCTCTGCGACCCTTTGCGCCACCGCCATCGCACAAGTGGCGTTCTCCTTAAAGCCAGCAATCGAAGTGCTCGACAACCCTGTAATTGCAGACTCCCCCGCGTATCCAGCCCTTGCGATCTCGACATTGGTCCCTGCCGTCATCGGTATCGCTACGACCATCCTCAGCGCCGTTCTCGTGTGGACGATCAAGAGCGGAGACCCCTTCAAGAAAGGGTCTGCGACATGCTTGAAGGTGCTCGGCATTCTCTTCATTGTTCAAGCTGCCACCAGCCTCTACGCCGGCTCACTCAAAACCTCCGTTTCGATGTTTGGCGGCGAGGGGGCCGTCGGCGCCCAAGAGATCGCTTCATCATTCGATTGGACCTCTCTGGTTCTCGGCATCGTCCTGTTCATGCTTTCCCAGCTCTTCTTGTACGCCCGAGAGCTGTACCTCGACTCCGACGAGATTGCGTAAGGAAACGCCATGCCCGTAATTGTTCGCCTCGACAAGATCATGGCCGAGCGAAAGATTTCCTCGAACGAACTTGCCGAAAGGATTGGAACCACGCCCGTGAACCTGTCCCGTATTAAAAAAGGGCATATTCGCGGCATTCGCTTCAACACGCTCGAGCAGCTATGCCTCGCCCTTCGTTGCCAACCCGGAGACCTTCTCGAAGTCATGAGCGAAGAGGATGCCCGAAAGGAGTTCGGACTCGATTGGTCCGCCGAGGATTAGAGGGCGGTCGTACTCGCCCTGCACACGGGGATGCGAATCGGCGAGGTCTGCGGCCTTCGGTGGTGCGATGTGGATTTCGAGACGGGCCTGATCTCGATCAGACACTCGGTGGCGTACGCGAAGGGAATGGGTTCGTTCATCAAGGACACCAAGACCCATGACGCCAGGGGTATCCCCATCGACCCGGTCGGCCTACTCCCCTTCCTGAAGGAGACCCACGAGATCGACTGCGGAAAGCTGCGCTTGCGCGGCCTTACCGGGGCGGTCGAGATCGGGGACTGCTACATCCTGTCGGAGCCGGGCGCGACCTTCGCGACGACAAACTATATCCGCAGGGCGTTCAAGACGTTCTCGGAGACCAACGGCCTCATGGGCACCAACGACGAGCTGATCACGTTCCACGGCCTTCGCCACACGTTCGCAACGCAGTGGATCCGCCAAGGCGGCGATATCAAGGCGCTCCAATCGATCCTCGGCCACAAGGACGCCATGGCGACGCTCAACGTCTACGCCGACATCGAGCCCATCTCCAAAATCCATAACATGCTGCGCGCCACGCCGTGCCTTTGGCGCGGGCACCTCGGGCCGAGGGTCGATCCGGGTCCCATGTTCCAACAGAGGATCCAGGAGTCCATCGAGACGCTCCAGGCGTTCGGCTACGGCATCACCGAGCCGGACGACCGAAATATCGCCATACGCGACGTGAAGATGAACAGTTGGCTCTAGCTCACCGAGTACGCGGCAGTGCTGGGCCCATCCCAACTGAGGTCACGGTGGTCCGATAGGGGCGCCGCCCGCGGCATGCGCCGCGGAGCGGTATCCCCTACCGAAGGGCGGGGATGCCCTCCGCTTCCAGTTCGGAATCAGCCGTCGGAGGCGTTCGGCTGACTGCGGGAACGGCCTGTCCGCTCAATGTGTTCGGCTGAGATCGGAAATCAACCCAACACGAGCCGGACACGCGCCAGACGGCTCTTCCCCGTACGGCCTTCCCCCTTACGCTCATGTTGCAGGCATGTAACGCCGCAGCGAGCGCGCCTTTTTTGCGCCAGACAGGTACAATGATGAACACTGTACCGTAGCGGAGCGCCCCGCGCGCGCCGCAACCACGCGAAAGGGTTTCCCATGGCCGAGATCTCGTCCTCCCGTATCGTCATCACCGTCCTTGGCAAGAACCGCCCCGGTATCGTCGCCGGCGTCACCCGTGTTCTGGGCGAGGCCAACGTCGACATCCGCGACATCACGCAGTCCATTATCGAGGACATCTTCACCATGACCATGCTGGCCGACACCGCCGAGTCCAAGCTCGACTTCGCCGAGCTGCAGAAGGCCCTGGCCGAGGCAGGCGAGCTTTCGGGCGTCAACGTGTCCATTCAGCGCGAGGACGTCTTTAACTTTATGTACCGCCTGTAGTGAACAAGCCGCTCGGGGCAGCTTGACGTCATATCGTCCAAGCGCGCGGCCCCCAAGCGGACCGGAGAGGAGCGCGCATGGCCTACGACGCCAAGAAAATCTACTACCGCTTCGACGATCACCTGAGCCGCCTGGTTCTGGATTACGAGGCGAGCCGTCAGATTTCGCCCGAAAGCGAAAACCTCTACCACGGCCTGCCGACCGCCCCGTACGACGAGGACCTGTTCGTAGAGCACAACGTCAAGCGCGGCCTGCGCAATGCCGACGGCTCGGGCGTGGTCGCGGGTCTCACCCGTATCTCGGATGTGCATGGCTACAACAAGGTCGACGGAAAGGTCGTGCCCGATCAGGGCAAACTCACGCTTCGTGGCTACAGCATCGAGGACCTGGCCAACAACGCCCAGGCCGAGGATCGCTATGGCTACGAAGAGGTCGCCTACCTGCTCATCACGGGCTCGCTGCCCACCAAAGAGGAACTCGACGGTTTTTGCCGACGCCTGGGTGCTTTTAGGCACCTGAGCGACGAATACGTCCGCGAGTTCCCCATGACCACGGTGTCGTCGAGCATCATGAATGTGCTTCAGCGCGCCGTGCTGCTGCTCTACGCCTTCGACGCCGAGCCCGACGCCATTACACCCGAGCACGAAATCGACGTCGCCATCTCCATGCTCGCCCGTCTCCCGCGCATCGCCGCCTTCGCACATATGGCCTCGGTCGCCAAACGCCGCGGCTCCGAGGTTCATGTACCGCACCCCACACCCGGCCTCTCCACCGCCGAGACCATCCTGCAGGTGTTGCGCGGCGGCATGGCATTCACCCGCGACGAAGCCATGCTGCTCGACGTGATGCTCATGCTGCATGCTGAGCACGGCGGCGGCAACAACTCCACGTTCGCCTGCCGTGTGCTGTCCTCCTCGGCCACCGACCCGTATTCCGCCTACGCCGCGGCCATCGGCTCGCTCAAGGGCCCGCGCCACGGCGGCGCCAACGCCAAGGTCGTGTCCATGCACGAGGACATCCGTGCGCATGTCTCCAATTGGGAGGACGAGGACGAGATCGCAGCCTACCTGGGCAAGATCCTCGACAAGCAGGCCTTCGACGGCACGGGTCTCATCTACGGTATGGGCCACGCCGTCTACACGCTGAGCGACCCGCGCGCCGAGGTGTGCCGCCGTTACGCGCGCACGCTTGCCGCCAAGAAGGACTTGGGCGAGGAGTTCGCACTCATCGAGCGCATCGAGCGCCTGGCCCCGCAGGTGATGCGCGACCACGGCATGACCAAGCCTATCTGCGCCAACATCGACCTGTACACGGGCTTTATCTACAAGATGCTCGGCGTGCCCGAGACGCTCTTTACGCCGCTGTTCGCCGTCGCCCGCATGGCCGGCTGGTCGGCGCACCGCATGGAAGAGCTCTTCTGCGCGCACCGCATCATCCGTCCCGCGTATCGCCCGGTTATCGAGCCGCTGGAGTATAAGCCGCTCGCCGATCGCTAGGACGCGGACCGTTATAGAACCCGAGCGTGGCCAGGGCATCACCGCCCTCGGCCACGCTTTTTATGCCAGTAGAAAGGACCGCAACGAATGATTGTGTTTTCCGATATGGATGGAACGCTGCTGACGAGTGATAAGCAGATGAGCGACGCCACCTGGGCGATGCTCGACGAGCTTGCGCGCCGCGATATTGAGTTTGTGCCCTGCACGGGGCGCCCGCTGTCGGGCATCTTTGAGCCCATCCTCGCCCACCCCGCCGTACACTATGCGGTCTGTGCCAACGGTGCCAGCGTCTGGCAGCTCGACAACGGTACGCCCACCGACGCCTCGCGCGCCACGTGCATCTTGAGCCGTCCGCTCGACCGTGGCATTGCCCACCGCATCCATCGCATTGCCGCCGACCACGACGTGACCTTCGATATCTTCGCGGATGGGCAGTGCTTCCTCCCCCGCTCGCTATACGGGCGTCTGGATGAGTTCTGTGGCGGCGACCCCCACATCGCGGCTTCGCTCAAGCGCACACGAACACCGATCGACATGGATATCGACAGCAAGATCGACGAGGTCGAGACGCTCGAACGCATCGCCATGTACTGGCACGACCCGGCCGATCGCGACACCATCGCAGCAGAGCTCGACACGCTCGGAGGCATTGAGGTCACGCGTTCTTACGCCATGAATATCGAGGTTATGGGCGAAGGCGCTACCAAGGGAACGGCCCTCACGTGGCTATGCGAGCATCTGGGCGAGTCTCTCGCCGACGCCTGGGCCTTCGGCGACAACATCAACGACATTCCCATGCTGCAGGCAGCAGGCCACGGCATGGCCATGATCAACGCCGAGCCCGAAGACCGCGAGGCCGCCGACGCCATCACCGAATACGACAACGACCACGACGGCGTCGCCCGCACCATCATGGCCGCCCTCGCCTAGTCATTGGGGACGTTCTTAAACGACTAGTCGTTGGGGACACTCTTCGCAAAAAGCTGCAAGGACTGTCCCCCACTGCCAGCAGAACGGGAACGTCCCCAGCTGCCGGATTAAGCGAGGCCCTCTAGCACGCGACGGAGCTCCTGCTGAACGGCGTGGTCGCGGTTGCAGCCTACGACGCGATCGGCCACCGCCTTAAGCGCGGGGCGCGCGTTTTCCATCGCGCAGCCCGTGCCGACAAAGCGAATGATCTCGTAATCGTTCATCGAGTCGCCAAACGCCATGACCTCGTCGCGCCCAATGCCGTAATGCTCCGCGAGCTGCGCGATGCCCGAGGCCTTCGACACGCCGGGCTGCATGGCGTCGATCCACGCGTTGCCCGAAGGCGCGAAAGTAAAGAGCTGACCGAGTTCGCGCTGCAGCACGTACGCACTGTCCATAACGGCACCGTCGTCGCAAAAGATACTCGCCTTGATGATATTTACGCTGGGGTCGGGCAGCTCCCAAATGCGCTCGGCATTGGGAAGGTCTTTATCGACCTCACGCACAAACTTGCACTCGTCATCGAGCAAAAAGGACTTGGTTCGGTCGAAGAGCGCAAGATGCAGATTGGGAAACGTCGCGACGGCCTGGGCGAGCTTTCGAATCGCCAGGTGCGAATATACCTCGCGGTCTACCATTTTGCCGTCGGCGTAGACCTGGGCACCGTTAGCTGCGACAAAGTCCATCTTGTCGCGAACGGGCGCAAAGAACTCGCACAGGCGATCGTAGCGGCGGCCTGACGATGCGGCAAAATGCACGCCATGCTCGCGTAGCGCCAAAATCAGTTCGTAGGTCTCGGGAGGCACCTGGCCGTTTTCGTCAAGCAACGTGCCGTCCATATCGGATGCAATCAGTTTAACCATAGAAAAGCTCCCTTCGGACTTGTTGGAATCGAGCGTGTATCCGATTCCAACGTACCCAAAGGGAGCTCAAATAAGACCCCGCAGTCATAAACGTTACAACTAGTCGTTTAAGTGCGTCCCCGATGACTAGTCGGCGTAGGTGAAGGTGGTGACGTCGAACATGCCCTCGGGGCGGATGCGGAGCGTCGGAATCACCGGCAGGGGCAGGAAGATGATGCCCATGATGGGATCGAGCGGCGGCTCAATACCCATGGCGCGCGCCTTGACCATAAAGTCGTCGTGCTGCGCGGCGACATCCTCGGCCGTGCCTTCGCTCATAAGGCCACCGAGCGCCAGCGGAATGCGCGCCACGACCTCGCCGTTGCGCACTAGCACGTGACCGCCCTGATCCACGGCTTCAACAGCCGCCATCATATCGGCAGCGTTATCGCCCACCACGCACACGTTGTGCGAGTCGTGGCCGATCGTCGAGGCGATAGCGCCGCCTGTGATGGTAAAGCCGCGCACCCAGCCGCGGCCGATATGCTTGCCGACGAGCCCCATGCCGGCGGGACCGTCGCCATCGGCGCCCTCGGCCTGCAGCGACACGCCGCGACCGTGACGTTCGATCAGCATAATGCGGCGCAGACCCTCGGCATTCTCGGGACGAACCATGCCCGTGATGGCCTTGCCCGGCACCACGTCGATCACGGCCTCGCCTGGCTTAAAGGCATAGTCGAACACGTCGAGCGATAGCTTCGGCAGCTTAACGGAAGCACGCAGCTCATCGGCAAGCGCTGCGACCTCGGCGGTCTCGGGCGCAACCTCGCCCACAAAAGTGCCGTCCTGTGCCACGAGCGCGCCGGCTGCATACACGCGATGCGGAGCCGTGGCAAACGTCAGATCGTTGAGCACCAACAGGTCGGCACGCTTGCCCGGGGCGATGGCGCCACGCAGTTCGTGCGGGTCGCGGCAACCGTGGTCCAGGCCAAACGCCTCGGCCGTGGACAGGGACGCCATAGAGATGGCAACCACGGGGTCAATACCGGCCTCGATAGCCACGCGGCAGGCGTTGTCGATCATACCGGTCGAAAGCGCGTCGGAGGGAGCACGGTCGTCAGTCGCAAAGCAGCAGCGGCGGGCGCGCGCGGGATTCTCCAGCAGCATCGGGGACAAATTGGCCAGGTCGTGGCTGCACGTGCCTTCACGCAGCATCACATATATGCCGCGGGACAGCTTGTCGAGTGCCTCCTCGGGAATCGTCGACTCGTGGTCGGCGATAATACCTGCTGCGGCATAGGCGTTGAGGTCCTTACCGGCAACGAGCGGCGCGTGGCCGTCAACCTGCTTGGACGGCGTCTGGTTGGCAGCATCGATGCGAGCACAGGTCTCGGGGTCGGCCATAAAGACGCCCGGCAGGTTCATCATTTCGCCCAGACCAAAGACATCGCCCGGATGCTCGGCAAAAAACGCCTGCATATCGGCAGTCGAAATAACGGCACCGGCCTGCTCGTCGGGCAGCGCGGGCACGCACGAAGGCATCATGTACTTGATGGAGATGGGTGCGCGGCGGCCGTCCTCAATCATAAAGCGCAAGCCATCAAGACCGGCAACATTGGCAATCTCGTGGCTGTCGGCAATGGCGGTGGTGGTACCACGCGTCGCGGCCATGCGAGCATACTCGGCGGGACGGATGTTCGAAGACTCGATATGCAGATGCCCGTCAATAAAACCGGGAGCGAGATAGCGACCCTGGCAGTCGATAACCTCGGCAGCCTCGTAGGTACCGGAGGCATCGTCGCGACCGTTGTAGAGCACGCCGACGATCACACCGTCCTTGACGGCAACGCTACCGGGCGCCACACGCTGGCCATACACGTCGACAATCTGCGCATTGGTAAACAGCGTGTCAACGGGCACGCGCCCCTCGGCAGCATCGATCACAGACCTCATGACCTCAACGGACATACATACTCCTTTAACCGTAGAAAACAGCTGCGGAGCGGACAGGCCTTCACCGCAGCAAGCCAATAACAATTGTATGCCCAAAAGAAGGCCGCCGATAACACCCCTTCCGCTTAACGGTAAGCGCCCAAAAGTAGTCGTTGGGGACGTTCTTAAACGACCAGTCATTAAAGAACGTCCCCAATGACTACTTGCGACCAAGGCAACGCCGATGTCTTGGCAACGACAGACACTATGACCCAATCCGAGGGCACTAAAAAGATAGGAGCCCCCGCTCGTGACCGCGGGTCGGGGCTGCGACAATGATGTTGAAGTGCCATAGGCGCAGCCGCGCCGCAACGAGGTTGGGAGGCTCCCATGCCAAAGTATTCTACCGCGTTCGGGATGGACGTCCACCTGAGGTCGACCACCGTCTGCGCCCTCGACGCGGACCCTCGACGCGGACACCGGCGAGGCCGTGACGAGGAGGTTCCCCGGCAACCCCTGGGGCGAGATCGCCGGGTGGATGGATGGGTTCCCCGGGCCGTCGCTCGCGGCCTACGAGAGCGGCTACCTCGGCTTCGCCCCGCAAAGGGAGCTCGCCGGGCTCGGCGTCGAGTGCGTCGTCGCCGCGGTCTCGAAGATCCCCAGGTCGGCCGCCGACTCGGCCTCCAAGAACGACAGGAACGACGCCGCCAGGATGGCCAAGGCGATACTCGCCCACGACATCTCCCCCGTATGGGTCCCCTCCCCCGAGGTCGAAGGCATCAGGGACCTCGCCGGCGCCTACGACGGGGCGACCGCGCGCCTGGCGACCGCCAAGCAGCGGCTGCTCGCCTTCCTCGCAAAGCGGGGGTTCGTCTACGGCGGCACCACGCCCGCCGGCAACCCGAGGAAGTACTGGACCTACGACTTCCTGAGGTGGCTCGACAAGGTCAGGCCGGAGGACGATGGCGGGGTTCGGACGCTCGCCGCCCTGAGGAACGAGGTCGAGGCCGCGGCGGAGGCCCGGGCGGACCTGCTCTCCGAGTACAGGGCCGCCGTGGATGCCAGCCCGATCGCCGCGGAGGCGGCCGCCCTCCAGTCGATCAAGGGCTGCGCCTTCGCGCTGGCCGCAGCCTTCTCGGCCGAGGTCGGCGACTTCACGAGGTTCCGTTCCGGAAGGCAGGTCACGGCCTATTTCGGCCTCGCCCCGAAGCAGAGGTCGAGCGGCGACTCCGTGCGGCTCGGAGGCATCAGCGGCGCGGGCAACGCGCTCGTGAGGAAGCTGGCCGTTGAAGGCTCATGGTGCTACGCCGCGGCACGGCACCAGCCGAAGCTCATGCCGAGGGACACGGGCGTGCCCCTCGAGATAAGGATGCACGGGAGGAAGGGGTCCGAGCGGCTCCTGCGGCGGCGCGAGGAGATGCTCGCCCGCGGCGTGCCCGCGGCGAAGGCCAACGCGGCCACCGCGGCCGAGCTCGTGAGGTGGCTCTGGGCCCTCGGCATGATGTGCCGGGAGGGCGCAGAATAGACATAGCCCCCGTCCCGGCGAGCCGGGCGGCCTTCGGGGACACCCCCTATTTCGCTGTGCGCGCGGAGCCCTCCGTATGCGCCTAGACAGAGTTGGGGAACCCCGCCGAAGGAATGGAGTGCGGGCCGACAGAACGGTATCCGCGGATATGAGACTGAGCCGAAGGCGTCGACGACATGCCGGGGGCGGACCGGGACGGGTTAACGGCAGGCCCCGCCGACCGGTTGCAAGCGGTCGGCGGGGCCATTGTGGCCATTGACAGCGGATTGGGTCATATGAGCGAAAACCCGCCAGAGCGAGCAAGGTGCCTTGAAACGAGGCGGCATTGACCTTCTGGTCATGCCGCCGAAGTTGAAAGGCAGATTGCCGCGCTGGCGGGTTTGCAGCGTCGACCGGTTACGCGGTTTGGTAAAACCGCGTAACTAAATAAGCTTGAAGCCCTTGCGCTTGCCTACGGAGAGAGTGTCGCCCAGCTTGAGGGCGCTGGGATCGATGTTATAGCTCTTGGGAGCCACGGCCTTGCCGTTGATTTTGACGCCGCCGCCGTCGATATCGCGACGAGCCTGGCCGGCGCTCGCCGAAAGACCCAGGTCCTTGAGCAAGCCGGCGAGGTAGATCTGGCCCTCGTCGTTGACGGTCAGCTCAACGTGCTTCTCGGGGAAGTCGGCAAGCTGGCCCTCCTTGAACACGCGGTCGAACTCGGCCTGAGCCTCGTCGCCGGCACCGACGCCGTGGTAGGTGTCGCACAGGTCGCGGCCCAGAGCACGCTTGAGCTCGTAGGGGTCGGCGGAGCCATCGGCCAGGGCGGCGTCGATCTTGTCGACCTCGGCAGGGGTGAGCGAGCTGGCCAGACGATAGTACTTGCCGATCATCTCGTCGGGGATGGACATGGTCTTGCCGAACATGTCCTTGGGAGCGTCGGTCAGGCCGATGTAGTTACCATAGGACTTGGACATCTTGCGCACGCCGTCGGTGCCCTCGAGCAGCGGCATGGTGAGCGCGATCTGCGGCTCCATACCCATCTTCTCCATGAGCTCGCGGCCGGCGAGCAGGTTGAAGAGCTGATCGGTGCCGCCCATCTCCACGTCGGCCTTGATCTGCACAGAGTCGAAAGCCTGCATCACGGGATACAGGAACTCATGCAGGGCGATCGGCGTCTGAGACTGGTAGCGCTTGGTAAAGTCGTCGCGCTCAAGGATGCGGGCGACGGTGAACTTGGAGCATACCTGCAGCAGGCCGGCCAGGTCCATCGAAAGGATCCAGTCACCGTTGTGCACGATGGTGGTCTTCTCGGGATCCAGGATCTTCATGGCCTGGCTCACGTAGGTCTCGGCATTGGCCTCGATCTGCTCCTGCGAAAGCTGCGGACGCGTGGAGTTCTTGCCCGAGGGGTCGCCGATCAGCGCGGTGCCGTTGCCGATGATGAGGGTAACGTTGTGGCCCAGGTCCTGGAACTGACGCATCTTGCGCAGCGGCACGGCGTGGCCCAGGTGCAGGTCGGGACTGGTGGGGTCGACGCCGAGCTTGATGTTGAGGGGC
The DNA here is from genome assembly GCA_048189585.1 of Collinsella sp. GTDB lineage: Bacteria > Actinomycetota > Coriobacteriia > Coriobacteriales > Coriobacteriaceae > Collinsella. Next base: position 32,049 of record DBEZHA010000025.1, on the reverse strand, counting down.
TCGCCCTTCTCAAGCTTCTTGCGAAGGTCGGCCTCGGGAACGATCTGCGCGGCGCCCGAGGTGATGATACGCATTTGCTCGTCAACAGACAGCATTGGGTATCCTCCTTTTGCTATAGCACCCTCGCCGAAAACGGCGGTGCTGGAAGTCCATAAACTCTCATATGATAACAAACTGACGCGATGCGGCACCTACGACAGGAAAATCCTCGTCCTGCCGCATGCGTCAATGGCAACTGGCAGACGTGTACCGTCACGCTCGACCAGATAGCGTACCTGCCGACGACGCAAGCAGTCGCGGCAACGAACCTGTCCCGTCGCATCGGTAGCGCAGACGCCCTCGGCGGTCAGCAGACAGTGCTCGCACACCATAAGCTCGGGACGGTCGGCGTCGACCGGACCCAAGACGCCGGGTTCAGCAGCCAGTTCGGCAATACGCTCCGCATCATTGCCGAGCAACTCGGCCGGCAAGTACACCCGCCCCGCACCGAGTCCGCGCAGCCAGGCAAGCGTGGCCCGATTCGCGCAGAACACCGGCGCCGCCACGTCAAACGTCACGCCCAGCTCGCGAGCGATCACCACCTGTCCCAGGTTGCGGCAGACGACGCGCCCGGCACGCTGCATCAGTGAGCGGGTCCGGTCAGCGTCACCCGTGCGGCACACCTCGTCAAGCACCACAACGGCGTCGGACAAATCGAGTTCTCCGCGCGGGTCGGCATCCATCAGCTGCCAAGCAAAAACCATGCGAGTGGGAACCGCGCACTCCACCAACTCCGTCGACGCACCGCCATCCACCGCAACGCCCTCAAAGGGCAGCACCTCAACGGCACGCGCAACGGGCGCAATCGCATCCGCCTCGGCCCGCATGCGCCCCAACACCGCCGCCGTCTGATCCAACACGCCGGCGCTGCGAATCAGGTACACCTCGCAGCCCGCGTCCACCTTACGCTTGCAATGCACGACGACGCGCTTCCCCGCTGCGGCATCCACCGGGCAGGGCACCTGCGGCCAGCGCTTGGGCACATCGGGACGCGCGTCGGCACCCGGATAGAACCGAATCTCGAGCGTGTCACCCGCCGCCACGGCGGCATCGAGCTCGACGGTCACTTCCTCGTGGCCAACGGCCACCAGGCGTCCCACGCGCACACCTTGGTTGATCGCACGCTCAAAGCTCATAAGCTCGGCGCCCGAACGCCCCTGCAGATACGCGTCGGTAAACCCGCGGTTGAACGACCGGCCCAGCTCGCGTTCAAGCTCTTCCACGGCACCGGGGTCCCACGCGCCGTCGCACAGCATATCGAGCGCCCGGCGCCACACCCGCACCACGTTGAATACGTAATCGGGGTTCTTCATGCGCCCCTCGATCTTGAGCGACGCCACGCCGGCATCTACAAGCTCGGGCAGATGCGCAATACCCAGATAGTCGCGCGGGCACAGTAAGCGATCTCCCTCGAAGGCGACAACGCTCTGTCCCGCCTCGTCCACCAGGTCGTACACCAGACGGCACGGCTGCGTGCAGTCGCCGCGCATCGCAGAGCGGCCACGTCGAAGGGCCGAGAACCCGCACGCACCCGAGTATCCAATGCAAATCGCACCGTGGCAGAATACCTCGATGGGCATGCCCGTGGCACATAGCGCCGCAATCTCGTCGACCGCCAGCTCGCGTGCCGTCGTCACGCGCTCGACCCCCAGCTCATCGGCGGCAAGTCGCACGGCGCCTTCGCTATGAACGCCCGTCTGCGTGGACAGGTGAATCTCGACCCCGGGAATCGCCGCGCGCAGCGCGCAGGCCAACCCGGCATCGGCGACAATCAGAGCATCGGCGCCCAGCTCCAGTGCATGAACTCCCAACGCCACCGCGTCGGACAACTCATCGTCAAACACGAACACGTTGAGCGTTACGTACACACGCACGCCATGGGCATGCGCCACGGCGCAGCCGCGCGCAAACTCGTTATCCGTAAAGCCATGGGCGCTCACACGGGCGTTAAAGCCGCCCAACCCCGCATAGATGGCATCGGCACCCGCGGCGATGGCCGCAAGCATCTGGTCGAGTCCGCCCGCCGGCGCCAGCAGCTCGGGCAGCGCCGCACCGGCAGCATCCAATCCAGTCTCGTATTGTCCGCTCGGCCCCATCGTCCGAATCGCCATCGGCAAACTCCTTACCAAGGTATGCATTCACTTTGAAAAATGCCGTCTTCCAGCATACACGAGGCCTCGCGCGCCCCGTTTGGTTTATCGTGTAATAACTTATGTCCATCCTGCCCCGACGGTACATCCACCGTCCGGCACGACATACCTGGAGGTCAATATATGGGTCCTCGCCAACGACAGGGACGCAGCCGTTCAAAGACGCATGCTCTGCCCATAATCCTGCTCTCGTTTTTGGGCTTTTTGCTTATCGCGGGCGTGGCATTTGGCATCGGCATGGTCGGCAACGTCAACCGCTGGCTGTCCGATCTGCCCGACTACACCGACGCCAACGCGTATCTGGTGAGCGAGCCCACCGAGATCGTCGACTGCAACGGCAACAAGATCGCGAGCTTCTACACGCAAAACCGCAAGTCCATCACCAAGGACGAGGTCTCCCCCTACGTGCTGCAGGGCACCGTTGACGTCGAGGACGAACGCTTCTACGAGCACGGCGGTATCGACCTGTGGGGTATCGCGCGTGCTGCGGTGGCAACCCTCGGCGGCGGACACGAAGGCGCCTCGACTATCACCCAGCAGCTGGTGCGCAACACCATCCTGCAGGAGGAGCAGTTCGACTCGACCATCGAGCGTAAGGTGCGCGAGGCCTACATCGCCGTCAAGATGGAGGACATGTACTCCAAAGACGAGATCCTCATGATGTACCTCAACACCATCTATTACGGCCACGGCGCCTACGGCATCGAGGCCGCAGCCGAGACCTATCTGTCCAAGAGCGCCGCCAATCTCACCCTCAGCGAGGCCGCGCTGCTCATCGGCCTTCCCAACTCGCCCTCGCAGTACGACCCCACGGTCAACCCCGACCTAGCGCTGTCCCGTCGCAACAAGGTCCTCGACAACATGTTGCGCCTGGGCCACATCACGCAGGAGGAACACGATGCCGCACAGGCCGAGCCCATCACCCTCAACGTGACCGAGATTTCGGGCAGCGGCGTCGACGTATACTCGCAGCCCTACTTTGTCGCCTATGTTAAGCAGCTGCTGGAGCAGGAGTTCTCGACCGACGTGCTCTTTAAGGGCGGTCTGACCGTCAAGACCACCATCGACCCCACGATGCAGCAGGTGGCAGAGAATGCCGTCCGCCAGCAGCTCGACACGCTCTCACTCGACGGTCTGGACATGGGCATGGTCGTCGTCGACCCCAAGACCGGCTACATCAAGTGCATGGTGGGCGGCTACGACTACAACGCCGACGAGAACCACGTAAACCATGCCACGGCCAAGCGTCCCGTCGGCTCCACCTTTAAGGCTTTTACGCTGGCAACCGCCATCCAAAATGGCATGAACCCCAACGTCACCCTCAACTGCAACTCGCCGCTCAAGGCCAAGGGCACCACGACCGAGGTCCAAAACTACGCCAACCATAGCTATGGCAACATTACGCTTAAGCAGGCGACGGCATACTCCTCCAACACCGGCTACATCCAGGTGGCGGAAGCCGTCGGCAACAGCAAGATCATCTCGCTCGTCAAAAAGCTCGGCATCGATCCCGCCAAGGACAACATCGAGGACGTTCCCGTCATGACGCTCGGCACCGGCTCGATTTCGCCGCTCGAGATGGCCGCCGCCTACGCGACGTTTGCCAACGGCGGCTACTATCGCCAGCCGATCGCCATCACCGAGATTGACTCTCGTACCGGTTCGGTGCTGTACCAGCACACCGACAATCCCTCACAGGTGCTTACCGAGGGCGAGGCCGCCGCGGTCACCGATGTTCTGTCCGGCGTCATGCAGGGCGGCGGTACGGGTGCTGCCGGTGCCCTGAGCGTCAACCAGCCCTATGCCGGCAAGACGGGCACCACCGACAACACCACCAACCTGTGGTTCTGCGGCTATACCCCGCAGCTGGCGTGCGCCCTGTGGACCGGCTATTCCGCGGGCGAGATCCCCATCCAAAAATACGGCACGGACCTGCTGGGCGACAGCACCAACCTGCCTGTCTTCAAGCGGTTTATGAACACCGTTCTGACCGGTACCGAGCGCGAGGAGTTTGCGACCGGAACGGCGCCCACCTATAAGAACAATAGCGTCTGGAAGTTCTACGGCACCAACAACACCAAGAAGACGGAGAACGACGACAAGGACAAGAACGAGGACGAGGACGAGGACGAAGAGGAAACCACCACAACGACTACCACGACGACCACCGAGACCACGGGCGGCGACACCACCGGCGACACCACCGGCGGCACCGGTACGACCGGTGGCTCGACGGGCGGCTCCACTGGTGGTTCGACCGGCGGCGATGGCGGCACGCCTACGCCTACGCCCACTCCCGACCCCTCGCCCACGCCTGACGATACGGTCGGCTAGAAATCATCCGGCCATAAGCAACAAGGCCCCCGAGCAGCTTATTAAACTGCTCGGGGGCCTTTTTAGTTTAAGCGACCTGATGGGCGGTCTTTATACCGGCAAACAAAAAGGGGGTACCGACCAACGTCGATACCCCCTTACAAGCCACTATGTCAGCGCGCACGGTGCCGAGCGCACGACCCGCACGCCTACTTGCGAGAATTGCTCAGCTTATTGATCAGCGCCTCAAGACGCTCGCCGTCCTCGGCCGTCTGGGCAATAACCAAAATCGTATCGTTGCCGGCAAGCGAGCCAAGCACATCGGGCAGCTCTGCCGCATCAACGGCGGCGGCGATGCCGGAAGCCGTGCCAGGCTGAGCCTTGATCATAACCAGATTATCGGTGCGCAGAACGCCCGTTACGAGCTCGGAAACCATACGCTGCAGGTGCAGGTCCTCTGCCAGAACATAGATGCCCTCAGGGAGCTTACGCAGCCCCATATCGGCAATATCGCGAGAGACAGTCGCCTGCGTGCAATCAAAGCCCATAGCGCGGAGCTCATCGACCAGCACGCGCTGCGTGCGGACGTCCTTATTGCGCACAATATCTCTAATGGCATCCTGGCGCCCATTGCGTTTTTTAGCCATACAAACCCTCTCTCCAAAAGATGGTGGAGACAATCAATCAGTGATTGAATAGTTTAACGCTATTTGAAGGCTTTTGTGTATAAGAACGCATTTCGAAACAATTCTATGCAAATTTGTTTCGAAATGAGCCGTTTAGGCGGTTTTTGCGCCCGTCCGGTTAAGAAAAGCTGCCAGATGCGTACACATCACGCAGCGCGCGGGCTTGGCGCTGGCGATCGGCCCAAACAACAGACCGAGTCCCCGATGGTTGTCCTTGAGCGCGGCGACCATCTGACGGGTTCGAGGCGCCTCGAGCATATCACGCATGCGGGCGGAACGCTCAATTGACGACACCCCATGCGGGCTCAGACACAAATTCTCGATGCAGGCGACCAGTCCGGCAAAGTAGAACTTTTGGCTTGCCAGCTTGAGCCGACCACCGCTATCTGCTTCCGAGAGTGAGTCCGCAAGCTCGTCGAGCGCTCGAGTGTCATCGGATATCCTGGCATACATGGTGGGATCAAAGGCATCTGTAAGCTTAGGTGCCACCGCGTGGAAACAAGCGTCGCCGCAGCCGGACACGAATCGTGCCTGCGAGAGCGCATAAGCCATAAACTCAACCGTACGGTACGCCTTGCCGCGCGACAGGCATGCCTCAAACAGCGAGCGGCTGTACATCACGCCAGAGGTCTGAGCGACTAGGCCGCCTAAAATCAACTGGGACAGCCCGGTCACCATCGAAGACTTGTCTTCAATGACAATAGGGGCAACATCCAAGACGCGCGAATGGCGCTCTCGATGTGCATCATAGCGGTCGAGCGACACCGTGGGGAACACTATGTCTGCCGCAGTATCGCACGCGATATCGACCATCTTGGAAAGGGACTGCGGAGCAAACCACTCATCGGCGTTCATGGCGATGATTTGAGAGCCACGCGAGGCAGCAAAACCGGCACGAAGACAAGCACCGCGCTTCGAGTCCTCGACGTCAATCAAATCAATATGGATATCCCTGTCGGCAGCAACTTGAAGCGAATGGCGCACACCGGGCGCAGCATCGCGGCAGACAACGACAATCTGCAAATCGTAGAGGTCTTGGTTCTGGATACTCTCGAGCGCACGCATCGCATAGCTGGGCGAACCTTCTACCACAAGGATCACCGAAAGTCGCGGATGCGAGCCACGTCGAACCAAGTTATCCGTCCTCTCGACAGCAATGAATCAAACCGTGGTTCATGGTACACCCCAGCAATAAAAGCAATGAGACACCGGTTGTATTGCACGCCAAGAACAGATGTTGCACACGCGCAGCCCACAGATGACAGGTGCCGACGCACGACGCGTCAAGCCCTCCCCTAGTCGAGCACGACAAGCTCGGCGGGATCGTAATCCACGCCCATAAACGTAAGGCCGCAGGCAGGAGCCGTGGGGCCCGCAGCGATACGGTCGCAAGCATCGATGACCTCGCGCATCCACTCGGGTTCACGGCGATGCATGCCAATCTCGACAAGCGTGCCCACGATCGTGCGGACCATCGAATGCAGAAACGCATTGCCCTCGATGGTAAACGTCAGGATGTCCTCGCCAAACGCAACCTCATGGCCAAACTCGGCACGCATCACGCAGCGATGCGTGGGCTTGCCAACGGCCGAGGCAACCTTGCAAAAGCTCTTAAAGTCCTGCTCACCCAAAAGCGCGGGACAGGCCGCAGACATGGCCTCGACGTCCAAGGGATAGCGATGCCACCACACGGCACCCCGTGAGAGCACGGGACGCGCGTCGCGATCGGCAATACGGTACGTATATGTACGTGAACGCGCATCAAAGCGTGCAGAAAAGCCTTTACGGGCCCTGTAGACCTCGTTTATGGCGATATCTTTGGGCAGCAGGGCATCCATAGCCCGCAGCCACCTACGGCGCGTCAAGGCGAGCTCAGCGTCCGTTACGGGCACACTAATGTACTGCGCCACCGCATGCACGCCGGCATCGGTACGCCCCGCACACGTCAGATCGATCGGACGGCGAAGCAGCGTCTCGATGGCTCGACGTAGCTCGCCCGCAACCGTCGTCTGGCCAGGCTGCTCGGCAAAGCCGCTATAGGACGAGCCATCGTAGGCCACGCGGAAAACGAGCGTGGCGTCGAGCTCGGGAATCGAATTGAAATCAGACGGCGCGGTCATGGGCGCTCCCAACAAACAGGCAATGGCATTTCGACAAAAAAAGAGGGGTACGCGAACGTACCCCTCGAATATAGCCTATGCAGACGGATTGTCTACTCAGCGGTCTCCTCAGCAGGAGCCTCCTCGGCAGCCTCGACCTTCTTGGGAACAGCGGCCTTCTTGGGGGCCGGAGCAGCCTTCTTGGCCTTAGGCGTGCAAGGCTCGGTGACAAGCTCCATGATAACGATGGGAGCATTGTCGCCCTTACGGTTACCGAGCTTCATGATGCGCGTGTAACCGCCGTTGCGGTCCTGCCACATACCCTGGGCAGCCTTGTCGAAGATCTCGGCAACGAGCTGCTTATCGCCGAGCTTGGCGATAGCCAGACGACGAGAGTGCAGGTCGCCCTTCTTGGCCCAAGTGATGATCGGATCGACGACCGAACGCAGCGCCTTAGCGCGGGTCTCGGTGGTCTTGATGCGGTCGTTCTCGAAGAGGGCCTTAGCAAGGCTCTTCTTCATGGCCTTGGTGTGGCTCGCATCGGTGCCGAGCTTCAGGCCCTTCTTAACGTTGTGACGCATGGTCTAGTTTCTCCTCAAATATGCGAAGCATTAAGCCTTCAGGCTCAGGCCCATGGACTCAAGCTTGTCCTTCACTTCCTCGATCGACTTAACACCGAAGTTACGGATGTTGAGCAGATCGTTCTCCGAGAACTCAACGAGCTGACGGACCGAGTGAATGCTGGCGCGCTTAAGGCAGTTGTAGGAACGGACGGAAAGGTCCAGATCCTCGATCTGCTTGTCCAGCTCGGCGTTGTCGTTGGTGACCTCGGGAGCGAAGATCGAAGCCTCCTCCTCGACCTCGGGGGTCTCGGCAAGGTTCATAAAGGCGGCCATATGCTGGTTGATGATATTAGCAGCCTGGACCACGGCGTCGCGCGGGGCGATGGAGCCGTTGGTCTCGATCTCGAGGACAAGACGGTCGTAGTCGGTGTGCTGACCGACACGGCAAGCCTCAACGAGCTTGGCGCAACGGGAAACCGGCGAGTACAGCGAGTCGACGTGGATCACACCGATGGGATCGTTGTCGCGCTTGTTGGCCTCGCCAGAAACATAGCCGCGGCCATAGCCGATGCGCATGCTCATGGTGAGATGGCCATCCTCGGTGAGCGTAGCGATGTGCTGCTCGGGGTTGACCAGCTCAAACTCGGACGGAATAAAGAAGTCCGCACCGGTGACCTCGCAGGGGCCGTCAACCGAGATGGTGGCGGTCGCCTCGTCGGTCGTGCCAAGAGCCCTGAAGACAAGACCCTTGACATTCAGGACGATGTCGGTGACATCCTCGACCATGTTAGGGATGGTCATGAACTCGTGCTGCGCGCCATCGATCTGAATAGCCTCGACGGCGGCACCCTCGAGCGAGGACAGAAGAACGCGACGAAGGGAGTTACCCAGCGTATCGCCGTAACCACGCTCGAGCGGCTCGACGGAGACACGAGCAGACGTCTCGTTGATCTCTTCGACCTGAACCTGAGGCCTAATGAATTCTGACATGTATTACCTCCAGCCTCAGCAGCCCGGATGGACTACTTAGAGTAGAGCTCGACGATGAGCTGCTCGTTGATATCACCGCTGATCTGCTCACGCGTCGGCAGAGCGAGCACGTTACCAGACAGCTTCTCGATATCGACCTCGAGCCAGCCAGGGACCTCAAAGCGCTCGGAGGAAATCAGGGCCTCCTTGATGGGGAGGAGGTCACGGAACTTCTCGCCGACAGCGACGACGTCGCCGGCCTTGACGCGGTAGGACGGGATGTCCACGCGCTTGCCGTTCACGGTGAAGTGACCGTGACGGACGGACTGACGAGCCTCTTTGCGGGTGCGGGCGAAGCCAAGACGGAAGACGACGTTGTCGAGGCGAGACTCAAGGATGATCATGAGGTTCTCACCGGTGACGCCGTTCATCTTGCGGGCCTTGTTGAAGTAGCCGTGGAACTGCTTCTCCAGAACGCCATAGATGAACTTGACCTTCTGCTTCTCGCGCAGCTGCATGCCGTACTCAGATTCCTTGCGACGGCGCTTGGGCTGACGGATAGATTCCTTCTTGCTGCTGTAACCGAGCTCAGCGGGATCGATCCCGAGCTGACGGCAGCGCTTAAGAACAGGAGTCCTGTCGATTGCCATATTGATACGATCCTTTCAGTTACACGCGGCGACGCTTCTTGGGGCGGCAGCCGTTGTGCGGAATGGGGGTCTTGTCCTGGATGCTCGAGACCTCGAGGCCAGCAGCCTGGAGGGAGCGGATGGCGGTCTCACGACCGGAGCCGGGGCCCTTGACGAAGACGGAAACCTTCTTCATACCGTGCTCCATGGCCTGCTTGGCAGCAGCCTCGGCAGCCATCTGGGCAGCGAACGGCGTGGACTTACGGGAGCCCTTGAAGCCCACCTGGCCAGCCGACTTCCAGGAAATGACGTTGCCCTGGGGATCGGTGATCGAAACGATCGTGTTGTTGAACGTAGAACGAATGTGAGCCTGGCCCACGGAAATGTTCTTACGGTCCGCGCGCTTCAGACGGGCAGCGCGAACGTTCTTCTTAGCAGTAGCCATCTATCTAGCGCTCCTTATTTCTTCTTCTTAGCACCGATCTGACGCTTCGGGCCCTTGCGGGTACGAGCGTTAGTGTGGGTGCGCTGGCCGCGGACCGGGAGGCCCTTGCGGTGACGAAGGCCGCGGTTGCAGCCGATGTCCATAAGGCGCTTGACGTTCTGGTTGCGCTCACGGCGGAGGTCGCCCTCAACCATGATCTGGTTCTTATCGATATAATCGCGGATGGCGTTAACCTCATCCTCGGTGAGGTCCTTAACGCGCGTATCCACGTTAACGTTGCACTCGACGCAAATCTTCGTCGCAGTGGTGCGGCCGATGCCGTAAATGTAGGTCAGACCGATCTCAACGCGCTTCTCACGCGGGAGGTCGACACCATTAATACGGGCCAACGTAGTCTCCTCTCTTAACCCTGACGCTGCTTATGACGGGGGTTCTCGCAAATGACGAGGACCTTGCCATGGCGCCTAATGATTTTGCACTTATCGCACATCTTCTTGACCGAAGGACGTACCTTCATCGTTCTTCCTTTCGGTAGCGCTCAAACTACTTCCCTACTATCTACTCGCCCAGCCGCAGGCGTTTAAAACTATGGCTGGTCTTCACACGCAAACCGACCGTAGGTTGAGCTAAGCCTGCAGTCGGAAAAGAGCGTGTATGCGTGCCGCTATTTATAGCGATAGGTGATGCGGCCGCGGGTCAGGTCGTACGGGGAAAGCTCCACGACAACCCTGTCACCGGGGAGAATGCGGATGTAATTCATTCGGATCTTGCCAGAAATGTTGCACAGAACCGAATGACCGTTCTCGAGCTCGACCTTAAACATGGCGTTGGGCAGCGGCTCTTTTACCGTACCCTCGAGCTCAATTGCGTCTTCCTTCTTCACAAGCAATCATCTTTCTCTAGAAAACGACAGCGATTGATTATTCTACAACACGTATGCACGCATCGTAATAACTTCGTAATGGCTCCACAACTAAGTGGAACTTGTTACATTTGAAATGTAAAACAAAGCCGTTCCCTGATGCCCAAGATCGCCTTGAAATGAGAAGGCATAGACCTTGGGGTCATGCCTTCGAAATTGAAAGGCGAGGTTGGGCATCAGGGGGCGGCGACTTTTACATTTCTCCGCCTTGGAGCGAACACCAAGCACCTTGCGCATCCGTGGTGAGAATCACCGGACCGTCATTGGTGATGGCGACGGTGTTCTCGTAGTGCGCGGCGGGCAGATGGTCGTTGGTCGTAACAATCCAACCGTCGGAGCCCGTGCTCACATGGTTGGAACCCATCGTAACCATCGGCTCGATGGCAATGACCATGCCGGCTTGGAGGCGAACGCCCCTCCCCTTCTTTCCATAGTTAGGAACGTTGGGGTCCTCGTGCATCACGCGGCCAATGCCATGGCCCACATAATCACGAAGCACACCGTAACCGTGAGACTCGGCGAGGGACTGAACGGCATAACCGACGTCCCCGATATGGTTACCGGGAACAGCCTGCTCGATGGCAGCCTTAAGGCAATCGCGCGTGACCTCGCACAAAGCCTTGGCTTCGGGCGTGGGGGTGCCGACGAAAAACGTCCAAGCGTTATCGCCGACCCAACCGTCGACAACGGCTCCCGTATCGATGGAGATGATATCGCCATCGCGCAGGATCATGTCGGGGTTGGGAATACCGTGGACCACGGCATCGTTGATCGATGCGCAAATGGTCCCCGGGAACCCGCCGTAACCCTTAAAGGCCGGGGTGCCGCCATGCATGCGGATAATCTGCTCCGCGAGCTGATCGAGCTCAAAGGTGGAAACGCCGGGGCGCACCATGGCTCCAACGTGGCGGAGCGCCATCTTAGATAGCGCTCCTGCCTTCTTCATCTGCTCGATTTGCGTTGCAGACTTAATCTTGATCATAGACCGAGAGCCTCTTTGACATCCCCGTACACGGTCTCGCGAGCCTGGTCACCGTTGACCGACTTGAGCAGACCCTGGCCACGATAGTAGTCGACGAGCGGGCTCGTGGACTTCTCGTAGACGTCGAGACGGTTCTTGATGGTCTCGGGCTTGTCGTCGTCGCGCTGATACATCTCGCCGCCACACTTGGGGCAGGTAGCATCGGCAGCGGTGCCGGTGTAACCGCATGCGCGGCAGGTGCGACGCGAAGACAGACGATCGATAATGACCTCGGGGGCCACATCGACCAGAAGGGCGCAGTCGATCTCGCGACCCATGGCGGAGAGCTCGGAATCGAGTGTCACAGCCTGGGCGGTGTTGCGCGGGAAGCCGTCGAGGATGAAGCCCTGCTGGGCGTCATCGGCGGCAAGGCGCTCCTTGACAAGGTCGATCACGAGCTGGTCGGGAACGAGCTCGCCAGCGTCCATGTACTTCTTAGCCTGAATACCAAGCTCGGTGCCACCCTTGACGGCAGCACGCAGCAGGTCGCCCGTGGAAATATGGGCGACGCCAAACTCGGCGACGAGCTCCTGTGCGACGGTGCCCTTACCGGCACCCGGAGCTCCGAGCAATACGAGGTTCATGAGCAATCCTCCTCTAGCCTATTTAAAGAATCCATCGTAATCATACATCTTGATCTGGCCTTCGAGCTTATCGACCGTGTCGAGCACGACGCCGACCATGATGAGGATGGACGTGCCGCCAAATGCCTGGATCAGCTGGTTACCCGTGAAGGAGAAGATGATCGAAGGCACGATGGCGATGAGCGCCAAAAAGACAGCGCTGGGAAGCGTGATCTTGTTGAGCGCGTTCTTGATGTAGGCCGCGGTAGCCCTACCCGGACGCACGCCCGGAATAAAGCCGCCCTGCTTCTTAAGGTTGTCGGCCGTGTCATCGGGGTTGAACACCATGGAGGTGTAGAAGTACGCGAAGAACACGATGAGGACAACGTTAAGCACCCAGTTGAGCCAGCCGCGCGAAAGCGCAGAGGCAACTGCCTGGATCCAGCCGATGCCGGGGAAGAACACGGCAATCTGAGCCGGGAAGTACAGCAGCGCCGAAGCGAAGATGATCGGCACGACACCCGCGGTGTTGACCTTGATGGGCAGGTAGGTGGTCTGGCCACCCATCATGCGACGGCCCACGACGCGCTTAGCGTAGGAGACCGGGATGCGGCGCTGGCCGCGCTCAAGGAAAACAATCAACGGGATAACCAGCAGGATGATGGCGCAGATGATCACCATGGTGATGATGCCACCGGCATTGCCCTCGGTGCTGGAGAAGATAGCCTGCGGCAGACCGGCCATGATGTTCGCAAAGATAATCAGCGACATGCCATTGCCGATACCGCGCTGGGTGATGAGCTCACCAATCCACATGATCAGCATGGCGCCCGCGGTGAGCGTGCCGACAATCATGAGGTCGAAGATGATCTCGGGAGCGCCGGCACCATTAAAGCTGATGCCGAAGCTCTTAAAGAGGAAGAGGTAACCCACGGAGTTGAGGATTGCCAGAGCCAGGGTGAGGTAACGCGAATACTGCGTAATCTTGGTCTGACCGACCTCGCCCTCGCGGGCAAGCTCATGCAGGGAAGGCACAACGGCCTGGAGCATCTGGAGGATGATTGAGCTGGTGATGTAAGGCATGATGCCCAGCGAAAACACCGACACATAGCTCAACGCGCCGCCAGAGAAAAGATTCAGGAGGGCCATAGCACCTGCGGCGACCGAATTGTTATCGGTCGAGAAAAGGCCCAGCATCCCCTGGAAGGGAATGCCGGGCACAGGAACGTGCGCACCAATGCGGTACACGACGAGCATAGCTATGGTAAAAAGAATCTTTTCGCGCAATTCTTTGATGCGGAAAGCATTCTTAAGACCATTTAGCACGGCAGCTCGACCTTTCCGCCGGCGGCCTCGATCTTGGCCTGCGCAGAAGCGCTGACCTTGTCGACCTTGACCGTGAACTTCTTGGTGAGCTCACCATTGCCGAGCACCTTGACGGGCTCGAACTCGCTCTTGGTGATGCGAGCGGCCTTAAGAGCGGCACCGTCGATCACAGCGCCGTCCTCGAACTTACGCTCAAGACGCTCAACGTTAACAGCGGTGTACTCGATACGACGGGGGTTGCGGAAGCCCGGAAGCTTGGGCAGGCGCATAGCCAGCGGAGTCTGGCCACCCTCGAAGCCGGCACCCTTGGTGCCGCCAGAGCGGGAACCCTGGCCCTTCTGGCCGCGGCCAGAAGTGGTGCCGTGACCCGAAGAATTGCCACGGCCGACGCGCTTGCGGTTCTTGGTGGAACCGGGCGCGGGAGTAAGATCGTGAAGCTGCATTTGCTACTCCTCTACAATCTCGACAAGGTGCTTGACCTTGAAGATCATGCCGCGGACGGACTCGTTGTCAGCAATCTCGCGAACCTCGCGGATCCTGTGGAGACCGAGGGCACGGACAGTACGGACCTGGTCCTGCTTGCAACCGTTGGTGCTGCGGACCTGCTTGATCTTGATGGTGTCAGCCATGCTTAGTTCTCCTTACCGACGAACATCTCGGAGACCGTCAGGCCACGGCGAGCCGCGACGTCCTCAGGGCTGGAGAGCTCCTTGAGGCCCTCGACGGCAGCCTTGATGATGTTGAGGCCGTTGTCGGTACCGAGGGACTTGGACAGGACGTTCTTGATGCCAGCAAGCTCAAAGAGGGGACGCACAGCGCCGCCGGCGATAACGCCGGTACCCTCGACAGCGGGCTTGATGATGATGCGGCCGGCACCAAAGTGGCCGAGAACCTCGTGCGGGATGGTGCCCTGCTCGGTCACCGGCACGTGGAACATGTTCTTCTTGGCATCGAGAGATGCCTTGGAGATGGCCAGGGGCACCTCAGCGGACTTGCCCATGCCAACGCCGACGTTGCCCTTGCCGTCGCCAACGACGACGAGAGCGACGAGGCTCATGCGACGACCACCCTTGACGGTCTTCGACACGCGGTTGATGTAAACGACGCGCTCCTCGAACTCGGAGGCCTCGCGCTGCTGCTTCTGATTACGAGCCATGTGCTACATACCTCCTAGAACTCGAGACCGGCGGCACGAGCACCGTCGGCGAGGGCCTTGACGCGGCCATGGTAGATACGGCCACCGCGATCGAAGGCGACCTTGGTGATGCCGGCCTCGATGGCGCGCTTGCCAACGAGCTGACCGACCTTCTCCGCAGCCTCCTTGTTCGAGGTGTGAGTGCCCTTGAACTCGGCCTCGAGGGTCGAGGCCGAGACGAGCGTCAGGCTGGAGCCCTTGCTGTCGTCGATGATCTGGGCATAGATGTTGGCGTTAGTACGGGTCACGCGAAGACGCGGACGCTCGGAGGTACCCGAGACCTTGCCGCGAACACGACGCTGACGACGCTTGAGGCCTTCCAGCTTCGCCTTATGCTTGTTCATACGTAAACTCCTAAAAAGGTTGATCTTGCCAGCACCTGACGGGGTGCTGGTCTTATGCGAGTGAGTCGGTTACGACTACTTGGCGGCCTTACCCAGCTTGCGGCGGATGTGCTCGCCAACGTAGTGGATACCCTTGCCCTTGTAAGGCTCGGGAGGACGATGGCCGCGGATCTCAGCGGCGATCTGACCGACCTGCTGCTTGTTGATACCCTTGACGTTCACGTGGGTGTTGTCGGGAACCTCGAAGGTGATGCCCTCGGGAGCCTCGACGATCACGGGGTGCGAGAAGCCCAGGGAGAACTCGAGGTTCTTGCCCTTCTGCTGCACGCGGTAACCGACGCCGGCGAGCTCGAGCTTCTTCTCGAAGCCCTCGGAAACGCCAACAACCATGTTGTGGATGAGGGCGCGGGTGAGGCCGTGGCGGGCACGGGTCTCACGCTCGTCGTCGGGACGGGAAACGGTGAGGACGTTGTCCTCGACGTTGATAGCGAGCTTCTCAAAGACATCGAGCTCGAGCTGGCCCTTGGGGCCCTTGACGACAACGTTGTTGCCGTTGACTGCCACTTCGACTCCGGCGGGAATCTGGACAGGCTTATTACCGATACGAGACACGGTGATCTCCTTTCCTTCTACCTACCGAGCGAATTACCAGACGTAAGCGATGATCTCGCCGCCGACGTTGTGCTTGCGAGCATCGCGGTCGGTCATGACGCCATGGCTGGTGGAAATAATGGCGGTACCAAGGCCACCGCGGACGCGGGGCATGTCGGCAACGCCGGTGTACTTACGCAGGCCCGGCTTGGAAATGCGGCGGATGCCGTTGATGACCTTAGCCTTCTTGGGACCATACTTAAGCGTGATGTGCAGAGTCTTCTGGGGAACGGTGTCCTCGACATCGTAGCCCTCGATGTAGCCCTCCTCGTGCAGAACACGAGCGATCTCGACGAGCTTCTTGCTGCTCGGCATGGAGACCGTGGCCTTGTTCACAGAGTTAGCGTTACGGATGCGCGTAAGCATATCTGCGATCGGGTCTGTAAGGTTCATACAGATTCTCCTTCGTTCTTGATGAACACGTGCTCTTGGTTCTTCGCCGCCCTTAACGGCAAAGCCTTTTTAGCGCGTTTTCCCTGTTCCAAACTGATGCTTGAAACGCTGGTAGTGACTTACCAGCTGGCCTTCTTAACGCCGGGAAGCTCGCCCTTGAGTGCAAGCTCGCGGAAGCAGACACGGCACAGGCCGAACTTGCGGTACACAGAGTGCGGACGGCCGCAGCGCTGGCAGCGCGTGTACTCACGAGTAGAGAACTTCTGCTTGCGATTGCACTTGACGATCATCGATGTCTTAGCCACTTATATCCTCCTCACATAGAGTATTGTTCGCCCCAAACGCCGCCCCCTTGTGAGAACGGCGCTTATAGGGCAGGTGAACCTATTTCTTGAACGGGAAACCGAAGGCGTCCAGAAGGGCCTTGGCCTCCTCATCGGTGTTGGCGGTGGTCACGAAAGTGATGTCCATACCACGCTGGTGATCGACGGAGTCGAAGTCGATCTCGGGGAAGATGAGCTGCTCGGTGACGCCCATGGAGAAGTTACCACGGCCGTCGAAGCTCTTGGCGGAGATGCCGCGGAAGTCGCGGATACGGGGGATCGCGACGGAGGTCAGACGATCGAAGAACTCCCACATACGGTCGCCACGCAGGGTAACCTTGCAGCCGATCGGCATACCAGCGCGCAGGCGGAAGGTAGCGATGGACTTGCGGGCACGGGTGATCATCGGCTGCTGGCCGGTGATGGCGCGCAGGTCGCGCACGGCACCGTCGATGGCCTTGGAATCGGTAGCGGCCTCGCCGACACCCATGTTCACGACGATCTTCTCAAACTTGGGGATCATCATGACGTTCTCGTACTGGAACTTGTCCTGAAGCTGCTGCTTGACCTCGTTGTTGTACTTGGTCTTCAGACGCGGCACATACTTCTCTTCTGCCATTGTTCACTCCTTCTTGGGGTTTTAAGCACGGGGCGTGGCCACGATGGGTTGTCCTCGTGCCTCCTGGCTGCATCCGCGCCGCTCATGGCATTTCGCGGTTTGGACTCGACGCAGCAGGAGCCGACAAAACAATCGGTACTATACGCGCATTGGGTGCGTATTTCCAGAAAAACCTCGTCTGCCTGCACAACTCCACAACTCCCCCGCACAAATGGGTCCCAAAAAGCAGTTGCGGTGAAATAGGGACTGTTTGGCGGCCTAACAGGCTTAAACAGTCCGTATTTCACCGCAACTTATTGGTGGGGATCCGATTAGCGCTTGCGGGGGACGAGTTTGGTGCGGCGCAGGTGGATCATCTCGGCGGCGATGGAGATGGCGATCTCCTTGGGGTCCTCGGCCTCGATGGCAACGCCGATCGGAAGGTGCAGCTCGTCGATCTGGTCCTGCGTAAAACCTTCCTGCTCCAGGCGGGCACGCACAAAGGCCGTCTTGCGGCGCGAACCCAGACAGCCCAGATAGGCAGGCTTGGCACGCATGGCCTGAATCACCACGTCGATATCGGACTTGTGACCCGCCGTGGCGACGACCACCAAGTCGCGCGGACCGATGGGACACAGCTCGCTCAGGTTCTTGTAATCGACCAGGCGACGATCGTAGACACCGGGCACCCATTCGGGCGTCAACGTGCCGGGGCGGTCATCGCAGGCCACGACGGCAAAGCCCGCCGCCGTGAGCACGCGCGCCGTCGCGGCGCCCACGTGTCCGCAGCCAAAGATGTAGGTCAGGCCCTCGGGGCAGAGCGTCTCGATGTGCGCCGCGGGAATCTCAGAGGCAGCGCTGGTGTAGGTGACGTTACTCCCCTCCTCCACCAGTGAAAGCCCGGGGCAGCCCGCAATGGTATGGCGCGATGCCTCGCCATGGCACTCGGCCACATCGCCCTCGAGCGCGCTCGCGATAAACGGCTCAAAGTCGATGACGAAGTCGCCGATGCGCCGATAGACCAAGACGTCGGCAATTTCCTGGAACAACGGTGCCTGGGTCGCATCCAGATGCAGATAGCACAGGCAAATGGCTCCGCCGCAGATCATGCCGGTATCGGAGTTCTCGCCGCCCATGGTGTAGCGGACCAGACGCGACTGTCCCGCGCTCAGGAGTTCGCGCGCCTCATCCAGCGCAAAGAGCTCAATCTTGCCGCCGCCGATAGTGCCCGCCTGGCTGCCGTCGGCAAAGACGGCCATCCAGGCGCCCACGCCGCGCGGCGACGACCCCGCCGTGCCGGCCACGACCACGAGCTCGCACGTCTCGCCAGCACGCAGGGCGGCAAGCGCCGCATTCACAACATCGAGCTTTTCCATTGCCGCCTTCTATCCTCTAAAGATATCGGTGAGCATAGCGAGTGCCTCGAGCACGCCGCCGCCGACCGACGTCGCCTTGTCCGAAATGTAGTTGATATAGCTGGCATCGCCGCGCGGATCGACATCGGCGCATTTAAAGCCCTCGGTCACCTGCACGCCGTTCGCCAAAAGCCCGCGCAGACAGCCATCGATCTGCGTGCGCATGGGCGTATCGCCCGCGTAGCCAATCACGTCTCCGGCGCGCACGATGTCGCCGATTGCGCGGTCGGACCGAAACACGCCGGCGGCGGGGCTGTGGATAACACGCTCTTTGCCATAGCCAGCGATAATGCCCGGCACGCCCGTGTTGGGCTGGGGTGAACCTTGGGTAATGACACGGCCCAGGAAATGCCCGCGCATGGTCTCGACCACGGCGTCGCAATCGACCGGCGCGGTAAAGCCCGGCCCCACGGCGATGACGGTAGGCGCCATGTCGCGCGTGGTGCCCAGGTTGCGCTTGGCCAGAATCGCGTCGACCACAGCCGCGGGTTTAAGCTCATCGAGCATCTTGGCCTGGGGGTCCACCACAACGGCGACGTCTCCAGCCTCGGTAATCGCAAGCGCCTCAGCCGGCGTCTGCGCCAAGCGAGCGCGAATGCCTTCGACCTCGACCTCGCCCAGGCGAATGGCCTCGCAAAAACTGATTGTACGGCGGATGCACGTGGGAACCGCGATATCGGCCATAACGACCGGCACGCCGGCGCGAACCAAGCGAGCGGCGACGCCCGTGGCGATATCGCCAGCGCCGCGAACATAAACGAGCATTCCCGGGGCACCTCCCTGTGCTACGGTTTGAGCAGAGCAAAAGCGGTTCGACCGCTACTCTGATGATTATTTATTATCACAGTATTATACGGCGGTGAACAGATGGAAACGGTTAGCGGCAATCTTGCCTCGGCGCTCAGGATCGAGCCGGGCATTACCGCGATTATCGGCAGCGGCGGCAAGTCGACGTTGCTCAAAACGCTGGGTCTTGAGCTCATGCGCGCTGGCGGCCGCGTGCTCCTCTGCACCACCACGCATATGCTTCCCGTTGCCGGCGTGCCATGGGACGGGTCGAATCGTCGCCTGGACGCCGCGCCTTGGAAGCCAGGTGCCCCACACGCCCCAGGCTGCACCTGCGAGGCCTGCGCGGGGCTTGCACGCGGAGGCATCTGCCAGGCAGGCATCTTGGACCCGGAGACAGGCAAGCTCTCCGCCCCCGCCGAGCCACTCGGCGAGCTGGCACAGCGCTTTGACTATGTGTTGGCCGAGGCAGACGGTAGCAAGCGACTCCCGCTCAAGGCGCATGCCGCCTGGGAGCCGGTAATTCCCGCCGCCACGGCAAACGTTGTCTGGGTCGTCGGCGCCTCGGGACTGGGCAAACCCGTCGCCGAGGTTGTCCACCGCCCCGAGCTCTTTTGCGAGCGTTGCGGCTGCGAGCTCACCGACACTGCCACCCCAGAGCGCGTCGCCCAGGTGCTCAATGCCGAGCTGCGGATGCTGAACCTCAACAATGCCCGCATCATGCTCAACCAAGTCGACACGCTCAGCGACCCCACGATGGCCGACCGCTTCGAGGCAGCTCTCGACCACCCCGTCGTCGCCAGCAGCCTCAAGTAGCCGGCCCCATCTCCTCAGTTGCGGTGAAATACGGACTGTTTGGCCGCCCGACGGCCGCAAACAGTCCGTATTTCACCGCAACTGAGGAGGGGACACGGCATCTTTGCTGCTAGCGGGGGACGTAGCGGCCGGGCTGGGCTCCGGTGGGCTCGCCGTCGCGTGCCGCCAGCACGCCGTTCACAAACACGGCCTTGGCGCGGCCATGTGCCTCAAAGCCCTCGAGCGGCGTGTAGTCCACGGCCTGATGCTGTGTCGCGGCGCTGATCGTCCAACGCGCGCAAGGATCCCACACGCACACGTCGGCATCGGCACCCTCGGCAAGACAGCCCTTGCGCGGGTACATGCCAAACACGCGCGCCGGGTTCTCGCTCATCAAGCGGCAGAGGTCCTCGGGTCCCAGCTGTCCCTCAAAGCTCGTGGCAATCGCGACGGGACGATGCTCCACGCCGGGCCCGCCGTTGGGAATCGCGCGGAAATCGTCGCGCCCGCGGTCCTTTTGCCCGTGCAGGTTAAAGCTGCAATGATCGGTCGCAATCGTATCGATCTCGCCGGCCACAAGCGCCTCGCGCAGTGCCGCACGGTCACCGGCATGGCGCAGCGGCGGGCTCATCACGTACTTGGCGCCCGCAAAGCCGTCCTCGCCCTGCTCCAGATAGCAGGTGTCGTCAAGCATCAGATATTGGGGGCAGGTCTCGACATAGATATTCTTCTGCCCGCGCGCTTTGGCAGCACGAATGGCCCCGAGCCCCAACTTGGTCGAAAGGTGCACCACGTTGACTGGGGCGTCGCCGGCCAGGTGCGCCAGATACAGCAGGCGGCTCACGGCTTCGGCCTCACACACGTCCGGGCGGCTGAGCGCATGCCCCTCGGGCCCATGAATCCCCTGCTCGTACACGCGCTTCTGCAGCTCATTCACCAGCGTACCGTTCTCGCAATGCACGCACAGTATGCCGCCAATACGCTTGAGCTCCTCGAGCACCTCGAGCGTCTCGGCATCGTCCAGGCGCAAATGATCGTAGGCAAAGTAGGTCTTAAACGACGATACGCCCGCCTCGCGCATAGCCGAAAGATCGGCGCGGTTGCGTTCATTCCACTCGGCGAGTGCCATATGAAAGGCGTAGTTGGCCGTGCAGGTTCCGTCGGCACGGCGATGCCACTCGGCCAAGGCATCGGGCATGGTCACGCCGCGATCAGCCGTCGCGTAGTCCACGATGGTCGTCGTACCGCCGCAGGCAGCCGCACGCGTGCCGGTTTCAAAGCTATCGGCTGTCCAATCCATGCCAGTCCAGCACTGCATGTGCGTGTGGCCGTCGATAAAGCCGGGAAACACCCAGCAGCCCGCGGCGTCCTCGACGGTATCGCCCTCGGCCGGCTCAATCGCCGCGGCAATCCGCACAATCTTGTCGCCCTCCATGGCAAGATCGGCGCGGCGAAGCCCCTGGGGCGTCACGAGCGCGCCGTTTTTGATGATGATCATGTTGCTCCTTATTGATTAATACAGTTGGCCACGCGATCAAAATACGAGCAGGCCGCGATATGCTCCGTTATGCGTCGCTGTCCCTCTGCGGTATCGACATCCCACAGCTCGTAGGCACGCGCCTCGACCAGCACCACGTCGGTACGGTCCTTGAGAATCGAGCCCCCGCCGTCCTTGCCCTCAAGACGCATGAGTGCATCGAATAGTTCCGCCGGAAAGAGCACCGGGCTCGAAGGCTCACCGTTGCACGCCAAACGCACCGGATGTTTGCGGCCACGCTCGTCAAACGCGCGAACCATGGCCTCAAAAGAGTCCGTGCTCACAAGCGGCTGGTCGCCCGGCAAAAAGAGGCAACCTTTCCAGTTGCGTTCGACTCCCCACGAAAGGCCCGCACGGACGCTTTCGCTGCGCAGCTCGCCATCGTGCAGAACGCACGGGCAATGCTTGTCCTCGCAAATCTGAGCGACCTCGGGCCAACGAGTCGAAACCACGACGTCAAAGCCCCGGGGAACCGAATCGATGGCCCGGGCAATCAGCGGCTCGCCATAGATATCGGCAAGCATCTTGTTAGAGCCAAACCGCTTGCCCTCGCCCGAAGCCATAATGACGCATCCAAGTCTCATGGTGATACCTCCCCCGAAACCATCGTACCCATAACTCGCGCCGCGGGCATCCACATCGAAAGCGCTTATCCCGCACGCCCGCGATGCAAAAAAGGGCACCCCGCCGGTTGGCAGAGCGCCCTTTTTTGCATGGCTTACCTCAACCCGGCTTTAGGCCTGGAGCCAACGGGCGGTGTTGCGCTCGTCGAGGGCCTTGAGGGTAGCGGCGGGATCGGCAACCTTTTGCAGGAACATCATGGCTGCGATGGCGTACGGCTTGTAGCTGGCCTCCTTGTACATGCCCACGCGGTGCATGTCGAAGACGTCGGCGTTGACCTCGCCGTGCTCGCAGGAGACACCGGAGATGTCGGCGGGCAGCGGGTGCATAAAGATGGTGTCCTGGCCGTTGGCAGTCTTCTCCATGAGCTCGGTCGTGGAGCACCAATCCTGATGGGTGGCGTTCTGGGCGAGCAGCTCCTTCTCGAGCGCAGCGATGCCGGCGTCGTCGCCCTCGGCGTACAGATTGGTACGCTTCTCCATGGCGGCAAACGGAGCCCAGCTCTTGGGGATCACGATGTCGGCGCCCTCGAAGGCCTCGGCCATGGTGTTGACCTGCTTAAAGGTGGTGCCGGACTCGGCGGCATAGCCCTTGGCGCGCTCGACGACCTCGGGCATGAGGTCGTAGCCCTCGGGGTGGGCCAGGGTGACGTCCATGCCAAAGCGGGGCAGCAGGCTGATCAGCGACTGCGGGCAGGACAGCGGCTTGCCGTAAGAGGGCGAATAGGCCCAGGTGACGGCAACCTTCTTGCCCTTGAGGTTCTCAAGGCCGCCAAACTCGTTGATGAGGTAGAGCATGTCGGCAGAGGACTGCGTGGGGTGATCGGAGTCGGACTGCAGGGAAATGAGCGTGGGACGGTGATCCAGAACGCCGTCCTCGTAAGCCTGCTGGACAGACTCGGAGACCTCGGCCATGTAGGCGTCGCCCTTGCCGATGTACATGTCGTCGCGGATGCCGATGACGTCGGCCATGAAGGAGATCATGGTAGCGGTCTCGCGGACGGTCTCGCCGTGAGCGATCTGGGACTTCTTCTCGTCCAGGTCCTGCAGCTCAAGGCCGAGCAGGTTGGCGGCCTTAGAGAAGGAGAAGCGCGTACGGGTGGAGTTATCGCGGAACAGGGAGACGGCCAGGCCCGAGTCGAAGATCTTGGACGAGACGTTGTTCTCGCGCAGCTCGCGCAGGGCGTCGGCGACGATGTAGAGAGCCTTGAGCTCATCGGTGGTCTTATCCCAGGTGTGCAGGAAGTCGCTGCCGTACATACCCTTAAAATCGAGGCCGTTCAGCTGCTCGACGAGCTCGGTAAACTTGGCGTCCATGTAAATGTCCTTTCTAAAGGTGAAACGATCGCAATGAGTAGATGTGCTCCGGCATGCGCGTGTGGCTAGAACATGCAGAGCGCTATGACGAGGACCCGCTACCGTTGAGGAAGCATGGGAGATAACGACCGCGGGCCCCAAGTCAACAGGAGGCGCCGGGGGCATAAACTGTCCCCGGCTCAACAAAATCGAGGAATGGGACTAGTCGATCTTGTTGTTGGTCAGACCGGCGCGGAACACGGTGGCGTCGCCATCGGCCTGGCTCGGATCGTAGAGGTTCAGGGCAGCCACATACATGGCGGCAGCGGTGACCAGGTCGTCCTTGTAGGTGACCTCGTTGGGAGCGTGAGCCTGAGACTCGGCACCCGGGCCAAAGCCCACGCAGGGGATGCCGTAGCGGCCCTGGATGGAGACGCAGTTCGTGGAGAAGGTCCACTTGTCGCACAGCGGGCGACCGGTGCGCTTGTCCATGCTGGGCTCGCAGCCGATGCGCTCGTCACCAAACATGGCCTTGTGGGCGTCGACGAGGGCCTTGACGTGCGGAGCGGTCTCCTTGTTGATCCACGTGGGGAAGTAAGCCTCGGTCTCGTAGACCTCGCCGGTCCAGGACGGACGGTCGTACATGTACATGGAGACCTTCACGTCGTCACCGTACTTCTTGGCTGCCGGCAGGTTGCGGATCTCGTCCAGGCAGGACTCCCAGGTCTCACCGGCGGTCATACGACGGTCGATGGAGATGGCGCAGGAGTCGGCCACGGCGCAGCGGCTGGGGCTGGTGTAGAAGATCTGGCTGACGGTGCAGGTGCCGCGGCCCAGGAAGCGGGCATCCTCGAAGTGCTCGGGATTGTACTTGGGGTCGAGCATCTTGACGAGACCCTTGATGTCGGTCGACTCGTCGCAGCCGTTGTTGTTGAGGGCGCGGACGTCGGCGATGATGTCGGCCATCTTGTAGATGGCGTTGTCGCCGCGGTCGGGAGCGGAGCCGTGGCAGGAGGTACCGTGAACGTCGACGCGGATCTCCATGCGGCCGCGGTGACCGCGATAGATGCCGCCGTCGGTGGGTTCGGTGGAAATGACGAACTCGGGCTTAATGCCATCCTTGTTGTAGATGTACTGCCAGCACATGCCGTCGCAGTCCTCTTCCTGGACGGTGCCGACGACCATGATCTTGTAGCCCTCGGGGATGAGGCCCATGTCCTTCATCATCTTGGCAGCGTAGGTAGCAGAAGCCATGCCGCCCTCCTGGTCGGAGCCGCCGCGGCCGTAGATGATCTCGTCGGTCTCGTAGCCCTCATAGGGATCGGCATCCCAGTTCTCGATGTTGCCGATGCCGACGGTGTCGATGTGGGAGTCGATGGCGATGATCTTGTCGCCCTCGCCCATAAAGCCCATGACGTTGCCCAGGCCATCGACCTTGACCTCGTCATAGCCAAGGTTCTCCATCTCGGCCTTGATGCAGGCGACAACCTCACCCTCCTCGCAAGACTCAGAGGGATGGGAGATCATAGCGCGCAGGAAGCGAGTCATATCAGCACGATGGGACTCAGCAGCAGCCTTGATAGCGTCGAAATCGAGTTCTTTAGCCATTGTTCATAACCTTTCAAACGAAGGAATCTACCTGTGAGGTGGCGGAGCGATACCTATTTACTCCGCCCCAACGATTAGCAAGTGGGATATTCGCCTTCCCAAACAATGCGGCGATACTGGTCGGGATCGGTGTCGCCCTCGGTGGAGAAGCAGAGCACGGAGCTCGTCTTGTCCAGGCCGATGAGTTCCTTGAGCTCGGCGTACTCGGGATCGAGCATGAGGGTCTCGACCAGGCCGGTGGTCACAGCGCCGGACTCGCCGGAGATGACGCGCGGGTCGCCCTTCTCGGGAGCGCCCAGGGTGCGCATGCCGCGAGCGGTGACCCAGTCGGGGCAGGACACGAAGGCGGTGACGTGGTTGCGCAGGATATCCCAGCCCAGAATGTTGGGCTCGCCGCAGCACAGACCGGCCATGATGGAGGGCATGTCGCCGTCCACGATGCGCGGATCGCCGTCGCCGGCGGCAGCGCCCTTGTACAGACAGGCGGCAGGCGCGCACTCAGCCACGACGAAGGTGGGCGGGTTATCGGGATACAGGTTGGTGAAGTAGCCCACCACGGCGCCGGCGAGCGAACCCACGCCAGCCTGGACAAACACGTGCGTCGGGCGGTTGATGGCCATCTCGCGCAGCTGCTCGGCAGCCTCGGAAGCCATGGTGCCGTAACCCTCCATGATCCAGGACGGGATCTTCTCGTAGCCCTCCCAGGCGGTGTCCTGAACGATGACGCCGCGCTCGCAGGCGTCGGCCTCGGCAGCGGCCATGCGCACGCACTCGTCGTAGTTGACCTCTTCGATGGTCACCGTTGCGCCCTCGGCGGCGATGTTATCGAAGCGGGGCTTAGTGGAACCCTTGGGCATGTGAACGACGGCCTTCTGGCCCAGCTTGTTGGCAGCCCATGCCACGCCGCGGCCATGGTTGCCGTCGGTGGCGGTAAAGAAGGTGGCCTGGCCAAAGTCCTTGGCAAGTTGATCGGAGGTCAGGTAATCGAAGGTGCACTCGGCAACGTCCTTGCCGGTCTCGTCGGCAATGTAGTTGGCCATGGCAAACGAACCGCCCAGAACCTTAAAGGCGTTGAGGCCAAAGCGATAGCTCTCGTCCTTAACGCACAGGTTGGACAGGCCCAGGCGCGCAGCCTGGCCGTCCAGGCGGGCAAGCGGAGTGACGGTATATTGGGGGAACGACTGGTGGAAGGCGCGGGCCTTCTTCACGTGGTCGAGGCTCATGATTCCCAAGTGCTTGTCATCGCTCTTGGGCATCGTGTTGCTCGCCCACTGGATCTTATCGGCCATACGGTGAACTCCTTAAGTCCTCTCTTGCCGGCCCCCGCATACGCGTTTCAGCCCATTCCCATTCATGCGACTGAACTTTTATGTGGATGCCAAACAAAAAGTTTGTTAGTAATGTTCTATCACACTTTTTGATTGGTATACCTAACGAATTGTTTGTTGCCGCAATCGGTACTTTTTCGCCGCCGAACGGTCATGAATTGCCTTGTTGATGGATTTGTTTGCGGTCATGTGTGGTTTATGGCACAGTGAGCCCAAACTAATTTTTAGGAAGGCACCTATGACCCCCGCACAGATTGAGTTTTATAAGCGCCTTGCACACGGCCTGGCGCTCCAATTTGGCCCCAACTGCGAAATCGTCGTCCACGATCTGGAGACCGATGACGTGGACCACTCCATCGTAGTGATTGAAAACGGCCACGTCAGCGGGCGCAAACTGGGTGACGGCCCCAGCCATATCGTGTTTGAGTCCATGCACGAGGGCGCCACCGATGTACACGACCGCGAGCCGTACCTCACTAAAACCACCGACGGTAAGCTGCTCAAATCGTCGACGATCTTTATCCGCAACGACGAGGGCAAGCCCGTCGGCATTTTGGGCATCAACTTTGACATTACGCTTATGAAGGCTTTTGAGCGTTCGCTCGACGCCTTTACCGGCACCGGCGGCACGGGCTATACCGAGCCCGAGCCCATTACCAAGAACATCGGCGACCTGCTCGAGGACCTGCTGCACGAGTGCGAGCAGTTTGTGGGCAAGCCCGCGGCACTCATGACCAAAGACGAGCGCATTCGTGCCATTGGCTACCTCGACCGTCGCGGCGCCTTCCTCATTTCCAAGTCGAGCGAGCGCGCCTGCGAGTTCTTTGGCATCTCCAAGTACAGCTTCTATAGCTACCTCAATGAGGCCAAGGCTGCTGCCGGCGACAAGTAGGCACTCGCCTGGATTGCCCCTCCCCTTTTGGGCGCGAGTTCTGGAAAGCACGAATCCAAGACCGAGCCGCTTGGGAAGTTCCATATAATCGATGTCATTAGTATTTCGAAAGGATGGAACAGAATGGCGTTGAGCAAGGCATCATGCACCGGTCGCGGATTGATTCCGGCAATTGGTGGACATGTGCACCGCATGTTCGATGAGAGTGAAGACGACCTGTTTTCGCTGAGCCTTGACGACGTGATGGATGATCGCCCGTGGACCGCCGACGAACTCATGGGCGGCGGGGCTCGCCCGTCAAGTCCCAATCCCGCACTTGCGCCTAAGCCCGCATCTGCGCCGACGCCCGCGCCTACGCCCGCACCCACTTCGGCGCCCACGACCGCTCCCCGCCCCGCAAGCGACCCGTCCGAGACGGCGGCATTTCTCGCTGCGGCGACGCAGGGCAAATCGGCCGACAGCACCGTTATGTACAACGCCCAGCAGTTGCCCGTTCCTGCGGCACGCAAGCCTCCGGTCACAAGGCTCGATGAGCCCGTTGCCCATCAGGTTGCCTACGATTCCTGGGCTGCAACCGATCTGGATGAGACCTCTACCGGCATGCCGGCGCTCGACGTTCCAGTTAACCCGCTTTTTGCCGCCAACACGAGCGCCGCGGACTATGAGGGCGGTGCGGCATATTCCGATTATTCCGATGGCTATGCTGGCAACGGTCGCATCGAGACCGAGAACTATGGCACCGCATCGAGCGATTATCTCAACGATCCGTACGCCGCCACGCCTGCACCGGAATATGACCCGGAGGCCGCGTCCGCGCCGGCGTATACCAAAAGCACGGGCGAAGAGCGCTTTGCCGATTATTACGCCGAGGAAAAGGCGCTGCGTTTCTCGGAATTTCCGCAGGCAGTCAAGGTTGCCTTTATCGCCATTATCATTGCCCTGCTCGGTGTCATTGCGTTTGAGGGGTTCCAGCTGTTCCGCGGCCCCACCCAAGCGGAGTCGGAGACCCAGCAAAAAGAGGACGATAACCAGTACCTGGACATCAACACCCTCAAGGGCGACCCCAACGACGGAGACGACGAGTAGCGAGAGCTGAAGGCGGCCGCAGGATCCCGCATCCAGCACCGGCTTCTAAGTGCTGTTTTGTCATCCAGCTACACTTTTCCGAAGTTTTAAGGTGCCTATTTCGACACTTTTCCGGATTTTATACTCTGTCCCTCCAGATGCGCTTTACGGTGCAGGCGTTGGAAGAAGGGCCATGTGCCGCTGGCGGCCCACATGTTCTGCAGATCAAGCTGCTCGGAGACGGCTCGCGCGAGCCGTCCAGCTGGAAGCTTTTTGCCGACGGTGCGTGCGTTGCGGACGGATCCGGCGCCTTTGCCCGCGAGTGCTTCTGCGAGGGCGCCGAGGTGTTCCTGGACCTGTGTCGCGACGCCGTGCACGCGGCCGAGCTGCACCAGTGGAGCCAGAGGGAGTACGAGCTGCTGAGCGCGGCGCGCGGGATTGCGGGGGTGTAGGTGGGCAGATAAGCCATCGGCAATTCCGAGATGGCAAGGGCCGGGAATTAGATTCCCGGCCTTTAACCTAGCACTGCTTTATAAGATCGAGCACCGCGGGAATGTCATCGGCATTACGAAGAGCAACATAGGTCGGTAGGCCTGGGCCAAATCCACCCTGCGTACGTTTGTCCTGGCACATGTCCTCTGGATCAATTAGGTCATCCACGCTCTTTGCCAGGCCGACGGCAATCCAGCCACCGTTGCTGGTCCTACCTTCTAACACGGCATGCAGTTTTCGCTTGCCCGACCTGAAGCCTACATAGTACTTGGCTATGTAGGACTCCCACGAAGGGTTACCACTCAGAACGGACTCGCGCACCTCATCGAAAAGCTTCTGGTTGAGCCCACCTTCGGCAAAGGTGGGGTGGTTCTCATGCAGAGTCCAGACAGGAGCCTCGTCAGGCTCCCCACGAGAAGGACGGTACTTGTCGACGACGTCTGCCGGAAGGTCGGGATACTTCCATATCTCGCACGCTTCTTTCGCCAGCTCGTCCGCGCGCTGCCCAATCTCTTCCTCACCCCATTTTTCATGCGAGACAATCGATTTGTTTAGGTAGAGCGGGCTGCACTTAAATCCGACGTCAGGCAGATTGAGCTTGTCCGAGAACGACCGGTTTGAGTACTCCTGGTTGTAGCCCGTCAGCGTAAGATTTCCCAAGTTGTTGCACAGCCTGTCGTGGACGTCTTCCCAGTTCTCACCAAGCGATTCCTTCCAGCCGTGCTCATCATCAATCGTCTGGGGCATGATGTGCTCGATCTGGTAATCGTCGGCTGAGATGGACTCCTTCGGGTGGTGCCAGTTCTCCATGCGTTCCAGGTAATAGCGCTTTTTAGAGAAGCGGTTGTAGCAGTCACGCGCCTTAAACTCCTCGACAAAATGCTCGTCTGTCGGAAAGTATGCGGTCATACCGCTGCTGTGGATAAGGAGCATCGCCGTAACGTACTCCTCGATATCGTCCTGCTGCTCGAGATTGCGATACATGCCGGCAAAGAAATTATTTAGGCCCGTGGTAAGTCTGCCGCAAACCGCTCGCCTGAACAGAAACGACTCGATAGTCTCGCAGATACGTAAAAACGCATTGCGGTCTAGTCCATTCCCCTCGTAAACCGAATAAAGCAACATTAAGAGGGGCCTTATCTGCTTCACGTCGAGGCTTACGATTCTGCCGAACACTCGGCGCAGTCCGTCGTCCTTCTCCTTACCAAGGAACAGACTGGCGTATCTATGTGCATACCCGCGCAGCTCCTTAAGCAGGCCCTCGGTGTCACCATCGTAGTCGTCGGCGAAATAGCGCTTAAACTCGTAGTAGGCCTCGTTCTCCTTCGGCATCCTATTGGGAACTTTAAGCCACAGCCAGTACCAGATAAATGCATTGAACTCGTCCTCGCCGCCTTTTCCGAACAAGCACTCGAGTGGATGCCAATAACCCTCATAAAGCTTGGTCTGTTCGTCGTTGGGAAGCGACATTAGAACGTAGTTACGGATGAGGTCAATGGGCGTGAGCGGCTTGCCCTTGGAGTTCATGGACTCAAATATGAGCTGGGCATTATCAACGCCAGCGGTGAGCTTAGTGTCGATGACCTGCACGCGGTTTAGCCCCGCCCAAAGCCTTGCCGGGTCAAATGATTTACCACGCATCTTCTCGCGGAAGAACGCATGGTTCTCGACAATCCGATCCGATTTTTCATCTGGCACGGGAGCCCCAGACACGATGGAGAACAGCGTCTCTTTATCGTCCTGCGAGAGCACCAGCTTGTAGCGTGCCAGACCGTTGTAGTCGTCATCGTTAAAGAGGTAATTTTTCCTCAGCGCCGAGATTTTGAGGTCGCCAAGGAAGCCAGCCTTGTCGGGGTTGCTCTCCAAATAGTCAGCCAAAGCTGCAATCATCAACGAAAACGTCGTCATGCGCTGCTGTCCGTCAATCAGAAGCACGCGCGAAATGCTCGTGGCAGAGCTCTCGGACTCGGGGATATAAAGCATTGACCCCACGAAGTGCGATACGCCATCACGACCCGCTCGCATGACGTCATCCCAAAGCACCTCGCACTCTTTTACACTCCACGAGTAAACTCGCTGGTACACGGGAATGACAAACTGCATCTTCGCCACGCCCATAAGGTCGAGCAGATTCGCCTCGGCTGCTTTCATTTACGCTTGTCCCCTTTCTTGTTTACGCCGCTTGCGGTCAGTCCCCCACTGAACGAAAGACGCTAAAGACCAGAGCATCGAAGCGCTGGAGCAACCGGGATGCTCGTCTCACTAGATTTTACAACGCTTGTCGCGAATACAGTTGAAAGCCAATCCGGTTCCGATGGCTCCCCCTATGAGAAGAAGGTGGATGCCAAGGGTCGCGTGACTAGCGATAAGTGCATCGCGAACGAAGTGCCGTTTGAGGAGCTGCCCGAGGGGTGGGCTTGGGCAAGGCTGGAAACCGTATATAACTTCATTGATTACAGGGGTAAAACACCTCACAAATCACCTTCAGGTGTTCGACTAATGACTGCGAGCAACATTCGCCAAGGCTATATTGATTACACACGCGAGGAGTATATTTCAGAAGACGAATATGCAACACGCTTGTCTCGCGGAGAGACCCACCGTGGCGATTTGCTGTTTACAACCGAAGCCCCGATGGGGTATTGCGCGATATGCGAAATGAAACGTTGCAGCTGTGGACAGCGTGTCATTACCCTTCAGAATTACGGCACAGTTGGTCCAGACAATGCCCTGTTCTGCCAAATAATTCTATCTCCACTGTTCCAAATTCAAGTTAAGGATCATGCCACGGGGACGACCGCAAAAGGAATCAAAGCAGCAGTGCTAAAAGAGCTATTTCTTCCGATTCCGCCTCTCGCCGAGCAGCGCCGCATCGTCGAGCGGGTGAACGAGCTCATGCCCCTGGTCGAGGAGTACGGTGAGCTCGAGGACGCCCGCGAGGAGCTCGACGCCGCGCTGCCCGGCCGCCTGCGCAAGTCGGTGCTGC
>DBEZHA010000024.1:0-46092 GCA_048189585.1 Collinsella sp. | reverse complement strand
GAGATAGATGAGAGATAATTTCGAGAGATAACTGAGAGACGAGGGAAATCTATCCGCGGCATTCTCCGCAGGACCGAGCGAAAGGACGCGCAGATGAACGAAAACGAGCTGACCGGTCTGCTTGAGTCTTTAAGGCGTATGGGCTCGGATGATCTTAACGTCGAAGTGAAGGAGAGCGCCACGACGCTTTCCCGCGATGTGTGGGAAACGGTGAGCGCATTCGCGAACACTGCCGGCGGAATCATCGTGCTCGGAGTGAGTGAGCGCGCAGGTTTTGTCCCGGTTGAGAACTTCGAGACCGAGAAAGTGCTCAACCAATTTGTGTCAGGCATGGGTGATGCGGGCGGTCGAGGAAAGCTGGCCAATCCGCCTAAATACACGATCGAGCGAGTGGAGCTTCAGGGCGTCATCGTTCTCGTCATTGCGATTGAGGAGCTCGATCCGTCGAGCAAGCCCTGCTATGTCATAGAGCGGGGCGCCCAGGGCGGCAGCTACAAGCGCATCGATGACAAAGATGTGCCGCTTTCATCGACCGAGGTGCTCGCATTGGCGTCATACGGTCGAGCGACTCCGAGCGATCGGGACGCGGTGGCGGGTGCGGGCGCGGACAATCTCGACGAGACGCTGGTCGACCGTACGATAGATCGGGCTTTCTCGTTGACGCCCCGGGCAATGCGCGGCGCGCCGGACAAACAAACGAAGCTGGAGCGCCTAAATATCCTTGATTCCCAGGGCAATGTCACCAAGGCTGGACTCCTAGTTGTGGGCACCTACCCTCAGCAGTTCTATCCCAAGCTCTTCATTGACGTGGCTGTCCATGCGGGAACTCAGAAGGGCATGGCGGGGTCGCTGAGGTTCATGGACCGCACAATCTGTGAGGGAACGTTGGGCGAGATGATCTCGGATGCCGTCGCAGCCGTCGCCAAGAATTTGCGGCGAACCTCGACCGTCCAAGGCGTCTCGCGTGTCGACTCGCTTGAGATTCCCGAGGAGGTTCTGCGCGAGGCAATCGCCAACGCCGTAATCCATCGAGAATACGGGGATCGGTTCTGTGGACAATCGATTGCCGTCGACGTCTTTGATGATCGTGTCGAGGTGACAAATCCTGGCGGCCTTTACGGGGGAAAGACTCGCGAGAACTTGTTTGACGGCAGCTCCCGATGCCGTAACGCGACGCTTGTGAAGCTCATGTCGATTGTCCCGCTGCCGGATGGCGCAGGTTCGCCGGCTGAGGGCAATGGCTCGGGCATCCCGATGATGATCGATGCCATGCGCGCGCATGGTCTGGCCGGGCCCCTGTTCTGCCCGGGATTCGATCGGTTCAAGGTCGTACTTTACCGTTCAAAGATCGAGCCGGTCGATCATGGCGGGGGCTTAATTGTGACGGCACTCAAACACTACGGCGAGCTGGGGACGCGCGAGCTGGCAGAGCACACAGGGCTCACAATTTCCCAGGTTAGGTCGCGCGTCAACGCGCTCATTGCTCAAGGCGAGCTTGAGCCCACGGCGCCGGCGACGAGCCGCAACCGCAAGTATCGACTGTCGGAGCGCGTGGGATAGATGCGTTAGTGGACGAGGCGACCCAATAATCGACCCTCGATTGGCGTCCATTAAGGTAAAGCGGTTGTTGCCCAGTCGACGGTGATGCTAAAGACTCGGCTTACGCCGGCATGGCCCCGAACCCGTCTATCAGGAACAGCCTAAGAACCAGCTTGATGACATTTCCCGGTTTGACTTCTGCCGCGTCAAAGACGTGGCGCTCGGCGAGCTCGCTGCAGTATGCATAGATGTCGCGGATAAGGTCCGCGCCCGAGAGCGTAAACATGTAGCCTGCGTCCGAAAGCGCATTGGGCGCGGCAGGCAACTTGGCCATGTGGCAGAACGTTTGCAGGTCGGGCGCCATAACGTTCTGGTAGTCGAGGTGGCCGTTGGCATCCTGCGCGGCAACCTCCAATTGGCGCACAAAATCCAGCGCCGCCGCTAACACAAAGCTCGGCGTAGGCGCATTGACGTCCTGAGTGGTCGCCACAAGCCTGCCCGCCGCCTGCGTGACAAGCCAAGCGACCTCGCGCTGGCAACGCACGGCCTTGCGCGTAACCGGCTTGATGGACGAAGAAGAAACGCTTCCCTTAGGCGGATTCGAAACAGCCACAAGAACCTCCCATGAACGACCCGGCCCAACAAGCCCGGATGAAACACGTGCTACATCAGTATACAGGGAAGTGGGGTAGCGGGGTACAAGCGCGCCAGCGGCAAACCGAGAGCATCAACGATGTGCCGATCGCGGAATGAGATCTCGTAATAATTGACTCTCGGCCATATTATTGAGGGGCATGACTCGCGTTCGTATGGTTGTAGGTGCTGGCGATGAACGACATTGACCTTGCTGTTCCGTTGATGGATGGACCAAGCTATGACCGCGCCTGCAGTCTCGTGCCTTCCGAATACGTTGAGGCATGGGAGTGGTTTCTGGGTGAGGAACAGCGCGGCGGCGTTTGGACCAGCCTTCCGCACCACACCAAGGAAGATAGTCCTCAGTATCAGTACCGTTTGAGAATTGGCTCGGACTTCTTTCCCGTAACGCGGGATTCAGGGATCTTCTGGCCGGGCCAGGATCGGGTGAAGCAAGATCCCAATAAGATCTTTGCGCTTTCGGTCCATAACTCTAAAAAGAGCTTCTACACCGATGTGCCTCCGCTCTATTTGGATGACGGTACGTGGGTCATTAAGTATTCGGTCCAAGCGCCAGGAGCCGTTGGTTCTCGAGACCAGAATTACAACCGTAAAATGCTCAACTGCATGGAATGTGGCGTCCCAGTCGGAGTCATATTTGCAACCGAGGTGGGCTATAAGGTGCTCGGCCTTGCGTTTGTTGAGCGGTTCGAGCCCGAAAATGGATGGTTTGTTCTGCACGGTCCTGTTCATAAAGGCGGACCGGACCCTCGTTTTGCGCCCGACATGAGTTATCTGAAGCACATACCCGTCGATATTGAGTTTGCCGGACAGGGTGCGACCGACGACGAAAAGGTCCGCTATGCGTTAAGGCGCGAGCGATTGGGGCAGCAATGGTTCCGCAAACAGCTCGTTGCCGCCTATGATGGCCGTTGCGCGGTGTCGGACTGCGGCGTCAGTGAAGCTCTGGAGGCTGCGCATATCGAGAATTACTCGGGACCCAAATCGCAGGTTGCCAGCAACGGTATTCTGCTTCGGCGCGATCTTCATTCCCTATTTGATGCTCACCTGATTTCGTTTGAGCCTGTTTGCGGCGAATATCGGCTGTGCGGATCGTACCTGCTGGATAAGACCGACTACGCTTCCTTTGCGGGTGCGACGCTAAGGCAGCCGGATGAGCGTCAGTGGCGACCCGATACGGTGTTTCTTGAGGCCCATCGCATTGAGTTCGATCGCTCGGAAAAGAAGCGTGAAAAGGCGGGGCTTCTGCCGTATTAGCGTATTTGGCTTTGGCATTCTTTGACGATCGTGTTGTTTGATCGGATCGCGTGGCGATGCGATCTCGCGCACGCCCGCCGGTGCATGCTCTTCCTGATTTGTATAGCGAGAGGGGAGCGTATATGAGCTGGCGAGGCGATATTGCGATGGGGAAGTACGGAAAACTGCCGTGTGCCCTTATAGACAACAATATGTTTCCGAGCGTAGAGGTTGATTGCGCGTCGTTTGTCGTCACCTGCCCTTGCTGCGGCTCGCAAATACCGTGTCTCGACATTCGGTTTATCGATGCGCGCGACAGACTCAGCGACGAAGTGAGAAAACGGACAGGCGTTCATATGCCGGTGTATCCGGAGAAATGCCCTGTTTGTGGCCTCGATATCGTGTACGACGCCGGCGACGAGGGATAGGTGATGCGGAGGAGTTGGCTGTGAGTGTCTTTTGCCTCTACAAATAAACCCCCTCGCCGAGTTGCCTGTGGAACTCGGCGTGATGGTCGCGTGCCCAGGTAAAGAGCGCCTGGTCAAAGTCGGTACGCGTGGCCGGGACGCCAAAGACGCCGGCAACTTCGACGCGTATAAACTCCAGTGCCGGCAGCTTGTTGATGGCAGTGAGGGCAAACGGGGACGAGGGCTCCTCGAACAGATAGCGGCTGCCTTGCAGCGCGTCGCAACTGGTGCACGTGTTGCCGAGCGACGGGGCTTTGGAGGCTCGCGCGCCTACGGGCTTGTAGCCGCAGCGCTTATAAAGGTAGTCGCGGATCTCGCCCGGCACGCAGCCAAGAGCGGGCACGATGGCGAGTGCGTTGGCGTTGGCCGTGTCGATGGCAATGTGCCCGGCTTCGTTGGGCGCGTGCGCGATGGCGATGCTCTCGTCGTTATCGGCTCGATAGGGAATGCCGAAGGCCGCGACCGAGGTCTCTTTGTGACACTTCCAGCACTCGCGCTTGCCCAGTACTAGATATATATACGGCGCTGAGGGGTCGGATCGGTCAACACCGGGCAGCCACTCGGCAAAGGGCTCGGGGTTGACGCCGCTGGGTACATACCAGATCTTCTTGGTCCGGTCCCATTTGGCGCCCAGCGCCTTGGCTTCTTCTTTGTGCGAAAAGGGAACATCGAGCTCGGTGCGCATGGTGGCTCCTTGGTGCTGCAGGTGTAAGTGGCTCAAGGATACCGCAGGGCGCAGACATCGTGGCGTTTTGCCGAGAAGCTGTGGTGCGGACTGATTGGTTATACCGATGGATAGATCGGCAAGTAGATGGTCGGCTTTTGGCCAGTTGGGCGGTTGGAGCTGCCAGCGGATTTGGCGACATAAAACAAAACAGCCCAGAGACATAGCCTCTGAGCTGCGAACATTTGGTGGGCGTTAGAAGATTTGAACTTCTGACCTCTTCCGTGTCAGGGAAGCGCTCTCCCCCTGAGCTAAACGCCCGATCAAGGGTGCGCAAGCGCGCAAGGGATAATATAACGGAGCCTGAACTCGGTGGCAAGAACATTTTTAAAAATCGCTTACATTGTGGAATTCGGGGGCTTTGTCGCATCCATTTCAAAAGAGCCTGCTGCCGCGATTTGGCTGTCGCATAATGCAAGGCCATTGCGGTATCGAGCTATGGAAAGACGCCTGCGGAATTGTCCTACCGATAAGCGGACAAGCCTCCAGCTGGTGACTTCGCCGTGGTAAGGTAAGCCGAATTGTTTCCAGGCTGTTTCGGGGGAGTGGAATGAGCAAAGAGTGTGTCGAGCAGGTCGAAGGCGCAGGAGCTTCGGTGCCGATGACCGATATATCGAACATTGATGTGCCCGAGGGCACCGACGAGCTCAGCCGCAACACCCGTCGCGCATGGCGCGACCGCCTGAACAGCGCTTCGACGCGCAAGATGATCACGGGCGTCTTGGCTACGCTGGTGGGCGGTTCGTTTTGGGGCTTCTCGGGCACCAGCGCGAGTTTTTTGTTCGATACCTACCATGTCGATACGCTGTGGCTTATGAGCGTGCGTCAGATTCTCGCCGGCCTGCTCTTTATGGCTGTGGTTGTCACGCGCGACCGCGCACGCCTGGTCAAGCTTTGGACCACACCCGCCGATTGCAAGCAGCTGCTGCTCTTTACCGCCTTTGGCCTGCTGTTCAACCAGTTTTGCTATCTTTCGGCCGTGCGCCTGACGAACGCCGGAACCGCGACGGTGCTCCAGTGCCTGCAGCTCGTTATCATCATGGGCTACACCTGCGTGATCGATCGCCGCATGCCGCGTACTCGCGAAGTCATCGGCATTGGCCTGGCTCTGGGTGGAACCTTTTTAATCGCCACCGGCGGCGACCCCACCAGCCTGAATATCTCGCCGCTTGGCCTGGCAGCAGGTCTTATGTGTGCGGTCAGCGCCGCGTGTATGGCGGTGATTCCCGCCAAGATCCTGCCCGAATACGGCAGCCCCATCGTCACGGGCTCGGCAATGCTCACGGCGGGCGTGATCTCATGTGTCTTCGTGCAGCCCTGGGCGCATGTGCCGGCACTCGACGCTGCCGGCGTCGAGGCGCTCGCGGTGTTCGTGGTTATCGGCTCGTTTTTTGCTTACATGCTCTATATGCAGGGCGTTAAGGACATCGGCTCGGTGCGTGCGAGTCTCATCGGAACCGTGGAGCCCGTCTCGGCGACCATCACCAGCGCCGTTATGCTGGGCACGGTGTTTTTGCCGACCGACCTTATCGGCTTTGCCATGATCATCGTGATGATGTTCCTCACGGTGTAGCTGGCGCCGCTGCCAAGACGGAAAAGGTGTTGTGCCGCATTTTCGCCAATTGATGTCCGTGTCTGGAGTTTAGCTGTCGATGCTCAAAATGCCATAAACTAGTAACGTTATGGACTTTTTCATTGCGACTCAATTGCGAGGATTTCTTTATGGCTGGTAATCACTTTAAGGGCAGCGATAGCGGCCGTCCTGCAGTTCCGCCGCGTCCGAACGGGGCTGGTAAGGCCGGCACGCCGGGCGGCGCTGGACAGGGCGGTTCCGGTAAGCGCGTGTCCCCGGGCGAGACAGCGATGTTTACCGCTCTGTACGAGCAGTCTCAAAAGGCAAAAAAGACCGGCCGTGCAAGAGGGAATGTCTTTGCGGGCGGTGCAACCTCCACGCCGCAGCCGAGCGGGGCTCCTTCGGTACCCGCGAACAACGCAGGTGCTGCCAACGCCGCGAATGCCGCCGGCAACGTTAATGCCGACAAGGCCGCCAACAATACTCCCTCTGCCGGTGGCGCGGGGCTTACGGGTAACCTTGGCACGATTTACACCGGCGCCTCCGAGACTGGCACGTTTGCCCGCCTGGATGATAGCGGTGCCGAGTTTGCGGGCTCGGGTTCCAAGGAAGATTATTACGATTTTGGCTTGAACTACGGTAGCGATGCTTCGTCGAGTTCGACCTCTGACGGTCTGGTCCGTCATCGCCATCGCAAGGGCGAGCGCAAAAAGCGTCACACCGGCGCCATTATTGCCGCTGTAGTCGCGGTGCTTCTCGTTGCGCTTGGCGCAAGCGGCTTTATGCTGCTTAACTCGGCAAAGACCGTAAAGAGCGAAGCGAAGGAGGCTGTCGAGATCGTCGGTGGCCTTAAGGACAAGGTCACGTCGGGCGATTTTTCGACGCTGCCTGACGACGCGAAGAAGATCGATGAGCTCTGCGACAGCATGAAGGCGGAGACCTCGAGCCCGCTGTGGACGGCGGCATCGTTTATCCCGGTGTATGGCAGCGATATCAATGCGGCCCGCACCATGATTGACGCCCTGTCCGATGTCTCGAGCAATGCGCTGGTTCCCATGGCCGATAACCTTTCGCAGGCTACGCCCGGCAAGCTGTTCCAGGACGGCATGATTAACGTGTCCGCGCTGCAGGCGGTCGCCGATTCGCTTTCCAGCAGCTCGAAGGTGTTCAAGAGCGCCAACGAGAAGGTCCAGGGCATTGGCGATACTCATATTTCCCAGGTGATCGAGCTGGTCGATAAGGCCAAGGACGGCTTTGCCACCCTCAACGGCGCGGTTGACGCGGCGGAGAAGGTCGCCCCCGTCCTTCCCCAGATGCTCGGCGCCAACGGCCAGACGCGTCATTATCTTGTGCTCGCGATGAGCAACGTCGAGATCCGCGCCTGCGGCGGTTTCCCCGGTTCTCGCGGCGTGATGTCGGTGACTGACGGTAAGCTCGAACTGGGCGATTTTGTCAAAGTCGACATGATGAAAGAGCCTTTGAGCCCGCTTCCCATCACCGATGAAGAGGCAAACTTGTTCACGACCGGATGGGGCCTGACCGGATTCAACACGCTCGGATACACGATGGGCGACGTTACGATGACGCCTGATTATCCGCGTGCGGCTCAGCTTGTCAGCGATATGCAGAAGGCCATTGTCGGAGATGACATCGACGGCGTATTTGCAGTCGATCCGGTATTTTTGCAGTATATGCTCGGCGTTGTAGGTGGCACACGGCTTCCTGACGGCACCGTCGTTGATGGAAGCAACGCTGCAAAGGTGCTGCTGCACGATATTTATTGGAATTACCCGGTAGAGGAACAGGACGCCATTTTTGCGGCGGTTGCCGGATCAGCTTTTAACAAGATTGTGGACGAACTGGGCTCCAGCGATATTACTAAGATTGCTGCCGCCATCGAAAAGGGCGCTTCCGAGGGTCGCATCCTCATGTATTCGAGAAATGATGACGAGGAAAAGGCCGCGAAGGCTCTTGGAATATCGGGCGCTCTCCAAACCGATACGTCGGAGGCTCCGATCTTGGGCGTCTATGTGAACAACTACAGCTATTCAAAGATGGATTGGTTCCTCGATAAGCGAGTCACCATCGATTCTTCGGTTGAAAATGCCGATGGCTCGACGACGTATCGAGTGACCACCTCGCTCAAGAACACGATGACCCCCCAGGAGAAGGCCGAGATGCCTGGTTATTTCCAGGGCCATAACGGCATTAGCCAGGATATTGACGATGAGGTGCTGAGGCTTTATCTCTATGCTCCTGCGGGAGGCAGCATTTCGGATATTAAGACTTCGGGCTCCGGTTCTATCGAGATGAACGAAGCGACGCACGATGGCTTGAAGGTTGCATGGGGCGGTGTCCACATGCTTCTTGGACAAGACATAAAGGTCGAGTATACGGTCACGACTTCGAAGGACTCTGGGCACAAAGAGCTTAAGGTTCGTACCACGCCAACCGCTCAAACGTTCGAACAGGATAA
The DNA here is from genome assembly GCA_048189585.1 of Collinsella sp. Taxonomy (GTDB): domain Bacteria; phylum Actinomycetota; class Coriobacteriia; order Coriobacteriales; family Coriobacteriaceae; genus Collinsella. Next base: position 37,423 of record DBEZHA010000024.1, on the reverse strand, counting down.
GTAAGATATGAAGTACTTTGGCACCGACGGCTTTCGCGGTGAGGCCAACGTTGGGCTGACGGTAGAGCACGCTTATAAGATTGGCCGTTTTGTGGGCTGGTATTACGGCGCCAACCGCAGTGCTAAGGCGCGCGTGATCGTGGGCAAGGACACACGTCGCTCGAGTTATATGTTCGAGGCGGCGCTGGTGAGCGGTCTGGTCGCGAGCGGTGCGGACGCCTATATGCTGCACGTGATCCCGACGCCGGGCGTGGCACATCAGACCGTGGAGGGCTGCTTCGATTGCGGCATCATGATCAGCGCGAGCCACAACCCGTTTTGCGATAACGGCATTAAGCTCGTCAATAGCGACGGTTTTAAGATGGACGAGGACGTACTGGAGCTCATCGAGGACTACATCGATGGCAAGAGCGAAGTTCCGTTGGCCACGGGCAACCACATCGGTGCCACGGTGGACTACATGCAGGGCCGCAACCGCTACATTGCTTCGCTCATTGCAAGTGCGAACTTTTCGCTGCAGGGCGTCAAGATCGGTATCGACTGCGCCAACGGCTCGGCTTCCTCGGTGGCCAAGCCGGTGTTCGACGCGCTGGGCGCCGACGTGCGCGTGATCAATGCCGCGCCCGATGGCTTTAACATCAACGTCGACTGCGGCTCCACGCATATGGAGCGTCTGCAGCGCCATGTGGTGGAGCAGGGCCTGGACGTGGGCTTTGCCTACGACGGCGATGCCGACCGCTGCCTGGCCGTGGACGAGCGCGGGCGCGTGGTCGACGGCGACCAGATCCTGTACGTGTGCGGCGTGTATCTGAACAAGCACGGTCGCCTTTCGGGCGGTACCGTGGTGCCGACGATTGCCAGCAACTTTGGCCTGATCAAGTCGTTGGAGCTTGCCGGTCTGAGCGCCGTGACCAGCGGCGTGGGCGACCGTCACGTGTATGCCAAGATGCGCGAGGGCGGCTACAGTCTGGGCGGCGAGCAGACGGGCCATACGATCTTTGGCGATATCGAGCGCACGGGCGACGGCATTATGACCTCGCTGCGCGTGATGGAAGTGATTCGTGCCGAGCGCGAGACGCTCTCGCAGCTCACGGCTCCGTGCAAGCTGCTGCCACAGGCGCAGGTGGCCGTGCACGTGGCGGACAAGGACGCCGCGCTCGAGAATATGGGCGTGCAGAACGCCATCGCCGAGGCCGAGGCTGCGCTGGCAGGCGAGGGCCGCGTGCTCGTGCGCAAGAGCGGAACCGAGTCGGTTATCCGCGTGCTGGCCGAGGCGCCCGACCAAGCATCCGCCGATGCCGCCATGAAGCGCATCGCCAACGCGCTCGAGGCTTTATAGCTACGCGGTTTTACCAAACCGCGTAGCTGCTCGACGCTGCAAACGGCCCCAAGTGGCAATCTGACGTTCAATTTCAAGGGCGCGACCAGAAGGTCAGCGCCCTTTCATTTCACGTCACCTTGCTCGCTTGGGGCCGTTTTCGCTGACGTTGCCAAGACATTAGCGTCAACGAACTAGTCATTGGGTACCTAGTTATTGGGTGAAAAAAGGGGACGCTGCGGATTGGTTCCGCGGCGTCCCCTTTGCGTTGGCGTGTCGCCTAAGCTTTACAGCTCGTAGAGCGTGGTGAACTTGTCCTGCAGGTAGCTGCAGTAGTAGCGGGCATCGAACGCCATGCCGCACGCGCCCTTGATGAGCTCCGGTGCGTCCTTGGCGCGGCCCCACTGCCAAATGTGCTCGCCCAGCCAGGCGCGGACGGGTGTCAGGTCGCCGCTCGCGCAGGCGCCGGTAAGGTCGACGCCGTCGCGGCACATGGCCGGCACAAACATGGCGTCGTAGGCGCTGCCCAGCGCATACGTGGGGAAGTAGCCAAACGAGCCGCCGCTCCAGTGCGTATCCTGTAGGCAGCCGTGCGTGTCGTCGGGAACGGGAATGCCCAGGTACTCATCCATGAAACGGTTCCAAAGCGCGGGGATGTCCTTGGCCGTGGCCTCGCCGGCAAACAGCATGCGCTCGATCTCGTAGCGCACCATAACGTGCAGCGGATAGGTGAGCTCGTCGGCCTCGGTGCGGATCAACGACGGCTGCGCGATGTTCACGGCGCGGTAGAGCGTGTCCTCGTCGACGTCGCCGTAGACCTCGGGTGCGTGGCGGCGCAGCACCTCGAGCAGCGGTCCCATAAAGGCGCGGCTGCGACCCACGGTGTTCTCGAAAAAGCGGCTCTGGCTCTCGTGGATGCCCATGGAGGTGCCGCCCTCCAGGCAGGTGCGCGCATAGGCAGGATTGACGCCCAGCTCGTACATGGCGTGTCCCGCCTCGTGGATGATGCTGTAGACGTTGGAGATACAGTCGTCCTCGTAGATATGCGTCGCGATGCGCGCGTCGCCCACGGCAAAGCCCTCGCTAAACGGGTGCTCGGTAAAGGCAAGCGTGGTGTCGTCCAGGTCCAGGCCGACGAGCTTCATAAGGTCGAAGCTCATGGCGCGCTGGGCGGCCTCGGGCACGCGGGCGTGCAAAAAGTCGGCATTGGGCTGCTGGCCGCGCTCGCCGATGGCGTGCACGAGCGGCACGACCGTCGCCTTGACCTCATCACAAAACGCGTCGAAGCTCTTGGCGGAAAGGCCGCGTTCGTACTGGTCGAGCCAAACATCGTACGGGTCTCGCTTTGGGTCCATGAGCTCGGCCTGATGCTTAAGCTGGCCGACGATTCTATCCACATAGGGCTCAAAGCTCGCCCAGTCATTGGCCGTCTTGGCCTTGTGCCACACGGCGTCGGCCTCGCAGGTGAGCCTGGTCCAGGCCTCGGCCTCCTCGGTGGGAATGACGCTCGCTTCGCGCTGGTCGCGGCCGAGCACGCGGATCTCGTCGAGCAGCTGCGGGTCGTCGATCTTGCCTCCGGCGACGGTCTCACGTGTCAGCGAGCGCACAAGTTCGACAGACTTTTCGCTGGTCAGAAGCTTATGGTGCTCGCCGGCAAGGGTGCCCATAGCATCGGCGCGGGCGGCGGCACCGTTGGCGGGAGCAATGGTCGCGCCGTCAAACTCGGCAATCTTGAGCGGATACTCGCGGGTCCACAGCTTGCCCTCGAGCTTGCGGAATTTTTTAACGGCCTTATCGACCTTCATGCCTTTGGGCGTCTTGCCCGCTGCGGGCTTGGCCTTCTTATCGAGTTTCTTTCCCATACCATATCCTTGATCTCGCGAGCCGAGCGCCACGGATGGGCGCACGGCCAGTTTGCACAGCTACCTGCCTTGTACCCAGTGCGAACAAAACGGAACGCGGCGATACGCCCACACAATGTGGTATCCTGTAGCCCAATGCGTTGACGGAGAGGGTTTTGCCCGCCGCGTCGCCGGCAAGAGAGGGAAGGTCATGGGCTGCAAGCCTTCCTGCGGTGACAAGGGCCAAGCGTTCACTCCCGAGCAGCGACCTCAACGGGCGCGCGGCCAGCGGCGGCGATGTCCCCAGTAGGGAAGCCGTGAGCCTCGCGACAAGGGGCAAAGAGTGGGCGCGACGGGCCAGACATCCGTCGGGTCAAACAAGGTGGTACCGCGGAATTCAACCGTCCTTGGGCAATGCACATGCCCGAGGACGGTTTTTTGTTACCGAACCGGGCCGCGTTTTCGCAACGCCAGGCGGCGGCAGCCGCCTCGGCAAGCGGGGAGCGCGAGAGACGAAAGGGAAGACATGAGTCTGATTGATGATCTGGTCAAACTCGAGGAAGAGGCCAAGGAGCTCGTCGCAGGCGCCGACGACGCCGCAAAGCTCGAGGCCGCGCGCGTTGAGCTGCTCGGCCGCAAGGGCCGCATCACCGGCCTGATGCGCATGATGGGCAAGCTCGCCCCCGAGGATCGTCCTATGATGGGCAAGCGTGCCAACGAGATGCGCCAGCTGATCGAGGGCATGCTCGACGAGCGCACCACCGAGATGAAGGCCGCCGCCCTCAAGCACGCACTCGAGCACGAGGCCGTCGACATCACGCTGCCGGGCATCCGTCCGCAGATCGGCCACCAGCACCTGATCAAGCAGATCATCGAGGAGGCCGAGGACATCTTCTGCGGCATCGGCTACACCGTCGAGTCCGGCCCCATGGTCGACACCTCCTACTACAACTTCACCGCGCTCAACGCCCCCATGGATCACCCGAGCCGCTCGGCCCGCGATACCTTCTACGTGGTCGACAACAACCCCGGCAGCGTCGCGCACCCCGAGGCTCACGCCCATGGCGAGTCCGACGTGCTCCTGCGCACCCAGACCTCGGGCGTACAGATCCACACCATGGAGTCGCAAAAGCCGCCCATCTACATGATTTGCCCGGGCACCGTCTACCGTCCCGACACGGCCGACGCCTGCCACCTGCCGCAGTTCAACCAGATCGAGGGCCTGGTCGTCGACGAGGGCATCACCTTTGGCGACCTTAAGGGCACGCTCGACTACTTTGTTAAGTGCATGTTTGGCGAGGACCGCAAGACGCGCTACCGCCCGCACTTCTTCCCCTTCACCGAGCCGAGCTGCGAGGTGGACGTGAGCTGCCACGTGTGCGGCGGCAAGGGCTGCAACTTCTGCAAGCACAGCGGCTGGATCGAGATCCTGGGCTGCGGCATGGTCGACCCCAACGTCCTTATCAACTGCGGCATCGACCCCGAGAAGTACACCGGCTTCGCCTTTGGCATTGGCGCCGAGCGCGTCGCGGCCCTGCGCTACGACCTGCCGGACCTGCGTACCCTGATGACTGGCGATATGCGTTTCCTGAATCAGTTTTAGGCTTGCCCAGGCACCCCATCTTGGCGTTCAAACCGTCGCTCGCGTACCTTTAGTACGCGTCGCTCCTCTTTCACGCCAACCTGGGGCACCTGGACAACCCTAAGGCGAACGTCTTCATTTGATATTCCTCCTTTTGCGGAGATTAAGAACTAGGAGAGCTACATGCGCGTTTCTTACGACTGGCTCAAGACCATGATCGATATTCCGGAGGATCCCAAGACCCTTTCGGACGAATATATCCGTACCGGCACCGAGGTCGAGGCGATCGACACCGTGGGCGAGTCCTTCGACCACGTGGTGACCGCCAAGGTACTCACCAAGACCCCGCACCCCGATAGCGACCACATGTATGTGTGCTCGGTCGATGTGGGCGACAAGAATCTCGACGCCGACGGCAACCCCGCTCCGCTGCAGATCGTCTGCGGCGCGCAGAACTTTGAGGCCGGCGACCACATCGTCACGGCCATGATCGGCGCTGTCCTGCCCGGCGACGTCAAGATCAAGAAGAGCAAACTTCGCGGCGTCGTGTCCATGGGCATGAACTGCTCCGCGCGCGAGCTCGGCCTGGGCGGTGACCACTCCGGCATCATGATCCTGCCCGAGGATACGCCCTGCGGCATGCCGTTTGCCGAGTACGTGGGCTCGAGCGACACCGTGCTCGACTGCGAGATCACGCCCAACCGCCCCGATTGCCTGTCCATGATCGGCATGGCCCGCGAGACCGGCGCCATCTTCGACCGCGACTTCCACGTCGAGCTGCCCGCCATTAAGGTCGAGACCGGCCGCGCGACCGACGACGAGCTTTCCGTCGAGATCGCCGACGAGGGCCTGTGCGACCGCTATGTCGCCCGCATCGTGCGCAACGTGAAGGTCGGCCCCTCGCCCGACTGGATGGTCAAGCGCCTCAACGCCCTGGGCGTGCGCCCGCACAACAACATCGTCGACATCACCAACTATGTGATGATGCTCACCGGTCAGCCGTTGCACGCCTTTGACCTGGACACCTTTGCCGAGCGCGATGGCCACCGCCGCGTGGTGGTTCGTGCCGCCCAGCAGGACGAGAAGTTCACGACGCTCGACGGCGAGGAGCGCACGCTCGACGCCGGTATGGGCCTCATCACCGACGGCGAGCGTCCCGTGGCGCTGGCCGGCGTTATGGGTGGCATGGATTCCGAGATTGAGGACGACACCGTCGACGTGATGGTCGAGAGCGCCTGCTTCAACGCCGGCCGCACCTCGCACACCAGCCGCGATCTGTCACTGATCTCCGACGCCTCCATTCGCTTTGAGCGCCAGGTTGACGAGACCGGCTGCGTGGATGTTGCCAACGTTACCTGCGCGCTGATTGAGGAGATCGCCGGCGGCGAGGTCGCTCCCGGCTATGTGGACGTGTTCCCCGCGCCCAAGACCATCGACAGCATCAAGCTGCGCCTGGCCCGCGTGCACGCCATCTGCGGTGCCGACATCGAGTCCGACTTTATCGAGCGCTCGCTCACCCGCCTGGGCTGCACCGTCGAGCGCGACGGCGAGGACTTTATGGTCACGCCGCCGAGCTTCCGTCCCGACCTGCCGCGTGAGATCGACCTGATCGAGGAGGTCCTGCGCCTATGGGGCATGGGCCGCGTCACGGCGACCATTCCGGCTGCCAAGAACCACATCGGCGGTCTGACCCGCGAGCAGAAGCTCACTCGTAAGGTCGGCGAGATCCTGCGCGCCTGCGGCCTCAACGAGACCACGACTTTTGGCTTTGCCGCCCCGGGCGACCTGGAGAAGATCGGTATGTCCACCGAGGGTCGCGGTTGCCCCGTGGTGCTCATGAACCCGCTGGTAGCCGAGCAGACCGAGATGCGTCGTTCGCTGCTGCCGGGCCTGCTGCAGTCCGTGGCCTACAACGAGGCGCACGGTACGCCCAACGTGCACCTGTACGAGGTCGGCAGCCTGTTCCACGGTCGCGAGAACGCCAGCCTGCCCAAGGAGACCAAGTCCGTGGCGGGTGTGCTCTCGGGCCAGTGGAGCGAGCGGTCCTGGAACATGAAGTACCGCAAGCTGCGTTTCTTCTTTGGCAAGGGCATCGTCGAGGAGCTGCTTGCCCAGCTGCGCATCGAGAAGGTCCGCTTCCGTCCCGTCGAGGGCGAGGGCTATGCCTTCTTGCAGCCGGGTCGCGCCGCCGAGGTTCTGTCCGGCGGTACCGTGCTGGGCTGGGTTGGCGAGATTCACCCCGAGGCGCGCGAGGCTATGGGCATTGACGAGGTTGTCGTTGCCTTTGAGCTCGACCTGGACAAGCTGATCAAGGGCGCCCGCAACCAGGAGAACTACCGTGAGTTCTCGCAGTACCCGGCCGTTGAGCACGACCTTGCTATCGTGGTCGACAACACTGTGACCTGCGAGGATCTTGAGCGCCGCATTACCAGCGCCGGCGGCAAGCTGCTCGAGGGCGTGCGCCTGTTCGACGTCTACCGCGATCCGGTCCGCGTGGGCGTGGGCAAGAAATCCATGGCCTTTGCGCTTACGTATCGCTCCGACGACCACACGCTCACCAGCGAAGAGGTCGAGAAGGCGCACCAGAAGATCGTCACCAAGGTGTGCAAGGGCGTAAACGGCGAGGTCCGCGGCTAGGATTTGCGCTGGGAGCAGGGACCCCTCGGCAGTTGCTGTGGGGTCCTGCGTGACCGCGGTGTTCGGAAAAGGCATCGCTGAGCCTGCATATATGACACGCGCATTACATAACGGCGTGCTGCTTTGTCGGCAGTGCGCCGTTTTGCTATGATAGCCCGCGTCGTGTTACGAGTCTGATAATACGTAACACTGGCAAGGTGATTCAGGCGGCGTTGCAATTCTGTGCGCCGACAACCGGGAGGCGTACATGCACATTCCAGATAATTATCTGTCCCCGCAGACCGATGCCGTCATGGCGGTGGCGATGGTGCCCGTTTGGGTCCACTGCATCAAGAAGGTGCGCGCCACGCTCGACCGCGAGCACATGGCCTTTTTGGGTATTTGCGCCGCATTCTCCTTCTTGCTCATGATGTTCAACGTGCCGCTGCCCGGCGGTACCACTGGTCACGCCGTTGGTGGCGCGCTCATCGCGCTGCTGCTGGGCCCCGAGGCTGCTGCCATTGCAGTCTCGGTTGCACTCGCGCTGCAGGCGCTGCTGTTTGGCGACGGCGGCGTTCTGTCCTTTGGCGCCAACTGCTTTAACATGGCCTTTGTGCTGCCGTTTGTCGCTGCTATCGTGTTCCGTGCGCTCAACAGCCGTCTGCACGACAAGAGCTGGGGCACCTCGGTTTCTGCCATCGTGAGCGGTTGGGTCGGCCTGTGCCTGGCGGCCCTGTGCGCGGCAATCGAGTTTGGTATTCAGCCGATGCTCTTCACCAACGCTTCGGGCGCTCCGCTGTACTGCCCCTTCCCGCTGTCCGTTTCCATTCCGGCCATGCTGATCCCGCATATGCTGGTAGCCGGTGTGGTCGAGGGCGTGGCGACCGCCGCTATCTACGGCTTTATCAAGAAAACGGCGCCGAGCTTTATCGTCGGCCCCGAGGCTTCCGACGGCCTGCTGGAGTCCGAGGGCGCAACCGCCAAGAAGACCTCGCTGATCCCCACGCTCATCTTGGTTGCCGTGCTTGTCGTGGCTACGCCGCTCGGCTTGCTTGCCACCGGTGACGCCTGGGGTGAGTGGGACGCCGAGGGCGCCGCGACCGCCGTTCAGGAGGCTGGCGACAACAGCCTGCAGGCTTCGGTCGGCCTCGATACCCCGACCTTTGCCGATGCGCTGCCCACGGGCGATTACCTTCAGGCCTATTCCGAGGAGCAGGGCCTTGGCTTTGCCGGCCAGGCCGCGATGTATATTCTTTCGGGCGTGATTGGCGTTGCGGTGCTCACCATCGCATTCCGCCTGGTCTCGCTGACGGTCAAGGAAAGCGGTGCTCATGGCAATAGCCGAGCTGCCTAGCTGGCTTGCGGCCGAGGAGCGATATGAGCCCGTGGGGGCTCGGCATCGCGTGATGCAAAAGAACGTCCTGCACCTGGCGAGCCTGCTTGAGCGGGTTCGCCTAGGCGGCGGCGCACACGAGGGCGGGTCGATAATCGACCGCGCCCTTTCTTCCGTTTCGGCCCCGGTGCGCCTGGTGGGGATGCTCGTCTGCGTCCTGTGCGTGTGTCTGACACAGAGTCCGCTGTACCTCATGTTGATGGCGGCGATCGCATTGGTGCTCGTTGCCGTGCGCCCCGTACGCGGGCTGCGGGCAACCTTTGTGCCGGCGCTTGGCGCTGCGGGGCTCGCGGTGGTTCTGGCACTGCCTGCCCTGCTGCTGGGCGCGTCTGCCACGGGCGCCATGCTCAAGATTGCACTCAAAACGTTCATTAACGTGTCGCTGGTACTGGGCGTTTCGTGGACGCTCACCTGGAACCGCATGTCGGCAGCGCTTAAGATGTTGCGCCTGCCCGACGAGGTTATCTTTACGTTTGATATGGCACTCAAGCATATCGAGGTGCTGGGACGCACGGCTCACGATCTGTGCGAATCGGTCATGCTGCGCAGCGTCGGTCGCGCGCCCGAGAGATTTTCGCGTACCGATTCGATCGCGGGTATCATGGGCATGACGTTTATCAAGGCGATGGAATGCAGCCGTGCGATGGACGAGGCCATGCTCTGCCGCGGCTTTGCCGGTGCGTATCCGGCGCTCGCGCGCGCCGGGTTTGGCTGGCGCGATGCCGTTTACGCGGCCGTTGTGGTGCTGCTCGCCGTGTTGTGCGCGGTGCTGTAGCGCGGGCGGCCGAGCCGTCGATGTGAGTAGGGAAGGGCGACGTTTTGGCAAACGATACGAATGACGCGATGGGCGCGAGCGGCGCTGCTGGCGTCGAGACCACGCCGCTCATCGAGTTTCGCGACGTGGTGTTTTCCTATGCGGGGCATACGGTGGTCGATGGCGTTTCGCTGCAGGTGGACCGTGGGGAGCTTGTTGCCCTGCTCGGTCCCAACGGCTGCGGCAAGACGACGATCATGCGCCTTATCAACGGCCTTGAACTTGTGGACGCGGGTGCGTATCTGTTTGACGGGCATGCGGTCGATGCGGCATATCTCAAGGATTCCGCGGTTGCCCAGCGGTTCCATCAGCGCGTGGGCTTTGTGTTCCAGAATGCCGATGCGCAGCTCTTTTGCGCCACGGTGGGCGAGGAGGTCGCGTTTGGCCCGGCCCAGATGGGGCTGCCGGCAGACGAGCTCGAGCGCCGCGTGCGCGATGCTATGGGGCTGTTCCAGGTTGCCGACCTTGCCGACGCCTCTCCCTATCAGCTTTCGGGTGGGCAAAAGAAGCGCGTGGCGCTGGCTGCCGTCGTGTCGATGAACCCCGATATCCTGGTACTCGACGAGCCTACCAACGGACTTGACGAAGACTCTTGCGACATCGTGGTCAACTTTCTACTGGCCTATGTTGCTGCCGGTAAGACGGTCTTGATGAGCACGCACCATCAGGATTTGGTACGACGCCTGGGTGCCCGCGCCATCTATATCGACCGATATCACCACGTGGTCGAGGCACCCGTGGCATCGTATGGAACCGAAAGCGGCACTGCGGAATAGTTGCTGCGTAGTAGGGCTGCGGCCGTGCGCGTGGCTTGCCGTGAATGGTATAGTTATCCAGGTTTTTATGGGGGGTGGCTATGCCAAGCTGGAACATTCATATCGCTCAGACGGAGCGTTTGCTGGAGCGCACCGGTGCGCTTGCCAATAGCGTGCGCGACCGCAATGCCTTTTTGTTTGGCTGCGTGGTTCCGGATATTTTCGTGGGCTATATGGTCCCTGGCATCGCCGATCCCATCCCGTACCGCATCACGCATTTTGCCAAGCCTGAGCCTATCCCCAAGCCGCGCGAGCATGAGTTTTGGGACATCTATGTGGCGCCGCTGCTCAAAGGGGCGCCTGTTGGTACGCTGGCTGCCGCGACCTCGATTGTCGAGGAGCGCGAACGACTCAATCGGGTGCATTATCCCCAACGCTATAGGGACGCCGAGCCGGTTGCCGGTCCCGGTGCTAGCGAGCTTTCGCTCGCGCCCGATGACGTGGCGCAGTCGCTGCTCGATCTGACGCTGGGAGTTTGGTCTCACCTCGTGGCCGATACCGTGTGGAATACACGCGTGAATCAGTACCTGGAGGCGCACGGCGGCAAGCCGTGCGAGGAATTCCGCATTAAAAAGCAAGGCGACTTTGACTGGTTTGGCAAGACACTCGGCATCGTTTCGATTCCGCGCGCGACCGATCGCCTGTATACTGCGGCGACCCGTTTTGGTCAGTATCCCATCCATAAGGAGTATGTGCTCAAGACCATTGGCGTTATGCACGAGATTGTACGCGAAAACCCCGGCGAGTCCGATCATCCGCCGTATCGCCTGCTAACCGAGGAGTTTTTCGATACAACGTTTACCGAGGTTATCGAGCTAACCGAGGCGGGATTTGCGGCTCGCGTCGAATCGCCCGATATGCCTGCGCTTCCCCTGATTGCTAGCTGCTAGCTGGCCGGCTTGGCGGTGAATAGCTCAACCCAATTGACTAACAGCTCCCGTCGCAGGGCATCTTCGGTGGAGCGTTCCTGATCGGTCTTTGGGATGTAGGAGAGCCCCGCCTTTTTATGGATGAGTTCGGCGATGTTGTTAAAGCTCTTCGTGTCTTTGATTTGCTCATAGGTTATCTGGATAACGTCATAGCCCATGCTGGTGAGCGCGGTGGTGCGCTCGGCATCGGAGAGGCTCGCGGCTTCGCCATCGTGGGCGGAGCGGCCTTGGCATTCCAAGATGACGCCCATGCTGTCGGTGTTGCTCTCGATGAGGATATCGGCGTAGCAGCAGGTTTTGTCATACAGCGAGCGTGCGGCGTCGCTGAGTGGGATGCGCACGTTGTTTGCGATGTTGATGCCCATGCCGCCTTCGTCGCGGGGGAGCGAGACAAGCATGGAGGTCTGTACTTCGAAGGGCGAGGCGGTCTGCCCCGTCATGTGCTCGGCCGCCCAGCGCAGTTGTTTGACGCCGCGCAGGCCTGCAGCTTGCTTGGCGAACGCGGCGATATCCGTTGCGGTAAGAAGCGGCGTGCGCTTCCACAAGTTGGTGTCATTGCCCTTGGTGTCGTTAACTCGCTCCCAGCCGCAGCTGGGTGGAATGAACTTAAGCGAAATAGCTTCATCGAGTTGTTGTTGCGTTCGCTCGCAGGGCTTAAACACTGCAAAGGAGCCGCACATCTCGTAGCACGCCATGAGTAACTGGTTGCGTGAGACCTGCGTGGCAAGGCTGAGCAGCGTAAACTCCGGTGAAGTGACATCAAACCCATGCTCAGTCTGCCTAAACGACCCGGGAGGCGGCTCTTGGGTTAGCAGACGGCTATGAAATAGCTTTCCGTTCGCGCGCTGCTTTCTTTCGCTTACGAATCTCCAAACTGGTGTGCCGAGCAAGTCTTTAAATACTGGCTGTTTTGAGTAATGCACCAAGCGATGGTCATGGTCGGGCGACAGGATTGCCGGATAGAGTCCCAGTATCTGGGGCGGGATGCGATAGTACTGAAAAGCCGTGGGTCCGCAGGCAAGAAATGACATAGCGATCCGATCGTTTGAGCGTTGTTTGGGCTAGAAAAGCTATCCGTTTCGGAAGTGCGGGGAAAAAGACAAATAGGTCAGGCACAAGCGGTATTAAAGCCAACTTTATCAGGGGTTTTGTTGAAATAAAAGGGCTTGTGCTCGGAGGTAAGCAATTTTTCCCCGCACTTCCGAAAACGCGGTCGATCTGGCTCTTGCTGAAACGATTTAGCAGCGTCCGTTAAAGTGTGGGTTTGCCACCGGGCGAACACTTTTAGCGCTTGAGACTTTATTTTTGGGCCTCGAAGGGTGGATTTCGCGCTTTTGGTAAAGAAATGAGTGCGTGTTTTGCCGTGCGGCGGCATTGGCACAGAAAAAGGGCCCGGAAGGCGAAGCCTTCCGGGCCCTTTGCAATGCAAATCTGCTGCAAGTGCGATTTAGCGCACCTGAGCGACGTAAGCGACGTTGGTCGAGGAGACCTTGTCCTCGAGCTGGACGCTCATGCGGGGATCGCCGGCGGTGGCGACGGTCAGGTCGCCGGTCTCGACGTAGCCGAGCTCCTTAGCGGTTTCGATCGCCTTGACGATCGTACCGTTGACGGTGCCCTGGGTAATCTCGGCCTGGTGCGGGATAACGCCCCAGTACATAATCATCTGCTGGACGGCCCACTCGTGGCGGGAGAACGCGCAGATCGGCATGTTGGGACGGAAGTGCGAGATCAGGCGAGCGGTACGGCCGGTGGTCGTGGGTACGGTGATGCACTTGGCGCCAACGGTGGTAGCCATGTTCACAGCGGACATACCCACAACGTTGTTGACGACGCGGGTGCCGTGAGCGTCAGCCGGAACCTCGAGCGGAGCGTGAGCCGGGAGGTACTTCTCAGTCTCGAGAGCAATGCTGGCCTGCATCTTGACGGCCTCGACCGGGTACTTACCGGCAGCGGACTCGCCAGAGAGCATAACGGCGTCGGTGCCGTCGTAGATGGCGTTAGCAACGTCGGCAACCTCGGCGCGCGTCGGGCGCGGGTTCTGCTGCATGGAGTCGAGCATCTGCGTAGCGGTGATAACGGGCTTGTAGGCCGCGTTGCACTTGGCGATGATCTCCTTCTGGATGTGCGGAACGAGCTCGGGCTTGATCTCGATGCCCAGGTCGCCACGGGCGACCATGATGCCGTCGGAAGCCTCGAGGATCTCGTCGAAGTTCTCGACGCCCAAGGCGCACTCGATCTTCGGGAAGATCGTCACGTGCTCGCCGCCGTTCTCGCGGCAAAGCTCGCGGATGCCGCGGACGGACTCGCCGTCACGGATGAAGGAAGCGGCGATGTAGTCGATGTTCTCGGTCAGGCCAAAGAGGATGTCCTGACGATCGCGCTCGGTGATAGCGGGCAGCGAGATGTTGACGTTGGGCATGTTGACACCCTTGCGCTCGCCGATCAGGCCGTCGTTCTTGACGACGCAGGTCATGTCCTGGCCGTCGACGGACTCGACCTCGAGGGCAACCAGACCGTCATCGATCAGGATAAGGGAGCCCTTCTCGACCTCGGAGGGCAGAGCCAGGTAGTCGAGGGAGATGTGCTCAGCGGTGCCGTGGAAATCCTCGGACGTGGGCTGAGCGGTGACGACGATCTTATCGCCGGTCTTGACGGCAACCTTCTTGCCATCGACCAGAAGGCCGGTGCGGACCTCGGGGCCCTTGGTGTCGAGCAGGATGCCGACGGGCAGACCGAGCTCCTTGGAAATACGACGGACGCGCTCGATGCGACCGTGGTGCTCGTCGTAGGATCCGTGCGAGAAGTTAAAACGGGCGACGTTCATGCCCGCCTTGATCATCTCGCGGATGGTCTCGTCGCTATCGCAGGCGGGACCCATGGTGCATACAATCTTGGTGCGCTTGTACATTCAGACCTCCATCTGACATCGTCTTGCGCTGATAGATAAACCATAAGAAATAAAACTGAGATGATTATAACGAAATGCCGACCGAATACCCCAAAAAATCGACCGTATGCCGAATTAGAAGTTCATTTTTTGCGGAAAAACGGTATATGCAAAAACTTTACCAACCGTTCCGACCGCTGCTATCTGGGCGATATTTCAGTTTGACGATGCGCCGAAGAAAAAACGTTTTATCAATGTTGAGCATCACACGGTCTGCATCGTTGCACTCGAGCCGTGTTTCCAATTGGAATGTTTTGGCTAGACGCGCCGCTTTGGGGTACCATAGCCCCACTATCAACTGCCGCTCAGCACGGCAGCCTTGATGAGCCCTTGCCCTTCTCCTGGGAATTATGATCGGGCATCAATCTGCTGAGTGGCCCGAATCCCAGGAGGGGACTCTATATGCAAAAGGAATACCTGTCCGCCGCGGCGGAGGTACTCAGCGACCAAGGTGTCGATGAGGACCTCGGCCTGAGCAACGACGAGGCGTCGTCGCGCCTCGCCAAGACAGGCCCTAACAAGCTCGAGGAAGCCGAGAAGACGCCGTTGTGGAAGCGCTTCTTTGAGCAGATGGCCGACCCCATGGTCATCATGCTGATCGTTGCCGCCGTCATCAGTGCACTCACGGGCATGGTCAAGGGTGAGGCGGACTTTGCCGACGTCGCCATCATCATGTTCGTCGTTATCGTCAACTCGGTGCTGGGCGTGGTTCAGGAGGCTAAAAGCGAGGAGGCCCTCGAGGCCCTGCAGGAGATGAGCGCGGCGCAGTCCAAGGTGCTGCGCGACGGCAAGCTCGTGCACCTGCCGAGCGCCGAGCTCGTGCCCGGCGATGTGATCATGCTCGAGGCGGGCGACTCCGTCCCGGCCGACTGCCGTGTGCTCGAGAGCGCCACGATGAAGATCGAGGAGGCCGCCCTTACCGGCGAGTCCGTGCCCGTCGAGAAGCATGCCAACGTCATTGAGCTCGCCGCCGGCATCGACGACGTGCCGCTCGGCGACCGCAAGAACATGTGCTACATGGGTTCCACCGTGGTATACGGCCGCGGTCGCGCCGTCGTAGTCGGTACCGGTATGAACACCGAGATGGGCAAGATCGCCGGCGCCCTGGCCGAGGCCAAGGAAGAGCTCACGCCGCTGCAGGTGAAGCTCGCCGAGCTCAGCCGCATCCTTACCATCATGGTTATCGTCATCTGCGTCGTCATCTTTGGCGTCGACATCATCCGTCACGGCGTGGGCAACGTCCTCACCGACCCGACAGCCTTGCTCGATACCTTTATGGTCGCCGTCTCGCTCGCCGTCGCTGCCATCCCCGAGGGCCTGGTCGCCGTCGTGACCATCGTGCTGTCGCTTGGCGTGACCAAGATGGCCAAGCGCCAGGCAATCATCCGCAAGCTTTCCGCCGTCGAGACCCTTGGCTGCACACAGACCATCTGCTCCGACAAGACCGGTACCCTCACCCAGAACAAGATGACCGTCGTCAAGCACGAGCTCGCTGCGCCTAAGGAGAAGTTCCTGGCCGGCATGGCTCTGTGCTCCGACGCCCAGTGGGACGAGGAACTGGGCGAGGCTGTGGGTGAGCCGACCGAGTGTGCGCTCGTCAACGATGCCGGCAAGGCGGGGCTCACTGGCCTGACTGCCGAGCATCCGCGCGTGGGCGAGGCCCCGTTTGACTCGGGCCGCAAGATGATGTCCGTGGTCGTCGAGACCCTGGACGGCGAGTACGAGCAGTACACCAAGGGCGCGCCCGACGTGGTGATCGGCCTGTGTACCCATATCTACGAGGGCGACAAGGTTGTCCCCCTGACCGAGGAGCGTCGCGCCGAGCTCGTGGCCGCCAACAAGGCCATGGCCGACGAGGCCCTGCGCGTGCTGGCGCTGGCGAGCCGCACCTACACCGAGGTCCCGGCCGACTGCAGCCCCGCCGCGCTCGAGCATGACCTGGTCTTCTGCGGCCTGTCCGGCATGATTGACCCGGTCCGCCCCGAGGTCGCCGACGCCATCCGCGAGGCGCACGACGCCGGTATCCGCACCGTCATGATTACGGGCGACCACATCGACACCGCCGTGGCCATCGCCAAGCAGCTGGGCATCGTCACCGATCGCAGCCATGCCATCACCGGTGCCGACCTTGATCGCATGAGCGACGAGGAACTCGACGCGCACATCGAGGACTACGGCGTGTACGCCCGCGTCCAGCCTGAGCACAAGACACGCATCGTCGAGGCTTGGAAGTCGCGCGACCAGATCGTGGCCATGACGGGCGACGGCGTCAACGACGCCCCGTCCATCAAGCGCGCCGACATCGGCGTTGGCATGGGCATCACCGGTACCGATGTCACCAAGAACGTCGCCGACATGGTGCTTGCCGACGACAATTTCGCCACCATCATCGGTGCCTGCGAAGAGGGCCGTCGCATCTACGACAACATCCGCAAGGTCATCCAGTTCCTGCTTTCGGCCAACCTTGCCGAGGTCTTCTCGGTGTTTATCGCCACGCTCATCGGCTTTACCATCTTCCAGCCGGTGCAGCTGCTGTGGGTGAACCTGGTTACCGACTGCTTCCCTGCGCTCGCGCTGGGCATGGAGGACGCCGAGGGCGACATCATGAAGCGCAAGCCGCGCAACGCCAAGGACGGTGTCTTTGCCGGACATATGGGTCTGGACTGCGTGGTCCAGGGCCTGATCATCACCGTGCTGGTGCTGGCGAGCTTCTTTGTGGGCGTGTACTTTGACATGGGCTACATCCACATCGCCGATATGATCGCCGGCAATGCCGACGAGGAAGGCGTGATGATGGCGTTCATCACGCTCAACATGGTCGAGATTTTCCACTGCTTCAATATGCGCAGCCGTCGTGCGTCGCTGTTCACCATGAAGAAGCAGAACAAGTGGCTGTGGGCTTCCGCCGCGCTGGCACTGGTGCTGACGGTGATCGTGACCGTGCAGCCGACGCTTGCCGAGATGTTCTTTGGCCCTGTGACGCTTGAGCTCAAGGGCGTTGTAGCTGCCCTGGGCCTTGCCTTCCTGATCATCCCGCTGATGGAGATCTACAAGGCGATCATGCGCGCTGTGGAGAAAGAGTAGCGTACTCGTCCGGGCCCGCCCCACGCCCTTTCTCCCTCACTGGTCCTCGCGCTTCGCGCTGCGGGATCGTTCGGGAGAAAGGGCTTCCGGGGCGGGCCCTGCGGTATCCTTGCTGGCTTTTCTTCCGTGCGGATGAAAAGGGCTGAGGGAAAGTTTGTGAGCTGGTCGGGCTTTGCCCGGCCAGCTCTTTTTGATTTAAAATACCTGCTCAGTTGTGATTTATGGTGCTGGGAGGCGCTTGTGGGCAAGGCTAAGGCTAAGGCGAAGAAAAAGACGACGGGGGCGCGGGCTAAGCGCGATCGTCGTCGGAAGCTTGCGACCGAGGCCCCCGCATCTGCCGAGGAGCTGCTGGCAAGCGTGCCGGGGCTTGACGCGCTGCAGGACGTTCCGGCGTTTGATGACCTGCCGGTCGATGAAACCCAGCAGACTGCCTTTGATGATTTCTGCGCACATGCCGAGGAGCCCGAGCAGATGCAGCTTGGCGCCGTTGTGCGCTTGGATCGCGGGTTTCCGCTGGTGGCGACTGCCAACGATACCTTCCGCGCCGAGCATGCCGTGGGGTTTGCCAAGTCGCGCGGCGAGGACGAGGTCCTGCTGCCTGCCGTGGGCGACCGTGTGGCGGTGCGCCGCGCTCCCGGGCACGATATGGGCGTGATTGAGTGCGTGCTGCCGCGCCGTACGAGCTTTGAGCGTTGGCGCGGCCGTGCCCGCGGAGAGCGTCAGGTGCTCTGCTCCAACGTGGATTGCGTGCTAATCGTGCAGGCGCTCGGTGCCGGTGAGGTGCTGCTCGACCGCGTGGCGCGCTCGCTGGTGTTGGCGCTCGACTGCGATGCCGAGCCGGTGGTGGTACTCACCAAAGCTGACCGCTGCGATGCCGAGGAGCTCGAGCGCGATCTGGACCGCGTGCGCCGCCTGGTGGGTCCGGACGTGCGCGTGATCGTGACGTCCTCTGCCGAGGGCCGCGGCCTGGACGAGGTCCGTGCCTGCGTGCCCGCCGGGAGCTGCGCCATGATTCTGGGCGAGTCGGGTGCCGGCAAGTCGACGCTGCTCAATGCACTGCTGGGCCACGATACGTTGGCGACTGGCGGTGTGCGCGAACGCGACGACCAGGGCCGTCACACTACCGTCGCGCGCGTGATGGTGGCGCTGCCGGGCGACGCCGGCGTGATCGCCGATGCCCCGGGCCTGCGCAGTCTACCGCTCGTGGGTCACGAGCGGGGTCTGGCGCGCGCCTTCCCCGAGATTGTCGAGGCATCGCGCGCGTGCCGGTTTGGCGATTGCACGCATACCCATGAGCCGGGTTGCGCTGTTCGCGAGGCCGAGGACGCCGGGCAGATCGACAGCCTGCGTTTGGAAACGTTCCAAAACCTGGCGTCATCCATGCGCGTGAGTGCTCAGATGCTCGATCCCGATGTCCATCTGTAATTGATTTTTCCTATGACAGCCGTCTTCCAACTGTTCGGGAGACGGCTTTTTTGCTGCGAAAAAGCCTCGAAACATGCAGTTTGCTGACGTGCTGACCAAAACCTTGCCACGAGCTTGACGGGCTGGTTAGTTTTTGGTCAGCGATTGGTTTGACATCGAAAATCGAGATCGCGATTGCGCCGCTTTGCACTCTGACCACCCAGACAATGGTGGTACGGGCATTCGCCCGGCACTGCCATGAGAGGAGCGGCCGTGAACAAGAGCAAGCGCATCGCCATCAGTCTGGTCGCGGGCGTGCTCGCTGCGCTGCTCTGCATGGTTTACGGCTCGTCGATCCGCTCGCAAGCCGAACAGGTCCAGGCTGAGACCTTGGCCAAGTACGGTGGCGATCGCGTCGAGGTATGCGTCGCGGCGCGCGATATCGATGTGGGCGAGACCCTCGATGAGACCAATGTCATAACCCAGGAATGGCTGACGAGCCTGTTGCCGCGTGACGCGGCGACCGAGCTGCGCCAGGTGCGCGGCGACGTGACGACTTCGCGTATTCCCAAAAACGCCGTGATCTGCAATGTCTACACCAAGGCCGAGAGTCACAAGCTCGAGGTGCCTAAGGGCAAGGTCGCCGTTTCGGTGGCGGTCGATGCCGAGCACTCGGTCGGCGGTGCTACGGGCGTGGGCAGCTACGTGGATGTGTATGTGCAAAAAGACGGCGTAACCGATCGGTTGTGCGGCGCGTACGTGATCGATACCAGTGAAGATTCCGGTGCCACGCGCGAGGGCAAGATCGAATGGGTGACGCTGGCGGCTGACCCCGAAGACGTCAAGGAACTGCTGGGGGCATCGGGCAAGGGAACGGTCAGCTTGACGATTCCCGCCACGGCGCGCGGCAAAAAGAGCGGAGGCGACGAGTGATGAAGGCGATTTGGCTTGCGTGCTGCGCGTGCGGCGATTACGGGCTGTTGCAGCGGGAAGTCGAGGGCCGTGATACGGGTGCACAGGTGCTTCGCGTGGGTGACCTGGACGGGCTGGTTTCCATGGCGCGGGCGTTTCCGTCGCGCCGCGGAGCTGCCATCATCGCGGCGTCTCTGTTCGATACCGAAGACGTGCGCAAGACTGTTGCGCGCCTGACGGCCGAAGGCCGCGTGAGTCGCGTGGTCGTGTTGATAGAAGCACTCGATCCGTCGGATATCGAGGGGCTGTTTCGCGCAGGGGCGACCGAGGTCATCGCTGCGCACAGTATATGCGGCAACGGGCGCGCGGGCGAGGGAGCGGTTGATTCCGATCGGCGCATGACGATTGAGCCCGATGCTTTTGTTGATAGGGAACCCGGGGCGCCTCGCGCTACAAGAGGCCCGCGTGTTGATGATTATGGAAAAGCGGAAGCCGAGCATGGTCGGCGCCCCCGGAACCCCCTTGTATACGATGACGCTGGAGGGCCGGCGCAGCATGCTAGCGATTCCCCGGCTGTAGATATGGGATACGTGCACGGCGTGAATCTGGCGGATGAACTCGACGAAGTTGAGGGCTTTGCCGGGTGCGGCGAGTTGTCGCTGATGCAGCATGAGCAGATTGCGCAGAACGAGCCTGCCTCGCAGACCGAACAAGCCGCCATGCCGGCTTGGACGCAGCGTGTAGTTGCGGCGGGGGAGACGGGGACGCTGTCACCGACGCCCGCCCCGCCGCCTCCGATGCCGCCGGCAGACGCTGCCGCTTCGCCGCATCGAGCTCCGGTCATCTGCGCCATTTCGGGTTCGGGCGGTTGCGGCAAGTCGACGATCGTTGCCGCCATGGCACACACATCGTCGCTGTTGGGCTTGCGTGCCGCCGTGCTCGACCTGGACCTGATGTTTGGAAACCTTTACGACTTGTTAGGCGTCGATGCTCCGCACGATATGGCGGCACTTATCGAGCCGTCGGCGGCGGGCACGCTCACCGAGCCGGATATCGTGGCCGCATCGATGCGCGTCGCCCCGGGCGTTACGCTCTGGGGTCCCGTTGCGGCGCCCGAGCAAGCTGAGCTCATGGCACGTCCGGTGGAGCTACTGCTCGATGTCCTGCGTCGCGAATCCGACGTGGTCTTTATCGATACCTCGGTCTTTTGGGGCGATGCCGTGGCGGCTGCGGTGGCGGCGAGCGACCGTTGCCTGATCGTTGGCGATGCTGCGGTGTCGTCCGCGACATCGGCGTCGCGCGTCATTGAACTGGCAAGTCGAGTAGGTGTGCCGCGCACGCGCATGAGCGCCGTGTTCAACCGGTTCGGTGCGCGCGGGGCAGACGAGGACGTCGCCATGCGCTTTGAGATTGCCTGTGCGTTGAGCTCCAAGATTCGTATCGCCGATGGCGGGCAGGATCTCGCCGCGCTCATGGCGTTTGGGCGCGCTGATGAGGCAGTGGGGCAGACCAGCGCTTTTGCGACCAGCGTGCGCGAGGCCACGCGCGAGATGCTCGTGGAACTGGGGTGCGCCGTCGGCCCTTGGAGCGATATGGTCGCCGACCGTGCAACGCGCACCGAACGCCCGCGTATCCGCCTTCCCTGGTCGCGCGAGGGTGATCAGCGATGAGCCTGCAAACGAGGATTAAGGCTGCCGGCGCTGCAGCGGGGGCAGCGCCTGTAGATGCGGGGCGTCGCCGCGCGGTGAAACGACGCACCAAGCGCGCCGTGATGGACCGCATGGGTTACGACGAAGTGGCGCGTATCAGCGCCTATATCGACCCGGCACTTGCCCGCTCGGAATTGCGTCCCGCGGTGGAGGCGGCGCTCAATGTTGAGGAGCCGACTGATCTCGCGACGTCCGAGCGCGAGACCATCATTGACGAGATTTTGGATGACGTGGTGGGCTTGGGGCCGTTGCAGCCGCTCATCGAGGACGACACCGTTACCGAGATCATGATTAACGGCTGCCGCTCGGCTTTCTTTGAACGCGGCGGCGTCTTGCACCCCATCGAGCATGCGTTTGAGGATGATGAGCAGATCCGTGTGCTTATCGACCGCATCATCTCGCCACTTGGCCGCCGTATCGACGAGCGCAGCCCCATCGTCAACGCCCGCCTCAAAACGGGCTATCGCGTCAACGCGGTGATTC
Source organism: Collinsella sp. (assembly GCA_048189585.1). Lineage (GTDB taxonomy): Bacteria > Actinomycetota > Coriobacteriia > Coriobacteriales > Coriobacteriaceae > Collinsella. Next base: position 15,576 of record DBEZHA010000024.1, on the reverse strand, counting down.
CGCCTGTGGCGATTGACGGACCGATTCTCACCATCCGAAAGTTCTCGGACCGCATCTGCTCGCTGGACGAGCTTGTGGGGCTGGGGTCGCTGCCGCTTTGGTATGCGCAGCTGTTGTCGTGCGCGGTGTCGCTGCGACAGGACCTGGCGGTTGCGGGAGGCACGGGATCTGGTAAGACCACCCTGCTCAACGCGTTGTCATGTGAGATTTCCACCGGCGAGCGCATCGTGACGATCGAGGACTCTGCCGAGCTCAAGTTTGCGCATCATCCGCACGTGGTGCGTCTAGAGGCGCGCGAGGCTTCAATTGAGGGCGAGGGCGCGGTGACGATCCGCGACCTGGTGACCAATGCCCTGCGCATGCGCCCCGACCGCATCGTGGTGGGCGAGGTGCGCGGTGCCGAGTGCTGCGACATGTTGCAGGCCATGAACACGGGCCACGACGGGTCGCTCACCACGCTTCATGCGGGTTCCGAGCAGGAGACCGTGGTGCGTCTGACGTTGCTTGCACGTTATGGCATCGATCTGCCGAGCGAGCTCATCGAGGAGCAGATTGCCATGGCGCTCGACGGCATCGTGATGTCCGAGCGCCACGCCGATGGCAGGCGCTTCGTCTCCTCGTATTCGGGGGTGCGTCGCGCCGCGTCGGGCGGCGTAGAGCTCGAGCGCTATGTGACTTTCGATGCCGCCGAGCGCACCTGGACGCTTGACCGCGAGCCGCCGTTTATCGCAGAAGGCCTGCGGTCGGGGACGCTCACACAAGAGGAGGTGGACGAATGGAGGTCGCTGTGCCCCTCGTCGTAGGGGGTTTGGCAGGGTTTTCTGTTGCGACGGCGTGCGGGGCGGAACCTCGTGTGCCGCAGGCGCCGCCGGCGGAGCTGGCGCGTCAGGCGCTCGAGACGGTGGCAGAGAAGCTGCCGCGTGAGCTGGTGGAAAACGATCTGCTGAAAAAGATCGCCCGTTCGTGGGCATCGCTGGCTCCGGCGCATCGCCTTGGCCTCGTGATTGAAGATGCTTCGGGGCGTTTGGCGTTTCTACTGCTATCGAGCGGTGTCTGCTGCGTTTTACTAACGATGGTGTCGCTATCGCCCCTCGGGTTTGCCTTGGGACTTGTTGCTCCGATTGCCGCTGGCGCCGCTCGGGATGGCTTTGAGAGCCGGCGCGAGCAACACGATGCAGAAGAGGCCATGCCCGAGGCGTTTACCGCACTTTCCATGTCGCTTGCCTCGGGACATTCGCTGGCCCAGGGCATGCGCTTTGTGGGCGCTCATGCGCAAGAACCGGTGCATACCGAGTTTTTGCGGGTGGCGGCGGCGATCGATTGCGGTATCTCGGCGACCGACGCGCTCGATGACTTGCTCGTGCGCATCGACGCTCCCGGCCTTTCGCTTGTGACCTTGGCGCTTAAGGTGTCTCAGCGCACCGGTGCTCCGCTTGCCGACTTACTGTCCGAGGCGTCGAGCATGGTGGGGGAGCGCATTGAGCTCAAGCGCCGCCTGGATGTCAAGACGTCGCAGGCTCGCATGTCTGCGCATATGGTCGCGGCGATGCCGGCGGGCATGTGCGCGGTGTTGGCGCTGCTTTCGGCAGATTTTCGTCGCGGTCTTGCGACGCCTGCCGGCGTGGGCGCTGTGGTGCTGGGCCTTGCCCTCAATGCCGTTGCCCTGGTGGTTATCCGACGCATTATGCGGGTGGAGCTATGAGCGCCCCGGTTGCAGTTGCGGCTTGCCTGTGCGCCCTGAGTGTATTTGTCGCGACGGGTTTGGATCGGGCGGATGCACGCAAGATCGCAGGGGCCTGCAAGCGCGAGGCGGTGCTGGTCGCTGCCGCGGGTCGCTCAGTGGTCGATGCCCTGACCGCGCGAGTGAAGGGCGCGGTTGGAGTGGGCGGCCCGGCGCGAGTGTCGCTCGGCGAAGTGTCCGAGATGATCGATGTTGTGCGCTTGGGTCTTTCGGCCGGTCTTTCGTTTGATGCGGCGCTTGAGATTTTCTGCGCCAACCGCCGGTCAGTGCTGGCTCTTCGCCTTGAGCGGGCCTGCATGGCGTGGCAGGTGGGCGTGGGCACGCGTGAGGACGAGTTGTTGGCCGCCGCGCGCGACCTGGACGTGCGAGCGCTCGAGACCTTTGCCATCACGGTGGGGCAGGCGCTCGCCCTGGGTGCCCCACTTGCCGAGACGCTGGCCGCTCAAAGTCGCGAGATCCGTGCGGCTCATCGCGCTGCGGTCGAGCGCGAGATCGAGCGTGCGCCCGTCAAGCTGCTGATTCCCACCGGCACGCTCATCTTGCCGGCGTTGCTTCTGTCCATATTGGGCCCGCTGCTGGGAGCAGGCGGGATGATGTAGGGAGGAATACATGAACACGATGACTGACGCTGCTGGCAAGGTCCAGGGCTGGGCGTTTTGCCGGGCGGCACATGTTCGTCAACGCGCCAAGGAGCTACTGCAGGAGGAGAGTGCACAGGGTACCACCGAGTATGCCATCTTGGTCGGCGTGCTCGTGGTGATCGCGATTATCGCCATCGTCGCATTTAAGGGCAAGGTTAAAGAGCTATGGGATGCGATCAGCGAGGGCATCAACAGCCTGTAGAGGGCGAGCGCCCCATCGGGGTGCTGCTGGTGTTTGCTTGCCTGACCGTGGCGATAGCGGCGGTGCTTTGGGGGCTTAACGCCGCGCGGCAGCAGCGTCCTGGGGCCGCCTTCGATTCGGGCTCAGATTCGGCGGTGGCGTCTCAAAAAGATGAGATGCGAGATGCGGACGATTCGGATGTCGCTGTCACGGCGCAAACCTTTCTGCGGACGCTCGACAAGCGGTCTGGCACTGCGACGGATTTGCCTGAGGACAACGCGATTGCGGTCCGGCTTGCATGGTCCGAGGACCGACCGATGACCGAGGCAGCGGCGGATATGTTACGCGCCTACCGCGAGGTGCCAACGGCCCAGCTCGCCCTGAGCGGCTATCTCGATATTAAGGGCAACGTATGGGGCGCCATCGTGCGCGATGGGCGCGGCTGGGTCGATATGGTGACGGTTGCCGCGGATGCTGGCGATGCTTCGTGTCGTCTGCGCGCGGTGCGCCTGGTCCCGCAAACAATAAGCTCAAAGGACGGATCGTGAAATGCATGGCGTTCTGCGTGAGGAATCTGCCCAAGCGACTGTGGAATACGCCATCGTCACGGTGGCGCTGCTATCGATCGTGCTGGCGATTGCGGGACTTTGGCGTGCTGGCACCGATGGACGCTTGGCGGCACTGGTTGAGCGGGCGGCATCCCATGGCGTTGCCTCGACGTCGGTTATCGACGCCGCTGCGGGCGCTAAGGACATCGCGTTGTATTGATATCGCGCGCGAGGACCGGGCGCAGTCTACGGTCGAGGCCGCTTTTTTGCTGCCGACGTTTCTGACGCTCATCCTTCTCGCACTGCAACCGGTGTGCCTGCTTTATACGCGCGCGGTCATGGAGTCTGCCGCCGCCGAGACCGCGCGGCTCATGACCACGACGACGGCGGAGGACGACGATCTTAAGGAGTTCATCCGCCGCCGGCTTGCCGCAGTGCCCAACGTTTCGATCTTTCATGCCGGCGGGCCGTTGTCGTGGGATATCGAGCTTGGCCGGGCCGGTGCGGGTGGCGTCTCGTCCGTGTCCGTTTCCGGCGAGGTCAAGCCGTTGCCTGTGATCGGTGCGTTTGCGCAGGCTATGGGTGGTACCGCCGAGGGCGGCTACGTTGAGCTCAAGGTCGATGTCTCGTATCAATCGCGTCCCGAATGGCTGGAGGGAGATTATGATTCGTGGATTGCTGCATGGGATTAAGCGTTTCTGGTCTAGATGCGTTTTGACGCGCCGTCCGAGCTGCCATCGCAAACGAGGCGGCTTTATGGGCCGCGCCGGTGTCGATCTGTTTATCGAAGACGGTGCCTACACCACGCTTTCTTCTGCCGTGGTCATCCTAGTGGTGCTCACGTTGTTGTTTTCGTCGACCGCGGCGATATGGAGCATGTCGCGTGCCGGGGATACCCAGGTGGCGGCCGATAGCGGCGCGCTGGCGGGTGCCAACGTAGTGTCGTCCTATCACACGGCTGCCACGGTGGTTGATGCGAGCATCTTGAGTCTGGGGCTGGCGGGGTTTGCCACAATCGGGACGGGCCTGGTCGCCATCCTCATCCCAGGTGCCGAACCAGTTGCCGGCAATATGGTCGACACCGGGATTGAGATCATTAAAACGCGCAACAAGTTTGCCAAAAGCGCATCGGAAGGCTTACAGAAAATCGAGACGGCTCTGCCATATCTGATCGCCGCGCGTGCCACGCAGGCGGTGTCGGCGCAGGATACCGATAGTGTGGCCTATACCGGTACGGCGCTTGCCGTGCCCAGGACATCCGAATCGGACTTCGCTGCGCTCAAAGGGTCAGAGATCTCGACCGATACCATTAAAGACACATCAGATGATTTAGAGCGTGCGGCCGAGGAGCTGCGGAAGGCTTCTGAGGACACGGCGAAGGCTAAAGAGCGCGCTTGGCTGGCGGATTGTGGTGGATCGGTTCCGGCTTCGGTCGGTAGCTGTTCATGCATGTGGGAACGTGCGAGGAGTTTGGCAAAGCTCTCGGGTGAGCAGAACCCGCATTATGCCTCGAGCATTTCGTGGGAGCCACAGGTGGCGCTCGACCGCGCGAAGACCTACTACCGTCAACGCCTGGCAGACGAAAAACCGCATGGTTCAAGCGTCGAGACGAAGGCGGAGTCGGCGGCGCGCAAGGCGTTTTACACCTATGCGAGTACAGAGGTCAATCGTGCATATGTAACCGAGGACGGAGATGAAGTCGCTTCCTATATCCCGCTGTTGCCGCGCAACACTGACGAGGTGCGAGCGACGGAACTCTATACCGATACGGTGTGGCCAACCAGTGCCATCGATGGCAAGACGTATCTGCATTACGGAACGAGTTGCCCCAACTATAAGAAGGGGGCGCCATGCGGGCTGGCCTCGGTTGCTGCTTATGACGGGCAGGACAAATGCAATAGATGCCATTTTGGTGTTTCGTCGCTCGGTGCCGTTGCGGCTCCTTCGACTTCTATCGAAAACGGCTTTGAGTACCACTTTGATCGATTCAAAGAGGCTCTGGAAGACTACGTCGAATGCCGCAACAAAGAACTCGAACTTGAGCGTCAGACCGAGGATGAGGCCGACCGTGCGGGCAATGCGTTTGACCAGGCCATTAAAGCGCTTTCCGGCGAGCGCCCGCGTATCGCCCCACCTGGCCGTAACGGCGTGGTCGCCTTTGCAGTTTCGGGTGACATTACCAGCCCCGATCAACTTAACTCCTCGTTTAACGCGGCAGTCAGGCTTGGCGATCGCGGTGCTATCTCTGCCGCGGTGCTGGCCCCCGATGAGGCGACGGCGCAAAACAACGTGCTTTCGCGATTTTTCTCGACATTGAAGGAACGCTCGGGCGGCGTTGCCGGCGTACTCGATGGCGTCATGGATGTTTGGGGACGGCTGCTCGTAGGATACGGTGATATTCAAGGTTCGGCCGACGAACTTATGGACGAGATGATTAAAGGCCTAGGAGGGGGTAGCGGCGCGTTGGGCTCCATCGCATCGTGGCTCGGCGATACCGTTTCGGCGTCCGTGGCGGCGTTGGGTTTGGAGCCGTGCGACTTGCGCCTGCGAAAGCCAGTGCTGACCGATTCCGCCAACGTCATTAAGAGTCCGGGGTCTGACATTGCTGGTCTCTCTCAAGCGCAAGACAAACTGCGAAGTATTCCGTTGGGCGTGACCGATCCCAAGGCGCTTTGCGAGGCGTTGGAATATCAAGTCGAACGCACCATTAGCGGTACGGTGTTCACGCTTGCGGAGATTCCTCTGCCCGGCGGCGGCTCCATCCCACTCACCGTCGATGTCGCCACGCTGGTTGGCGCTCTGGGCGGTGGGTCGTAATGAGTATCCGCATGCGTCTGCGCGAGGAGCGCGCCCAAGCGACGGTGGAGATGGCGGTGGTTACGCCCGTTTTGCTGGTGCTGGCACTCATCGTGTACAACGTCATGATCTTTGCCAGCGCTGTCGCGCGCTTCGACCGCGTGGTACCCGACATCGTGTTGGCGCACGCCGTGGCGTCGGAGGGGGAGGGCGACGAAAGCTCTGCCGATGCCTCGGCGACGGTTCAGACTCAAATTCTGAATGCCATGGAAGGCTATGACTTGCGGATCGAAGTGTCGAGCGAGCAAGGCGCGGAGGCATCGGATGGTGGCCTGCTCTCCCTATCCGGTACGTTTAGGACCTACACCTGCACCATGCACTATGAGCCGTGGCCGACTTCTCTCAGCATCGCTGGCGTTCCGCTGGGGGCGCCGACAACGTTGTCGCACGAGCGTGCGGTGACGGTCGATCCATGGCGTCCGGGGGTGGTCATGTGACCGCGGTCTCGTCCTACATCGCCTACGCGCGGGCACTCAATAGGCTGGGTTGGACGCCGGCCGAGTTTGCGGTGGCGGAGTCGTTTGTCGTGCGCCTGCGCGGCATGCTGGGACGTCGTCCGGTTGCCGCCAACGGCCTGCCGCTCGTCATGGCGTTTCCACGCTGCTCTTCGGTCCATACGTGTTTTATGGCCTATCCCATCGACATCGCCTTCATCGATCGCGACGGCAATATCCTCGCGCGCTACGAAAACGTATGTCCCTGGTGTATGTGCTCCTGTCCCGGCGCCTGGGCGGTATTGGAACGCCCTTCAATCCTCGCTACACCTCCCGCCCTCCAGCAAGTGCCGGCGTAAGAGATTGGCGACAGCGGACTTTCGTCATACGAAATTGGGTAAGATGGAGGAGAAGATGCATGGATGTTGAGATCCATCCGAACGCCAAAAAACACTTGACGGAAAAGCAGGTACTAGGTGCCTGGTTCGCGGTTACTGAGTGCATTCGCCGCGAGTCGGAGGACGAGCCGCCGAGATGGCTTGCCATTGGATGGCTTCCAGATGGTCGAAGTGTGGAACTTGTTGCGGTCGAACTAATTCGTGGATGGCTCATTATTCATGCCCTGTCTCCGGTTCAGAAGAAATTCTGGCAAGAGATCGAGCGAGCTCGGCAGAGGGGTCGATGATGGGCAAGACGTATACGGCCGCTAATGGTCAGGTTGTAACGGATGAAATGATTGACGCGTGGTGCGAGTCGTACGAGCGCGGAGAGTTTCCGGATGGCGAACACACCGTTGGTGGGATCGTGCATGGACGGCCCCCGCTCTCAGGTGAGGGGACGGCAACGCTGTCGGTCAAGATTCCTCTGGGAATGAAGGAGGCCATTCGTCGACGGGCGGCTGCCGAGGGGATGACGCCAAGTGAGTTTGCCCGTGCGGCTCTGAGTGAAAAACTTCTTGCTGCCGGCTGATGCCTCTGACGTGCCGATTTATAGAACCGAGGCTGTGCTCAAAAACTTTTTTAAAATTCTCGGTTGATCGGAACGCGTCCTTGGTTATACTAATCAAGCCTTGAAACAAGGCACACCTCAAATGGCTGGGTAGCTCAGTTGGTAGAGCAGAGGACTGAAAATCCTCGTGTCAGGGGTTCGATTCCCTTCCCCGCCACCTTGAATTGTTTAGGACCTCTGCAAAGGGGTCCTTTTCTTTTATGCAGCCCCCACATGGAATCGAACCCCGTGAGGGCGCGGAGCTGAGTAAACGCGTGAGCGTTTGCCAGCGGAGCTCGCAAGGCGCGCAAGCGCCGCAGCGGTCCGCACGCGCGGAGCGCGGGCGCGATTCCCTTCCCCGCCACCTTGAATTGACTAGGACCTCTGCAAAGGGGTCCTTTTCTTTTATCGAGGGCTCTGCGGAAATTGCGTCCCGGAATTTGGCTTCAGAGTGGGATGCGTTTTCCGCTTTGATGTCGCTTGGGAAAGCGCGACCCGGAATCCGGCGTCAGAATGGGACGTGCTTTCCTTTTGCGGCCTTTGGCGGAAACTGCGTCCCAGATCTCGCGCTCAGAACGGGATGCATTTTCCGATTGAGGCCTCGAACGGAAAATACATCCCAGTCTTTTGCGAAAAACAGGATGCGCTTTCTGGCGCTTACTTCCGACGTGCGTGCACATCTCGGGCCCGCCCAGATATTCCTCCCGCTTTTGCGCCACTTTACAGACCGTTCGGTCGTCTGTCCGTACGCGCGGGTATACTCAAAACGATACTTTTCCTATGCAATACGATGCAGGCTCGGCCTGCACGATCCGAAGGGGGCAGTGATGGAGAGGATACTCGGCGTTAATCTCTCTGGCTGGTTTATTCCCGAGCCTTGGGTGACCCCGTCGCTATACGCGGCGACCGGTGCATCCAACGCGGCCGAGCTGCAGGAGGCCATGGGCACCGCCGCCTATAACGAGCGCATGCGCCGTCATTACGAGACGTTTGTGAGCGAGGACGATTTCCGTCGCATGGCGCAGATCGGCCTCAACGCCGTGCGTCTGCCGGTGCCTTGGTATGCCTTTGGCTCGCAGGAGTCCGATGCGTCCTACATCTCGGTTGTCGACTACATCGACCGTGCAATTGAGTGGGCTGCCAAGTACGACATCCGCGTGCTGCTTGATCTAGCAACTGTGCCCGGTGGCCAGGGCGATTCCAATGATTCGCCCGCCACGCCAGAGGCTGTTGCCGAGTGGCATTCGTCCACTAACGGCCGCCATGTCGCACTCGATGTGCTCGAGCGCTTGGCCGAGCGTTACGGCGAGGCCGAGAGCCTGCTGGGCATTGAGCTGCTGGATACGCCGCAGATGAGTGTCCGCAAGAGTCTCTTTGCCATGACGGATGGCATTCCGGCGCACTACCTGCGCAACTTCTATCGCGACGCCTATGAGCTCGTCCGTTCGTATATGCCCGAGGATAAGATCGTCGTCTTCTCGTCGTCGGGGCATCCCAGCGAGTGGAAGCATTTTATGCGCGGCGCCAAGTACAAGAACGTCTACATGGACCTTCACCTGTACCATTACCGCGACGAGCATGCGCTCGACATCACGAGCCCCCGCGGGCTGACGACGGCGATTTCGCGTAACAAGCGCGAGCTTAAAGAAGCGATTTCGACTGGGTTCCCCGTGCTGGTGGGCGAATGGTCGGGCGCGGCGATCTTTGCCAACTCGTCGGTTACGCCCGAGGGCCGCAATGCCTACGAGCGCGTGTTTATCGCCAACCAGCTGGCTTCGTTTGCGCCGGCTGCCGGTTGGTTCTTCCAAACGTGGAAGACCGAGAAGCGCATTGCAGCATGGGACGCCCGCGCGGCGCTCGGTACGCTCGAGCGCGGCATGATTGAATAGGTTGATATGACGCAAAACAGCGCCCATACGGGCAAACTCTATGTGGTCGGCACGCCCATCGGCAACCTGGGCGACCTGTCCCCGCGCGTTGGCGAGACCTTTGCCGCTGCCGATGTCATCTGCTGCGAAGACACGCGCGTGACGTCAAAGCTGCTGATGCACCTGGGCATTTCCAAGCCGCTTGTCCGTTGCGACGAGAATGTGATCGCCAGCCGCGCCGCCGGCCTGGTCGACCGTCTGCTGACGGGGGAGACCCTCGCCTTTGCCTCGGACGCCGGCATGCCGAGCGTGTCCGATCCCGGCCAGGCGCTGGTCGAGGCGGCGCGTGAGGCCGATGTGCCCGTCGAAGTTATTCCCGGGCCCTCTGCTTGCGTCACGGCGCTCGTTTCGTCCGGCATTTCCTGCGAGCATTTTTTCTTCGAGGGCTTTTTGGGTCGAAAGCACGGCGACCGTGTGCGCCGTTTGCAGCGCCTTGCCGTGGTGCCCGGCGCGCTCATCTTCTACGAGTCTCCACATCGCATCGTGGCGACGCTCGAGGCCGTGGTGGAGGTCTTTCCCCAGCGTGAGGTTGCCGTCTGCCGCGAGCTCACCAAGCTGCACGAGGAAGTCTTGCGCGGGCCCGCCGCCCAGCTCGCCGAGGAGCTGCGTGCTCGCGGCGAGGTAAAGGGCGAGATTGCGCTGGTCATCGCGCCGCCGAGCGAGGACGAGGAGGCCGGTATCGTGCCGGTTGGCGCCGTGGCAGCGGATCCCGACGAGGCCCTGCGCGAGGATATCCGCGCCGCGCTCGAGGAGGGAGAGCCCGCCTCTGCGGTGGCCAAGCGCCTGTCTCAGAAGTATTCGCGCCGCAAGCGCGATGTCTATGCCATGGTGCTCGATATGCAATAGATGGAGGATATCCAGCCCTTGCGCTAGAATCATCCCCTGTATGCAACGTTTTTCTGGAGGACAAACCCCATGGATCAAAGCAAGCCTTCGTTCTTTATCACGACGCCCATCTACTACGTCAACGCCGATCCGCACCTGGGCACGGCTTATTCCACCATCATCGCCGACGTTCAGGCTCGCTATCGCCGCTCCGCCGGCTATAACGTCAAGTTCCTGACCGGCATGGACGAGCACGGCGAGAAGGTCGCCGAGGCCGCAGCCAAGCACAACATGACGCCGCAGGAGTGGACCGACAGCCAGGCCCCGCACTTCAAGGAGCTTTGGAGCAAGCTCGAGATTTCCAACGACGACTTCATCCGCACCACCGAGCCGCGCCAGCATCATGCCGTGCAGTACCTGTGGGAGCGCATGAAGGAGTCCGGCTACCTGTATAAGGGCAGCTACGACGGTTGGTATTGCGTGCCTGACGAGACCTACTTCACTGATACGCAGGTCCAGAAGGGCGACGAGGAGTACGGCAGCGTCGGCCAGCACCTGTGCCCCGACTGCCACCGTCCGCTTGAGCGCGTGCAGGAGGAGTCCTACTTCTTTAAGCTTTCCGCCTTCCAGGACAAGCTGCTCAAGCTCTATGACGAGCACCCCGACTTTGTCGAGCCTGCGTTCCGTATGAATGAGGTACGCAGCTTTGTCGAGGGCGGCCTCAACGACCTTTCCGTGAGCCGTACGAGCTTTGACTGGGGCATCCAGGTCCCGTTTGACGAGGGTCACGTGACCTACGTGTGGTTCGATGCGCTGCTCAACTATATGACGGCCGTCGGCTACGGTGTCGACACCGATGAGGCGCGTGCCGAGCTGGCCTATCGCTGGCCCGCGCAGTTCCACATCGTGGGTAAGGACATCATCCGCTTCCACTGCGTCATTTGGCCCGCCATGCTCATGGCCATCGGCGAGGCCCTGCCCGAGCACGTCTTTGCCCACGGCTTCCTGACCGTGCGCAATGCCGAGACCGGCAAGGCCGAGAAGATGTCCAAGAGCCGCGGCAACGCCATCGCTCCGCAGGACGTTATCGACATGCTGGGCGTCGAGGGCTATCGCTACTACTTCATGACCGATGTGGTCCCCGGCACCGACGGCGCCATCAGCTTCGACCGCATGGAGCAGGTCTACAACGCCGACCTGGCCAACAGCTGGGGCAACCTTATCTCGCGTTCGCTCAACATGAGCGGCAAGTACTTTGACGGTTGCGCGCCCGCCAAGCCCGCATCGTTCGATGCGTTCGACAACCCGTTGGCAAAGATCGCCGATGGCCTGGTCGATCGCTACATGGCCAAGATGGACGTGCTCGATTATGGTGGAGCCAAGGACGAGGTCATGGAGCTCATCCATGCCGCCAACCACTACATCGAGGACTCCGAGCCCTGGGCGCTTGCCAAGGACGAGGCCAAGGCTGACGAGCTGGCGTTTGTGATCTACAACCTGCTCGAGGCCATCCGCATTGCCGCTCACCTGCTGATGCCGCTCATGCCCCAGACTTCTGCCGAGGCCCTGCGCCGCCTGTCCTGTGAGAACGAGGCCGCGACCGACGACCTCAAGGGCATTTGCGCTTGGGGCCTGCTTGCCGGTGGTCAGCCCGTCGAGAAGGGTGAGCCGCTGTTCCCGCGTCTGGGCTAAGACGTAGCGCGCCATATCGGCAATTTGCTGTTTAGATGTAAGGGCATGGCCGCAACGGTCCATGCCCTTTCGTTTCAAGACGCCGCCATCATGCTAAGGAGGCAACTATGACAACTTCGCCTTTGGCAAACCCCACGGCAACAAGGGAGCTGCTAGAGGAGTTTGGCCTTGCGACCAAGCATCGCCTGGGCCAGAACTTCCTGATCGACAACCATGTGATCGAACGTATCTGTGAGCTCGCTGAGCTTGCGGGCGATGAGCGCGTGCTCGAGGTTGGCCCGGGCGTTGGCACGCTCACGCTTGCGCTGCTGCAGGAGGCGGCGTGCGTCACGTCGATCGAGGCCGATCCCGAGCTCGAGCCGGTGCTCGATGCTCACGCCGCCGACTATGCCAACTTCCGCTTTATCATGGGCGATGCGCTTAAGGTGACGCCGGAGCAGGTTGAGCAGACTGCCGGTGGCGAGCCCACGGTGTTTGTCGCAAATCTGCCCTATAACGTGGCGGCGACGATCATTTTGCAGTTCTTCCAGACGATGCCCGCGCTCAAGCGCGCCGTGGTTATGGTGCAAAAGGAAGTCGCCGATCGTATTGCCGCGACGCCCGGCAACAAGTCTTATGGCGGCTACACGGCAAAACTTGGCCTGTATGCGCAGGTGACGGGGCGTTTTGAGGTGCCGCCGCGCTGCTTTATGCCGGCGCCGCACGTGGACTCTGCCGTGGTGCGCATCGACCGTGTTGACGGCGTGGTGCCCGAGGGGCTCGATTGCGAGTTCGTGGCCCGCGTGATTGACGCTGCATTTGCCCAGCGCCGCAAGACCATCCGCAATTCCATGAGCGCCAACGGCTTTGCCAAGGACGTGCTCGATGCTGCCTTTGAGGCTTGCGGTATTGCACCCACCACGCGCGCCGAGACGCTCGACGTCGCCGCCTTTGTTCGCTTGGCTCAGGAGCTTTCCCATGACGCTTAATGCCGAGCGCGTGACGTTTACCAAGAAAAAGAAAACGGTTGCTTGTCCGGTACCGCTGGCGCCGCTTGCCGATACGCATGCGCACCTGCTCTCGTTTTGGGGCAAGGAGGTACCCGAGACGCTCGTGCGTGCCAAGGCCGCAGGCGTCGATTTGTTGGTGACGATCTTCGATCCCATCGCCGATAAGCGCAGCGTGACGGACTATAGCGATTGGCTGACGCGCGAGATTCTGCCGATGCAGGATATCCCGCAGGTTAAGTATCTTGCCGGTGTGCATCCGTATGGCGCTCCTGACTACACCGAGGACATTCATGCACAGGTTGTTGCCGCGCTCGAAGACCCCTTATGCGTCGGTATTGGCGAGATCGGCCTGGACTACCACATGGACTATGACGACGACATCGCGCCGGCGCCTCACAGCGTGCAGATCGACTGCATGGCACGCCAACTCGAGGTCGCCGTGCGCCGCAACGTGCCGGTAGAGCTGCATCTGCGTCACGAAGACGCGGACGAGGGGCGTACCTCGCACGTGGATGCGTACAACGTGCTGCGCGAGGTGGGCGTGCCCCAGGCCGGCTGCGTGCTGCACTGCTTTGGCGAGGACCGCGCCACGATGGAGCGCTTTGTGGAGCTGGGCTGCTATATCGCCTATGGTGGTGCGGCCACCTTTAAGCGCAACGACGACGTGCGCGAGGCATTTGCGGCAACCCCACTCGATCGAATTTTGTTCGAGACGGATTGCCCGTATATGGCTCCGGAGCCCATCCGCGGTCTTGAATGCGAGCCCGCAATGATCTCCATTACGGCAAACGCGCTGGTTAACGACCGTGTCGATCGTACCGGCGAGGATGCTGAGGCAATCGCGCGAGCAGCTTGGGAAAATGCCTGCAAACTTTTTCAAAAATAGTTCTTGCGTTCGCGATGGCGCTCCGTTATTCTAATTCCTGCACGCGGGCGTGGCGGAATTGGCAGACGCGTACGGTTCAGGTCCGTATGGGGGCAACCCCATGAAGGTTCAAGTCCTTTCGCCCGCACCATTAAATGGAAGAGCTCCCAGCAATGGGAGCTTTTTTGTTATGGGCCGTTTTTGGCAGATTTGACATATCGATTTCGCGCGGTAGATGCCCCTGTGGTCAAAAAGTGGCAAATATGAGTACTGACATGAAAATAGAGACATTTCATGAAGCCATTTTTGCTCATTTTACGCAACAGATGTACGCTAATTTGGCTCAACCTTGAGACAAAATGAAGTAATTTCGATAGACCTCGGTCGCGCGCGCAGACGTGGTGTAAGAGTGTCCTGAGGTCCGTCGCTGCAAGTCCCGATGTTACTCCTTCTTGAGACCGCGCTTCTCGACTATCTCGTCCACTATCTCCCTGGCGCGCCGCCCGAGCGCGCGGCGCCTCCCCTCTGTCGGGGCCGGCCTGTCCGCGGGCTCGGCGAAGCCCTCGGCGGCCGAGGCCTCGGAGAACACGCGCTGCTGGGACCACTGCCCCTCGGTCTCCATGAGGCTCGCGCACGTCAGGCGCAGCATCGACTCCCTCGAGGGGAAGGACTGCACGACCCTGTAGCGGCGCTTGATCTCGCGGTTGGCGCGCTCCTGGACGTTGTTGGTGCGGAGCTTGGCCCAGTGCGCCCTGGGGAAGGCCAGTGAACGCCAGCGCGGAGTCCTCGGCCTGCTCGAAGACCTCGCCGGCCCTGGCGGACACCGACGCCACCCAGGGCGCCGCCTCGGCCCACACGCAGCGCGCGAGGTCGGGGTCGTCCTGGTAGACCGCGGCGTGCACGAGGTCCCTGACGGCCGCCTTGGAGTCCTCGGGCCTGCCCGAGCAGGCGCTCTGGAGGTTGCGCTGCAGGTGCGTCACGCAGCGCTGCCAGGCGCAGCCCTGGAACAGGCGCGAGACGGCGGCCACGAGCCCGGCGTGGCTGTCGGAGACCACGAGGCGAACGCCGGCCAGCCCGCGCTCGCGCAGCCCGCCGAGGAATGCCGCCCAGGAGTCCTCGCTCTCGGTGTCGACCACGTCGCAGCCCAGGAAGTGCTTGCGCCCGTCGGCGCCCAGCCCGATCGCGGTCACGACGCCCTGCGAGACGACCGACGAGCCGACCCTGCAGCTCATGTAGGTGGCGTCGAGCCACAGGTAGCAGCACGGCGTGCCCGAAAGGTCGCGGCGGCGGAACTCCTCCACCTCGGCGTCGAGGTCGGAGCAGAGGCTCGAGACCTCCGAGCTCGACAGCGAGGATATGCCCAGCTTGGACGCCACGCGCTCGACCTTGCGGGTGGACACGCCGCACACGTACATCTCCTGCACGATGGAGGCCACCGAGGTGTCGACGCGCGACCATCGCGCGAGCATGCCCTCGGGGTAGTAGGTGCCGTGCCTGAGCTTGGGTATCTCGAGCTCCACGTCGCCCACGGCGGTCTTGAGCGACCTGGGGCGGTAGCCGTTGCGGCTGTTCTCCCTGCCGTCGCTGCGCTCGTTGCGGCTCGCGCCGCACATCTGCTGGGCCTCGGAGTCCATCAGCGCGTTCATCACGCCGCCCAGCACCCTGCACGCGAACTCGCGCGCGTCGCCGCACTCCTGCCAAAGCCTCGCCGCCTCGAGGGCCTCGTCGCGGCCGAGGCGCAGTACACTCTCTTCTTGGGGCATCGCCTTTCCTTCCATTCGTCACCTTCATTACTCCAACGACGAATTCTAGGCGGTGTCCCCTCCCTTTCAAGAAAGAGAAGAGGCGGGGCATGCCCCGCCTCTTACACCACATCTCTGCGCGCTACC
>DBEZHA010000023.1:0-36895 GCA_048189585.1 Collinsella sp. | reverse complement strand
GCTTAGAGATAGAGAGATAGATGAGAGATGGAATGTCTACCATTTGCTTCATTTATACATATTTTTGCTGGTAGAACAATTGGTATTGAGACAATACCATGATTGCCTGTCTCTTTGCTGCTCAGTTATCTCTCATATTTTTCTCTCATCTTCCTGTCATCTCTCATATTAGAGACGAATGAGGGACGAGAGATACGCGAGTGATGGACGAGCGAGGATTTTCGGACGGTCGGATATCGAGAGTGGATATTTGGACGGTTTTTGGGGCTTTTGCGGCAAATTCCGTCCAAATATCCACTCTCGTTCGATAGGTATCCGGAAATCCTCGCTCGTCCGTCCGAATATCCACTCTCGTTTGGCGAGTGTCCAATTTTCCACGCTCGTGCGGCGGGCACGCGAGCCCTTCGCCCAATCCGCTGGCATCGTCTCCAGTTCGCCGCAGGGTCGCGGCCCCATATGGGTATACTCTCGAGGATTCGACTCGATTCGCCCCCGCTGGGGCGTCAAAGGAGACTGCATATGCCCACCACCTCAACCGACCCGCGCGCCGCAGCCGCTGCACTGCTGGTGCCCGGCACTACCTGCCACGGCTTTGCCGTCGAGCGCCGCGAGACCGTGCCCGAGCTCGACTCGGACGCTTACGTGCTGCGACACACTGCCTCGGGCGCTCGCCTGCTGTACCTGGCGTGCGACGACGAAAACAAGGCCTTTGCCATTGGCTTTAAGACGCCGCCGGCCGATTCCACCGGCGTGTTCCATATTCTTGAGCACTCGGTGCTGTGCGGATCGGCCAAGTTTCCCGTCAAGGAGCCGTTTGTCGACCTGATCAAGAGCTCCATGCAGACGTTTCTCAACGCCATGACCTACCCCGACAAGACCATCTACCCCGTTGCCACCACCAACGAGCAGGATCTGTACAACCTGATGGACGTGTACCTGGACGCGGTGTTCAACCCGGCCATCTATACCAAGCCCACCATTTTTGAGCAGGAGGGCTGGCACTACGAGCTGGACCTGTCGGAGGGTGCCGAGGGCGAGGGCGACGGCAGCTCCGCTAGCCTGCACGAGGGCACGCTGCGCTATAACGGCGTGGTGTTCAACGAGATGAAGGGTGCGCTGTCCGACCCCATGAGTGTGCTGGACGACGCCGTCAACGCCGCGCTCTACCCCGACACCGCCTATGCGCACGAGAGCGGCGGCGACCCGCGCGCAATCCCTGCGCTCACCTACGAGCAGTTCCTGGACACGCACGCGCGCCACTACAATCCTTCCAACTCCTACATCACGCTCTACGGCGACCTGGACGTGGACCGCGCGCTGGCCTTTTTGGACGAGCGCTATCTGTCGCAGCCGAGTGCCGCGAGCCGCCGCATGGACGCTGCCGTTGCCGCCGGCGAGGACCCGTCCACGCTGGCGCCCAATCCGCTGGGCGTGCAGGCGCCTGTGACCTGCGAGTACAAGCGTATCGAGATGGCCACCACGCCCGAAAACGCCTTGGTGGGCCTGGGCCTTGTGCTGGGCAGCGCGCTCGACCGCAAGCGCACGATCGCGGCGGATATCCTGTTCGAGGCGCTGCTGGGCTCCAACGAAGCGCCGGTTAAGAAGGCCATTCTGGCGGCAGGTCTGGGCGGCAACGTGGTGAGCTACACCGCGGCCGAGAGCCTGCAGCCCTACGAGCTCATCATGCTGCAAAACGCGCAGCCCGGCGTGGCGCGCGAGCTGCGCCGCGTGTTCCAGGACGCCTGCCGCGACCTGTGCGAGCACGGCGTTCCGCGCGAGCGTCTGGAAGCCATCATCAGCAGCAACGAATACGACCTGCGCCAGCGCGACTACGGTATCGCCGACGGCGTGGCCATTGCGTGCGACGCGTTGAGCACTTGGCTCTACGATGACGACGCCGCGACGCTGGCGCTCAAGTACGGCCCGGTGTACGAGGAGCTGCGTGGCGAGCTGGACGGCAACTATTTTGAGGACCTGCTGCGCGAGCTGGTGCTGCAGAACGATCACATGGCACTGGTCGAGCTGGTGCCGGTGGACGCTGCCGAGGGTTCGGAGGGTGCCGAGGTCGCCGAGCTGGCAGCCAAGCGCGATGCCATGACCGATGCCGAGCTGGCCGACGTGGTCGAGCGCACGGCCGCACTTCGTTCCTCACAGGAGGCCGAGGACACGCCCGAGGCCAAGGCCACGCTGCCGCGCCTGCGCGTGTCCGACATTGGCGAGGCGCGCCCCGAGCCGCCGCTGGTCGTGGACACGACTGCGCCCATCCCCTGCCTGCGCCACGGCATCCCCACCAACCGCCTGGCCTACGCCATGCAGTATTTCGACCTGAGCTGCGTCGCGTTTGAGGACCTGCCCTATGTGACACTGCTCTGCCGCCTGCTTAAGCAGCTGCCCACGCGCGAGCACTCGGCCGAGGAACTCGACAACTTGCTCGCTGGCAAGCTCGGCTTTTTGAGCTTTACGACCGAAGTCATGACGCAGCCCGAAGTGGACGGCGTGCGCCCCTACCTGCTGGTGAGCGCCGGCGCCCTGTCCGAGAAGATCGATGCGCTGGCGAGTCTGCCGCGCGAGGTGTGGTCGAGCACGCTTTTGCTCGATGCCGATGCCGACCGCATGCGCGACGTGCTCACGCAGATTCGCATTGGGCTTGAGCAGGGCTTTATCAACAACGGTCACTCGGCGGCACTCGGTCGCGCGATGAGCTACAGCTCGCCTTCGGCCGTGGTGCGCGAGCAGCTTTCGGGCGTGGATTTCTATCTGTTCCTGCGCGATCTGCTCGACCACTTTGACGAGCGCCTGGACGGCCTGCGCGCCAAGCTTACCGAGCTGGCAGGCCGCATCTTTGTGGCCGACGGCTGCATGGCGAGCTTTACCGGCAGCGACGAGGACTTTGACGCGTACTGGGATGCCGCGGGCGACCTGAGGCTGGACGCTGGCGACGGCGCCGATGCCGGCCGCGACGCGCTCGTGGTGCCGGCGCCGTGCGACCGCCACGAGGCTTTTGTCATCCCCAGCGACATCTGCTTTGCGGCAAGCGCGTGCGATCCGCGTCGCCTGGGCATTGACGTGACGGGCGCCTGGGCGGTTGCCGCCAACGCGCTCTCCTACGACTACCTGTGGAACGAGATCCGCGTGAAGGGTGGTGCGTACGGCTGCGGATTCCGCGCGGCCGGCGAGCGTCAGGCGGCGTTCTACACCTACCGCGACCCGGCGATCGATCCTTCGATTGAGCGCGTGAAGCGCGCGGGTGCATGGCTTGGCAGCTTTGAGCCCGACGAGGCCGCCTTTGAGGGCTTTATCGTGAGCTGCGTGAGCGGCATGGACGCGCCGGTGAAGCCGTACGCGCTCACCAAGCGCCGCAACACGACCTATCTGGCCGGGCTCGATCCGCATGCGCGCGAGGAGCGTCGCACCCAGATGCTCGCCGCCACGCCCGGTGAGCTTCGCTCGCTCGGCGCCGACGTGACGCGCATCGCAGCCGAGTCGCCCACCTGCGTCTTTGGCGGACGCGACGTCATCGCCAAGAGCAACGCCGGCTTCAACGTAGTCGACCTGCTGAGCTAACCACAACAAAGGTAGATTTTTGGGACATGCCTGAAAATCTACCTTTTCTTTTGCCGCAGTCTGTCGGTTTATCTCGATCTGTAACGCCAAGACGGCAATATCGGCTCCAGATGTTACAGATCGAGACGTTTCCGGATGACGCCGGCCCTTTGTCTCAATCTGTAACATCTAGGTCCGATTTTGCCGAGTAACTGTTACAGATCGAGACAAACCGCCGCGAACACCTGCTCTTCGTCAAAACCCACGAAGGTGTCCATGAGCTGCCCCCTTTGCGATGATTTGTGTGGTGGTTTGGGTGTTTGCCCAGATAAAACCTGCCAAAATAAACCTGTCCCTTTTTGGTAGGTTTGGGAGAGGGAGCTGGGATGGATAAGGCTGAGTTGCGGCGGGCAGTGATTGCTCGGCGCGATGCTCTTGATTTGGACTTGCGGGCGGCGAAGTCTGCCGTTATCTGTGCGCGGCTTGTTGAGTTGCTGGGCAGCTCGGATCCCGCAGCCCCGCACACCGTTGCAGTCTATGCCGTAATGGGCTCCGAGGCAGACCCTGCCGCGTTTGCCGCTGCGGCCGCCGCGCGCGGCTGGCGCGTAGCCTATCCGTGCATGTTCTCGGCAATTGATGCCGCAGCTTGTGGCCAGCGCATGTGCATGCGAGCAGTTGCCGCCGACGATGCGTCCGCGGCCCCGTTTATCGCCCACCCCGCGCGGGCCTTCGCGGCCACGGACATCGACAGCGACCGCTTCCCCATCGTGCCTGCCGAAGCACTCGACATGATTGTTGTGCCGCTCGTGGCCTTCGACCAAACCGGCGCGCGCCTGGGCTACGGCGGCGGCTGCTATGACCGCTACCTGTCCATGCTCTCGCCCGCATGTCAAATCATCGGCATCGCCTTCGACGAACAACGCATCAACCACGTCCCCACCGATGCCCACGACCTGCCGCTACCCAACATCATCAGCGCCTAACCGCCGCCACATCAGCCACGGCTACAGCAGTACCATCGCAGTCTAGTGCTCCTCGCCGGCGCGGGCCAGGTCGTAGGGCGTGGTCTGGTAGACGTAGTAGTTGAGCCAGTTGGTGTAGAACAGCTGAGCCTGGCTGCGCCAGACGTTGCGCGGCTCGGCGGTGGGGTCGTCGCCCGGGAAGTAATGTGCCGGCACCTGAGGGTTGAGCCCGCGCTTCACGTCGCGCTCGTACTCCAGGCGCAACGTGTCGGTATCGTACTCGGGGTGGCCAAATACAAAGAAGCGACGGCTGTCGGTCGACTTGACGATGTACAGGCCCACCTCGTCGGACACGGCCACGACCTCAAGCTGCGGCTCGGCCTCCACGTCCTCGCGGCGCACATCGGTGTTGCGCGAATGCACGGCATAGAAACGGTCGTCAAAGCCACGGACCAGCGGGCTTTGCGGCTTCACCAGATAATGCTCGAACACGCCACTCGCCTTTGCCGGCAGGTCGTGCTTCTGAATACCGTAATGATGGTACAGGCCGGCCTGCGCGCCCCAGCAAATGTGCAGCGTAGAGTGTACGTGCGTGGTGGACCAATCCATGATCTGGCAGAGCTCGGGCCAGTAGTCGACCTCCTCGAACGGCATCTGCTCCACCGGGGCACCCGTGATGATCAGGCCGTCGTAGTGGATGTCGCGGATGTCGTCGAACGTGCGGTAGAACGTCTCCAGATGGCCGGCGCTCACATGCGTGGCCTCGTGCGTTTTGGTGCGCAGCAGGTCCACCTCCACCTGCAGCGGCGTGTTGGAGAGCTTGCGCATGATCTGCGTCTCGGTGGCGATCTTGGTGGGCATGAGGTTGAGGATGAGCACGCGCAGCGGGCGGATGTCTTGGTGCAGCGCGCGGTACTCGGTCATGACAAAGATGTTCTCGCTCTCGAGCTGCGCGGCAGCAGGGAGGGCGTCGGGGATGCGAATGGGCATGGATGCTCCTTACGAATCAGTTGCAGTTATGGTACAACGAGCGGCCCCATCCGCGCGAGCATATCGCCCAGCGATGCCGTCAGCGGCCCAAATCACTCCAAAAGTAGAGATTAAGGCATACCCAAAAATCTATGGCGCTTTAGCCTAGCAAAGTGGCAGCAGGACGTTACAATGGTTCGACGCGAAAAACTCGGCCGAAAGGATGCATATATGTACCAGACGCGTAAGATCGGTGTGGTCGGCCAGGGCCACGTAGGAGCACATGTTGCCAACAGTCTGCTCATGCAGGGCATTGCCGATGAGCTGTACCTGTGCGATATCAACGAGGCCAAGGTGACGTCCGAGGTCCAGGACCTGCGCGACTCCCTTTCGTTTGTCCCGTACAACACCAAGATCGTCAACTGCTACGACCACTACGAGGAGCTTGCCTGCTGCGACGTCATCGTCAACGCCGCCGGCAAGGTCGCGCTGGCCGCCGGCAACCGCGACGGCGAGCTGTTCTTTACCACCGACGCCGCCCGCACCTTTGCCAAGCGCATCGTCGACGCCGGCTTTGACGGCATCTTCGTGAGCATCTCCAACCCCTGCGACGTCGTGTGCACCGAGCTGCGGCACCTGACCGGCTACGATCCCAAGAAGATCATCGGCTCGGGCTGCGGCCTGGACTCCGCCCGCCTGCGCACCGAGATCTCCAAGAAGGTCGGCGTGAGCCCCAAGTCCATCGACGCCTACATGATCGGCGAGCACGGCTTTAGCCAGCTTGCCGCCTTTAAGGCCGCAACCATCGCCGGTAAGAGCCTCAACGAACTTCAGGCCGAGAACCCTGACAAGTACGCCTTTGACCACATGGAGGTCGAGGAACTCGCACGCAAGGGCGGCTACGTAACCTACCAGGGCAAGCAGTGCACCGAGTACGCCGTTGCCAACTCCGCCGCGCGCGTCTGCGCCGCCGTGCTGCACAACGAGCACGCCGTGCTTTCGGCCTCTACGCTTATGACCGGCCAGTATGGCGAGGAGGGTATCTTTACCTCCCTGCCGTGCGTGATCGGTGCCGAGGGCGTCGAGGAGGTCTACACACTCGACCTTTCCGAGCACGAGCTCGAGGGCTTCCACAAGAGCTGCCAGCACATCCGCGACAACATCGCCCAGCTCGACTGGTGGGATACCGAGGCCTACGACGCCAAGTAAGCCGCTGGCTGCCGCAACCTTGCGAATCTATGCGCGATACTAAGCGGGCCGCGCCGGAAACCCACCGGCGCGGCCCGCTTTTTGACTCACGCAGTGCCCCTGCGAATCGAAGGTGAATACTTTTCCCGTTACTTAGTACTGCTCGATGCCCATGTAGCGACGAATCTCAGGGCTGTGGTCGAACACCTTTCCGCGGGCGGCGCGCAGCTCGCAGCTCATGTTGTAGAAGAAGATCGGCTCCAGGTACGAACGCACGCTGGCAGGCACCTCGCCCACGCCGTACTCGAGCGCGTCGAGCACCATGATCGTGTCGGTGTGCGTGTTGAGGAACGCAAGAGCGCGCTCCTCCATGGGGCGGCACTCGCCCGATCCGAGCTGCACAAAGTAGAATACGCCGGGCTCGGTGGCTTCGAACGGGCCATGGAAGTACTCGCCGGAGTGGATGTAGCAGCAGTGCTGCCACTGCATCTCCATGAGCGAGCAGATGGCCATAGCGTAGGTCTGGCTAAAGTTGGGGCCGGAGCCCAGGATATAGAAGAACTTGTGCTGCTGGCAGAGCTCGGCAAAGCGGGCGCCCAGCTCGGCGTTGACCTTCTCACGGGCGGCGGGCAGCAGCGCATCCATCTGCTTGAGGCCCTCATACATGTCGGCGAGTGCCTCGTAGCCTTCCTGCTGGTCGAGCAACTCGGCGGCGATCAGAGCGCCGATGCCCTGCGGCACCTCAGCCTGCGACACACCCTCACCCCACGGATAGACCCAGGTAGTCCACTTGCCGTTGTCGATCTTGGAGCCCTCGCAGTCGGTGAGGGCAACGACTTCGGCGCCGGCAGCCAACGCCATCTCGCAGCCGTCGACGACCTCCTGCGTGTTGCCGCTGTGGCTGCAGGCAATAACGAGCGACTTCGGCCCTAGGCTCTTGGGGGCCATCAGGCAAAACTCGCGTGCCGTGTAGACCGTCGAGGTAAACGTGGTGGCCTCGCGCTTGAGCAGCTCGTTGGCCGGCATCAGGTCGATCATCGAACCGCCACAAGCGATCCAAAAGACGTTCTCGATCTTGCCCTTGCGCTCGATGATTTCCTGAATCAGATCGTGTGCGTTCATCCTGATGTTCCTCCTTGTGCGGCGGCTTTGAACGACGACAGCTCGTACCTGCTGTCGTTCTATGTTGTCCTATTTATAACACGCACGGCAACGCCCGTGAAGTCATCTTAGCAAATTTGTTCTATGTTGTTCTATCTGTGGACGTTAGATGTCGAACACGTAGCGCGAGCCCACGATCTTTTGGCGGCCGAGCAGCAAGGGGCGCTCGTCCTCATCGGTAAAGTACGCCTCCATATAGAAGAGCGGCTCACCGACCGGCACCTCCAACAGCGGGGCCGCCTGAGCATCGGCAAGCGCAATCTCCACGGTGCAGGGGTCGGACTTGAGCGGCGCGCGCCCCGAATGCTCGGCAACGAGCGCAAAGATGGAATTGTCCGTGAGGTCCTTGTCGGCAAGCGTCTGCAGATAGGGATGGTCGGCGAGCACAAAGGCGTTGTTCTCAAGCATGACAGGAATGCCGTCGGCTGTGCGCACGCGTTCGACCACGATAAGCTCGCAGCCGGGCTCCGCGCCAAAGAACGCCGCATCCTCGTGCGTCGCCGCGACCACCGTGCGCGACACCAGACGCGCACCCGGCACCATGTCGTTGGCAGCACAACCCTCAGTAAAGCTCTGGACGTCACCCTTCTGGCGAATCTTGCGCTTGAGCTTGGGCGCACACACAAACGTGCCCCTCCCCTGCTGGCGGTTGAGATATCCCGCACGCGACAGCTCCTCGATGGCGCGGCGCACGGTGACGCGCCCCACGCCGTAGGACTTCGCGAGCTCCATCTCGGAAGGAATGCGCGAGCCGGCCACGTACACGCCGCGCGCGATCTCGCCCTTTAGGTCGTCCATGACCTGCTGGTACAGCGGCACGGCGGACACCTCGGCGCGCTCGGAACGTTCGGTCTTGCTATCGGCTACCATCGTTACGCTCCATCCCGCGCATGCTCGGACTCAAACTCTTCAATCGCCGCCATAAACTGCTCGCCAAAGGCGTCGGCCTTTTTCTCGCCAATGCCGTTGACCTGGATCAGCTCGTCGCGCGTCTGCGGGCGCAGGCGGCACAGGCCGCGCAGGGCCTTGTCGGAAAAGACCATATACGGCGCCATCTCCAGCTCCGCAGAGATCTCCTTGCGGAGGGCACGCAAGCGCTCGAACAACTCGGCATCATTGCCCACGCGCGGGCGTTGATCCAGCTCGGCCTCCTCGCGCAGCAGATCCACCGCACGGCGGGCGCGGGCCGAGGCCTTGCGCTTGGACGCGCGACGCTTAACGGTAAAGGCGAACGCCTCGTCCTCGACCTCGCCGACACGCGGGCCCAGCCCCACGACCGGGTACTGCCCCTGCGAGGTGGCCAGATAACCGCGGCCGCACAGCTGGCCGATGATGTCCTTGATGCGCCCGACCGATTCGCTCGACAGCTCACCGTAGCCGCGGTCCTCGTCCAGATGCATCTGGCGAATGCGCTCGGTGTTGCCGCCGTGGAGCACATCGGCGATCAGCGACTTGCCAAAGCGCATGGGACGCGTGGCCACATAGCGCACAGCGGCGCGGGCCATATCGGTGACGTCCTCGACCTCGAACTGCGTAAGGCAGTTGCTGCAGTTGCCGCAGCCCTCGGCGTCGTCTGCGGTGCCGCCCGCAGCAGCCGCAACCGCATGCTCGGCCGCGGCTTCGTCGCCAAAGTAGCGCAGCATGTATTCGCGCAGGCAGCCGGTGGTATTGCAGTAGCCCTCCATCTGGCTGAGCAGGCGATAACGGTTCTGGAGCGCCCACGCGCGCTGCTCGTCGTCAA
The DNA here is from genome assembly GCA_048189585.1 of Collinsella sp. GTDB lineage: Bacteria > Actinomycetota > Coriobacteriia > Coriobacteriales > Coriobacteriaceae > Collinsella. Next base: position 27,331 of record DBEZHA010000023.1, on the reverse strand, counting down.
GCCCCTCGTCGGCCGCATCGCCGCGGTCGATCAAAAAGCGGCGCATGCGAAAATCGTTACCGTTCCACAGCAAGTGACAGCTGGCCGGATCGCCATCGCGGCCAGCGCGGCCCGCCTCCTGGTAGTATGCCTCGATGCTCTCGGGCACGTTGTTGTGAATCACGTAGCGCACGTTGGGCTTGTCGATGCCCATGCCAAAGGCGTTGGTAGCAACCATCACCTGGATGTCGTCGTCGATAAAGGCACGCTGACTCTGGCGGCGGGCGTCGTTGCCCATGCCGGCATGGTAGCGGCCAACGCGAATGCCGCTGGGGCCCAGTGCCTCGGCAAGCTCGCCTGCCAGCGCATCGACCGTCTTGCGGGTCGAGCAATACACGATGCCGCTCTCGCTCGAATGCGCGATCACGTAGTCGCGCACCCACGCGGCCTTGGCCTTGTCGCCCATCTCCTCGCAGCCAAAGTAGAGGTTCTTGCGATCGAAGCCCGTCACCACCGTCGCGGGGTTTTGCAGGCCGAGCATCTGCTGAATATCCGCGCGCACGCGCTCGGTCGCCGTAGCGGTAAACGCCGCCACGATCGGACGCCGCGGCAACGAACCGATAAACTCACGAATCTGCAGATAGGCGGTGCGGAAATCCTGGCCCCATTGGCTCACGCAGTGGGCCTCGTCAATGGCCACGAGCGGCACGCCAATGCCGCCGTCCGCCGCGGCCTCCCGCGCAAAGGCCAAAAAACGCGGCTCGAGCAAGCGCTCGGGCGCCACGTACATAAGCTGGTAGCGGCCCTCGCGCGCCCGCTTGAGCACGGTGTTTTGCTGGGCCGGAGTAAGGCTGGAGTTGAGATAGCTGGGTCGCGCACCCGCCGCGAGCAACGCACGGGTCTGGTCCTCCATAAGCGACAGCAGCGGACTCACCACAAAGGTGATGCCGGGCAGCATGAGCGCGGGCACCTGGTAGCAAATGGACTTGCCGGCGCCCGTGGGCATAACACCCAGCGCATCACGACCGGCAAGGATCGCATCGACCATGCGGTCCTGTCCCGGGCGAAACGAGGTGTAGCCAAAATAGGCGCCGAGCGTGTCGAGCGCCATCTGCTGCATGCTATCGGTCATGGTTTCCTAACGTTCAAGTCATCTGCCGCCGATTATACGCCGCCACGCGGACCGGCGTCGCCCGGCTGTCAGCCACGCTCATTCTGCGGGTAGTCATTGGGGACGTTCTTGAATGACTAGCCATTTAAGAACGTCCCCAATGACTAAGGAGTGTCCCCAGGTGCCGGCAGAAGAGAAACGTCTCCAAGTGCCGGCCCAGCAACGCCGATGTTTCATCTCTTGACAAGCACGGAAACGCCGCAGGTTGAGCATAAGCCAGCGAAAACGCCCCTAAGCGAGCAAGGTGACGTGAAAGAGGAGGGAAGCGTACTTCGGTACGCGACCGACGATTGAACGTCAGATTGCCGCTTAGGGGCGTTTGCAGCGTCGAGCCGTTACGCGGTTTGGTAAAACCGCGTAACTTACATGACCATAACGTAGCGCGATCCCACGTAGTACTGCTTACCCATCAAAACCGGCTCGTCATCGGGACCGGTAAAGCCGGCACGCAGGTTGAGCAGCGGATCGTGCGGAGCAATGCCCAGCTCGGCCGCCTGCTCGGCGTTAGCTCGAACGGCCTCGACCGTACGGTAGCCAACCGAGACAATCGGCGTTCCGCCAACACGCTCGACCTCGGCAAAAATCGACTTGTCCTCAAGATCGGCCGTCAACAGCTCACGGTAGGCGTCAAACGGCACAAAGATGTTCTCCTCAAAGATGGGCTCGCCGTCGGCCGTACGCACGCGCTTGATATGCAGCAGCAGCGCATCCTTCTGCAGGCCAAAGAACTCCATCTCGTTTTGGCGCGCCGGAACGATCTGGCGATCGATCACGTGCGCACCGGCCTTCATGCCGTTGCCGGCACACAGCGCGGTAAACGTCTGCAGCGTCGAGGCGTGAAACTGGCGGTTGATGTGCGGCGTGGAGACAAAGGTGCCGCGGCCCTGCTGCTTAACCAGGTAACCATCGGAGCCCAGCTCCTCGACAGCGCGGCGCACCGTAATACGGCTCACCTCGTACTGCTCGGCTAGTTCAAGCTCGGACGGAATACGCTCCTTGGGTGCATAAACACCTTTCTCGATCGCATCCTTGATTTCGTCATAAATCTGCTGGTAAAGCGGTGCATTTTTGGGCGCAGGCATATCTGATCACTCTTATCAAAATAGCTAAATTTCTAATACGTATATAACGTCTAGTTTCATGTTACCTCATATTGATAAAACGATACACCCTCCCTACCAAAAAGCGACAGCTTCATTTTGGTAGGTTTTATCTGGGCAAACGAGAGCCCTCGAAAGCAACGGGGCTTTCGGGGGGCTCGTTCGGATGGGTTGCGCAGGACCGGCAAAATGCCAATACCCTACTTGCCGTCATCCTGCTGCAGGCTGTCCTGTTCGCTGAGGCGCGCCTGCCTGCTGGCCATGCGTGCGGGCTTGTCGGGATCGGGAACGGCCGTGGGCATGGGCTCGTCGACATGACCGCCCCACCAGCCGCCCACAAAGTTGAGCGTGTGGAACACGTTGATCACGGCGCCGGGATCAACGTCGCACACCAACTTGATAATGTCCTGGCTCTCGTAGGTCGAAACAACGGTGTTCAGCAGGTACATCTTTTCGCGGCTGTATCCGCCGACGACCTCGGCGCAGCTAATGCCGTGCTGAAAATGGTTTACGTAGGCAGTCATGACCTCGTCTGCCTTGCGCGTCGTAATCTGCAGCGTCACGCGATCGTAGCGACGATAGAAACTGTCGATAGTCTTGGTCGAAATAAACTGGAACACGATGGAATACGCCGCCTTGTCCCAGCCAAACATAAAGCCAAAGATCGCCAGGATAAAGCAGTTGAAACCAAAGATGACGCCCCAGATGGTCTTGCCCGTGTGGTTGGAAACCCACAGCGCGATAAAGTCGGTGCCGCCGGTGGATGCGCCGGATTTAAGCGCGATGGCAGCGCCCAGACCCGAGACCACGCCGCCAAAAATGATGAGCATGATCTTGTCGCCCAAAAACGGCGCGAAGTGAAAGACGTTGAGGAACAGCGATGAGAGCACGACCTGCATCATCGAGAAGATGACGAAGCGCTTGCTAATGCCGCTCCAACATAGGAGCGCCACGGGGATGTTGAGCGCGAGCATGCCGAGCGAGATGTCGATATGAACGCCACCCAGCGAGGTAACGCGATCGAGTAGGACCGCGACGCCGGTAAGACCGCTCGGAAGCAGGTCGGCGGGCTGAATGAACGCCTGGATCAGAAATGTCTGGAGAACGGCGGAAATGGTGACCGCCACAGCGGTAATGGCACGGCGGACGATGGTGACGCGGCCGAGCACGAGCACGCGGTCCGTGAGCTGATCGATGGCGTTCGCCACGTAGGCTCCTTTCGAAGGCAGATGTGGTTGTGGGGCATGCCCGCGATTGTAGCATGGAGCGTGCGGGGGCGCTTCAATTCAACCTCCCTCGACAACCAAAACGGGACCAGCAACCCCCACGACCAAAGGGCAAAATTCCAAGTGAGTAGACTTTTTACGATCTGCCGAGCACACCCAAAACCGCCACCCCTGTGACCTGCGGTTTTACAAAGGAAGATATGCATTGTGCTCGGCCTGCGCCAAAAGGTCTACTCACTTAGTCCGAATCGAAGCCAAACGGATCAAAATCGAAACCAAATTGAGCCAGTCCACCGCAAAAAACGTTTGAACCCGTGCTTCTCGCGGCGGATTGACACTACAAAGCGGCCAAAATGTCGGTCAGATTATCAATAACGGCATCGGCTCGCGATTGATCGAGGTTGACGCCCTCGTGCGGACGCAGTGCCAGGACGCGGGCGCCGGAACGTTTGCCAGCCTCGATCCCCAAAGGCGAATCCTCGATAACCAGGCACTCGGCAGGCTCCACCCCCAGCGCCTCCATGGCACGCAGGTAGATCTCGGGGTCGGGCTTAAACGCACTGCACTCGTGACCGCTGATGGTGTAGTCCAGCACATCGGCGATACCGGCAATCTCTACCAGCTCGTCAATGAGCTCACGATAAGACGAGCTCGCGATGGCACACTTCACGCCGCGCTCGTGCAGTGCGCGCATCACCGGCTCCGTCTGCTCGTTGAGCAGCTCGGCATACGGAACGGGGTGGTCCGGGCTGTAGACCTGCTTGTACTCCACGCGAAGGCGCTCGCGCAGCTCAACATCGTCGGGCACCAGCGCCTCCCAAATGGCCGGCTCGTTAGACCCCGAAAGATCGGGGATCTCGTCAAAGTGGAACCCCTTCTCCTCCATAAACGCCACGCGACGACGGTTGTAGAACCACTCGGTATCGACCAGCACGCCGTCCATGTCAAACAGCACTGCTTTGATCATACGCATCTCCTCCCACCTGCCAAATAGAGACAGGTTTATTTTGGTAGGTTTTATCCTGGGTTTTGCGACGCGACAGGCGTGCCCTCCCAAGAGCAAAAAAGGGGACGGGGCGCAAACCCCATCCCCTCTCAATCAACCCGTAAGGTCTACTTACTTGTGATTAGTAGGAAAGCTTCCACATGTAGCGACGCATGGTCAGCGGGTGCTGACGGGCCTCGGCGATCTGGTTGCCGTACTCGCGCATGACGGCGAGGTGCAGCAGCGGGTTGAAGTAGGTGACGACGCTCGCGGGCACGGCGTCAGCCAGGCCGTAGTCCTTGGAGTCGATCAGAGCGACCTTGGCGCCCATGCGCTCAAGGAAGGTGAGGGCGCGGGCGTCCATCGGACGGGTAGCGCCATCGGACATGAAGAAGACGTAGGGCTTACCCTCGGTGGAAACCTCGAACGGGCCGTGGAAGTACTCGCCGGTGTTGTAGGCGGCGGCGTCGATCCACTGCATCTCGGTGAACAGGAAGGCGGCGTGAGAGTAAGCCATCTTCTCGGAGGCACCAGAGGCCATGAAGTAAATCATCTTGTCGTCCTTGAAGTCCTCAGCGAACTTCTTGGCGAGCTTCTTGCAGGACTGAGCAGCGTTCTCGCAGAGATCGAAGACGTTGGTGAGGCCGGTGATCATGTCGTCGTACTTGTCATAGCCCTCGGTCTGCTGAAGGATCTCGAGAGCAAGAGCGATGGCATAGCCGGGCTTCTCGCACTTGGCAGCGAAGTTGGCGTGGAAGCCGTGAACGATGACGTAGTCAGCGTCGACGGTCAGAGCGGAGCCAGCCTTGTTGGTGAGGGAGACGACCGGGCAGTTGTGCTTCTTGGCGGTCTTGTTGGCCTCGACGGTCTCGGGCGTGGAGCCACCGAGGGAGCAGGTGATCACGAAGGTGTGCTCGTTGACCCAGGAAGGCGTGTCGTAGTTGAACTCGTTAGCGGTGAAGATCTGAACGTTCAGCTTGTCCGTGTTGTTGGCCAGGAAGTACTTGGCGGGGTACAGGTCGGACATGGAAGCACCGCAGCCGACGAAGGCGACACTGTGGATCTCGTGGTTGGACAGGACGTCAGCGACGATCTGCTTAGGGAGGTTAAGGTCGATCTCGTACATCTGACACATTCCTTTCGATTTTTGCGGCGCCACATTGCCGGGCGCTCGCAGGGTTACCGTGGTTTGGACCGAGTCGCCGGTCCGTTGAGGATGCGACAAGGGGACTGTCCCATTGTCGCATTTTGGGGATGGAAGCCTGCCTGGGGTATGGGATGCCAGGCAGGCCCCCGGGGGAAAGCGGTTAGGCGCTTAGTCGCGACTAGGCCAGGATGCCGACCGCGGAGAGGGCGATGCCGCCCACAATGGCGATCACGAGAAGCCAACCGGTGTTGACGTTCTTCTTGATGAGCCAGTACATAAGGCCGGTGAGGCCAAGGGAGATCATCTGGGGCATCATGCTGTCCAGGATGTCCTGGATAACGACGGTGCCGTCAGCGAACTGCAGCGGGGTGGTGGCGCCGATCAGCGTGGCGATCATGCCGCCCACGGACATAAGACCCACGATGCCGCAGACATACATGAGCTTCTCCATGAGGTCGCCGCCCTGAAGCTTGCTCAGGTACTCGTGGCCGCCCTGATAGCCCATCCTGGCTGCGAACCAAGTAATCAGCACGGAGGGGACGATGGAGATGAGAAGGGCCAGGATCGGGCCCATGATGGAGCCCTGCTGAGCCAGCTGAACGCCCAAGCCAAAGGCGATAACGCGGATGGTGCCCTGGAAGAAGGAGTCACCGATGCCGGAAAGCGGGCCCATAAGGGAGGTCTTGACCGCGTTAATCGAATCGGGGTTGAAGTTCTCGGGATCCTTGGCGTACTCCTCCTCCATGGAGGCGGAGAGGCCCAGGATGAAAGCGCTCGTCTGCGGGGTGCAGTTGTAGAACGCCATGTGACGGTGGTAAGCCTCTTTCTTAGCAGCGAGCTGCTTGGGGTCGGACTCGTCCGGATAGAGGCGATCGAGCGTGGGAACCATGCCGTAGAGGAAGCCCATGTTCATCTGACGCTCGTAGTTCCAAGAGGCCTGGATGGCCCAGGAGCGCCAGAAGAACTGGCTGACCTTCTTGTTCAGGGACACGTCCTTGGTTGCGGTTGCCATAGTGTGTTCCTCCTTAGTCTTCGTCGTCTTCGAGCGGATCGTAGTCGGAATCGACACCGGCGGCTGCATGGGAACCGTTGAACTTGAAGCCCATGAAGACGACAGCCAGGCACACACCGATCAGAGCGACCGCGATGACGGACAGGTTGAGGTAAGCGGCGAGCAGGAAACCGATGAACAGGAACGGAGTCATACCCTTCTTGATCATCATGGTGAGCAGCAGGGCCAAGCCGTAGGCAGTCATGATCTTGGTCGAAACGTTAAGACCAGTGGACAGCCACTCGGGAACCATGTTGACGATGGCCTGAACCAGGTCGGTGCCAACAAAGACGGCGAGGAAGATCGGCAGGAAGTACATGATGGCGTACAGACCGGAGCCGGCGCAGATGTGCATACGGTAGGCGGTCTTGAAGTTACCGTTATCGATCGCGCTATCTGCCACATGGGTGAGGGCGGCGATGATGGAACGGAACACGATGCCGAGGAGCTGACCCAGGACGGCGACCGGGATGGCGATCGTCATGGCGGTCTCGGCGGAAGCATCGGTCAGGCACGCAAAGGCAGCGGCCACGATGCCGCCCAGGACCATATCGGGCGGAACGGCGGCGCCGACCTGCACCAGGCCCATGGACACGAGCTCGACGGCGGCACCGACGGCAAGGCCGGTGGGCACATCGCCCAGCAGCAGACCGACGAGCGTAGCGCCAACGAGGGGCTGCTCGAAGTTAAGACGACCGAGCAGGCGGGAGTCCCACATGCAGAACACGCCGACGAGGCCGACGAGCACCGCACTGATGAACGTATTCATACCCTTCTCCTTTCAGTCAGGCAAAAGCCTGGTTGATTACAGCTTGGCGTCGATGTCGACGCTCTGATACGTAGGGGTCTGCTGGACATAGAGCTTGATGCCCATGTCGAGCAGCTGGTTGACGTCGGCCTTCTGGGTGGCGTCGAGGAAGACGGAGCTGTCCTTGCCTCCGACCTGATCGGCACCGTCGTGGTTGGCGGTGGCGCCCAGGTTGATGGCGTCGAGCTTGTAGCCCTGGCAGAACTGCAGCATCTCGGCGGTGTTGCCAAAGACGAACATGACGCGCTCGCCGAGGGTGTTGAGCTTGTCCATCTTGGCGAGGGCACGCTCGACAGTGAAGACGTTCAGACGCACGCCCTGGGGCTTGGCCAGCTTAAGAGCGCCCTTCTTGATGTCATCGTTGGCGGCAGCGTTGTCGACGACGATGATGCGCTCGGCCTGAACCTTGGTGGTCCAGGTAAAGACGACCTGGCCGTGCAGCAGACGGTAGTCAAGACGTGCGAGGACGATCTTGGCGGGACCGGAGCTGTGACGGGACGCCTTGGCCTTCTTGGCGGGAGCCGCGGCGGGCTGGGCCGGTGCGTTGGGGTTGGTCAGACCGTTGCGGGCCTCGTTGATGAGGGCCGCGAGCTCGGCGCCCTCGACGGGGACGGGGCTCATAGCGAGCGTGAGCGCCAGCGGGATGTTGAAACCGCTGACAACCGTGAACTTCGTGCCGTTCTTGGAAAGCTCGACCATGTTGTTGTTGACCGAGCTGCCGAGCATATCGGTCAGCACATAGACGGTGTCGTCCGCGTTGAACGTGGCGATCATGGCGTCCACCTTATTGGTGATGGGCTCCTTGTCGTCACGAGCAAGTGACACGACGTGGACGTTCGACACGTCGCCGAGAACCATCTCGAGCGTGTCTTTGGCGCCTGCGGCCAGGCCGCCATGAGATGCGAGAATGATCTGATTCATCTTGCCTCCTCCTTTTCGTTATGGTCATTATAACGTCTTATACGTTGCTTATATTGCTAATTAGTATAAAGACCGTTCGCGGGTGAAAATCGACCGTTGACGGGTTTAACGTACTTGAAACGTTGGCGCAGGGTAGGCCGGCGCTGGCTGGATAACCCGAGGTCAGACCCTGCGCGCAATCCTCTATCGCACAAAGTACCAGGGGCTTTCCTGCACGGTGGGCTCCAGCGCGATGCCGGTGCGCTCGCGGAACAGATCCATGTCCTGCGATTTCTCCGTCCACCACGCGTTGGGCTTAAAGGTCATGCTCTCAACGATATGGCCGACAAAGGCACTGTTGCGCAGCTTGGAGAAATCGGTGTTCATGATCAGGATGGACGCGAGCACCAGCACGATGCCCAGGACCTTGATCGCGCCGGCGGGCTCGGCATAGACACCAATGCCCACCAGTACGGTGACGACCGTCTCGAAAGACATTACGACGGGAACTTTCGATGTCTCGAGCCCCATGGACAGACCCTGCATATATAAGATGTAGGCCACGGCTGTGGGGATGAGTCCAAAGCCAAGGAACAACAGCAGCAGCTGTGGCGACATTGCCGCGGCGACATCCGGCCACGGAGCCGCGATAACTGCCATAACCGCACCGCCAAAAACAAAGCCCCAAAACGTGACAGCCAGCGGGTGGACCGTCTTGGTTGCTATCCGGCTAAACACCGCAAGCGACGCACCGCAAAAGCCTGCAATCACGCCCGACGTGACGCCCCAAACCGAAAAATGAAAACCGGAAAGGTCGCCATTGGTCACCGCAAGCACGCAGCCAACGATGTTAAAGACAATGGCAACGAGCTTGTTGGGGGTCACGTCCTCGCGATAAAGCACGCGGCCGAGCATGACGCCAAACACCGGCGAGGTGTAGAGCAGCACCGAGGCCGTGGACATGCCCACCTCGCCCATGCACTCGTAATAGCAGGTGTTGGCGACGGCCAAGCCGACGATACCGACAAGTGCGCAGGGGACGAGCTCTTTGGGGCTTGCCTTGAACAGGGCCAGCGGGCCCTGAGCCACGGTAGACCCCTCACCCGGACGGCAGCCCATAAACATCAGGACCGGCGCCAAGATAAGCGCTCCGACCAACAAGCGAAAGGCAGCCATGCTCTGGGACGAAACGCCCATGGCCGAGATGCCGTTTACAAAGATTCCGATGCTGCCCCACATAAGCGCGGCGATCAGCACCAGCACATAGCCCAGATTGCTTTTCTTCAACGCAGCCTCCTCGGTATTGTTTCCAATATGTTTCACACTACGTTATAGTCGTTATATACATTTTTCAAGACACAAATCGGCGAGCGGAAAAATCTACTCCCCACATACTCATTGGGTAGTCATTGGGGACGCACTTAAATGACTGGTCATTCAAGAACGCCCCCCAACGACTAGGACTGTCCCCAACTGCCGGCAGAAAAGGAACATTCCCAACGTCTAAGGCGCCGCTGGTTGAGCATAAGTCAGCGAGCGGGCCGCATTTGAGGCAAGGTGACGTGAAACGAAAGGGCGCTGACCTTCTGGTCGCGCCCTTGAAGTTGAACGTCAGATTGCCCAAATGCGGCCCGCGCAGCGTCGAGCCGTTACGCGGTTTGGTAAAACCGCGTAACTAATACTCAAGCTTCCACATGTAGCGGCGCGTCATGTAGTCCTTGTGAGTAACGGCAGAGAGTGCACGCATATACACGTTGTTGAGGATCGGGGCAAAGATCAGGTGGTTGAAGTACTCGCTCACGCTGTCCTTGATGTCGTTGAGGCCGAGCTCCTTGGCGTCGAGCTGATAGACGCGCTCGCCACCGTACTGGTTGACGAAGCGGATGCCGCGCTCGTCGTTGCAGCGGCTGCGGCCGACGCTGATGAGCTGGAACAGCGAGGTGCGCTTGTCCAGGATCTCGAAGGGGCCGTGGAAGAAGTCGCAGGTGTTGATGGTGCAGGAGTCGATCTGCAGCATCTCCTGCACGTTGCAGATGCTAAAGACGTAGGCGGCACCAAAGAGCGGACCCTGAGCCATCACGTTGATGCAGGGCTTGTCGGCGTTCTGCTCGGCCCACTTGGCAGCGAGCGGACGGGTGTACTCGACGGCCTTGCGATAGATGGGGTCGACCAGGTCGAAAGCGGCCATAGCGGTCTCGTACTCGGCATAGCCCTCGGTCTGCTGCGTAAGCTCCATGGCGATCATGGTCACGACGGCGGAGTTGGTGCGGCCCATGCAGGACTCGTCGACGGCCAGGCTGTCGTACTGGATCTTGTAGTCGCAGACCTCGGTGAGGCCGGACTCGTCAACATAGATGGCGATGGTGCTGGCGCCGTGGTCCTTGGCGACCTGGGCGGCGACGATGGTCTCCTTGGTGCCGCGCATGGACACGACGACGGCCAGGGTGTTCTCGTTGACGTAGGCCGGGGTGGCGTGCACGAACTCGTTGCTGGTGTAGCTGGAGCTCACGACCTGCGTGGCCTCGTGCTCCATAAAGTACTGGGCAGGATAGTTGCCGCCGTTGGATCCGCCGGCGCCAATCCACACGACGCGCTTGATGCCGCCCTTGTCTGCCTTGTCAGCCAAAACCTGGGAGACGACGTCCTTAACCTGTTCCTGAGTAGTCATCGTGCATCAGCCTTTCTTCTCGTTTGATGCTCTCGATGGCATACAAGTTACATACATGTTTTGGTTATGTCGACTAGTTGTATGCTATATTTGTCTTAGAAATTTTGCTGGTAAGGTTTTCGGTAGCTCGATACCAGCGGTTTTATTGTTGTGTTGAATACATGCTTGCTTAGATAAGCATACAAGTTAGATACAGGTTGATCGCATGAACGCTTCGTCTAAAAAGAAACTGGCCCAATACGAGCACTTGGCGGGCATGCTGCGCGACCGCATCGCCGCCGGCATCTACGCACGCGGAGACAAGCTGCCGTCCGAGATGGAACTCATGGACGAATCGGGGCTGTCGCGCAGCACCGTACGCCATGCCCTTAAGGTGCTCGTTGATGAGGGTCTGGTTCGAACCGAGCGCGGGCGCGGCGCCTTTGTGGCCGACACGCCCGCGCTCCACGAGAACAACCTGGTGTTTTCGAGCTATACCAAGCAGGTCGAAGGCCAGGGCATGAAGCCCACCACGCGCACCGTGGACTCGGGCTTTGCCAAGGCGGCCGGCAGCATAGCTAAATTCTTTGACGCCGCCGTGGGCAGCAAGCTCGTCAAACTTGTCCGCCTGCGCTACCTGGACGATGCGCCGCTGTGCCTGGAGACCACCTATCTACCACCGAGCTTTGAGGCACTCATCGATCGCGATATCAACGGTTCGCTCTACGCCACGCTGCGACAGGAGTTCCATCGCGCACCGGCACAGGGGCATAAGACCTTTGAAGTGTGCTATGCCTCGCAAAACGAGGCGTTTTTGCTCAACGTCGAGCGTGGGCAGGCGCTGATCCTGATCACCGACTACGTCTACGACACCGACGGCCGCCCGCTCCACGTCTCCAAGCGCATCCAACGCACCGACCGCGCCAAATACACCGAGCCCATCGGCTAACCTGCCAAAATAAACCTGTCCCTAAATGGTAGGTTTGGGGAGGTCGGGGAACCAGGTTGGTTTGGGTTGGTTGGGTGTGCGCTCGGCCAGGACCAGCTCCATCCAGCACATGTCGTACCAACGGCCGAACTTTTGGGCGCAGCGGTCAAAGGCACCCACCAGGCGATATCCCATATGGGCATGGAAATCCTGGCTGTTGTGCGTCAGGTACTCGTCGTCCTTGTCGTGCGGCACGGCGATGAGGGCGCACATGTTGGTGATGCCCATCGCGACCAGGCATTGCTTGAGCGCGTCGTGCAGCTTGCGACCCAGCCCGCCGTGGCGCACGTCGCGCGCCAGGTAGATCGACGTCTCGACCGACCAGTCGTATGCCTCGCGGCTGTTGAGCGAACTCACATAGGCATAGCCTACCGGACGCCCGTCCAGCTCCATCACCAGATACGGATAGCGCTTGAGTGTACGCTCGATGCGCCCGGCGAACTCCTCAACGCTCGGCACCTCGTATTCGCAGGTAATCGCCGTCTGGCGCACATACGGCTCATAGATGGCAAGCAACGCCGGCGCATCATCGGGCGTCGCCAGACGAATCGTCGGCTCGGACATCTCGGTCATACAACCCTTCTCCCTCAAAAACAAAGGCCGCCTTGCGCCAAACCCAGCGCAAGGCGGCCCCTCGTCATTACATCAGGCTACAGAACCGCCGCCAACGCGTCGATATCCTCCTGCGTCGTGGCCCAGCTGGTGCAAAAGCGCACCACCGTGTGGGCCTCGTCGTACTTTTCCCAGTACTCGATCGCCGCATGCTCGCGAATGCGCGCCATGTCCTCGTTGGGCAGAATCACGAACTGCTGGTTTGTGGGCGTCTCCAAAAAGAACCGGTAGCCGTGCTCGTGCAGCACGCGACGAAGCGCCTGAGCGGTTTCGATCGCCTGACGGCCAATCTCAAAATACAGGCCATCGGTAAAGAGCGCCTCAAACTGCACGCCCGTCAGACGGCCCTTGGCCAACAGCGCGCCGTGCTGCTTAATACGCGGAATGGGATGCGCCGGGGCGTGCATGCCGCAAAACACCACAGCCTCGCCGCAGAGCGCGCCGCACTTGGTGCCGCCGATGTAGAACACGTCACACAGCTGCGCCAGCTCGGGCAGGGTAATGTCGCACTCATCGGCCGCCAACGCATAGGCCAGACGGGCGCCATCCACAAACAGCGGAATCTCGCGCTTCTGGCACACTGCGTGAATCGCCGCGAGCTCGGCCTTGGAGTACAGCGTGCCGTACTCGGTCGATAGACTCACGTACACGGCGCCCGGGAACACCGTGTGCTCGTAGCTCTCGTTTTCGTAGAACACCTGGATATAGTTCTCGAGGTCCTCGGCGTGCATCTTGCCCTCGTAGCCGGGGATGGTGAGCACCTTGTGGCCGCCAAACTCGATGGCGCCTGCCTCGTGACAGGCGACGTGGCCGGTCTCGGCAGCAACGACGCCCTCGTACGGCGCAAGCAACATGTCGATCACCGTCGCGTTGGCCTGCGTGCCGCCCACCAGAAAAAACACGTCGGCATCGGGGGCCTGACAGGCCTCGCGGATAAGTTGCTTGGCACGCTCGGTGTGCGCATCGGTACCGTAGCCGGGCTGCGGCTCCATATTGGTGTCGACAAGCGCCTGCAGCACCGCCGGATGTGCACCGTGGGAATAGTCGTTGTTAAACGCGAGCATGGCAATCCTCTCTTACCGGGTATCGGCCAGATGATTCAAACGGGGCTATTGTACGCCGTTGGGATAGGCGATGCGCGCGGCAAGGCACTCAAGTGCCAGTACCAGGGCAAAACCGCAGCTCACGTCACTCAAAAAGTGCGCTCCAATCACGATGCGCCCAAAGGCGACGAGCGCCGCGATCACAGCCGCCGCCCAAAAGATCACGCGGCGACGCGAAGGTTTTTCCTTAAAGGCTGCCGCGGGAAGCCCGGCGAGCATAAGGCCAATCGCCGCATGCGCCGTGTGTCCGCTCGCAAACGACTTGAACCCGTCCTTAATCACGCCGGCGGCGATATAGGCCCACTTGTCGGGGTTGCCGATCACCCACCACGGCTGAAAATTGAGCCCCGGCGTGACCTCGATCACGCGCATGCGCGGGCGCGACCATAACGGCTTAACAATGACGTTGAGGATGATGGCCTGAGCGACCCACACGGCCAGCACCATCAACGCCCAGCGCGTAAGCTCGTCGGGCTCGGTCGTGCGCGTGAGGCGGTAGGCGATGAAGTTGGCTGCGATGACCAGCACAAACGTCAGTACAAGCTGAAACGCAATAAGCTTGCCGCCGACGCGCAGCGATCCGATAATCTCGTAGCCGACCAGACCCACGTTGATCAAAACGCCCAGCGCAGCGAGCCACTTGCTCGCCTTGGAATCGGGGCGTGCCGAGCGCACGAGCATAACGCCCGCGATGCTCGCCGTCAGCTCAAACGGCAGCTCGCCGGCCGCCTCGACAAAGCGACCGTACATGCTGCCGATGTTGAACAGCGCGCTCGAAATCTGATAGTCGAAGAAACTGCCCACGCCCAGACAAAGACACAGGACAACCGCGATAATGGCGACGTCTTTCTTATAGATGTATCCGAACATGCTTTCCTTTCGATGGAACCAGAGTGCCCAAATGGGGCGTTTGCAGCGTCGACCCGTTAGTCGTCGTCGCTCGCACCCAACTGCTGCAACAGCATGAGTGCCGCGGCCACGGGGCCGGTACCGTCGTTGGCGTCGAGACCGCGACCCAGGCCGCTGCCCGCGCCGGCGCCCGCCTTGTAGGGCACCGACAGTTTGCGGCTCTTGGGGAAGTTCACCGCGCCATAGCGGGTCTTTAGCTCAAAGGCCACCTTCTTGGGCACGTCGACGCCCAAAAACGTGATGCGACCGCCGCTGAGCGTGACGCTCTCGAGCCCCAGGCGCTCGCCGCGAATGCGGATTCGTGCGCGATTGAACAGGTTGAGTCCTGCCAACGGCAGCTCGCCATGCGCGGCCTCGGTCTCTTCCTGCACCTCATCGATGCTCTCCAGGTCCTCGGCCGCTGCGAGCTTGCGGTACACGAGCACGCGCTGGTCCACCGCCGGCAGGTACTCCTCGGACAAGAAGTAGTCGGCCGGCAGATTAATACCCACGCTCGCTGCCTCCACGCCGGCATCGTCATCGCCGCGTGCCTCGGCCACGGCCTGTCCCAGCATCTGCGTAAACAGGTCGAAGCCCACGCTCGACAGGTTGCCGTGCTGCTCGGCGCCCATCAGCGAACCGGCGCCGCGGATCTCCAGGTCGCGCATGGCAATGCGCATGCCGCTGCCCAGGTCCTGGAACTCGGAAAGCGCGGTCAGGCGCGCCGCTGCTTCCTCAGTGAGCGGCAGCTCACCGGGGAACATAAAGTACGCGTATGCCTGCGTGGCCGAGCGGCCCACGCGGCCCTTAAGCTGGTAGAGCTGTGCCAGGCCCAGACGCTGCGAGTCCTCAATGATGAGCGTGTTGGCCGTTGCGTTGTCGATGCCGCTCTCCACGATGGTCGTGGCGATGAGCACGTCGATCTTCTTGGTCGCGAACTCGATCATCACGTCCTCGACCTCGCGCGGGCTCATCTTGCCGTGCGCCACGCCCACGCGCGCCTCGGGCGCAGCCTCGTGCACGCGTGCCACGGCGTCGTCGATGGTCTTGACGCGGTTGGACACGTAGTACACCTGGCCGCCGCGACCCACCTCCAGGCGAATCGCCGCGCTCACCACGTCGGGGTCGTACTCCCCCACGTGCACGATCACGGGACGACGCCCAGTCGGCGGCGTGGTGATCAGGCTCATATCGCGCACGCCACTCGTGGCCATCTGCATGGTTCGCGGAATCGGCGTTGCCGAAAGCGTGAGCACGTCAATCTGCTCGCGCAGGTTCTTGAGCTGCTCCTTGTGCTGCACGCCAAAGCGCTGTTCCTCGTCGATGATCACCAGGCCCAGGTTCTTGGGGTTCACATCGGCCGAAAGCAGGCGGTGCGTGCCGATGAGCACGTCGATCGTGCCCTCGGCAAATGCCTTGAGCGCGCGCTTTTGCTGCGCCGGCGTGCGAAAGCGGCTGAGCACCTCGACCTCGAGGCCAAACGGGGCAAAGCGCTCAAAGAACGTCTCGTAGTGCTGCTGGGCAAGAATAGTCGTGGGGCAGAGCACCATGACCTGGCGGCCGGAGTCAACGCACTTAAACGCCGCGCGCAGGGCGACCTCGGTCTTGCCAAAACCCACGTCGCCGCACAGCAGGCGGTCCATGGGCTTGGGCGCCTCCATGTCGGCCTTAATGTCGGCGATGGCCTCCAGCTGGTCGCGCGTCTCGTCGTAAGGGAAGCTCTCCTCCATCTCGATCTGCTCGGGCGTGTCGGGCGGGCAGGCGATACCGGTAATCGACGAGCGGCGCGTATACAGGTCGACCAGGTCAAACGCCAGTTTTTTGGCATTCTTGCGCGCCTTATTGGTGGCACGCGTCCAGTCGGCAGTGTTTAGCCTGGTCAGGCGCGGCTTGTCGCCGTCGGGGCCAACATAGCGCGTGATGCGGTCGACCTGCTCGAGCGGCACGTAGAGCTTGTCGCCGTCGGCATATTCCAGCAAAAAGTAGTCGCGCTCCTTGCCGCCCACTTCTTGGCGCGCGATCTCGCTAAAGAGCGCGATGCCGTGGGTAGCGTGCACCACGTAGTCGCCCGGCTTAAACGGGAAGGTGATCTGCGTGATGTCAACCTTGCGGCGGCTGCGCGCGCGGTTGGCGTCCATGCGGGCGTTGAGGTCGGCGATCGAGAACACGGCCAGGTTGGCATCGGGCACCACCACGCCCTGCGGCAGGGCGGCATCGACAAAGGTCACGCGTCCGCGCGAGATGGTGGGCACGGCGGCGCCGGCGGCAGCCTGCGCGGCGCCCGCCTCGAGCGAGCGAGCGTTAAGCGCGTCGGCCTTACGCTCGCGAATGGAAGCATGGGCCTCCTGGCGTGCGGCACGGTCGGCGGAATCCGCCGCTGCCACGCGCACGCGGTCGCCGATGGCGTCGGCGTTTTCGGGCGCGGCCGTCAGTGACTCCTCAAAGGTTATGCCCTCGTCGCCAAAGGTGAGCTCCATCGACTCGCGCGCGCCGCGGTCGGGAATGGCAAACACGCAGGCATAGCGCTTGCCCACGACTTCCTGGATGCGCGTCATAAAACGGTTGTCCGAGCCTGCGATGGCCGGCTGCTCAATCTTGAGCTCGGCCGTCACCGCACCGCCGGCACGGATGAGGCTTACGTAGTTCAGGCGCTGCTGGGCACCAAAATCGAGCTGTTGGGCGCGCACGTACAGACCATCCAGGCGGTCAATCCCTGCCTCGCCGGCACGCGCCTCGATATCCTCGTAGGCGCGCAGGCAGTCGTCGAACAGCGAGCGCGGCTCGGACAAAACCACCAGCGCCTTGCCGCTCACGTGCGCCAACGGGCTTACGGTCTGGCCGTACATCACCGGCAAAAAGCGATCGAGCTCGGGCGTGACGATACGCGCATCCACCATCTCGAGCAGCGCCGCCAACTTGCTGTCGTCCTGGCTGGCGCGATAGAGCGCCACATGCATGTTGTGGACGGCCTCGTCGGTAAGCGCCAGCTCACGGCAGGGGAAGATCTCGATACTGTCCTCGTTACCGATGGTCTGCCCCGTTGAACTCACCATGCGGCGGATGCGGTCAATCTCGTCGCCGAAAAACTCGATGCGCACGGGCGCCTTTTCCTGCGCAGGGAACACCTCTACGGTGTCGCCGTGAACGCGGAACAGACCGGGCGCGTCGGCGGCGCCGGCATTGGTGTAGCCCATGCCCACCAGGCGATGCGGCACCTCGTCAAAGGGAATCTCCTCGCCCACCGCAAAGATCGTGGACTCCCAGTAGCGGCTCTCGACTGGCGGCACGCAGCGCAGCAACGCGCGAGCCGAGGCAACCATGATGCAGTTGTCCCCGCGCACGATGCGTCCCAGGGCCTCGCATCGCTGCGCTACCACGGCGTCGTCGGGCGCCTGCTCGCGCCACGGATAGTCCTTGCGCTCGGGAAAACGGCACACGTGCGCTAGGCCCACGTAGGCGGCAAGGCTGCGCGCGGCGCGATCGGCCGCATCCTCGCCACTCACAATGTAGACCGTGGGACGCGGGCGGCGCGCAAACTGGGCGGCCGCCATAAGCGTGCGGCCCGACTGCGACACAGCCAGCGTCACGTCCTCGCCGGCATCGAGTCCGGCCTCGACGGTCTGCAGTGCCTCGGCAGTGTAGAGCTGCGCGGCTATACGGTGAATGAGCATGCTGTTCCTCCGGCATTGCAACGCCAAAAGCCCGCCGGGGCAAGCTCGGCGGGTATGCGGCGGATTTCATTGCCTGTCATGGTAGCGCATGGAGAGGACTCCGGCTCAAGGGCAAACCCAGCCCCGCAAAAAACGCCAGACGAAGATGCGTTCCGCCCTACCCCGCTACGCGCACGCTGGGGCACAAATCCGCCAGCGGACACTCGTCACACTTGGGTTTGCGGGCGTCGCAGATCTCGCGGCCAAAGGTAATCCACTGGTGGTTGGCCGATCCCCAATACTCGTGCGGCAAAATCTTGAGCAGATCTTGCTCGGTCTTGAGCGGCTCCTTGGCATGCGTCTTGGGACTCAGCATCAGGCGGTGCGCAATGCGGTTGACGTGCGTGTCCACCGCGATGCCCTCGACAATGCCAAACCCCACGTTGAGCACGATGTTCGCCGTCTTGCGTCCCACGCCCGGCAGCTTCACGAGTTCCTTCATGTCGGCCGGCACCTCGCCGCCATAGTCGGCGACGATCATCTGCGCGGCCTCGACGGCATGCTTGGCTTTGCTCTTGTAGAAGCCGAGTGACTTGATGGTGTCTGCCACGTCAGCCACACTCGCCCCGGCCATGGCCTCGGGCGTGGGCCACTGGGCAAACAGCCGCGGCGTCACCTTGTTGACCTGCGCATCGGTCGTTTGCGCCGAGAGCAGCACCGCGATCAGCAGGCGGAAGGGATTCTCGTGGTCCAAAAAGCACTCGACCGGGCCATAGCGACGGTTGAGACGCTCGCACACCTCAACGGCGCGCTCGCGCTTGGCGGCATTGGTCTCGCGTGGCATAACGACTCCTCGGCTCAACGGCACAATAAACTTATGGGCACAATTGTCCCACGTCCGAGTCGCTTACGCCTCCAAGAATGCGCCGGTCTGACGGCTCCACAGGCCCGCGTACTCGCCACCCGCCTCGACGAGCTGCGCATGCGTGCCGTCCTCGACGATCTCGCCATCGGCCAGCACCACAATGCGGTCGAGCGCCGCCACGGTAGACAGGCGATGTGCCACCACAATGGAGGTGCGGCCGCGCATCAGGTTCTCGAGCGCCTCCTGCACCAGCGCCTCGGACTCGCTGTCGAGGGCAGAGGTCGCCTCGTCGAGCACTAGAATCGGCGCGTCGGTTAGGATGGCGCGAGCGATAGCCACGCGCTGACGCTGGCCGCCTGAGAGCTTGACGCCGCGCTCGCCCACCATGGTGTCAAAGCCACGAGGCAAGCGGTCGATAAACTCCAGGGCATTGGCCAGGCGCGCGGCCTCGCGAATCTGCTCATCAGTGGCGTTGGGACGACCGTAGGCAATGTTTTCGCGAATGGAGCGGTGAAACAGCAGCGCCTCCTGCGGCACGTAGGCAACCTGGCGGCGCAGGCTCTGCTTCGTGCAGCGCGAGACGTCCTGGCCGTCCACGAGCACGCGGCCGCCCTGCACATCGTCCAAGCGCAACAGCAGCTTGGTGAGCGTCGACTTGCCCGAGCCCGATTTACCCACCAGGCCCACGCGCTGGCCCGCCGCCACGTGAAGCGTCAGGTCGTCGAACACGTTCTCGCCCGCCGCAGCGTCACGATATGCAAAGCTCAGGTGCTCAAAATCAATCGCGCCCTCGGTCACTTTGAGCTCAGGGGCGTCCGGGTCGTCTGCCACCAAACGTGGCTCGTCCAGCACGCGCGTCATCTCGGCCGCATCGCCCAAAGCGCGGTTGATGCGCTGCATCATGGAGCTTACGTAGTTCAGGCGCATGGTGAGGTTATAGGTGTAGGTAAAGATCATGACGAGCGAGCCGGCCGAGATGCCAAACCACGCGTTGCCGCCCGCCACGAACACACTCACCACGGCCATGGTGATGACGATAAGGCCCGAGGTCGTAAAGTTGCGCTGCATCATGGCGTGCATCGAGACCGTCTCGGCGTCGCGCGCGGCACGATCGGCGGCGTCGAACAGATCGCGTTCAAAGTCCTCGCGCCCGCAGGTCTTAACGGCCAAGATGTTCGTGACCGCGTCGGAGAGCACGCCCGAGAGCTTGTTCTGCGCGGCGGACGTCGCGGCCGAAAGCGGCATGATGCGCTTGTACATAAGCCAGACAAACGCGATGTAGACGACCATGATGCACACCAGGATCACGGTAAACGTCGGTACCACCGGGGCGAGTGCGGCCACGGTGCAGATGACCGAGGTGATGGTGGGGATGAGCGAATACACCGTCACGTCCACCAGCCCCGTGTAGCCGCTCATAAAACGACTCGTCTGGCTCACAAGCGATCCGCCAAAACGGCTGGTGTGGAATGTCATGGATTGATTGGAGAGCGTGTCGAAGCACAGGCGTGCCAGGTGATAGTTGCCCGCAATCTCGAGCTTGTAGACGGTGTAGTCCTGCAGCTTGGAGAGGATTTGGCCCACTAGGTTAACGAGCACGAGTGCCAGAATGTAGGGACCAAAGACCTCAAACACCTGGTCGCCCGCCACGGGGCCGGCCTGGACGCGGTCGACGATAAGGGCCATCACGTAGGTGTTGGCAAACGTAAGCAAAAAGATATAGCCCGCCGACGAGAACACCGAGAGAAAAACAATCAACGGCTGTGTGCGCGTGACGTCCCAAAAACGCTGCAGCGTGCGACGTACGGTGGAGCGTTTGAGCGGACTGGTGCTTCTCTGAGACATGGGCTTCCTTTCGCGTCTGATAGGGCGAAACGCCATTGTTGCACATTGAAGCGCACTTCAGGCAAGTGCGATACGAAAAGCGGTGGGGCGCCCGCGTTTGTGCCGGTGCCCCACCGCTTTGTTGCAATTAGTCCTCGTCTTCTTGGTCCGCGAGAAGACTCGCGAACGTGAGTCCCAAGATCTCATCGGCTTGGTCGGCGTCTTCCAGCGCGTCGATGTCCTTGAGCTTGCGCTCCATGACGTTGGTGCGCGTGGTGATGATGCCCTCGACCGTTTTGCCCGCGGTCTCGATCTGCTGCTGGGCGCGGCGCAGCGCCTTTTGATAGCGCGGCAGCTCGGCCTTGACGGCGGAGAGCACGCGCAGCACGTCGTCGGTACGTTTTTGCAACTTAAACGTCTGATAGCTCATCTGCAAGCTGTTGAGGATGGCCGCCATGGTGCTGGGACCGGCAACGTTGACGTGATAGTCGCGGCCCAGGGTCTCGATAAGCCCGGGGCGGCTGACGACCTCGGCGTACAGTCCCTCAAACGGAACGAACATAATGCCAAAGTTGGTCGTTGCCGGCACACTCAGGTACTTTTCGCAGATGTCCTTGGCCTCGCGCTTGACCATGGTGTCGAGCGTCTTGCGCGCAGCCGCCACGGTCTCCGCATCGCCCGACTCCTGCGCGTCGAGCAAGTGCTCGTACGCGTCGCCCGGAAACTTAGAGTCAATCGGCAGCAGCACGGGGTCGCCCTCGTCCACCGGCAGCTTGACGGCAAACTCAACACGCTCCGAGGCTCCGGGCCTGGTGGCAACGTTTTCCAGATACTGGTCGGGTGTGAGGATGTCCGTCAGGATCGCACCCAGCTGCACCTCGCCCAAAATACCGCGCGCCTTCACATTGCCCAGCACGCGCTTAAGATCGCCCACGCCGGTGGCGATGGATTGCATGTCGCCCAGGCCCTTGTACACGGCCTCGAGCTGGTCGCTCACCTGCTTAAACGATGCCGACAGTCGGTCGTTGAGCGTGCGGGAGAGCTTCTCGTCCACCGTCGCACGCATTTGATCGAGCTGCACGTTGTTGTCTTTGCGGATGGCGCCCAGCTGAGCATCGACCGTTTCGCGCACCTTGTCCAGGCGATGCTCGATACCCTCGCGGTTGGCACCGAGCTGTTGGGCCGTCTCGCGGCGCAGGTCATCCATCCGGTCACCAGCTTGCGAAAACTCACGTGCGATGGTCAGGTAACGTTGCTGCTCCACGGCCGCATCTGTCGTCTGCTGCTGCGCGATGGCATTGGCCGTGCGGCGAGTTTCGGCCAGCGCGACGTTCAGGGCATCGAGCGCGTTGTTGGCCTGCTCGAGTGCTGCCAGCGTTTCCGCGCTACTGTCGCCACGCTCCCGCAACTCGGCACGCAGGCTCTTGAGCTGGAGGGCGCAAGCCACAGCAACCCCCACCGCCACCAAGGCGATCACAACAAGCACGATATCAATAGCAGACATAAACTCCGCCCAACAAACCCAATCGAGCACCAATCAAAACCGCGATCAATCTTACCCCGCCATACGCACCGGGCGCCCGGCCCCTTCTTGGGCGCCCCTCTCCTCCGCATATTCCATAATGCGGCGCGCCGTCTCCCTGCTCACCTTTGAGTCATCACCGGCTAAATATGCGTACACGTTTCCCTTATTCAGATTCAAATCGCGGCAGAGACCGTAGCGCGTTACACCCGATTCCTCTAGCGCTCCCAACGTTCTTTTTCGCATCAGGGCGTTGATTCTTCTGTCCGCCACTGGCTTTTCCTTCACCGCTCTATACGCACGCCAAACGTTGGCATAACGATTAGGAAGTTTGTCCTCGGCGCATAGAGATGCCAGGCTACCCGTTTGGGCGTACAAGGACAAAACGCCTCGGTAACCCTCTTCCATCCACGAACCCTCGGATAAGCCCAGAACGTATTCGGCTTTACCCTGTGCCAAAGCGAGCAAAAACAGGGGCTCCGCCACGCGCGGCGCAACCGTCGTCGCTTGCTTAACCAGTTTTCTAAAACTGAGCGACTGCTGTCCGGATAGCTCTCGGCAATAGCCTTTTAAGAATCCCTCAAAGGTCAGATTCAACCGAGCACCTCCTTTTTGTATTGCCTGTATGCACAGACCATCTCTTGATAGCTTCGCTCCGAAGGCGACGACGCCAGTGCTTCTCCCTCGTCGAATATAAGCCGTTCGAGCAGCCCCCAATCAAGTCGGTCGACGAATGCCCGACTATGAAGATCGATGATGTCGTTCGGACGGTAGGCATAGAGCTTCATTACCGCCAGGTCCTCCAAGGATGGCGTAAAGTACCTGATAAAACGCGCCCCAATATCCAAGAGGATCAAACGATCTTCGTAATTGAATGGCATCTGATTACAATATGCCACCGCCATACCATTCACCTCGGGGTATCGAGCTATGATCTCGCGGAGGCACCTGTCCGCCTCAAACACATCGATGTCATGTGTAACCGAACGATTCGTCACATCGTTTAGCATGAAGGCGCTTCCTCCCACTAATACAACGCTCGGCCTGTCGTCTCTTGGACCTATTTCCAGCTCTGCCTCTTCGTCAATGCCCAACAGAGTCTGCTCTAAATCCTGCTTATACATAACAAATCCTATTATTATTCATCTTCAATAATACTATTCAGTCGCACGACAGGACCAACAGGATGCAAGAATTCCGCTCGTGGCGATAATCCCTACACCCTAGAAGTCCTAATGTTACAAACGCTAACTCTCCCAGCCGGCGCGAATGGTTGTTACGACATCGCCTAGGCGCTGGCCGAGGGCTGACAGATGTTGGAGCACTTCGCCGGGCGAAGCACCGTTGAGGATGCAGGTGAGCGCATACGACGCCAGAAAGATGGCCGCAAGCCCTAACGGGATGAGCACGATCATCGCCAAGGTGCGCAGGCGCTGGCCCACGCGGCGACGACGCGCACGACGCTTGTCGAACGCGAGCTCCTGCGCATATGAATCTTGCTGTACGGAATAGGCCTCTGGTGCCGATTCGCACCCGGGCACAGCTGCAGGTACAGCAGCGGGCACGACATTTTGCGCAAAGTGCTGGGCTGCCGCCCCTTGCATTTGCATCTCCATGAGTCGTTGCTGCTGACGCAGCATGCGCTCAGCTTGTTGCTGCGGAGTCTCAAGAAACAGGTCCATGTTGGCCTCCAAAGTCGGAGCATTCGACGCTTACGACCAGCATCCCGCACCGCCAATGCCACGGCAACGCAATCCGTAGCAATAGCCGCAAAGTTTCTTGTTGACAAAAGCTGTCGAAAACCTCAACAACTCCCCTACCAGCACTTTCTCTGAGCTTTTTTGTCGAATGATCTTTTGCCCTTCCACCAACCCGCCAACTAACCAAAAGCTGACCAAAAGCTTGACGGAAATTGTGAAGACAGGGACCCCAAACAAAACGTGCCGCCCCATAAGGGGCGGCACACAAACTTCTAATCAGCTTTTCAGTAACGAGCACGCGACGACTCGAAGCCGGAGCGCAGGGCGGGGAAATACCTTTGCCTCGCGCGACCCTGCGAAGCCGTGAGCGAGGAGGGAAGGTAGTCCGGCCCTCCCGGCCCAGTTCACACTAGCGCCATGCGCTAGTAGTTCACCACCTGCTCCTCAAAGTACGCCTTCGGGTGGTTGCACACCGGGCACACCTCGGGCGCCTCGGCACCAACATGCAGGTGCCCGCAGTTCAGGCACTTCCACACCTTTACGCCCTCGCGCTCAAACACCTCGCCCGACTCAATGCGCTCGACGAGCTTGTTGTAGCGCTCCTCGTGAGCCTTCTCGACAGCGGCGACACCACGGAACTTCTCGGCGATCTCGGCAAAGCCCTCCTCCTCGGCGGTCTTGGCAAACTCGTCATACATCGTGGTCCACTCGTAGTTCTCGCCCGCGGCGGCGTCGCGCAGGTTGTCCAGAGTGCCCGGAACGGCGCCGTCGTGCAGGTACTTAAACCACAGCTTGGCATGCTCGGACTCGTTGCCCGCCGTCTCGGCAAAGATATTCGAGATCTGAACGTAGCCGTCCTTTTTGGCCTTGGATGCATAGTAGCGATACTTGGTGTGTGCCTGGGACTCACCGGCAAAAGCGGTCTCGAGGTTCTTCTTGGTTTGGGAATTCTCAAAATCCATAGGTGTACTTCCCTTCAACACGTGCCGCCCATAGGCTTTGAGCGACCTTGTCTTTAGGATGCCCTCAAGCCGCGAATTTAAACCTTACAATCCCGTTCTTCAGATTTGAGCGGGCTACACACTCAACCAGCGATCGCCCTCGGCTCGGCAAAAGCCCTCACGCTCCAGGTCGGCTAGAATGCCCGCGACAAGCTCGCACTCGACCGGCCCGCGACCGGCTGCCGTCTCCATTTCGTTAACGCCCACCACGGCATCAGCAAGCGTTATCCCCGCCGGCCGCCCATCGCGCGCAGCCAGTAGCATGCGCACAATATGGGCGCGTTTTTGGCGACGCGAGCCCTCGAACTTGGACTGACGACTATAGCCCGCCGAGCGCCTGGACGGATTGGGCAGCGTCTTCTTAAGATACGCGCCATAATCTAGCAGCGCGTAATACCACGCGCGCGGCGTGTCGGCATCGTCTTGAGGCACGGCAAAGGGCGCGATCTCATCCGCCACCGCACCGGGGGCCGCCGGACAGGCGGCTTGAATCAGCGGCACCAGCTCGCGATCGGGAACAGCCGGCACATCGGGAAAGAAATGATGCAAAAAGACCGTGCGCACGTTGGTCTCTAGATACACACCCGGAAGATCAAACGCAAACGACCGGATACCCTGCGCCGTTGCCGGGCCAATACCAGGCAGAGCGACCAAGTCACGCGTCTCACGCGGAAACTCCCCGTCCCAGTCCTCTACAACGCGCTGAGCGGCCCCGTGAAGCGCCAGAGCGCGTCGGTTGTAGCCCATGCCCTGCCAAGCGTCCAAAACATCGGAAGGCGCGGCCTGGGCAAGCGCCTGCACAGTCGGAAAGCGATCGAGCCACACCGGCATGCGCGCCTCCACACGCGGCACCTGTGTTTGCTGCAGCATGACCTCAGAAAGCCAAATGATGTACGGATCGCGTGTGCGGCGCCACGGAAGGTCGCGATAACGCAGGACCCCTTCCGAACGAATCATCGAACGAAAGGGGTCCTGAATCATGGCTATGCTCCTTATGCGGCGCTATTCCTCCCGGTAAGCGCACGCGCAGGTGGCGTACTCGGGAAACGCTTCGCGGTCGGCGAACTTGGGATCGACGGCCGGGAACTGGCGGTGAGCGACGATGTCGCCGAGCGAAACGGAATCGAGGTAGTCGCGCATCAACGCCTGAGCTCCGGCCCACAGGGGATGATAGCAGCACGCGCCCATGCGCGCACAGTCACCATCGGGCGCGGTGCAATCGTTCATAACCATAGGACCCTGAACGGCCTCGACGACCTGGCGGATAGTGACGTCGTCCGGACTGACCTTGAGACGCATGCCACCGTGGACGCCACGCAGGCTCTCCACAATACCGGCCTGGACCAAACCGTGCTGAATCGAGCGGGCAAACGAATACGGAACATTGACCTCTTCGGCAGCGGTGCGAACAGAAAGCAAACACTCCGGATCCTCAGCAAGCATCGCCAGCATACGAAGGGCGTAATCAGTCTTCCTCGATATGTCCATTTTTCCCCTTTCAAGGAATACGAACAGCTCGAACGAGCTCCGGGGCCGAGCTTGTGTCGAGACGCTAAATGACCGCCAGGACATCCAAATGGTAAATCGGATATCCACTGAGTGCCGCGCTTGGAGCGAAATGCATCAGATGCGGCGCACAGTGCAATTTAGTATAACCTAACCCCCTGTCTCGTAGAACAGGTGTTGCGCAACAAAGCTGTTGTTCAGACAGATATACTCATTAGATTTTACTTGCGTTCCCGAAGGCGCGGGGGTTCTGGGCGAAGATGCACCAGGGCGATCGTTCTATCGAAACAAAGCGCATCAAACGCAAAAAGCCACGTCCGAAGACGTGGCTTTAATTGCGTTGGCGGGAAGTACGGGGCTCGAACCCGCGACCTCCGACGTGACAGGCCGGCGCTCTAACCAAACTGAGCTAACTCCCCAGGCAGTCGTTCGCGTTTGTTTCCGCTCGCGTGCGCTGCGGGGATTAGTATACACAGAAGTCTGTCCGGCGCGCAACAACTTTTTTGAAAAAATTTTTTGGGTCCCTCCGGGAGGGTCTCCGGGGCTGAGGGCGGGGGTTAAGTTTGCTGCTCTACAGTCCTGCGCAAGACGGACAGCACATTAAGTGCTTTCCTTTGCGTGCGGACCTCGCGACAAACTTAACCCCCGCCCTCAGCCC
>DBEZHA010000022.1:0-14828 GCA_048189585.1 Collinsella sp. | reverse complement strand
GCATGGGAGCCCCTTCCATGAATGCGGCGTGGCCGCCACGGTTGGATTAGACACTCACCATTGTCGGCCTAATCCGCGGTCTTTCATGCAGCAGGGGCTCTCAATGTTTTTATGTCCTGCTCATATCGTCTCTGCCGGCAGCTTGGGACACTCCTTGTAGTCATTGGGGACGTTCTTAAACGACTACATAGAACAAGAGTGGATGATCTCCCGGTTTGAGCCTGCATTCAAGCTCAAAGTGGGAGATCATCCACTCTCGTTTCGTTTGTTGATTTCGATGCCTACATTTGGAGGAAGAGTTCGTGGAGGCGGGTGTCTTCGTCGAGTTCGGGGTGGAAGGTTACGCCGAGCTGGCTGCCCTGACGGGCGGCGACGATACGGCCGTCGACTTTCGCTAAGGCCTTGGCGTCGCCGTGGACCTCGACGATGCGGGGCGCGCGGATAAACGTCAGTGGCACTTCACCGTCGATGCCGGCTACCTGCCCCTTGGTTCGAAAGCTGCCGAGCTGCCTGCCGTAGGCATTGCGCTCGACAAGTACATCCATGGTTGCCAGGCGCGGCGTCCCCTTATCGTCGTGGGCTGCAAGGTCGTGAGCCAGTAGAATCAGGCCGGCGCAGGTGCCCAGGACGGGCATGCCTTCAGCGATACGGGCACGAAGCTCCTCGAGCATGCCCAACTCATCAAGCAGCTTCCCTTGAACGGTAGACTCGCCGCCGGGAAGTACCAGACGGTCAAAGTCCTGCTTCAAATCAGCCGCCTGCCTCAGCTCAATACAGTGTGCGCCCAGCTCGGACAGCCTCGCTTCGTGCTCGGCAAAAGCACCTTGGACCGCCAGCACGGCGACCGTCTGGTCTGCGTAATCGCTCATGTGCGATCCTTTCTGCTGGACTAGCGCCCGCGCTCCTCCATGATGATCTCAATTTCGTCGGCGTTGATGCCCACCATGGCCTCGCCCAGGTCCTCCGAAAGCTCAGCGATGAGCTTGGCGTCGGTGAAGTTGGCCACGGCCTTGACGATGGCGGCGGCGCGCTTGGCCGGGTCGCCGCTCTTAAAGATGCCCGAGCCCACAAAGACGCCTTCGGCGCCCAGCTGCATCATCAGCGCGGCGTCGGCGGGGGTCGCTACGCCGCCGGCGGCAAAGTTCACGACGGGAAGCCTGCCCGTGGCATGGACCTCGCGCACCAGCTCGACCGGAACCTGCAGCTGCTTGGCTGCCTCAAAGAGCTCATCATCGCGCAGGGCAACAACGTCGCGGATCTGCTTTTGGATCTTGCGCATGTGGCGCACGGCCTGGACCACGTCGCCCGTGCCCGGCTCGCCCTTGGTGCGGATCATCGTGGCGCCCTCGGCAACACGGCGCAGCGCCTCGCCCAGGTCGCGGGCACCGCAGACAAACGGGACGTCAAACTGGGTCTTGTCGATGTGGTAGACATCGTCGGCGGGGGAGAGAACCTCGGATTCATCGATGTAGTCGATCTCGATGGCTTGAAGGACCTGCGCCTCGACGATGTGACCGATGCGGCACTTGGCCATGACGGGGATGGAGACGGCCTCTTGGATGCCCTTGATCATCTTGGGGTCGCTCATGCGCGACACACCGCCTGCGGCGCGGATGTCGGCCGGGATGCGCTCGAGAGCCATGACGGCGCAGGCGCCTGCCTCCTCGGCGATGCGCGCCTGCTCGGGCGTGGTGACGTCCATGATGACGCCGCCCTTGAGCATCTGCGCGAGTTCGCGGTTGAGTTTGACGCGATCGGCCTTGCTGGTCTGTTCTGCCATGGTTGCTCCCTTGGTTGGCATGTGCATTGCTTGACGGAACATCCTATCGGGGAGCTGGGTATGGCGAAATACTCAGTTTTCGAGATAATAACAAGGTCAGACTAATATCAGATTGAATGACTTAATAAGGTCAGGTGACAAATTCATGCTTGACTACAATTTGGAAAAACGCGGCGAGGCATCGCTCTACGAGTATGTTTACCAGCAAATTCGAGATGATATCGTAGCTGGACGCATTGCGGCGGGGGAGCATTTGCCGTCTAAGCGCGCCTTTGCCAGTCATCTGGGAATCAGTGTCATTACCATCGAGAATGCATATAGCCAGTTACTTGCCGAGGGCTATATTTGCTCAAAGCCGCGGCGTGGCTACTACGCTTGCGAGCTTTCGGATGCACCGGTTTTGCCTTTGGCTGCGGGGGGCATCGACCGAGATACCGTCTCTGTGGGCCCCAGCGCGCATGATGTCAACGGACGGACCGAGCAATTCGCCCCGCTCTCTTCTTCCGCTTTGGAGGCGGCGCGGCTTTGGCAAAGCGCACTACGGGCGACGCTGGCATCCGAAGATGAGCGCGAGATCTTTTCGCCCGCACCGGCGCAGGGCACCGCTCGGCTGCGACGCGCAATTGCTCACCATCTGCGTGGGACGAGGGGCATGAATGTCGACCCCGACAACATTGTTATCGGTGCAGGCGCCCAGCTGCTCGATACCATGTTGGTTCAGTTGCTTGGCGCTGACAAGGTGTATGCCGTTGAGGACCCGGGCTATTTGCGTCTGACGCGCATTTATCAGGCTATGGGCTGCCAAGTACGACATATCCCGTTGGATGATGAGGGCGTGGACTTGAGCATTCTGCAGAAAAGCGGGACCGATGTCCTTCACCTGATGCCGTCCCATCAGTATCCGACCGGCCTTGTGACGAGCATTGCGCGGCGCTATGCGCTTCTGAGCTGGGCCGCCGAGCGACCAGGTCGGTATCTCATCGAAGATGACTTTGATTGTGAGTTTCGCCTTGCCGGGAAGCCGATTCCCGCGCTCGCGTCGATCGATGCCGCCCAGTCGGTTATCTACACCAACACGTTTTCGAAGAGCCTTTCATCGGCGTTGCGTTTGGCGTACATGGTGTTGCCCGATGAGTTAATGGAGCGGTTTAGGCGCAACCTTGGTTTCTACGCCTCGTCGGTGAGCTCTGTTGATCAGGTCGCTTTGGCGCGTTTGCTGGAATCGGGTGATTACGAGCGACATGTGAACCGCGTGCGCGTTCGTGCTCGCGAGGCGCGTGATGGCCTGATGGCGCTTGTGCGGAAGGTATTTCCGGCAGGAGAGGTCTCGATCGAGCATGCAGACGCGGGCCTTTACTGTACCGTTGCCCTGTCCGAGGATGGGGCTGGGGAGAGTTTCGCGAAGGCTCTTGCTGACGCTCGTATTTCCTATGTCAACATCGCCGATTGCCTGTGGACGGGTGATCGGGCTTCGACTAAGAACGCTCCATCTCGCGTCCTTATTCAATACGACGACCTGAGCCCTCAGTCACTCATTGTTCTTCAAGAACGGCTGCAATAAGCCCACGAAAAAGGCCCGAACCATGCGGTCCGGGCCTTATCGAGCTAAAGATTATCTCTCAGGCAGTTGGCTTAGCCAAAGTAGCGCTTGAGCAGGCCGGCGAAAGCCTTGCCGTGGCGGGCCTCGTCGCGAGCCATCTCGTGCACGGTGTCGTGGATGGCATCGAGGCCGGCGGCCTTGGCACGCTTGGCAAGATCGGTCTTGCCGGCGGTGGCGCCGTTCTCGGCCTCAACGCGCATCTCGAGGTTCTTCTTGGTGGAGTCGGTCACGACCTCGCCCAGGAGCTCGGCGAACTTGGCGGCATGCTCGGCCTCCTCGTGGGCAGCCTTCTCCCAGTACAGGCCGATCTCGGGATAACCCTCGCGATGAGCGACGCGAGCCATGGCCAGGTACATACCGACCTCGGAGCACTCGCCCTCAAAGTTGGCGCGCAGGTCGGCAACGATGTCCTCGGCGACGCCCTCCATCTTGGCGACGCCCACGACGTGCTCGGCAGCCCACTCGAGCTGACCCTCCTCCTGCTTCAGGAAACGAGAACCGGGAACGCCGCACTGGGGGCACTTAAAATCCTCGGGCAGCTGGTCGCCGTCGAACTCTTCCACATAACCGCAAACGGGGCAAACAAACTTCATGATTCGATCCTTTCGATCGATGGCGATTGTGCGCTCGTCCGGTCCCGTAAGGGCCCTCTCCGGACGTGCGTCTTGACGAGTTCTATTATCCATAAATGCAACCAAATGTGAAGCCTATTAGGAATGATTTTTAATTAAACAATTTTGAGATATGAAGATGTTGATTGGTTAACAATTGGGAGGCCGTCTGCGATCTTTGCTGAGTACAATCGGGCGAGCAAATGTTGACCTATCAACAAATGAAGGAGTTTCCTTTATGCATCTAGCCCGTCGTGCCTGGTGCCGAACATATCAGACGGTTTTTCGCATTGCATTGCCGATCCTGCCCTATACCGAGCCGCGTATTTTGGAGCATGCAGAGGATGTGCCCGCGGTGCTTCAAAAGCGCTCGATCCAGAAGGTCCTTATCGTGACAGACCCTGGTATTGCACGTTTGGGGCTCACGGCATCACTCGAGCGTGCGCTTACGGCTCAGGGGATTGGCACTACGGTCTATGCCGAAACGCGTGCGAACCCCACGGTCTCGAATGTGGAGGAAGCGGCGGCGCTGTATCGCGAGAACGACTGCCGGGCCATTATCGGCTTTGGTGGAGGATCAGCCATGGACTGCGCCAAGGGTGTGGGGGCGCGCATTGCGCAGCCAAACAAGCCCATCAACAAGATGCGCGGCCTGTTGCGTGTCCACCGTCTCCTGCCGCTGCTTATTGCGGTTCCCACTACCGCCGGTACGGGAAGCGAAGTCACGCTCGCGGCGGTAATTACCGATAACGAGACGCACTATAAATACCCCATTAACGACTTTGTGCTCATCCCGCGTTTTGCGGTGCACGACCCCGAGTTTACGCGCGGGTTGCCTGCCTCCATTACGGGGCAGACGGGCATGGACGCCCTGACGCATGCTGTCGAGGCCTTTATCGGCCGTAGCACCACGCCCTACACGCGCAAGATGGCGCGTCAGGCGGTCCAGCTCATCCGCGACAATTTGCTCGAGGCCTATGAGCATGGCGACGACATGCGTGCGCGCCGCAATATGCTTTCGGCGGCGTATAAGGCGGGCGTTGCGTTTACCCGCTCCTATGTCGGATATGTTCATGCCATCGCGCACAGTCTGGGCGGCCGATACGGAATTCCGCACGGCTTGGCCAACGCCATCATCCTGCCGCATATGCTTCGCGCCTATGGCGAAGTTGCTGTTACCAAGCTCGCCGATCTCGCCCGCATGGCGGGCATTGCGCCGGCTAACGCGCAGGACAGCCTGGCGGCCGAGGCCTTTATCGATTGGGTCGACCGCATGAACGAGGCCCTGGGAATCCCCAAATATGTCTCGGGTATTCGCCGCTCCGATATTCCGCAAATGGCGTCCCATGCCGATGCCGAGGCCAATCCCCTGTACCCCGTTCCTCTTTTAATGGACCGCCTGGAGCTCGAGCATATGTACGAAGTTGTTGCAGGTGGTATGTTTGAGGACGAGAACTAGGAGGGTCCATGAACACCGAGGAAATCGCGCGCATCGTTGCCGATCAGCGCACTTACTTTAAGACGCATGCTACGTTTGATGTCGATACTCGCCGCCGTGCGCTGGTGCGCCTGCGCGATGCGGTTCGTGCGCACGAGGGCGATATCGCCCATGCGCTCAAGACCGATCTGGGTAAGTCACATAACGAGGCGTATATGTGCGAGATCGGCACGTCGCTTTCCGAGATTCGACATCAGATTGCGCATGTGGCTCGATGGAGTCGTCCGCGCCTGCGTCCGTGTGACCTTGCCAACGCCGTGAGTGTGTGCAAAACGCAAGCCGTGCCCTATGGCGTCACGCTCATCATGGCGCCCTGGAACTATCCGTTTTTACTGACGCTCGAGCCGCTCGCCGGCGCGCTCGCTGCAGGCAACACCGTGGTCATCAAGCCGAGTGCCTATGCGCCGGCTTCGAGCGCGGTGCTCAGGCAGATTTGCGAGGAAGCATTTGATCCGCGCCTGGTGACGGTCGTCGAAGGCGGGCGTGCCGAGAACGAAGCGTTGCTCGATGAATGCTGGGACAAGATCTTCTTTACCGGTAGTGTTCCGGTCGGCAAGCTCGTCATGGAGCGCGCGAGCAAAAACCTCACGCCCGTGACGCTTGAGCTGGGCGGAAAGAGTCCCTGCATCGTGGATGCGACGGCAAACTTGAAGGTCGCGGCACGACGTATCGCCTTTGGTAAATGGCTCAACGTGGGGCAGACCTGCGTGGCGCCCGACTACCTGCTGGTCGATACGCGCGTGCACGATGAGCTGTTGGGCCTCATCAAGGAGGAGATCCGTCGCATGTTTGGCGAGCACCCGCTCGACAACGAGGACTACGGTCATATTGTCAACGCCAGGCATTTCGCGCGCGTACGCGGGCTGATCGACCCCGATAAGGTTGTGCTGGGAGGAACGGCGCGCGAGTCGTCGCTCAAGATTGAGCCGACGATCCTAGACGGCGTGGCGCCTGAGGACGCCGTGATGCAGGAGGAGATTTTCGGCCCCATCTTGCCGGTGCTGACGTTTGAGAGCCTAGACGAGGCCGAGGCGTTTATTACGGATCGTCCGACGCCGCTGGCCCTGTATATCTTTAGCCAGGATCGCGCGGTTCAGCAGCGCTTTGTGCGTTACGTGCCCTTTGGCGGCGGCTGTGTTAACGACACCATCATGCATCTGGCTACGAGCCATATGGGCTTTGGCGGCATGGGTGCGAGCGGTATGGGGCAGTACCATGGCCGCGAGAGCTTCGATACGTTTAGCCACAAGAAGAGCATCGTGAACAAGGCAACCTGGTTGGACGTGCCGTTTCGGTATGCGCCCTACGCAAGCTGGAAGCACAAATTCGTGCGCATGTTTGTGCATTAGGAAATGGCAGGTAATACGAACAAGTGTTCCTATTACCTGTCATTTACGTTAGACTACTGCTATGGGGTACGGATGGGCCAACTCCCTTTAGAAGGGA
Source organism: Collinsella sp. (assembly GCA_048189585.1). Classification (GTDB taxonomy): domain Bacteria; phylum Actinomycetota; class Coriobacteriia; order Coriobacteriales; family Coriobacteriaceae; genus Collinsella. Next base: position 7,893 of record DBEZHA010000022.1, on the reverse strand, counting down.
ATTGGTATGAACGTAAGCGATGTTATTTCGTTACTGGCGTTGTTAATCGCGGCTATCGAACTCGGCCTGTTTATCGGCCGAATGAAATAGCCGCCCCCGCGTAAGCGAAGACGGCCACTTCTCACGATGAAAACGTGTATCGGAGTTGGCAAGACCCGCTGCAACGGGTGCCATCCGTACCCCTATCTTATCTGCAAGCGCTCTGTCTCGCAAGCGTTGCAGCAAGCGATTGAAAGACGCAGGCAGGATGAATTTGTGTCCGCACGGGCTCGTAGACTTCTCAGTACGGTTAAGCGCCGGTTTATCCGGCCGTTAGAGGAGCTGCCATGTACGAGCCTTCACGTGTGCTTCTGTCGTTTCATGTCGCGGGATTTCAGTATGCCGACGGTGCCTTGGTCTTGGGCGATCTTAAAGTGGGCGATAAGCTGACGCTGCGTGCCGAGCGCGATAATCCCCATGATTCCGAGGCGGTTGCAATCTACTACGGCAACACCAAGCTCGGTTATGTTCCGGGAAACGAGGTCGGCCCGCTGTCCTTGATGATGTATTACGGCCACGAGGACGTATTTGAGGCGCGCGTGCAGCAGGTTGCCCCCGAGCGTAGCCCGTGGCACCAGGTGCGCGTTGGCCTCTATGTGGTGGATGCTCGCTAGTCGGCATGGGGGCGGCCATGTTTGATGACGACCAGTTCGATCTGACAGACGATCCGTTTGAGTGGGATATGCTACTCGATGACGATGAGTTGGAGCGGGATCGTAAGAAGCGACAGGACAAGAAAACTCAGGGTGACGCGTCGAAAAAGAAAGACAAACGCCGCCGCGGATTGTTCGGCGGGTTCTTTGGATAACCGCCGCATCGCTGCGTCTGTATACTTAGCACGAGTTGAACACGTTGCGAAATGAGGACAGAGACGATGATGTGGTTTACCGCCGACCTGCACCTGGGCGATACGAATATCTTGCACGACATGGACCGGCCGTTTGGTTCGGTCGATGAGATGAACCGCAAGGTCATCGATGCCATCAATGAGTGCGTGGCTGCGGATGACCGTCTCTACATCCTGGGTGACTTTACCTATCGTTTGCCCCTGGCAGAGGCGGTGCGCCTGCGCGAGCGTATCGAATGCAAGAATGTGACGCTCATCCGTGGTAACCATGACGGCGACTGGGAAGATCCCGACGTACCGCAGATTTGGGAAGACGTGCGCGATTACCTGGAGATTGCTCCCGGCTATGCCAAGGGGCATCGTCTGATCATGAGCCATTACCCCATGCTCAGCTGGAATGGCAAGGCGCGCGGCGCCATCATGCTGCATGGACATATCCACAGCAGGGGCGACCGCACCAACGCACGCAACCGCGATCGCGAGCGCCCTATCTTTCGCTACGATGTCGGTCTCGACGCCAACGACTACAAGCCCGTAAGCCGAGACCAAATCCTCGGCTTCTTTGGACTGTAATTCTCGAACCACCGCACAAACCGCGACAAGGGGGGCGGGCACCTTTGTCGTGGTTCTGGCGCCGTTGCCATTATGGCGGCGGCGCCTTTTTTGTCCGTGCGGCGCGGTAGAGTGTAGTCGGTTGAAATTTGCGTCCATCGAGGAGCTGCTATGAACGAGATCAAGTGCCCGCATTGCGGCGAAGTTTTTAAGGTCGATGCTTCTGGCTATGCGGATATCGTCAAACAAGTGCGCGATGCCGAGTTTTCGCGCGACCTGGATGAGCGTGTGAAGGCGGTCCAGCGCGAGGGCGAGCAGGCGCTGGAACTTGAGCGCTCGCGTTCGACGGCTGCCTTACAAAAGGCAGAGTCTCAGCGCAATGCTCAGCTTGTCGAGCAGAAGAACGCTGCAGCTCAGCAGTTGGCACAAGAGGTTGCCAAACGCGATGCCGAGCTTGCCGAGCTGCGCGCCAAGCTCGAGGGCGCTGCCGCAGAGCGCGAGAGCGCAAGCCAGCGTGCGGCGGTTGAGGCCCGTGCCGATGCTCAGAAGGAGAATGCCGAGCTTCAGCGCGAGATCGACAATTTGCGTGCGCAGCTGGGACGCAAAGATGACGAAGCCAAGCTTGCCGAGTCGGCGGCGCGCAACGCTGCTCAAAACGATTTAGCTGCACGTGATGCCCAGATTGCCGAGCTGCAGGCCAGGCTTGCCGCGGCGGACAAGGCCCAGGAGATGGCGCTTGCCGCTGCTGCGGCTGAGTCGCAGCGCGAGCTCGATGCCGCTCGCAGCGAGGGCGAGCGCGCGCTTGCTGACTATCGAGTGAAGGTACAGGAGAAGTTTTCCGCCGCAAGGGCTCAGTCTGAGCAGGAGGCCGAGGGCCTGCGCGCGCAGCTGCGCGAACAGGAGCTGACGGCCAAAATGAACCTTTCAGAGGCGGTCGCCGCGGCGGAGCGAGAGCGCGATGAGGCGCGTGCCAAGCTGACGAGTGAGCTGGCGGTGCGCGATTCGCGTGAGGAACAGGCCAAGGCAGCCCACGAGCTTGAGCTTGCGCAGGCCAAGCGCGTGAGCGACGAGTTGATCCGCTACAAGGATGAAGAGATTGAGCGCCTTAAGGACATGAAGGTCCGCCTGTCCACCAAGATGGTGGGCGAGTCGCTCGAGCAGCACTGCGAGACTGAGTTTAACCGTCTGCGCATGACGGCGTTTCCTAACGCGTACTTCGAGAAGGATAACGATGCGTCCGAGGGCACCAAGGGCGACTTTATCTTCCGCGAGTGCGACGCGAGCGGCAACGAGGTCATTTCGATTATGTTCGAGATGAAAAACGAGAACGACGAGACCGCGACCAAGCATAAAAACGAGGACTTCTTTAAGAAACTCGATCACGATCGTCGCCAGAAAGGCTGTGAGTACGCGGTGCTCTGCACGCTGCTCGAGCCCGAGAGCGAGCTCTATAACGCGGGTATCGTCGACGTGAGTTACCGCTATGAGAAGATGTACGTGATCCGCCCGCAGTTCTTTATTCCCATGATCACGCTTCTTCGCAACGCTGCCATGGGTTCGCTGCGCTATAAGCAGGAGTTGGCGGAGTACAAGCAGCAGAATATCGACGTCACGAACTTCGAAGCCAAGATGGAGAAGTTCAAGGACGGCTTCTCGCGCAACTACAACCTGGCGAGCAAGCAGTTCGAGTCGGCGATCAAGGAGATCGATGCCGCCATTAAGCAGCTCGAGAAGACCAAGGACGACCTGCGTCGCAGTACCGAGAATCTGCGTCTGGCCCACAATAAGGCCGATGAGCTCACCATTCGAAAGCTCACGTGGGGCAACAAGACCATGAAGGCGGCGTTTGACGGGGCGCGCGGGGCTGCGCTAGAGACAAACGATGAGCCCGCCGAGGCGGATTCGTATGAGGTTGAGGATGCCGAGTAAGGCATAGCGCATAGTGCAAAAGCGGGGCCGCTGGCGATGTTGCCAGCGGCCCCGCTCCGTTTCGTTTCAGTATGTACGGCTAGTCCTCGAGCAGGTCCTCAATAAAGCCGACGCGGTAGTTCTTGAAGATGACCTCGCCGCCGTCTTGCGTGGCGTCCAGATCGACATCGCCCATGATGCCAAAGTCGTGGTCGCCATCCTCGTCAGCAAAGATCTGGTGCACGTGCCATACGTGCGCGGTCTTCTCGTCGGACTCGTCGATGGAAAACATCGCGGCGCTGCGGGCATCTCCGTCGGTGAGGATTTCCTCGTGCTGCTCGTGGTAAGCGTCGAGTGCTTTTTGCCAGCGGATCTCGCTCATGCCCCAGTCGTCGTCGAGCTCGCCCAGGTCGCGAACGCGCTCGCGGGCTGCAAGGGTCACGCGGCGGAAGAGTGCGTTGCGCACCAGCAGCGTACAGCCTCGGCGGTCCGCAACGACCTCGTCGATGCCCCGCGGCGGTGCGGCATCGAGGGCTGCCGGGTTGCCGGAGTTCTCCCACTCGTCCACCAGGCTCGAATCGACCGAGCGCACCACAAAGCCCAGCCACGAGATGATGTCGCGCAGACGCTCGTCGCGCTTCTCAATGGGCACGGTGCGATCGAGGGAGCGGTAGGCCTCGGCTAGGTAGCGCAGCAGGATGCCCTCGGAGCGGGCGATGCCGAGCTTCTGGATATAGCCCTTAAAGTCGCTCGCGCTTTCGAGCATGTCGCGCAGGACGCTCTTGGGCGAGAGCTGATAGTCGTTGGCCCAGGGCACTTCCTGGCAGTACTTATCAAAGGCGGCGTCGAGCAGGTCCTCGAGCGGCTTTTCATAGGTGACATCCTGGATGCGCTCCAAGCGCTCCTCGTACTCCACGCCGTCAGCCTTCATTGCGGCCATCGCGCGGTCGCGCGCGGCGCGCTCCTGTGCGCGCAATACCTGTTTGGGGTCCTCGAGCGTGGCCTCGACCATCGAGATGAGGTCCATGGTATAGGTCTCACTCTCGGGGTCGAGTAGCTCCAACGCGGCAAGCAAAAACGGCGAGAGCGGCTGATCGAGCGCAAAGTCCTCGGGCAGGTCGACCGTCAGTGCATAGTCGATGTCTGGTGCGGCGTCAGTCGGGGCGTCGGGCGTGAGTGGCACCTCGGTGCGAACGACGACGCCGGAATCGATGAGCGTGGCGAAGATCTCGTCGGCACGAACCTCGAGCTTGGCTTTTTCCTCGGGGGTCTGCAGGCTTGTCTCGATGAGGTCGTGCACGCGGGCGCGGGCATCGCCGCCCTGCTCGACCACGCTAATCACCATGGAGTGTGTGATGCGCAGGCGCGGCTTGAGCGTTTCGGGCTGCGTTTCGATCAGGCGCTCAAAGGTCTGTTTGTTCCAGGTGACAAAGCCCTCGGGGGCCTTTTTCTTTTTAATCTTGCGGAGCTTCTTGGGGTCGTCGCCCGCCTTGGCCATGAGCTTGGCGTTCTCGATCTCGTGCTCCGGGGCTTCGGCGATGACCATGCCCTCGGTATCGAAGCCCGAACGGCCGGCGCGACCGGCAATCTGATGGAACTCGCGTGCGCGCAGGCGACGCATCTTGTAGCCGTCGAACTTGGTGAGCGCGGTGAGGACCACGGTGTGGATGGGCACGTTGATGCCGACGCCGAGCGTATCGGTGCCGCAAATGACGGGCAGCAGGCCCTGCTGCGCCAAGCGCTCGACCAGCAGGCGATAGCGCGGCAACATTCCAGCATGATGCACGCCGACGCCGCATCCAAGCAGGCGCTTGAGGATCTTGCCGAAGGCCGTCGAGAAGCTCGTGCCTTTGGCAGCTTCCTTAATAGCCTCGCGCTGCTCCTTGCTGGCGATGCCAAAATTGGCGAGCGACTGTGCCGTCGCAAGTGCGGCATCCTGGCTAAAGTGCACGATATAGAGCGGGGCCTCGCCGCGGCGCATAGCGAGTTCGACGGTGCCCTCGAGCGAGGTCGTTACATAGTCGTAGCTCAGCGGGACGGGGCGCGGGGCATCGACGACCAAGTCGCAGGTAGCGCCGGTGTGTTCCTCGAGTGAGGCGGCGATGGCAGTGACATCGCCGAGCGTGGCGCTCATGAGCATGAATTGCGTGTGGGGCAGGGTGAGCAGCGGCACCTGCCAGGCCCAGCCGCGGTCGGGGTCGGCAAAGTAGTGGAACTCGTCCATGGCCACGCAGCCCACGTCGGCGCCCTCGCCCTCGCGGAGTGCATCGTTGGCAAGGATTTCGGCCGTACAGCAGATGACGGGCGCCTTGGTGTTGATATGCGTATCGCCGGTGATCATACCGACGTTATCGCGGCCGAGCACCTGTACCAGGTCGAAAAACTTCTCGCTGACCAGAGCCTTGATAGGAGCCGTGTAGTAGCAGCGTTTGCCCTGTGCCATGCCCATAAAGAGCATGCCCAGCGCGACGAGCGACTTGCCCGATCCGGTCGGCGTGCCCAAAATGACGTGATCGCCGGCTGCCAGGTCCATGAGGGCCTCTTCTTGGTGATCCCACAGCTCAATGCCGCGGTCGCTCGTCCATTCAAAGAAACGTTCGAAGGCTTGATCGGGCGTGAGCCACGGTTCGGGCTCGCTGCCGTCCTCGGGCTCCCACCAGGTGGGGGAGAGCGCGCCGAGCGAGCCAAACTCGGCTTCGGTTCCCGTGCCGCCCGAGAATGAGCTGGCGGCGCCGGCGCCGGAGACGGCGCCGGTGGCGGTATCTGTCGTGGTCTGTGCCATATGGTTACTTTCTCTCGCGATTGTCCGCCAACTATTATGGCGTAGCGGCGGCGTGGGGTGCCAGCGTACGAGAAAATGCAGGAAATGGGCGGTCTGTCCGGCCGTTTGGTGCGGTTGCCAGCTAAGTGAGTAGACTTTTTGCGATGTCGCGAGCACATGGCTTTCGCGCAAGGGCTCTATCTGCGGCTTTAGTTTTCGTTATGCGGGTTGTGCCTGGCTATTGCAAAAAAGTCTACTCACTTAGGCTTGAGGGTCGTTCGTCGGCGCCTATTCGCGCTTGTTTGCCGACGCCGCGACCATCAGAAGCCCCTAGGACTCTGAACTGCCTCCCATTTCTTGGACATGAGAAATGGGAGGCTTTTTATGCGTGTCGACTTGAGGGTGAAGCACGACATCGAGGCCAGGAAGGCGGCGATCGGGCTCTTCGAGCGAGGCCACGGCTCCGAGTCGGCGGCGAAGGCGCTGTCGGTCCCGCGCGACACCGTGAGACAATGGCTCTACGTATACCGGTCGTTCGGAAGCGAGGTGCTGCTATCCATGGACGGCAAGCAGGCCAGGTACACATACGAGCAGAAGGTCGCCGCCGCCTCGGCCGTGGTCGACGGCGGCATGAGCAAGCGGGACGCCATGGAGGCGTTCGGGGTCATGTCCTTGGCGCCGCTCAAGAGATGGTGCGCGCTCTACCGCGAGGGCGGCGCCGAGGCGCTCAGGCCCAGGCCCAAGGGCCGGCCGAGCGGTTCCAAGGCGAGGCCGCGGACCCGCGAGGAGGAGCTCGAGGAGCGCTGCCGAAGGCTCGAGACCGAGGTGGCCTACCTAAAAAAATTGCGTGCCCTGGTCGGGAGGGACGGGCTCTGACCAGGGCGAAGGTCGAGGCCGTGAGGGTCCTGCGCGAAGAGGGGCACGGGCTGGGGCGCCTGCTGGAGTGCGCCGGCATGGCCCGGTCCAGCTACTACTACGCGCTGTCGCACCCGAAGGCTCCCACCAGGCCCGAGCTCTGGGAGGCCGCCGCCGAGATATTCTCGCGCACGGCCAACGGGTGCGGCCACAGGCAGATCGCCATGTGCCTGCGCGCCGAGCGGGGCGCGCGCATAGCCTACAAGACCGTGCTGAAGATGATGCGCGAGATGGGCATCAGCTGCGGGATCCGCCGCGAGACCGACTACCACAGGTACAACTCGTACAGGGGCAAGGTCGGAAAGACCTTCGAGAACGTCATCGGGCGCGACTTCGCCGCCGACGGGCCGTGGGAGAAGATGGGCACCGACGTCACCGAGTTCAAGCAGCCCTGGGGCAAGGCCTACTTCGCGCCGGTCTACGACTTCGGCAGCAAGGAGATCGTCGCCTGGTCCACGTCGCTGCACCCCAACATGGCCCAGCAGCACGAGCTGCTCGACCAGCTCGTGTCCAGGAAGCCCAAGGGCTCCAGGCCGATCCTGCACTCGGACATGGGCTGGCAGTACCAGCAGGCCGGTTGGTGCAGGCGGTTGGAGGAGGCCGGCGTGGTGCAGAGCATGTCCCGGAAGGGCAACTGCATCGACAACGGCGCGACGGAGCAGGTGTTCGGCCACATCAAGGACGAGTTCTTCCGCGGAAGGACGTGGCCGGACTTCGAGTCCTTCAAGGCGGACCTCGACGACTTCGTGGTCCATTGGAACACGAGGAGGCGCCAGGTTAAACTGAAGGGACTGACCCCGGAGGAGTTCCGGAGACAGTCCCTTGCGGCGTAGTTCTTATTTAAGCCGTCCAAGTTTTGGGGTGCAGTTCA
>DBEZHA010000021.1:0-36632 GCA_048189585.1 Collinsella sp. | reverse complement strand
GCCGTGAGAGTTCCCGTATAGTACTTTTTCGCACGGGGGCGTAGCTCAGCTGGGAGAGCGCTTGACTGGCAGTCAAGAGGTCAGGGGTTCGATCCCCCTCGTCTCCACCCGAGCATTGAATGAGGCTCCAACGCAAGTTGGAGCCTTTTTTCATATTGGCACACAAGGTCAAAGGCGGCACCATGATCCTCCTGGTCGACAAGATCGAAAAAAGCTTCGGCGCACGCGTCCTCTTTAGCGGCGCGTCCTTCCAGATCAACCCCGGCGAGCGCTTTGCGCTCGTGGGACCCAACGGCGCCGGCAAAACCACCATGCTCAAGATCATCATGGGCATCGACAGCCCAGACGCCGGCCAGGTCCAGTACGCCAAGGACTGCCAGGTAGGCTACCTAGAGCAGGAAACTAATCTGGAGCAAAAGGACACCACCATCCTTGCCGAGGTCATGGCCGCCGCCAAGGAAATCCGCCGCATGGGCGAGCGCGCCAACGAGCTGCAGGCCCAGATCACCGAGCTCTCCGAACAGGGGAAGGACGTCAACGCGCTCCTCAACGAGTACGGCCAGGTCCAGGACCGCTTTGAGCACCTGGGCGGCTACGAGCTCGAGAGCAACGCTCGCAAGATCCTGTCCGGCCTGGGCTTTAAGGTCGCCGACTTTGAGCGCCCGTGCTCCGAGTTCTCGGGCGGCTGGCAGATGCGCATCGCACTTGCTAAGCTCTTCCTGCGCCACCCCGACCTACTGCTGCTCGACGAGCCCACCAACCACCTGGACCTCGAAAGCGTCCAGTGGCTGCGCGGCTTTATCGCCAACTACGACGGCGCCGTGCTCATCGTCAGCCACGACCGCGCCTTCATGGACGCCTGCGTCGACCACGTCGCCGCACTCGAAAACCGTCGCGTAACCACCTACACCGGCAACTACAGCAGCTACCTCAAGCAGCGCGAGGACAACCTGGAGCAGATGCGCGCCAAGCGCGCCGCCCAGGAGCGCGACATCGCCCACATGCAGGTCTTCGTCGATAAGTTCCGCTACAAGCCCACCAAGGCAGCCCAGGCCCAGGAGCGCATCCGCAAAATCGAGCAGATCAAAAAGGAGCTCGTCATCCTGCCCGAGGGCCACAAGCATATCGACTTTAAGTTCCCCGACCCGCCGCGCTCGGGCGATATGGTCGTGGGCCTCGAGGGCGTCTCCAAGTCATACGGCGACAAGCACATCTACAGTGACATCGACCTCAAGCTCTACCGCGGCGAGCATGTGGCGCTCGTCGGCCCCAACGGCGCCGGCAAGTCCACCCTCATGAAGATCCTCGCCGGCCTGGAGCCGCCCACTACCGGCACGCGCGACCTGGGCACCAACGTGGGTGTGGCCTATTACGCCCAGCACGCGCTCGAGGGCATGACCGAGTCCAACACCGTCCTGCAAGAGATCGACACCGTTACGCCCAAGTGGACCGTGCCGCAGCAGCGCAGCCTGCTGGGCGCCTTCCTGTTTAGCGACAACGATTCCATCGAAAAGCAGGTACGCGTTCTTTCCGGCGGTGAAAAGGCGCGTCTGGCCCTGGCTAAGATGCTCGTGGCCCCCGAGGCACTCCTGTGCCTGGACGAGCCCACCAACCACCTGGACATCGACTCGGTGGACATGCTCGAGAACGCCCTGCAAAACTTCCCCGGCACCATCGTGCTGATTAGCCACGACGAGCACCTGGTACGCGCCGTGGCCAACCGCGTGATCGACATCCGCGACGGCAAGGTCACGGTCTATGACGGCGACTACGACTACTACCTCTACAAGCGTGAGGATCTCGCAGCCCGCGCCGCCGCCGAGGCAGCAGGGGAGAGCACACCTGCCACGACCAAGGCAACCAAGTCGACCAGCTCCACCCAGCCCGATACGCCCGCCGCTGCTTCCAAGCCTGCCGAGGGCAAAAAGACCAAGGAGCAAAAGCGCGCCGAGGCCCAGGCCCGCGCCGCGCTCAACAAAAAGCTCAAGGGCGTGCGCAACCAGCTCAAGAAGATCGAGACAGAGCTCGACAAAAAGCGCGCCCGCTATGACGAGCTTATGGAATTGATGGCCAGCGAAGAGCTTTATGCCGATCAGGACAAGTTCAACGCCGCGCTGGGGGAATATAACGGCCTTAAGCAAGAGCTACCCAAGCTCGAGGACGAATGGCTGGAGCTTTCCACCCAGATCGAAGAGGAGACCGCGCGTGAACTCTCGTAAGGCCGCTGCCGTGGCGATGAGCATCATCGCCATCGCTTGTCGCATCTGCGGCATCTTTATGAGCGCGATGACCGTGCTGCTGTGCTTTAGCGGCCTCACCGCCAAGCTGCAGATCGTTGGCTTTGTCGTTGAGCTTTCGCGCGCGCTGCCGAGCGCCATCGCCGGCTACGGCGTCATCACCTCTCCCTTTGGCGGCGTCTTCCGCCTGGATTACGCTATCGTCGCCGTCATCCTGTTTGTAATTGACTACCTGCTCACGCGCGCCTCGCGCCGCGTCCGCTAGGAGAGCGCCATGTCCAGCAGCTACATCATGAACCTGCTCGCCAGCGCCGTCGCCGTCATCGTTGGCATCGTCATTCACGAGAGCGCGCACGCCGCCGCGGCCTGGGCTCTCGGCGACAAAACGGCGCGCTCGCGCGGACGCGTATCGCTCAACCCGCTCAACCATATCGACCCGTTTGGCACCATCATCTTGCCGCTGCTCATGCTCGCCGCAGGCGGTCCCGTGTTCGCCTTCGCCAAGCCCGTGCCCGTCTATCTCAACAACCTCAAGCACCCCAAGCGCGACGAGGTCCTGGTGAGCGTAGCCGGCCCCACATCGAATATCGCACTCGCGTGCCTCGCGGCCGCCCTCATGCACGTAACGTACGGCAATCTCTACGCCAGCATGTCCTTTGCCGTGGCGTCCCAAATTATGAACTTCGGCGCCACGTTTATCGTGGTCAACCTGTCGCTCGCGTTCTTTAACCTCATTCCGATTCCGCCGCTTGATGGCTCGTCGATCATCGTGCCCTTCCTCAAGGGCAAGGCGCTCAACAACTATTACCGCCTGCAGCAATACGCTATGCCCATACTCATCCTGGTTCTATACCTGCTGCCTATGTGGACCGGCATCGATGTAATCGGCCGCTATTTCGACATTACCGTGTATCCGCTTGCTGAGCAGCTGCTCAACTTCGCAATCGCCGGCATCTAAGGTAAACTTACAGGTCGTCCGTGTAAAACGGTCGCAGCATGCACCCAAACCGCGCCGCGAAGGCGCCGTCAAAGGAGGTCGAAGATGTCGTATCGCGTGTCGACGCAGGTCTACAGCGGACCGTTCGACCTGCTGCTGCAGCTGGTAACCCGACAAAAAGTAGATATCGGCGCCATCTCCATCAGCGAGGTGGCCGAGCAGTACCTTGCCGAGGCCGAGCGCATCGAGGCGCTGGACCTGGACGTAGCAAGCGACTTTTTGCTGGTCGCGGCAACCCTTTTGGACATCAAGGCTGCCTCTCTGGCGCCGCAGGAGGCCCCGCGCAAAGTCGATGACGACGATGACGAGTTCGACGAAGACCTTGAGGAGCTCAGCACGCTTGACGGCGACGCGCTGCGTGAGGTCCTGATTCAGCGCCTGATTGCCTACAAGCAGTTTAAAGGCGCGGCTGCGGCCCTCGGTGCGCGCATGCAGGCCGAAAGCCGCATGCATCCGCGCGTGGCCGGCCCCGACCCCGAGTTCCTAGGCCTTATGCCCGACTACCTTGCCGGCATCACGCTGCGCGGTCTCGCCGTCATCTGTGCCGACCTGGACGGCAAGCGCCAGACCTTCCTGCTGGAGGCCGAGCATGTGGCGCCGCATCGCGTGCCGCTCGACCTGACCGTGGCCTCAGTCGACCGCTTTACCATGGCGCACCAAACCTGCACCTTCCGCGAGCTACTGGACGGCGATGCCACCACCGAGCAGCTCGTCGTCACCTTCCTAGCTATTCTTGAGCTCGCCAAGCGCGGCTCGCTCACGCTGAGCCAGGACGAGATCTTTGGAACCATCCGCATCAACCGCGTCGAGGACGCCGAGGCCTATGTGCCCGGCGAGGGCCCCGAGCTCACCGAATAGGAGCCGCAACCATGTCAACCCTTTCCACGCTGGAGGCAAACAGCCTCAAAGGCGCCCTCGAGGCGCTACTGCTGGTGTCGAGCGACCCGGTGAGTGCGCCCGCGCTGGCCGGTGCGCTCGATATCGCCCCCGGCGAATGCGCGTCGCTGCTCGCCGAGCTCAAGGTTGAGTACGAGGAGGCCAACCGCGGCTTTCAGCTGCGCGAGGTCGCCGGCGGCTGGCGCCTGTTCACGCACCCCGCCTACCACGACGTGGTCGAGGCCTATGTGTTGAGCTGGGACACGCAAAAGCTGTCCCAGGCGGCGCTCGAAACCCTGGCCGTCATCGCATACCACCAGCCCGTAACGCGCGAGGTGGTCAAGGGCATCCGCGGCGTCAACTCAGACGGCGTCATCGCGTCGCTCGTGGACAAGGGTCTGGTGCGCGAGCTCGGCCGTGACCCCCAGCGCGGCCAGGCCATCATTTACGGCACGACCAACGCCTTCTTGGAAAAGTTCGGTCTGCGCTCCACCCGCGACCTGCCCGATCTGGAGCAGTTTGCCCCCGACGAGCAGTCGCGCCAGTTTATCCGTGAGCGCCTGAGCGGCCGCAGCATTCAGTCCACGCTCGAGGAGCAGGCCGAGGACCTGGACGAAGAGCGCGAACTGCTCGATACCGATGTTGAAGATGTTGAGGCAGTCGAGGACTTGGCGACCCTGGTCGTCGACGAGACCTCGGAGGATTTGCATGACGAGGACTAACGAAGCAGGGGAGACGCGCGCCATGGGCAACGCAGTACCCGCAACCGACGCCCAGCCCGTCTACCCGCACACCATGCGCCTGCAGCGCTTTTTGGCGCGTGCGGGCGTAGCGAGCCGCCGCGGGTCGGAGGACCTGATGACCGCCGGCCGCGTGACGGTTAACGGCGAGGTCGCGACCGAGCTGGGCACCAAGGTCGATGTCGACCGCGACCATATCGAGGTCGACGGCATGCCCGTCAAGCTCAACCAGGGCGCCGTGTACCTGATGCTCTACAAGCCGACCGGCTACCTTACCACCATGAGCGATCCGCAGGAGCGCCCTTGCGTGGCCGACCTGGTTCCGCGCGACCGCTTTCCGGGGCTCTTCCCGGTGGGTCGCCTGGACCGCGACACCACGGGCCTTTTGCTCTTTACCACCGACGGCGACCTGTCGCAGGGCCTGCTGCACCCCAGCAAGCACGTCTACAAGACCTACCAGGCGCTCGTGGACGGCCACCTGACCGATCGCGACTTAGAACCGCTCCGCCGCGGCATCGAGCTCGACGATGGCGTCTGCCAGCCGGCAATCTGCCGCGTCATCACCGCACGCGAGGCCGAGGCCGTAGCTCCCCAGGGGGTTAAGCCCGGTACCACCGCCGTGGAGGTCATCATCCGCGAGGGTCGCAAGAATCAGGTTAAGCGCATGTTGAGCAAGATTCACCATCCGGTAATTCGTCTGCATCGCTGCAACTTTGCCGGCCTGGAGCTCAAGGATGTGGCCAAGGGCTCGTGGCGCGAGCTCACCGACCGCGAGGTGCAGATCCTTAAGGCCGGCGGCATCCCGCCCAAGCAGGCGAGCTCCAAGCGCAACGGCGGCAAGCCCCAAGACACGACCGCCAGCCGCACGCGTCACCACGGCAGCCACGGCTCCGCACCTAAGCGCAACACCTACCGCGAGCGCTACACCGGCTAGGCAACCCGCCGCGCCCCAACGCCCGCGAACCATACCAGCACGTCACCCATCGAAAGGAAGCATTGCATGATCGTCGCCATCGACGGCCCCGCCGGTTCCGGCAAGTCCACCATCGCCAAGGAGATCGCCCGCCAGCTGGGCTTTAACAAGCTCGACACGGGCGCCATGTATCGCGCCGTCACCTTCGCCGCGCTCGACCGCGGCATCGACCTGGATGACGAGGCGGCCATCGACGCCCTCGCCGAGCAGATCGAGATTCGCTTTACCAACGGTACCGGCGAGGATACGCGCCTGACCATTGACGGCCAGGACGCTTCGGCCGCCATCCGCACCCCGCAGGTCGACGCCAACGTGTCCAAGGTCTCGGCCTATCCGGGCGTGCGCGCCGCTATGCTCATCCACCAGCGCCGCGCCGCCGAGGACCGCGATATCGTGGCCGAGGGTCGCGACATCGGTACCGTCGTGTTCCCTAACGCGCAGGTCAAGGTCTTCCTGACCGCCGACCCGCGTGAGCGCGCCCGCCGCCGCGTGCTGCAGCGTCACCAAAACGACGCCCAGCCGCTCACGTCCGAGCAGCTCGAAGCCGAGATCGACGAGACCCTCGACGCCCTTAAGCAGCGCGACAAGTTTGACAGCAGTCGCGAGGTCGCCCCGCTCGTGCCCGCCGAGGACGCCGTGCACGTCGACTCCACCGCCCACACCATCGACGAGGTCGTCTCGATAATCGAGGACCTCATCAACCAAAGGAGGTAGCCCATGCGCCTGTTTAAGCAGACGCCCGAGGACTATTACAACGCTCCCTATGCCGAGTTCCCGGCGCTCATCCGCGGCACCGTCGTCGTGGTCATGGCCATCCTTTGGGCCTTCTCCAAGCTCATGTGGCGCTGGAAAGTAGAGGACGCCGACCTGCTGTTTGAGCGCCAGGAAGGCCGCGGCAGCGTTGTCATCTGCAACCACACCTCGATGGCCGAGCTCTTGGCCGTGGAGACGGCTCTGTTCTTTGGGGGCCGCCGCATTCGACCTATCTTTAAGTCCGAGTTCGCCAAGAGCAAGATTGTGCGCTGGGCCTTTAGCCGCGTTGGCGGCATCCCCGTGGAGCGTGGTACTGCCGATATGAAGTGTCTGCGTGCCGCCCAGCATGCGCTTCAGCGCGGTGAGGACATCCTGATCTTCCCCGAGGGCACGCGCATCCGCTCGCGCGAGATCAAGCCTGAGGTCCACGGCGGTTTTGCGCTCATCGCCCAGATGGGCAAAGCACCCGTCAACCCGCTCGCAATCTGTGGCTGGTCCGACATCACGCCTGCGGGCAAAAAGCTCATGCGTCCCAAGAAGTGCTGGATCCGCGCCGGCAAGGCCGTCTCGCTTTCCGACGCACCGACCGGGCTTAAGCGCACGGAGCGCCTGGCATGGTTTGAGTCCGAGGCCATGAACCGCGTCTACGCCATGCGAGACGAGTTGTGCGCCGAGCATCCGGGCAGGTTCTAGCCATGAGTGAAAACGTGACGAACACTGCCGCGACTGCGTCCGACCAGGACGGCGCGCCCATCATCGAGATTGCAGCCCACGCCGGCACTTGCTACGGCGTACAGCGCGCGCTCGACATGGCGCTGGCCGCTGCGCCGCAGGCAGGGGAGTGCACTCAGGTCCATACCTTGGGTCCGCTTATCCATAACCCCATCGTGGTACGCGAGCTCGCTGAGGCAGGCGTCGGTCTGGCCGAAACCCTGGACGACGCCACATCGGGAACCGTGATCATCCGCGCCCACGGCGTGGTGCCGCAGGTAATCAACGCTGCTCGTGAGCGCGGCCTCAACGTGGTCGATGCCACCTGCCCTTATGTCAAGAAGGTCCACGTGGCCGCCGAGCGGCTGGTGCGCGAGGGCTATCGCGTACTCGTCGTGGGTGAGCCGGGCCATCCCGAGGTGGAGGGCATCCTAGGCCACGCCGGCAATGATGCGCAGGTCGTGAGCTGTGCCGCCGATGCCAACGTCTTGTCGCTCAAGGGCAAGGTGGGCCTAGTTGTGCAGACCACCCAGACCGCGCAGAACCTCGCCGAGGTCGTGGCTGCCATCACCCCGCGCGTACAGGAGCTGCGCGTGATCAACACCATCTGCGCCGCCACGAGCGAGCGTCAACTGGCAGCAGCCACACTTGCCAACCGCTGTGATTGCATGGTCGTCGTGGGTGGCAAGAACTCGGGCAACACCCGCCGCCTGGCTCAGATTTGCGCAGACACCTGCGAGCGCACACATCACATAGAGGAATCTTCCGAGCTACAGGCCGCATGGTTTGTCAACGCACACCACATCGGCATCACCGCCGGAGCCTCCACTCCGCAAGAACACATCGAGCGCGCCGTCGAGCGCATCAAGGAGCTTTGCCGCTAATCATGGACCAGACCGTACCCGCATACGCCGCCGAGGTGGCCGATTACGGGCGCAGCCGCGACCCCGAGCCGGGTGAGGGCGCGCTCGTAAAGAGCGTGCGTCCCGAATCGCCCGCATGGGATGTGGGTATTGAGCCGGGCATGCGCGTGCTCACGGTCAACGACGAGCAACTGACCGATATGATCGTGTGGCTCTGGGAGGCCGACGACGACACCGTCGAGCTGGAAGTTTTCGATCCGCGCGACGGCACCGTCACCCCCGTCGAGCTTGACCGCTTCCCGGGAGAGGACTGGGGCCTTGAGTTCGATGGCCCCATCTTTGACGGCATGCGTACCTGTGTAAACGCCTGTGTGTTCTGCTTTATGACGATGCTCCCCAAGGGCGGCCGCTCCACGCTCTATATTCGCGACGACGACTACCGCCTGAGCTTTTTGCAGGGCAACTTTGTCACGCTTACCAACCTCACCGACGAGGACGTGCAAAACGTCATCCAGCGCAACATGAGTCCCATGAACGTATCGGTCCACGCCGTGAGCCCCGACGCCCGCCGTCGTATGATGGGCCGCAACGCCCAGCGAGGCATGGACGTACTCGAGACCATCATGGCCGCCGGCATCGAGATTCACGCGCAGATCGTGTTGTGCCCCGGCATGAACGACGGCGAGGAGCTGGAAAAGACCCTGCGCTTTTGCGAGGAGCACGAGCAAATCACCAGCCTGGGCATTGTGCCGCTCGGTTTTACCAAGCATCAGAACCGTTTTAGCTGGTCCTACAGCGACAAACCCGAGCTAGCGCGCGAGACCATCGCCATGATCAGGCCCTTCCAGGACCGCGCCTATGAGCGCTTTGGCCGCCACACCTTCCAGATGAGCGACGAGTTCTATCTGGACGCCGGAATCGATCCTCCCGAGGCGGACTTTTACGACGGTTACCCGCAGTACTACGACGGCATCGGCATGATCCGCTCGTATCTGGACGAGACCGACGACGTGCTGGCTACCGATGCTGAGCGACTGGCCCGCGTCCGCGAGGCCATCGCCACCCGCAACCAGCACCCGCTGTGCCTCTCGGGCGCCAGCGCACGCGACACCGTGGCGCGCTTTGTGGAGTCGCCACAGGGGCTCGCCGGCACTGTCACAGCCATCAAGAACCGCTACTTTGGCGGCAACGTGGACGTGACCGGCCTCATCGTCGCCTGCGACATTCTGGAACAGCTGCCGCAGGACCTTTCGGGGGTTATGCTCTTTGTGCCTAAGCTCATGTTCAACGCTGACGGCATGACGCTTGACGAGTATCATCGTGACGATTTACTCGCAAGCCTTACCAGTCGCGGCGCCGAGGTTCATGTGGTGTCGACCATGCCGCATGAGCTGCTCGATACCCTGGAGCACATCCTTGGCATTGTGCCTGCCGACTCTACTAATTCCGCTGACCCTACCCATTAAAGGAGAGCAGATGAAACCTATCGTCGCCGTCGTCGGACGCCCCAACGTGGGCAAGTCCACGCTCGTTAACCGCCTGGCCCAGACCTCGGACGCCATCGTCCACGAGTCACGCGGCGTCACGCGCGACCGCTCGTATCACACGGCCGATTGGAACGGTCGTGAGTTCACCATCGTCGACACGGGCGGTATCGAGCCGCTCAAGAGCGACGATGTCTTTGCCACGTCCATCCGCGACCAGGCGCTCGCCGCCGCCGAGGAAGCCGCCGTCATCCTGTTTGTGGTCGATGGCCGCACCGGCGTCACCGAGGAGGACGAGTCGGTCGCCCGCATGCTCAAGCGCTGCGACAAGCCGGTCTTTCTGCTGGTGAACAAGCTCGACAACCCCGATCGCGAAAACGACAGCATCTGGGAGTTCTATTCGCTCGGCATCGGCGAGCCCACGCCGCTCTCGGCCCTGCATGGCCACGGTACGGGCGACCTGCTCGATGACATCGTGGCCCTGCTTCCGGAGGAAGAGGACGAGGTCGCCGATGAGTTCCCCGACGCGCTGAACGTAGCCATCATCGGCCGCCCCAATGCCGGTAAGTCGTCGCTGTTCAATCGTATCCTAGGCGCCGACCGCTCTATCGTGTCCAACATTGCCGGCACGACGCGCGACGCCATCGACACCGTCGTGGAGCGCAACGGTAAGCGCTACCGCATGGTCGATACCGCGGGCATCCGCAAGAAGAGCACTGTGTACGAGAACATCGAGTACTACTCCATGGTCCGCGGCCTGCGTGCCATCGACCGCGCCGACGTGGCGCTGCTCGTCGTCGATGCCTCCGTGGGCGTCACTGAGCAGGACCAGAAGGTCATGGGTCTTGCCATCGAGCGCGGCTGCGCCATCGTGGTGCTGCTCAACAAGTGGGATCTACTCGACGACGACCGTAAGCGCGAGGCCTGCATGGAGACCATCGACCGCCGTCTGGGCGTTATGGCTCCCTGGGCCCAGTACCTGCGCATCTCTGCCCTGACCGGCCGCAGCGTCGAGAAGATCTGGGCAATGGTAGACGCCGCCGAGAAGACGCGCTCGCAAAAGATCAGCACCTCGCGCCTCAACACGTTCCTCACCGACCTGCGCGAGTTCGGTCATACCGTGGTGGACGGCAAGCGCCGCCTGCGCATGCACTACGTGACCCAGACGGGCGTCAACCCGCCGACGTTCACGTTCTTCGTCAACCACAGCGATCTGGTCAACGACACCTATCAGCGCTACGTCGAGAACCGCATGCGCTCGACCTTCGACTTTGCCGGCACACCCATTCGACTCTTCTTTAGGAAGAAGGAGCAAAAGGATGCATAATCCGATTCTGCTGACCGCCATCTGCGCCGTGGTCTCGTTCTTTATCGGGGCGATTCCGTTTGGCCTGATCTTGGGCCGCGTGTTCAACCACACGGACATTCGTAAGGCGGGCTCCGGCAACATCGGCACCACCAACGCCCTGCGCGTGGCCGGCCCCAAGGTGGCCGCGCTCACACTGCTGCTCGACTGCCTTAAGGGCGCCATCTGCGTCCTTATCGCGCGTCCGCTCATTGCCGACTTGGGCTATGGCTTCCCCGTGAGCATAATGGCCCCCGGTGCCGCCGGCGATTGGATGCTCGGCGTCATCTGCCTGGCGGCCGTATGGGGCCATATCTTCTCGCCCTACCTCAACTTCCATGGCGGCAAGGGCATCGCGGTCGGTCTGGGCGTAATCCTCGCATGGTACTGGCCTATTGGCCTGTCGCTGCTCGGCATGTTTATCGTGGCCGTCGCCATCACCAAGTTTGTGTCGGTGGGCTCGCTTGCCGCAGCTATCGGTCTTCCCATCGCTGCTTGCGCGGTCTTTCCGTACAGCAGCCTGGGACTTAAGTTTTGCATGGCGCTGATCGGCATCACCGTGGTGTGGGCCCATCGTGCGAACATCAAAAAGCTCATGGCCGGTAAGGAGTCCAAGCTCTCGTTTACCAAGCGCGTCACCGAGCCCGACGATAAGTAGGAGAGAGTCATGAATGTTGCGCTGATTGGCTCCGGCTCCTGGGGAACCGCCGTCGCGGGCCTTGCCGCCGCGCGGGCCGAGCGCGTGACCATGTGGGCCCACAGCGAGCAGACGGCCGCCGGCATCAATGGCGAACACCGCAACCCCCGCTACCTTGTGGGCTACGAGCTGCCCGGCAACGTCGTCGCCACGACGGACCTGGCGCAGGCGCTCGACGGTGCCGAGGCCATCATCTTTGCCGTTCCTTCGACACACCTTCGCAGCGTGTGCCACCAGGCCGCTCCCTTTATCGCCGCCGATACCCCGGCGCTCTGCCTCACCAAGGGCATTGAGCCCGAGTCCGGCCTGCTCATGAGCGAGGTCATCGCCAGCGAGATCGGCAACGAGTCGCGCGTGGCGGCGCTCTCGGGCCCCAACCATGCTGAGGAAATCTGCCGCGGCGGACTTTCTGCCGCCGTCATCGCAAGCAAAGATCCGCAGATAGGGGAGACCTTTAAGGACCTGCTCCTATCCACGGCCTTCCGCATCTACCTGTCGCAGGACATGACCGGCGTCGAGGTCTGCGGCGCCATGAAAAACGTTATCGCCATCGTGTGCGGCATCTCCGCCGGCACCGGTGCCGGCGACAATACGCTTGCCCTTATCATGACGCGCGGCCTGGCCGAGATCAGCCGTCTGGTGCACGCCCGCGGCGGTCAAGCTATGACCTGCATGGGACTCGCCGGCATGGGCGACCTCATTGCCACCTGCACCTCGGAGCATTCGCGCAACCGCACCTTTGGCTACGAGTTTGCCCACGGCGTGTCGCTCGACGAGTATCAGACGCGCACACATATGGTGGTCGAAGGCGCCGTCGCGGCCCGCAGCGTCAGCGAGCTCGCCCGTTCACTGGGCGTAGACATTCCGCTCACCTTTGCCGTGGAGCAAACGCTCTACAACGGTGTTACTTTGGATAGGGCGCTCGAGATTCTTACCGACCGCGTCCCTTCTCAAGAGTTCTACGGACTCACCGACTAGCGCAGAAAGGCTACTACCATGGGTTCCATCAAAATCGCTCCGTCTGTCCTTTCGGCCGACATGGCCAACCTCAAGGGCGAACTCGACAAAATCGCCGGTGCCGACTACGTGCACTTCGACGTTATGGACGGTCACTTTACCGGCAACCTCACCTTTGGCGTTGACATCCTTAAGGCCGTCAAGCGCTCCACCGACGTGCCGGTCGACGCGCACCTGATGGTGTCGAACCCCGACGAGACCGTCGATTGGTACGCAGACGCCGGTGCCGATATGATCACCGTGCACTACGAGGCCTCCACGCACCTGCACCGCACGCTCACGCATCTGCAGCAGCGCGGCGTCAAGGCCGGCGTGGTGCTCAACCCCGCCACCCCCGTGTGCGTACTCGAGAGCATCATCGACGTCGTCGATATGGTGCTGCTGATGAGCGTGAACCCCGGCTTTGGCGGCCAGAGCTTTATCCCGGGCACCATCGCCAAACTGCACGAGCTCAAGGCCATGTGCGAGCGCCACGGCGTGTCGCCCCTGATCGAGGTCGACGGCGGCATTTCTTCCAAGAACATCGCCGAAGTTGTCAAGGCTGGTGCCAACGTTCTCGTGGCCGGTTCCGCCGTATTTAAGTCCGAAGATCCCGCCGCTGAGGTTGCGCTGCTGCAGAAGCTGGGCAACGAGGCTGCACAGGAGGCATAAATCCTTATGACCGCAGGTCAAAACCGCATACCCGTGAATCTTGACTACGCCGCCTCGACGCCTATGCGCGCCGAGGCTCTCCTTGCGCAGCGTGAGTACGACGAGAGTGAGCTTGCCGGCGTCAACCCCAACTCGCTGCATTCGCTCGGCCGTAAGGCCGCTGCGCGCCTGGAAGTGGCGCGTCGCGATATCGCCCGCAGCTTTGGCGCGCGCGTCCGTCCGTCCGAGATCATCTTGACCAACGGCGGCACCGAGGCAAACCAGCTGGCGCTCCTCGGACTTGCCGAGGGCGCTCGTCAGCGCGATCGAAAGCGCGACCGCGTGATCGTGTCGGCGATTGAGCACGATTCGATCCTTGACAACCTGCCGCTGCTGCGCGCCGCCGGCTTTACCGTCGATCTGATGCAGCCCTGCCGTGCGGGCTACATCGAGACCGCCGCGCTGAACGACTTGCTCGGCGACGACGTGGCGCTCGTGAGCATCATGGTCGCCAACAACGAGACTGGCGTGGTGCAGCCCATCCGCGAGCTTGCAGCGGCTGCGCATACCGTGGGCGCCCTGTTCCACACCGATGCCATCCAGGGGTATCTGCACATTCCGCTCGATGTCACCGAGCTGAGCGTCGATGCTATGACCGTTGCCGCGCACAAGATCGGTGGCCCCGTTGCATCCGGCGCGCTCTACGTTAAGAGCCGCACGCCACTGCGTCCCCGCATCTTTGGCGGCGGACAGGAAGCCGGACGTCGCGCCGGCACGCAGGACCTGCGCACGCAGCTGGCTTTTGCCGCTGCCGCTTCCGCACTGTTGCCGAATGTTGCCCAGGAGCGCACAACGCTGCAGGCCTTATCCGATAAGCTCTACGCCACGCTTACGGCCCATCCTCGCATTCACGCCACGATGGGCGACTACGCGCAGGCCGATCGTCTGCCGGGTATGGTTTCGATCTACGTCGACGGCATGGACTCCGAGGAGCTCATCATTAAGCTCGATGCCGCCGGCTTTGAGGTATCGGCAGGCTCGGCATGCTCGAGCGGCAGTATGGACCCCAGCCACGTTTTGAGCGCCATGGGCATCGGTCGCCAGCAGGCATTGGGCGCCCTTCGCATCTCGTTCGATGACCGCGTGAATCCGGACGATCTGGACGAGTTTGCCCAGACGCTGCTCTCGATCGTAGGCGCCGCATGATCGTCGCCGAGCTTGAGCGCGCGCTACTGGCACGCTATCCCAAGACCGATGCCGAGAGTTGGGACCATGTAGGACTCTCCGTCGGCGACCCTGCCGCGCAGATTACCGGTGTTGCCTGCGCACTCGATGCGACCGAAGCCAATGTGCACCGTGCTCTCGAGGCCGGTGCCAACGTGCTGCTGACGCATCATCCCATATACATCAAGGCACCCGAGGCCTTTTGTCCGACGGATGCCGCACGCCCCCAATGCAGCGCGGCGCTCTACGAGGCAGCGCGTTGCGGCGTGAGCATCATATCGCTCCACACCAACCTGGACCGCTCGCACGAAGCCCGTGTCTGCCTGAGCAAGCTGCTGGGTGCCGCACCCGTGAGCTCACTGGAGCACGTGGACGACCCCGAGGCCACCGGCCTGGGCGCGCTTGCAACGCTCAACGACCCGTGCACACTGCGCGATCTTGCCACCCGTGCTGCCACGGCCTTCGGCAGCGACCCGCGTGTGTGGGGCGAAGCCGATCGCCCGTGCCGCACCGTCGCCATTTTGGGCGGCTCCCTGGGCGACTTTGGAGAGCTCGCCATCGCCGCGGGCGCAGATGTTATTGTGACCGGAGAGGCCGGCTACCACGTGGCGCAAGACCTTGCCTTGCGTGGGCTGCCGGTGATCTTGCTCGGCCACGACCGCTCCGAAGAGCCGTTCGTTGATATATTGATGAACTCTGCAGTTGACGCCGGGGTCGACCCCCGTCATGCGATTAAAATACTGAACCCTTGCCAATGGTGGACTGTGACAAAAGGAGAGAACTTATGAGCGCCGGCGCTACGCTACTCAAGCTGCAACAGATCGATTTGGAGCTCGCCCGCAACAAGAGCGAACTTGCCAATATGCCGGAGCTCAAGGAGCTCGCTTCCAAGCGCAAGACCTATGTGAAGCTCAAGTCCGAGATGACCAAGCTCTACGCCCAGCGCAAGGATCTGGACATTGAGCTCGACGATCTCAACACCACCGAGATTCAGACCAACAACGCCATCGAGGCTGCCAAGAAGCGCCACGTCGACGGCTCCGACTACCGCGAGGTTCAGGACCTGGAGAATGAGCTCGCCACCCTGGCCAAGCGTCTGGACAAGATTGAGCACACCCGCAAGGATGTCGTTGTCGCCCATAAGGAGGCGCTCGACCGCGAGGCCCGCGCACAGGCAATCATCGCCAAGTTCGAGGAGGGCGTGAAGGCCGATACCAAGGCCGCCCGCGCCAAGGCTGCCGACCTGCAGGCTCAGATTGACGCCGCAACTAAGGAGCGCACCGCGCTTGCCGCTACGCTGCCGGCCGACGTGCTCACCGACTACGAGCGTCTGCTCAAGCAGTTCCGCGGCCTGGCCGTCGAGACCATCCAAGGCAACATCCCCACGGTCTGCCACACCGCGCTGCAGGCATCGTCCATGAGCGACCTCAACCACGACGGTAGCGAAATTACGCACTGCCCGTACTGCCACCGCCTCCTGGTACTCCCGAGCAAGGAAGCCTAGCGATGACGGCGGCATCCAACAATTCAATGCAACTTGAGGGAAAAACGATCCTGCTGGGCATTACCGGCGGGATCGCCGCCTATAAGTCGTGCAATATCGTGCGCCTGCTGCAAAAGCGCGGCGCGCGCGTCAAGGTCGTTATGAGCGAGCATGCCACCGAGTTTGTCGGCCCGCTCACCTTCCGTGCGCTCACCAACGAGCCCGTCGCCGTAGGCCTGTTCGACGACCCCTCCGACCCCATCCACCACATCTCGCTGGCGCAAGAGCCCGATCTGGTGGTCGTGGCGCCCGCGACGGCCAATATCATCGCCAAGATGGCCAACGGCATCGCCGACGACCTCATCTCCACCACGCTACTTGCGACGCCGCGACCCATCGTGATCGCACCCGCTATGAACAACGGCATGTGGAAGGCGCCGGCGACACAGGCCAACATGTCCACGCTGCGCGAGCGCGGTGTCCATGTGGTGGGACCCGGCAGCGGCTACCTTGCCTGCGGCGACGTGGACACGGGACGCATGAGCGAGCCCGAGGACATCGTCGAGGCTGTCTGCGAGGTGCTCAACCCCGCGCCTCAGGACCTGGCAGGTAAGCGCATCGTGATTACCGCCGGCCCCACGCACGAGCCGATCGACCCGGTGCGCTTCATTGGCAACCGCTCTTCGGGCAAGATGGGCATCGCCCTATCGGGGGAGGCTGCTCGCCGCGGTGCTGCGGTCACGCTCGTGCTGGGACCGACATCGCTCGATGTTCCCCGCGGCGTGGCGTGCGTACGCGTGCAGACCGCCGCAGAGATGCTCCAGGCGGCACTGAGCGCCTTCCAGACGGCCGATGCGGCCATTTGCGCGGCCGCCGTCGCCGACTACACCCCCGCCGCTCCTGCCGACCATAAGCTCAAAAAGTCCAACGAACGCTTGGATCACATCGAGCTCGTCGAAACGGTCGATATCTTGGCCGAGCTCTCGCGCCAGAAGGACGAGCGATGCGTGATCGGATTTGCGGCCGAGACCGATAACGTTGTCGAGTACGCCGAGCGCAAATTGGCCCGCAAAGGTTGCGATGCTATTATCGCCAACGATGTCTCACGCGTGGATTCGGGCTTTGGAACCGACACTAACAAGGCCTGGATTGTGAGCACAACGGGCACGCAAGAACTTCCCGTGCTAACAAAACCCCAGCTCGCAGATACAATTTTGGACTTGCTTCAAAATTTGTAAAAAAGTTCTTGCACAAGTCTAAAGTTTCGGGTTAATATACTCCCTGTTGCGAGCGAGAGCAGAGCAACAAACAATAGCTTCGGGACGTGGCGCAGCTTGGTAGCGCACTTGACTGGGGGTCAAGGGGTCGCTGGTTCGAATCCAGTCGTCCCGACCAGAAGTTTGCAGGTCAGGCACCTAGTGCCTGACCTTTTTTGTTTTAAGCAATTGCTTAATTTTGATTAAGCAACAGGGTGCCAAAAATCTACCTGCGCGATAATCGCTTTTTGCGGTTACTTGCGCGTTTTGCACGCGCTTGAGCCGATTTATTAACGCGACATGAATCTACATACGCGTAGCTGGTATACAGACGAGTACAGGCTGTATTTATCGCGGCGATTTACGCAGATATGGCGACTGTAACGAACTAGTGTGTCGCTGTATTTATTCCAGCAGTTCACTTGATCTGTGGACAAGTGAGCGGTTACAACAAAACGCCAACCAGGATGGACTCCATACGAGGATGCCGCAAAGGTAATGGCGGGGAAGTGCGGCAGGCGCTCTGAGAGCCGCTGTATGACCCCATTTCTCCTCAACCCGATTACCTGTACAATGAACCTCGAATTGTTTGAGTAATCGCCAAAAGAAAAGCCCTCGCAGGATTGCGGGGGCTTTGCGATGAAAGAGATCAGAAGCAGAAAGCGGGGAGGACATAAAACGAGTCCGTCGCGCTGTAGCTGTAGCAAATACCGCCGCTTTGAACATAGCGAAAGGATGTGGAGCTGCGCGGTCTCACGGAACGAGTCCAGTGGCTATAGCCTGATGCACCGGAATAGTTCGACCCCGTCACGCCCTTGGATTTGTAGCACTCGTACTGGATGCCGTCAGATTGCATATCCCCGTATACTTCGGTTGCCGAGAGCAGAAAAACCTTGTCGGTCGTCGCCGAGGGGGCACCGCCCCCGTTACCGCCAACGTTATCGGTTGTCTTTGTGACGGGTTTCACCTTTGACTGAAGCTCGCTGGGCAGGAGCAACCAGAGGTCACCGCTGTTGAGGCGGGTACGGAGCTCGGACTTATCCCAACCACCGGCATTGGTGTCCGTAGCGTTCATTCTCTGGCTACCCAAGGCAGAGTTGGTCGCCTCGAACGTCAAGCCTGCCATGCCGCTACCATCGGCCAAGTCGTCGTGGTTGATGCCGATGATACGGTACTCGAGCGTCTTGCCATTGGTCAGCTTCATCGAGAACTTGGTGCCGGCATCCATGGCGGCCTTGGCCTTGGCGTAGGCGATAGACGATGTACCGTTCTTGGCAATGTCTTTGGCAACCGCCTCCTGCTCGTCGAGGGTCCAGTCCTTCGCGTCCTTGGCGATGGCCACCTGGACGGCCGCGGAATCGGCGGCTGCGGAGCCGCCACCGGACGCGCCTCCCTCGACGCCGCCGACCGTCCCATTGTTCACCGTGTTGCCGACCAGGTTGAACTGGTTTCGGATGGCTCCGGCCACGCCGGGTCCCGCGAACACGATGACCAGGCCGATGACGGCAATGATCAGGACGTACTCGATAATTGATTGCCCTCGGAAGCGGGTCGTTTCAGGAGCGACCCCCCCCCGAAGGTTAATTGCCGCTGCATGCATATACGGCTCCCTTCACTCGGGGTTTGCAATACGAGCCGAGCGTAGGGCTATTCCAAGTATTTGCAACGGTCTTGCCGCTGCGGCAACGATGACGGCAGGGGAGAAAGTCATGCGCTATTAGCGCGGCTATAACGTCCGCTTCGAATGCCGACCGTATTCATATCGAGGCAGCCATTTCATACCTTCAGAAAGACAACTGAAAGCCGCAAAAAAGCGGGACCCGGCTATAAGCCGAACCCCGCCCAAGAGAAGCCTTTAGAGCCGAGACAGACAACGCGTGTGGACAATCACTCAGCCTCCACCGCCATGCGCACGACCTCTTCCATCGGGTAGCGAGTGCCGCCGTCCCCGTCCAAAGCCTCGTTGTAGGCCTCGATGTCCGCCATGTCCTCAGCCTTCTCGAACGCGGCCCTTCTCACGAACTCGGAAAAGGTCATGCCCGTGGCGTCCGCATGGCCCTGAATCAAGGCCATTTCGCCCTCATCGAACTTGACCGCGATCTCGCGCATCGCCATGGTCGCTCCCGTAAACGCCGTCATCGAAGTGAATCCATTATCCACCCACCGTATACGCCCCGAACTCGAAACACCAAGCAGGATGGACTCTATACGAGGACGCAGCAGAGGTAATGGCGGGGGAGTGCGGCAGGCGCTCTGAGAGCCGCTGTATGACCCCATTTCTCTTCAATCCGACTACCCGTGCCATGAACCTGAAGCCGTTCGTTCGGTCGCCAAAAGAAAGCACGCGCGGGGTAACGCGGGCTTTGCGCTAGACAAGCTAGAAGCACCAGGCGGGGGAGACGCAAAACCAGCCCGGCGCGGAGTTGCTGTCCGACAGATTGCCGCTGCTGTCGACATGGAGGAAGCCCTTCGAGGCGTTCGGAAACACCGAACGCTCCCACCAACCGCTGCCAATGGCAATGGCAGAGTTGGGATTATAGTTCTCCGTCACCTTGCCTTTGAAGGCCTCGTACTGGGTGCCCTCGGAGGAAGTCCAGGGATAGGATGCCCAATAGGAGGTGGGGGGCGATCTCAGAGTAGCTGAGCAGGAACGGCTTGTCCGAGGTAGCCGTCACGGCGGCGTTCTTGTTCTCATCACCGCCCCCGACATTGTTCGATAGCTTTTTGACGGCCTTCACCTTGGACTGGAAATCGGAGGGCATCAGATTCCAGATCTTGCCGGAGTTCATTTTCTGACGGAGTTCAGACTTCTCCCAACCGCCGGCGTTGGTGTCAATCGCGTTCATGGGGGACCAAATGCCCGTCGTGGTGGTGAGGAACGTGAGGCCCGCCTTGCCGGATCCGCCTGCAGGGTCATCATGATTGATGCCGATAATGCGGTAAGTCAGCGTCTTGCCATCGGTGAGCTTCATCGAGAACTCGGTGCCGGCATCCATCGCGGCCTTCGCCTTGGCGTAGGTGGGCGACGCCTCGCCCTTGGCGGCGATGTCCTCGGCAACTGCCTTCTGCTCACCGAGGGTCCAGTCCTTCGCGTGTCCTTCGCGTCCTTGGCGAGCGCCGCCTGGACGGTCGCGGAACCCGCGCCGTTACCGCTGCCGGAACCGCTCGGTTCCCAAGTCCCACCTGCTGTCCCGTTTACCAATACTCCCGCCACCGTGTTGAACTGGTTCCTGATTGCCGACGAGACCCAAGGGCCGGCTATCATCACAACCAGGACGATAATCGCGATGACCAGAACGTACTCGATGGCTCCTTGGCCTCGGAGGCGGGTATTCCTAGGAGATACCCACTCCCCGAAGGTTAATTGCCGCTGCATGCATATGCGACACTCCCTTCGCATGGGGATTGATATTGCATCCAGAGCGTACGTTAAAGCGAACCGACTAGCCCGTAACGTGCCGCTGAGGCAACGGCGGCACGGGTGCCCGCGCCACATAAACTGCTTGCCGTTTTGTTTCTTCAGACCTACTGCCACGCCTTCGGGAGGATAACGCCGGGGGCGCAGTGATTGAAGTCACTATGATTGGCATAGGTTGGGACATTCCAATCGGAACAGTCGAGGTTTAGATTTTTGCAATAGCTAAACATGCCGAGCATATCCATAACATCTGAGGTCTTCCACCCTGGTCCAAATTTCACGCTTTTCAGCGAACTGTCGGTGGAAAAAAGGAGACGTAAATCGCCGGCTTTCCGCGTCGACCATCCGGAGATGTCAATCTCCTCGACCTTGTAAAGGTTTTTGAGCGCCGAGTCGAATTCGACGACCGAGGACGTATCCCAGCTTGAAATACTGAAGGAAGTCGCATTGCCGCAATACGCGAATGCGTGCTGCAGATTTGTGCAGTTCGACATGTCGAACTTTGCCAGATCAAAGCTCTTGCAGTTCTCCATGTACTGAAAGCAAAATGCCAACGAGTGGATTTCTATGCCATCGTCAATGGCCTTTACGGCCACGATATTACTTCTGTTAGGCCACCAGGGGGCAGTCGTCTTGCCGTCGTTTCCCACGGTCGCGGTGGCGTATCCATTTTCGAACCCCGTATACACCGCCGTCACGCGGCGGCTGTTGAGCATGTCACCGACTCTGGGGACCCCGCGGCGCTTGTAGAACATGAGGCTGTGGTCGTCCTCCGAGTACACGGCGAACGCTATCCCGTGAACGGGGTCCACGATGTCGGCGTCGGTCAACGACCCGTTGCCGCCGCCCGTGCCGCCCGACTCCCAGCTCCCCTTTGAGATTCCGTTGCCGAGCGTCCCCGCCACCGTGTTGAACTGGTTTGTGATCGCCGACGAGACCCACGGTCCCGCGATCAGCACCACCAGGACGATGATCGCGATGATCAGTACGTACTCGACTGTCGACTGCCCCTTCGGGCGGCGGGTAAATCTGGGAGATACCCCCCCCCCGAAAGGAATTTCCGCTGCATGCATGTGCGGCTCCTCTCGGATTGCTTTGGCTGATGCTGCAGAGGATAGACGCGATTACTAAGGATGAGTCAACAATGCCGCAGCGGCATTCACACTAAGAGGGTAAGGCGTTCGGAGTGACATCCCGTTCCAAAACGTATACTTGATTTAAGGCGGAGTGGAATGAGGGCGCGCAAGGAGATGCGGAATCGATGAGAGCCTCAAAAAAACTACTGCAGTGTTATCATCTTTCATCCTCTCTATTCTTCCATTTCTGATTCTATGGGCGGCTTGGTCAGTCCTCCCTGATACAATTCCCGCTCATTGGAGTGGGGGTGTGGTTGATCGATGGGGTAATAAGCTTGAATTGCTGGTTGTTCCGCTGTTTTCTCTGATTGGTTCTATTGCAATTTCTGTGTACCTTATTGTTTCCACGCGGCGAAGAGAGTTCGCGGATTTCTCTGCTCGAATGCGACGGGACTTTGTTGCGTGCTATATTTCTAGTCTTCTTTTATCGACAACCTGCTCAGTGATAATTGCCGTTTGGGTTCAGTTGATTCTTACGCAAAGCACTGCGGTTGATGGGGGACTTGGACTATCGATCCTGTATTCCCTTCCCGGGCTATATGTGATCTTGTGCGCTTTGCCGCCTTTTTATGCGAGCGGCGAGAGCAAAAAGGCAGAGCGCCTGATAACAGTTCTTATCGGCTGCGCGGAGATTGTTCTTTGTGGAATAGTGCTTGAAGGTTCGGCTGCCTCTTATACGATGATTGGACTGATGATTCTGTTCTGTGCGTTTGAGATTGTGTCACAGGTAAGGGATAGCCGGTCCTTATGAGTTGAATTACGCGCGTGCGGATATAAAGGTTGGCATGTTAAGCTGGTCGTTTTCTCGTTCTGGGACATTTGCAGTAGGATGAGTGGGACTAGGCGCGCTGCGGTGTGATGGTAACGGTTGAGACTTGTATCGCTGCAAATCCGCTGATGCACATTTTGCTATTGGGCTTGAAGGTGGGACCTACAGGCCTTTGTTTGGGATGTTCCGGTCGTCCAACACGTGTTGCACGGCTTTATATTGTTACGCTCGTTCGGCGCTCCGTTGGAGCATTTCCGGGTTTGTCGGCATCATGACTTGGCCAAGTGACACGCTTGCCGGGACGGTTGTAACGTCGCGCCGGTTCCGTGTGCTCCTTCGTTGTTGGCCTGTCCAGCCGGGGGCGGATTCGGCCTCATGTTGTGGCGCACGGCCTTCAGGGGCTTCCCCCTGGCGAGTTATGTTCGTCCGTATGGGTAAGGGTCGGGTTGAGCTGACAATCCCGTGTCGGAAGGGGCTTGCACCATGCGCGCGATGACAGAGATTGAGTGGCTGGACGGCCGTGTGACGAAGGTGCCGGAGCTCGCCCTGGGCGATGCGCTCGGCGAGAGCGTCCAGGCGGAGCTCGATTTCGGGTTCGACGACGTGTTGGAGGGCCTTTGGGTTGAGGTGCGCCATCATGAGCCGGATGAGGACTCGGACGGCGACCCGCGCGGGAGGGGCTGCGCACTGTACGCGGACTGCCGGTACAGCCTGGTCGAACCGTCGGACCTCGACCGTGTCTTCTGCATCCCGCTCGACGCGGACGGGGCGAGGCTGCTCTTCCAGGTCCTCGCCGACGCATACGAGAGGCAGTCGGTGGTATTCACCACGAACCTGGAGTTCAGCAGGTGTGGGCGGTGTTCGGGGACGACCAGATGGCCGCCGCCCTGATCGACCGCATCGTCCACCACGGGAGGCTCGTCCAGTTCCGCGGCGAGTCCTACCGCGTCCGCCATGCCCTCATGCAGGAGGGCTAGCCGCTCAAAAAGCGTGCGCGCTTCCGATGCTGCGACTGCTCAATTTCCGATGCTCTTTTTGCTCAAATCCTCTTGACGAAACACAGAATACGTGCGGGCGGCGCTTGCAGCCGATCGCACGGTACCGGCCGCACCCGTTGCAGCAGCGCGGCCACGCCGCCAGGCACGGGCAGGCCGCCGACAGGTCGGCGGAGGCGTCCACGCGCTCGCCGCGCCTGGACTTCGGCGCCGTCACGAACCTGTGCGACGCCACCTCGGCGCTCACCGCCGAGGGCGACCTGCCCAGCTCCCTGGCGATCTCCCTGCACGAGGCCCTGCGCTCCAGCATCCTCTGGACCGTGTCCCGCTCGTGCCTGGTGAGCCTGCCGTAGGCCCTCGGGGCCGCCTCCGCGGAACCCTTCTTCCTCTTTCCGGACCGGCCGTCCTCCGATCTCCCGGTGCCGGCCGGTCCGGCCCTCAGGGTATCGGGTTCCCACATTCATCCGCACATGTGCGGATGAATGTGGGAGGTGTTCGGATGAAGTTGATAATCAAGGCTTCGATAGCAAACGCAATTTGGTTTTTGAAATATGGACGAATTCCTCGTCAGGAGGGTAAAATGGTGCCGACGGCAGCCCAAGTTGTAGAGAGCTGGGCAGAGCCGTTGCTTAATGAAGTTGGGTCATCGTCTTAGCGACGGTGGCCTTTCTTTTTGGGCTTCGAACCCTGCTTGAGTGCCTTGGAAAGGACGACAAGGGCCGTGAGGAGCGAGACCATAGCAGTCAGGAGCTTCACGAGCTCAGTGAAATCGGTCATGGGCATCACCTCCCATCGGATGGAGGGCTCTGCCCGGCACGAGGGCTGCCGACAGCAAGGACGATTCTATCAGAGCGGCTGACTCCCGCCCGATTATTACCATCCCACCGCGCCTGTGCAAAAAAGAGGGCCGCCAAACAGCGACCCTCCAGCGAAAGTGCATGTTATTTAGGACAGTCAAATTCTTTGAAAGACAAATGGATGCTGTAGAATTACAAATAAGAGTCACCCGGAAGGAGCGATCGATGAAAAGCAAACGATTTGTCCTGAATGCACTTCTGGTAGTAGCAATATTGACGCTCTTCGTCTTTTCGTACTCATACATGAATCAGCCAAGATTTGGATATGCTTTATACGCTGTTTTTTCCGGCGAAACAACTTACAACACTATAGGCTTCATTGACGCAATCTTTTTCTATGTAGTCGGCCCCGTATCAAGCGAACTGGTCGCTTTTGTTGTCAGCTACAACCTGAATCAACAAAGCCAAACTCACTCAGCGACTTCGGCCAAACAAGGAATCAATCTCTTCGCAATAATGATAATTCTGCAAATTGCGACCGTGTTGATTATCGCCCTGACCGCAACAAACGTTTTGAAGTATGAGTTCGGATTCATCGCGAGCTGTCTCATGGCAATTGCCGCGGGTATAGCGGTTTCGTATACGACACCGGCAAAGAAGTAGATCAACTAACAGGGCCTATTTGGAATCCGAATCGTCCATGGAACCGTCGATGCCGGTTTTGGTGTCGTCATCCGTATTGGAATCGTCATCCTTGGGGCTTATAGGACACACATTTTGTCCTATAAGCCCCGATCAATTCATACTCCTCATCCTCGCCGAATTGCGAGTATGGCAGAATCGGCACTGGATGGCAGCGCGCTAGGCCGTGTCCGCGGAGTTACCCCCCCCGTTTTTATCGTAACAGCTGATTCTAGGGACGCTTCAAAAAGTCAACCGAGGGTTTTGTCCCGTCAAGACGCCGAACGAGAATTACGTACCGCCAAGAGCCTCAAAACACGCCCCTCGCGGAACAGAATCCTCACTCGATTTCCATGCGGAGTAAAAACGTCAATCAATCATCCTCCGCAACGTCTATCCACCAAAAAGGCCGCCCCACGTGGAGCGGCCTTTGCTCGCAGCTTTTTACTGATAGTTACTCAAAAATTATTCCAACACATCCACAGAAGAGCAGCGAATCGTATTTTTCTTTCGGGAATCGAGAAAATAGCCTACCTTGACTTTAGACCCAACGCTCACGGGGCTATCGCTTACATAGCGCGTATGTTCTGAATCAACCAGAATGGTCAGACGATCAGACCCGTCGTTATATGGATCTTCGCTTTCGACCGACATGGTAAAATCGCCAGAGCTGTCAACGTTCAACACCAATCCGCTCACGAACCACAAATGTGAATAGTCACCTCCGCTATCTTTTTGGCAACGCTCCACTTTTAGAAATAGCGCAGAGAATGCGAACACGGCAACTGATATAGCGATGAAAACCTTAACGCCACTCCCCTTGCCATAAAATACAAATTTATTCGCCAAAGAAAAATACCCCTGCCTTATCCGTGTAATTAGCATAGTACTACGTTAACGTGCTCATGGCTGTGGGTTGGTTTAACCTACAGCCATGCTAAAGTTGCCAAAAGGGGCACAAAGGCCAATACGTTTGCGCCATGCCGGCACAGCGACCTGGCATCGTATGCACCGGCGGGATCATCGCTGGCCTGCAAGGAGGGCATATCCACGCGCTCATGGTCGCCGGAGTCCTCGTGATGCAGCACGCGCCGGGCGGCGACTGGAAGCGCGTCGATTGGGACGTGCTTGCCGCCTGGCTCGACAGATACGGTTACAAGGTCGCTGATTGCGAGACGGAGACCCTTCCGACCGCCGACGCGGCGAGTGGGAACGCGAGGGTAAAAACGCATCGTCGCTGAACCAGTGAGTCAGTATTCTTTAGTTGGATGATGGATATTGAAATTGATTAGCGAGATAATGTGTATATCTCATAATGTATGCGTTGCACCATGAGAGAGGGGTCTGTCATGAGCTGGAAACCGAGAAAATGCGTTATCGCCGGTCTTGTGACAACCGGTCCTGACGGCGGCTTGTTTGCAACCGCAATGACATCGTACCGACTTTTCACTTGCATGTTCTGAAAGGCAGTTGCCATGCTGTCGCAAAATCAATCGAGATACTTGGTCACAATCGGCTTTGCCCTGCTTGCATTACTCTTTGCTAGCGACCTTTTGCTGAAACCGCCCAAGGAACTCGTTTTGCTTGCCATAGACTGCATTTCCGCCCTTTACTTTACGGCAACCCTATTCGTCGGACTAAAGGAGAGGAAAAAGGGCGCAGTCGTTGCGTCCGCCGTAGGCGTGATCACAGCCATTGCCTCATTCTTTATCTGACACATTGGTGATCTAGGGGCGATATCGTAGGAATACGACCGGGAGAGCCAGGACCAGATTGCCCGGGTTGCCCGGTCGGCTCGCGCGACGGCGCGGCGGTTCGACAGAAAGCTCTCCGGACTTCACGCCGTTTCTGATCGCATTGTAGACAGCCAACTCGTCTTCGCAGTCGGCGAGCACGCGGTGTGCGTCGTCGTTTTGGATGTACAGTAAATCTCGAAGGTCCTCCATGCACCAGCGTCCGAGATCTGGCCATGCGCGTCGCGCGAGCTGATAAGTGTCGATCGCGATGTTGTAGTTAAAGTCCAGGCCAAAGCCGTCCCAGGCAGAACGGCATTGTTTCCTTGATTATCAACTTCATCCGGACACTTCCCGCATTCATCCGTGTGTGTACGGATGAATGCGGGGTTCGATACCCCGGCGGCCTGATCGGCAGACCGCCGGGAGTTCTCACTCCTCGATAAAAGCCGGCACTCGGTTAGTCCTGCGCATCTTGAAATCGCCAGTCTCGTGGGAGACGTAGAGAATGCCGTCCATCCCGTCTCGTGATGCATACGACAGGTGAACTGAACCGCAATCCGATCCATCATTGTCGAGAAGATCGAACGAATTCGGGTCGCTCGTTGCGGCCAAACGACCACTCAGACAAGAGCCATCGTCATTACAGATTTGCCATTCCATGTCTTCGCCTGCAAGAATCGCCATAGACGGCCTGGTCGCGCCATCGTTGACATACATCCCGTCTATGCCAAAACCGTTTTCAGCGCCATCGATGAACGACTGCTCGGACCTATACCTCGCAAATGATGCACATAGCACCATTGCAAGACAAAGTGCAGAGCCAACAATAACGATCTTTACGTAGCTCTTGGCCGTCATGCCATCCCTCTTTTCGCTTGCCTAAAGAAATGCGGAAGAAGCTGTTCGTCGCGGCTTGTTTGTAGGCCCTTCTGCCCCGGTTCGGTTACTAAGGTTACTTGAGGGATCCTATAAATGATTGTTACCCATATACGTAATATGAATTTCGGACATGTCGAAATCAATCAATGGTTGCGGGAGTTTCCGACCTTAGTGAAATGCCACCCTATACCCACAGAATCAGTCTGGCTGACATGTGCCAATGGCCGCTAACGGCACTTGGTCGGCAACGGTCTTAGCCCATCGGCCACAACAGTGTCTCCTTCTGTCGCGCCGAGGGCCAGACACACAGCGGTGGTGCCGTGCCGCGGCAGCTGGACGACCGCGTCGTCGACCGTGGCGATTGCACTCGCGACGACACACCTCGCCAGTTTGCCTCGCCCTATTGGCCCCAGCGCGTTGCAGTTCAATCAGCTGTTACAATTACCCACCCACAAAAAGCCCATCTAGCAGGTGCTTTGCTGTTATAGAGTCCTGGAAAGAAAGGGCCAAACCGAAGTGTCTGGCCGGACGCCAATTGTCTGGGAACTGCTTCGGATTCGACCCTCTTTTACTTTCGCCCACTCGGTGGACTTCGGGTTTAATGCTTAGGGGCAGGGATTTAACAAAGTGAAATTTTAATGAAAAGAAACCCAGCTGCCACAATTGCCATGGCGAGGGCTCGAATTGGCCATATAGATCTAAAATAGTCACGATACCTTCTCTTTTGCTGGAACGATATATCTATACAAGGTTGTGAGCGGAAAACAAAAATACGTCGATTGCTATCCGACAAACGGGTCTGGAATTGCATTCTCCGGCATTTCGGGGAGATTGATACACATGTACGAAAGGGAACCTATGTGGTGCGTTGGGTTGGAGCTGCTGCAGGCCCGATATGGATTGCGGTCTTGCGCCCCGATGTCCAAATAGGTTTCTCTCTCTAGACGGGAAGTTGCTCATGGACGCCATATATGACGGAGATGACTGGGTCGATCATTATACTTGGCGCCTGGTCGGCTCGGATGACAATGGGGATGTGGTGTTTGATGGACTATGTCCAAAGCATCTCCATCCTTTTGTCTCGTCGTTAATTGAGAGTTCCGCTCGTGTTGCCCCCTACAGCTCGGCATCGCTTCATGATACGGACGTTTTGAAGACCATAAGGGAGTCAATTGACGAGGGCACGATGAGCGGCCCGCTGTTTTCTCGGCTTGTGGGGCTAGATGAGATTGGCTCGAAACGACTGCTTGCGGGCGAAAAGGTGGAACTCACTTATCGGTCGATGATTTCAATCCTGCGGCTAGCCGATGTTCTTCGCAAATAAATGAGGCTTCCATGGCCATGTGGCAGCTTGTCTCACCGATGGGTGGGAGCCGAGTACTTTTCGGACGATTTGCTTGGCCTCGGCGTAGTCTTGGACGGGATCTGCCGGATCATCGAAATCCTCGACGAGATATTTCAAAGCGGCACCTTCTTAAACGGCGAACGTGACAGCGGTCCTCCCTGAATTCTATAAAATCACGGCCTGACTTGGGCGGCGAATTGGCGGAGCTCGTCATCGTCCATATCGTCGAAGTGCGGCAACTACGCCAGCGCGGCCCTCTGCTCCATCAGGTACCTACCGCTCGGAGACCTGCGAATCGTCTGCAAGATGTCCTCGGGGGCGAGGGCTGGGAAATCCATGCCCTCGGGAGCGGCCAAAGAGATGGATTCACCTGCCCCTCCCATGTGTTGGGACCTCATTCAGGGCATCGGCTGCATCCGGCCTTTCGCATTCGCCGCCCGGCCCTCCGGTCCCGCCCGGCTCTCCGGTCCCGCCCGGCCGACGGGTTTCCCATCTACGGCAAAACGATCGCACTTATATATATGCATTCCCGGATTGGGAATATGTTTCAGCCCACGCGAGCAAAGCCTCGGCGTACTCCGTGGTATCTCCGCTGCGCGGCTTTGCACCCTGCAATGCCGCGCAGCGGAGATACCACCTGAGACGGATGTCGATGCATCGAACCCGAGACCGGGCGCTGCGGCGGGAAGCCTCTCGCACGGACAATCTGCTCGATCTTGCTGCACCCGTCTTAAAAGGTTAGACAAACTTTTAATCGTACGACATCCGTCGAACAGTCGGGGGTACACACCACTACAGAAGGCCCACGGAACGGGGGGCGAGATGGTCGGCGACGGGTTCAAGGCACTCTCCGGCCCCACGCTCCGCCAGGGAGGGCGTCGGGAGGGAGGCCGTAATGGGTGAGAAGGACGAGCGGCCGGAGCGGGTGTTCCCCGGCAGGACAGACCCGTGGTTCATAGCGGCCATGGTGATTGTGGCGGGCGGTTTATCCGCGGCGTGTATCGCGTGTTTCCTGAGCTCGAGTCCCGCGCTCCTATGGGGCTGGCTCGCGCTGCTGCCCGTCCCGGCCCTCGTGGCCCTGGCCGCCCTTCCCGTCCGCAGCGACCGCCTCGAGCTCTACGGCGACCGCCTCGTCGTCGTGTACGCTGGGACGCGTTCGGTGATACCCTACGCCCACGTGCGGGGCGTCCGGCGCACCAGGACGCTCTGGGCGGGGACGGCCAACTCGCTCGACCGCGTCTACATCGAGGCGCCCTACGACGGCGACGCCATCGTCTCGGTGACCGACAACGATGCCCTCGTGGCGGAGCTGGGGCACAGGTGCGGCCTCGGGCCATACTCCCATTTTTGAGAGAGGTGCCGTCGGGCCCCCCGAAAGCCGTCTGCATTTGCAGGCCTTTATTCGAAATCGGGCGGCGCGGCTGAAAATCCCCGGCCTGAACCGCGGGGCTTCATCTACATTCGCGCAGGCGTATTCACAATCATAAAAAGATAGGCACGGGCATCCGCGTTCGCGGAAACCCGTGCCGCATTTGCGTCACCGAGATGACCGGGTAGAATATATCTGAACGCTATTCCACATTCCCGTACTTGCGCTACGGATTTGGGAAAGCGCATGTCTCAGCCTCTACTCGACCACGGTCGCCTCGGTCGGGATGGCCCCCAGCACTGCCGCGTACTCGGTGGGGTAGAGGCGGCTTATCGTCTGAACGTCGCGGATGAGGACGTTGCGGTCGTCAGGCTCGGAGATGCCGTAGCCGAACGCCTCGAGCGTCTCGATCGCCTCGCGGATCTTCTGCTGGAACATGGGGCCGGGGTCCACCCTCAGGCCGAGGTAGCCTCGCCACAGGCTCGGCAACACGCGCAGCATGTTCTGGATCTTGGACATCGGCTCGATGTCGGCGTAGACGTTGAGCGTGACCATGGCGTCCTTGTGCCCGAAGATCGACTGCAGCGCCTTGATGTCGCCGCCGTGGCGGATCCACTGCTTCGCGAAGGTGTGGCGCAGGCCGTGGAACGTGATCAGCTCGTCGTTGGTGCCCATGAGGCCGTTGGTCTCCGAGAACGTCTTGAACGCCCTGCGGATGTAACTGGTGGTGGCGAAGGAGCCGTCCGGCCGCGACACGACGTAGCTGTCCGCGAGGTCGCGCAGGCCGAGGGCCGATGCCTCCCGGAGCCTCTGCGAATCGATCTCGTGGATCTCTTTCAGGAAGGGGAGCAGGCCCACCGGGTCGACGGGGATCGTCCTCAAGTCGTGGTTCTTGGTGTCCTTGATGAAGGAGCCCCTGTCCTTGACGTAGGCCACCGAGTGCCTGACCGTGATGAGCCCCGACTCGAAGTCAACGTCACACCAGCGCAGGCCGCAGACCTCGCCGATGCGCATCCCGGTGTGCAGGGCGAGCACGACCGCCCGCCTGAAGGTCGAGTCCGGCATCATCGAGGTCACCGAGTTGAGCTTCGGCACGAGGTCGGAGCGCAGCGCGTTCCTGGGCCTGGCAATGACCCTGGGCGCGAGGGCGCCGTCGAACGGGTTCCTCCCGATCGTGTCGTTGCTGCGCTTCAGCAGGACGGCGTAGAGCCGCTTGCCGAGCTTGAATGACTTGTTGAGCGTGTCCGGCGCCGTGCCCAGGGCGATCCTGCGCCTCGACCACGCGTTGACGTCGTCGGTCGTCACCTCGTTCACGGGGACCAGACCCAGCTCGTCTCGCTCGATGTGCAGGGCGCTGTAGTGGTAGTCGTCGCGGGTCGTCGGGGTGATCCTGTTCATCTCCAGGCAGAAGTCGATGAACTTCTCGAGCGCCTCGGAAAGCGGCAGCGCGGCGTAGTCATCCCGCTGTTCGGCGGGAAGCCCGGCGCCGATAGCGGCCCTCGCCTCCTCGGCCTCGGCGAGTTCCAGCTCGACCTCCGACCTGAATTCCGCGAGGACGCGCATCGCCGCCGCCTTTCCCCGCGCGCTCTGCTTCAGGCAGGGCACGCGGGTGTTCCTGGTCCTCTGGACCTTCTTCCCGGTCATCTCGTCGGCCACCGTCACGACAGCCTGCCATTTGCCCTTGTTCTTCCTCACGCCGCCGGCTCCGCATACGCGTAAGGTTTTATTGCTGCATTTCTCGTTCTGCATGTCTGCTCCTAAATCCGCAGTTGATTAG
This sequence comes from Collinsella sp., assembly GCA_048189585.1. GTDB lineage: Bacteria > Actinomycetota > Coriobacteriia > Coriobacteriales > Coriobacteriaceae > Collinsella. The sequence goes on along the minus strand of DBEZHA010000021.1, from coordinate 4,444 downwards.
AAACAGAAGGGCCCACCTGCGGGAACCCAGAGAGACGACGATTCGGGGCTCCTACCCCCGTTGATTAAGTCATCGGCTGCACCGGGCTGCACCGCGCTCCTCGAAGCCGATAATATGCTATCTGGACAAACCGCGCTGAGCTGGTAAAATTTACATACGCGGAAATGCGCTACTTGCGCTATTTGCGCGTGTTTTAACAAAATTAGCACAGGTCAGGGTCATTCTGACCCCGCTGGGGGTCAAGGGGTCGCTGGTTCGAATCCAGTCGTCCCGACCAGAAGTTTGCAGGTCAGGCACCTAGTGCCTGACCTTTTTTGTTTTAATCACCATGATTATTTTGCTTAAAGCAACAACGTTCCCGCTCGATGTAACCACCGAATCAAAACGTGTACATCAGCCACCAAAATCGACATTTTTCGACATGTTTGGAGGCTGATGTACACGAATGCGAAATCCCCGCCGCCTAAAAGCGCCCTCCACATGTCTGGACTCTCTATGCTTACGCTGGATAGACATCGCCGGAACGGGTATAGTATCGAAAGTTTTGTCGTTAACCAGCGGGGGAGTCCTGTGGGCATCAAAAAGAAGATCAAAAAGGAGCTTATCGGCACTTCCGATTACCCGTCGAATAAGATCTTTACGATCTCCAATTTCATCACCTTTACGCGCCTGATCCTCACCCTGGTATTCCTGTACCTGTTTGTGACGGATAACAACCGTGTCATCGCCATCGTTATCTACGCCGTTGCCGCCTCCACTGACTGGATGGACGGTCAGATCGCCCGCATGACTAAGACGGTCTCATGGCTCGGCAAGGTCATGGATCCCATTTGCGACCGCGCGCTGCTGTTCACCGGCGTACTTGGCCTGGTGGTCCGCGGAGAGCTGCCCGTCTGGGTCTGCGTGCTCATTATTGGCCGCGACATCTATCTGGGCATCGGCACGCTTATCGTTCGTCATTATCACCGTCGCCCCATCGATGTCGTCTTCCCGGGAAAGATTGCCACAGCGCTGCTCATGACTGGTTTCTCGCTCATGCTGCTCGGTTTCCCCGTTATTGACGGCCTGCATCTTCTACCTTCATCCCTTACGGCCTTCCCGGGCCTCAACGGAAGCTCGGTGCCCCTCGGCATCTTCTTTGTGTACGGCGGCGTGATCTTCTCCATGCTCACGGCTGTCATCTACTCCATTAAGGGCGGAGCGGCCATTAAACAGGCTCTCATGCATCCCGAAGACGAGGACATCGACTTTCTGAACCCTGAAATCGAAGACTGATTCGTTGGGGTATGATTACGTACGGTTCATTATTTGCGGCACGTCCGCGATAAGTTAGGGGTTGTCATGGACAACATGGTTAACAATATGCCTCAGAATGATAAGACTGCTGACGCTACCTGCGTATTCCGCGTGCCTTCAAGCGACGTCACCGTTCCCGACCTCATGGCCAACGTGCGCATCACCGCCCCCGTTCTGTCCATCGTCAAGGGTCCGCAGACTGGTGCCGCTTTTGAGCTCGAGGACGACGTGACCACCATCGGCCGCGATCCTGCAAACGGCATCTTCCTCAATGACATGACCGTTTCGCGCAGCCACGCGCGCATTATTCGCGAGGGCCTCGGCGCTCGCATCGAGGACTTGGGCTCGCTCAATGGCACCTGGGTCGACGGTGCCATCGTCAATGCAGCCCCGCTGCACGACGGTTCTTCCGTTCAGATCGGTACGTTTACGCTCATCTACCACGAGAGCACGCCGGAGCGCATCGAAACCGGTGAGTAGGGCATGGCCGAACGCAACTATCTAAGTATCGGCCAAGTCGTCAACCTACTTCGAGGCGCATACCCCGATCTTTCGAACTCAAAAATTAGATTTCTAGAGGATGAGGGGCTCATTACCCCTCATCGTACGCCTAAGGGATACCGTCAGTACTCCAAGGAGGACGTTGATCGCCTGGAGGTCATTCTGCACTTGCAGAAGACTCGCTACATGCCGCTCAACGTGATTAAGCAGCGCTTGGAAAACGCCACGGACCTGTCAACGCTCGCCTACGAGGTGGGCTTGCTGTCCGATGTTCCACTCAAGACGGAGCCCAAGGAGACTAAGCAAAAGCTGCATCCCATCGAGACCATTCCCGATATGCTGGGCGTCGAGATCTCGTTTATCCGCTCGCTCGCCGAAAACGACCTCATTCGCATCATCAAAAGCCCGCAGAACCGAGAGCTCGTCGATGGTCGCGATTTTCCGATTATCCGCTACTGCTCCGAGCTGTCACGCTTCCATATCGAGCCGCGCAATCTGCGTCAGTACGTGTCTTCCGCCAACCGCGAGTCCTCGATGTTTGAGCAGGTGCTCGTGAGCATGCTCGGAATGGATACCTCCGATGACGAGCGCGACGCCAAGCTCGAACGTGCGTTTAAGAAGCTTCACGACCTAACGGAAGGTGTGCACACTGCGCTGCTCAAGAACCGCGTTTTTGAGTCGCTCAACGCCGTGGTCGAGGACGCCGACATCGATGCACTCGATGAGGAAATCACTCGCTCCGAGTCCACCAAGGCCAAAAACGAAGAGATAGCCGCGCCGGCTTCACACGAGGATTCTCTCGTAAAGCCGCTCAAGGTCGTCGCCCCTTCGCAATCCGGAACCGCCACCGCGGGCAAATAACCTCAGCTGAAATTTCGGCAACCCTTTGAAAGGTCATGCAATGTACGACTTCGAATCTCAAATCGTCGACATCCCCGACTATCCCGAGCCCGGAGTCATCTTTAAAGACATCACACCGCTCTTTGGCAACCCCGAAGCACTCAAAGCCATGACCGATGCCCTCGCCGAACACTTTGCCGGCATGGGAATCACCAAGGTCGTGGGTCCCGAGGCTCGCGGCTTTATGGTTGGCGTACCGGTGGCTGTAGCCCTTGGCGCCGGCTTTGTTCCCGCACGTAAACCCGGCAAGCTACCGCGCGAGACCGTAAGCCAGAGCTACGAGCTCGAGTACGGCACCGATTCAATTGAGATCCATGCCGACGCTATCAGCTCTAAAGATACCGTGTTGATTCTGGACGACTTGGTCGCGACGGGCGGAACCGTCGAGGCAACAGGTAAACTGGTGCGAGATATGGGCGCAAAGCTTGTCGGTTACGGTTGTATCCTTGAGCTTGCGTTTCTCAACCCGCGCGAGAAGCTCACGCCGTCTAATGACGATGTGGAGCTCTTTAGCCTGGTGACGGTGGACTAGCCGTTACCCTTAGTTACTGGAAAGGAAGCTACATGCGCACAGCAAACACGCACAAAAACATGGCACGCTGCGCTGCTACGGCAACCCTCGCTTGTGTTTTGGGCTTGGGCCTCGCGGCTCCTGCCTACGCCGATACCGCATCCGACCTTGCCGCTGCTCGTACGAAGCTCGAGCAGATCGGTACCCAAACTCAGCAGATTTACGATGAGCTCGCCACGCAGACGCAGGCGCTCGATCAGACTGCTGGCGAGATCACGCAAAAGCAGCAGGAGATCGCCGATGGTCAGGCCAAGCTTTCCACCTACGTGGCAGGCGAGTACAAAACCGGTGGCCTGAGCCTACTTCAGGTTCTGACGGGCGTCGACGACCTGAGCGATATGCTCAACCGCCTGTTCTACTACGGCAAAGTTTCCGATAAGCAGGCTCAGACCATTCAAGAGGTCAAGGAACTTAAGCAGCAGCTCACCGATAAGCAGGCCGAGCAGGAGAAGAACGTCGCCGCCACGCAAAAGAAGGTCGACGAGCTTAACGCCCAGCAGGCTGAAGCCCAGAACGTCGTAAACTCCCTGGATTCGCAGCTGCAGGCCGAGCTTGCCGCCGAGGCCGAGGCCAACGCCGCGCTGCAGGCCGGCATCAACGCCAGCACCGCCGAGAAGGCCACGGTGAGCAACGAGACTGCCGGTACGACCGAGAACACCAACAACGGTGACCAGACCAGCAATAACAACAACCAGGGCGGCAACACTCCGGCTCCTACGCCGGCACCTGCTCCGACGCCGCAGCCCCCCACGCCTGCTCCGGCTCCGACGCCTTCTGCTCCGAGCCAGTCCGTCGATGGCGGTTCTGTTGTCTCGCGTGCATACAGCAAGCTTGGTTGCGCCTATTCCTGGGGCGGAATTGGCCCGAACAGCTTCGACTGCTCTGGTTTTGTTAGTTATTGCCTCACTGGTCGCTATTGCCGCCTGGGCACCACGGGCACCTTTATGGGCTGGACGCGTGTGTCCGATCCGCAGCCCGGTGACGTTGTGGTCAACTCGTACCACACCGGCATTTACATCGGTGGTGGTCAGATGATTCATGCTTCCGACTACAACACGGGTGTTATCATCAGCTCCGTTGCCGCCGGCATGAACAATAACTATATCTTCGTGCGTTACTAAGTCATCTTACACGGCGTGTGAATGTGGACCTCGTGGCTTTGAGTCATGGGGTCCA
>DBEZHA010000020.1:0-34547 GCA_048189585.1 Collinsella sp. | reverse complement strand
AGGCCAGGAAGATGCTCGAGTCCGGCCTCGAGCTTGCGGACAGGGTCGAGGCGGCATAGGATATCAACCGTATTCCAGATTCTAGGACGCCGGGCCGACTCGCTTCGGATGGGGCTCTACACCAACTTTCTCGACACTACCTTTTTGCCTCACGAGGGCTGCCGCGTGACCCGTCTGCCACGAAATGGGCCTATCTACTACGTTTAGGCGGCAGCCCTCGACCACGTCAAGTAATGCGAAATGAAAACCGCAGGTAGAACGCTTGCGGTTTTTCATGAAAAGCGGCTATGGTCGGGGGTATCGAGTCAAACGTAGTAGATGGTCCGATTTCGTGGCGAGCGTTACCAACTGATCCCCCGGGGACGGAGGAAAACGGATCATTTTGACCTGTTGGCTCCGAGTCGCATCCGTTTTCCTGCGAAAACTCTCGTGTCTCAACTTTGGTGAGACATTTGTCTCACGCCCAAAATCAAATCTGGAACGTGTGTCACCTGCCCTAATTGTGTCTCATTTCGCAACTTTAGGCTGATGCAAGGTCTGAGACCGCGAGAAGGGAGACACGATGGGTAAGTACACGAGGGGTCTCTTGGCGGTGATACTGGCCGTAGTGCTGGTGTTGCCAGCCGCAGCATTCGCCATGCCGCCCGAGGCCAACGCCAGGTCCAGCACAGGAATGGACGGACCGATAATGACCGGAAAGGTCGCCGACCCCGACACCAGCGGTCGCTGGGAAATCTGGGCGGCAGGCCACGGTGGCAATAAGGTAACGACCCAAAACGTCGGTCGAATCTGGACCGACAAGACGGTCAAGGCAACCGAGGAAAACGAAGAGTCGGACTTTTTGACCACGCTTTCGGCGATGTCCTCGACGTCTAATTCAACCGTGACGGTTACCACGCCGCTCGACATCGTGATGGTGCTGGATGCCTCTGGCTCGATGGATCATGAGATGGGCGGTGGAGATCCCACCAGGCGCATCGATGCGCTGGAGAGCGCTGCCAGCAGCTTCATCGACGCCATTGCCAAACAAAACGAGGGCATCGAGGGCGTGGATAGGCAGCATAAGGTTGCTATCGTTAAGTTTGCGGGCAAGACGTCCAACAATATCGGCAACGAGACGTATCGTGACGGAGGATACACCTACAATTACACACAGGTTATGAAAGACCTGACCGATTGCTCCGGCGGCAACGTGAAAGCTCTTAAGCATAGGATTGCCCAGATTACACCCGCTGGTGCAACGCGCGCCGACAATGGTCTGCAGCTGGCAGAGGGTATCACTTCTGGTCGCGCGGACGCCAAGAAGATTGTTGTGTTCTTTACCGACGGCACGCCAACGAAAATTGACAAGTTTGATCCTACGGTTGCTAACGCTGCCGTGGCGGCTGCCAAGAACATGAAGGACAGCAAGGCCACCGTTTATACTATCGGCATCTTTGATGGCGCGGATCCCAGCGCTGGTATCCAGGATTCGGGAAAAAGCCAAAAAGAGAACAAGTTCATGCAGGCCGTTTCGAGCAACTACCCCAATGCCACGGCATGGGATACTCATGGTGCACGCGCGGAAAACGCCGACTACTACAAGTCGGCGACCAATGCCGAAGAGCTCAAGAAGGTTTTCGACGACATCTCGCAGGCCATCACATCGGAGGCGCCTTATCCGACCGAAATCCATAAGGGCTACGACGAGACCAAGTCCGGCTACATCACGTTTACCGACGAGCTGGGCGACTTTATGCAGGTCGACAGCTTCACCGAGGTCGTCATCAACGGCACGCCGTTTACCAATCCGAGCAAGACGGTCAACAAAGAAACCAAGACCGATACGTACGAGTTCGATGGCAAGGCAAAAGACCTGCTCATTACCGCGCAGCGTGCCGGCGACGACAATCCCCAGAAGGGCGATATCGTAACGGTCAACATTCCCGCGTCGTTGATTCCGCTGAGTCACTTTAAGACCGTAGACGGCAAGCTTTCGGTCGATACCGTTAAGCCCATCCAGGTGAAGTATGCCTCGAGCGTGAAGAAGGTCGCACTCGACAACCTGTTTACGCCCGAGAAGGTAACGGGGCTCAAGGATTACATCGAGAGCAATACGGCTGTTGCCAACGGCACCAAGACCGTGAGCTTCTACGCGAACAAGTGGAGCGGTGGTGCGTTGGGCGATACGGTTGCGACCTTTGAGCCGGCCGACACCAACCGCTACTACTACTTCCAGAAGCAGACTCCCATTTACACGGACAAGGACTGCACACAGCCCGCAAAGAATTCACTGGCAGAGAAAGGCACCTATTACTACAAGGATGAGTTTGAGGAGCAGGGCAAGAACGGCGAGGCCAAGCCCACCACCGCCGTCATCGAGTTCATCGGTGGCGACGCTGCCAAGTTTGACGGCGCTATAGTTGCCGACAAGGACGGAAACCTGTCGTTTAGCGTGGGAACCGCGCGCCTGGCCTTTATCGATGAGCTCCACACCACCAAGAAGAGCGTGGGCGGCAACAACACCGGCACCGCGACCGACGTTCTCAACCCCAAGTGGAATAACGTGTCCGCCAAGGCGACCGCGACGCATGTCAATTCCTACCTGGGCAACAACGGCAAGATCAGCTTTGCGTATGACATGATGCCGGCAATGGTGAACACCAAGGCCAGCTTTGGTCTAACCAAGGTGCTCGAGGGCCGCGCTTGGACGGATACGGACACGTTTGAGTTTGGGCTGACGTCCGAGGGCAATGCTCCGATGCCTGCGACTACGACTGCGATCGTGCACGGGGCCGACCTGGACGACAAGGGCAAGGCTGCCATCGACTTCGGCACGATTGAATACACCGAGCCTGGCACGTACGTCTACAAGGTTAGCGAAAAGCACGCCGGGACCACGATTGACGGCATTGCCTACAGCGGTAGCGTCGCGGAGATCACCGTGACGGTGACGCCCAACAAGAAGGGTGAGCTCAGCGCCGCTGTGAAGGTGGCCTGGAGTGAAGCCGAAGTGACCGAGTTCAAGAACGTCTACGCTGCGGATCCTGTTGAGTCCAGCGTTACCGACAAGATTGACGTGACCAAGTCTCTGACCGGGCGCGACCTTACGGCCGGTGAGTTCAGTTTTGAGCTGCGCGAGGTTAAGGGCGAGGACTCTGAGCTTATCGAGACCGTTGCGAACGGCGCCGACGGCAAGGTGACGTTCAGCGCCATCAAGTACACCGAGATCGGCCAGCACATCTACATGCTGCGCGAGGTCAAGGGCGACGCTGGCGGCATCACCTATGACGATACGACCTACACCATCGTGACGACCATCAGCGATAACGGCAAGGGCCAGCTGGTTGCCACGCACGAGCTGAAGGACGCCAAGGACGTCAAGAGCATCGAGTTCAAGAACGCCTACACCACGAATGCTACCGAGGCATCGCTTGTGGGCATCAAGAACCTGCAGGTCGCCGACGGCTTGATGCCGGTCGACATCAACGGCAAGTTCACCTTTACCGTGACCGGTGAAGAGGGCGCACCCATGCCCGCGAACGCGAGCGTGACCAATGATGCCAAGGGCAAGGTCGACTTTGGCAAGATCACCTTTACGCTCGACGACCTTAACAAGGCTCTGGGCGAGAAGCCCGAGAAGCGCGAGCACACCTTTACCTACACCGTGACCGAGTCCGGCGAGGTCGCTGGCGTGACCAACGACGCCAAGCCGTCGCGCGAGGTTTCCTTCACCGTGACCGATGACGGCAAGGGCAATTTGAGCGTGTCCCGCAAGCCGGACGGCAACGCGGCATTTACGTTCACCAATACCTACAGCGCGACGCCTGTCGAGACGAGCGTCACCGACCAGATTACCGCGAACAAGGTTCTGACCGGGCGTGAGCTTGCTGCCGGCGAGTTCTCCTTTGAGCTGGTCGAGGGCGACAAGGTCGTCGCCAAGGGTACCAACGCTGCTGACGGCACGATTGCCATGGACAAGATTGCCTACGACAAGCCCGGCAAGCACACCTACACGCTGCGCGAGGTCAACGGCGGAACCACCAGCAAGGGCATCACCTACAGTGACGCCAAGTACGCCATCGAGACCACCATCACGGACAATGGCGACGGTACGCTCAGTGTCACACATGTTCTGAAGGGCACCGAGCCTGCCGAGTTCAAGAACACCTACAGCGTGACCCCGCTCGATGCGGGGCTCGACTTTGGCCTGAGCAAGGCTATTGACGGCCGCGACTGGACGGATGGGGACGAGTTTAGCTTTACCATCACCGCTCCCGAGGGCGTCCCACTGCCCGATCCCGCAACCGTAACCGTGAGCAAGGGGGACGCGGAGGACGGCATTGCCGCCATCAAGTTCGGCAAGATTCACTTTGCGGCTGCCGGAACCTATAAGTACGAGATTCGCGAGAACGCGGGCAGCACGGTCGGCATGACGTATGACGCGCATGTCGCAACCGCCGAAGTGACCGTGACCGAGAACGGCGATGGCAGCCTGACCGCCAACGTCACCAAGAAGGAAAACGGACGCTTTACCAACACGTACCGCACTGAGCTTAACTACACCGCTGCCGGCGGTCTGTGGCTCAGCAAGTATCTGGATGGCCGCCCCATGACCGAGGGTCAGTTCACCTTTACCGTGACACCTGCTGACGACGCTTCGGCTCGCGCGCTCGGTCTGCTGCCCGGGGCTAATAGCTTCAAGTCCCCCGCAGCGGCAGAGGCAACGGTCGGACTGATCGACATTCTGGCTGGTCATGAGGTTATATTTACGCAGGCTGACGCCGGCAAGACCTTTACGTACACCGTGGCCGAGAAGAACGACGGCCAGCCCGGTTACACCTACGACGACGCCGTGCGCACGGTGACGATCGCCATCGCCGACGACACCGCCGGCACGCTCACTGCTACGACGACCGTTTCCGGCGGTCCCGAGGGCACGCATGAGACGGTCCACAAGAGTGGCGAGAACAAGGTCGAGAAGGCCCTGGTGCCGTTCCACAACAGTTACAGCGCTACGACCAACACGCCTGGCGGCACCGCCGCTCAGGTCGTTGCCACCAAGACTCTGACCGGCCGCCCGATGGCCGACGGCGAGTTCTGGTTCGGCATCGCCTATCAGGGTGAGCTTGTGGCATACGAAAACCTCAAGCCCAATATCGGCGGGCACGTGAGCTTTGATACGCTGCACTACGACACTAAGATGCTTGCTAATCTTGAGGCTGCTGGGCTTGCCCATCGTACCGATAAGGACGGTAAGCTTGCCTGGACCATTAACTACACGGCCTACGAAGATTTATTCGGGCTGCCGAATGGCGTTTCCGCTACAACGTGGAGCTTTGGCTTTAAGGTTATCGTCGTCGACAACGGTGACGGTACCCTGACGGCAACGGTCGACTACGGCGGCGTCGAGCCCTTGTTCGAGAACGTCTACGGCGCCGAAGCCGTCGATGCCGCGCTCACCGGCACTAAGAAGCTCCAAGCTGCCGAGGGCCTGACCCCGGTTGACATCACGGGCAAGTTCACCTTTACCGTGACCGCCGACGAGGCTGGTGCCCCGATGCCCGAGCGCACGACCGCAACCAACGACGCGGCTGGCAACGTGGGCTTTGGCAAGATCCACTTTACGCTCGAGGACCTCAACCGCGCTCTGGGCGTGACGGACGATGCGACCGATAAGGCCGAGGCAGACGAAGCTGACGAAGCCGAGGCCAACGCCGGCGAGGCCGAGGTTGACGCCGACGCTGCCGACACCGACGAGTCCAACGACGAGTCCGAGCCCGCAGCCCCCACCGCTCCGCGCTCGCACACCTTTACCTACACGGTGACCGAGTCCGGTAGTGCCCCTGGTGTGACCAACGACGCCAACGCCATGCGCAAGGTTTCCTACACCGTGACTGACGACGGTACCGGACATCTGCGTGTCGTGCGCGAGGGCGACGACGGTGCTGCCTTCACGTTCACCAACACCTACGGCGTGGCACCTACCGATTCTTCCGTGACCGATCAGGTCAAGACGGTCAAGCGTCTGACCGGACGCGACCTTGCAGCTGGCGAGTTCACGTTTGATTTGCTCGAGGACGGCGTGACTGTCGCTAGTGGCACCAACGACGCCAACGGCACCGTTACGCTGAGCCCGATCCGCTACGAGGCGCCCGGCACGCACGCGTACATGCTGCGCGAGGCTTGCCCCAACGCGCTCGGCCTGTACAAGGGCGTCACCTATGACAGCGCGACCTACACCGTCGTGACCACCGTCTCCGACAATGGTGACGGCACGCTGACCGCGACGCACAAGCTCGAGGGAACCACCGAGTCGGCTGGCTTTACCAACAAGTATCACGCCATGCCCACGCAGGTTTCCATCGGTGCCGTCAAGGTGCTCGAGGGACGCGAGCTCAAGAAGGACGAGTTTAGCTTTAAGCTCGTTGGCGAGGACGTCGAGTCCACCGTCACCAACGATGCCGACGGCAAGATCAACTTCGACAAGTTCGAGTACGACGAGCCTGGTACGTACGTTTACACCATCAGCGAGGTCAAGGGCGACGAGGCCGGTATGACCTACGACAAGTCCGTCTTTACCGCGACCGTCAACGTGGTCGACGACGGCGAGGGCAACCTCAAGGCGAACGTCGCCTTTACCAAGGGCGACAAGAGCGTCGAGGGTATCGTGTTCAACAACGCGTACAAGAAGCCCGAGACGCCCGTGCCGACGCCCGATCCCGGCACGCCCAAGACCGTGACGAACATCGTCAAGACGGTCAAGGGTTTCCTGCCCACCACGGGTGACCAGCAGGCAGCCGCACTGCTCATGGCATTCGTCATCGCCATGGCCGGCGTTGGAGCCCTGGTCTGGGGTGTCCGTAAGCGCTAGGCACGCTGGCAGCGCCCGGGGCCAAAAGGCCCCGGGCGGCCGGCGGGGAGCCAGAACATAGCCCCCACCCCCACCCCCAGCCGCCACGGAGGTATCTCCCTCCTCCGTGGCGGCGCTTTTGTGCGTAGGCGAGAAGGGTTCGCCACGAAACCGGCCCATTTACTACGTTTAACCCCTTACCCCCAACCATGCTAAAAAACGCGAAAACAAAACCGCAGGTAGAACGCCTACGGTTTTGTTCAAAACGAAGGTATAGTCAGGGGTATCGAGTCAAACGTAGCAGATGGGCCGATTTCGTGGCAAGCGGTTCCGGCTGATCCCTTGGGGATGGAGGAAAACGGATCATTTTGGTCCCGCAAGGCTTGCGGAGGCACTCGTGCAGGGTTGCTCGAACAAAACTATGCCGGTTTACGGGGCCGGATTCCGAATCCTCAACCATACCGAAAAGCGTGAAAATAAAACCGCAGGTAGACGAGCCGTCATTTTGCAGAAAACGCGGGTATGGATGGGGGTCCTGAGTCTGGCCCCGTAAACCGGCATAGTTTTGAAATGGCATTAAATCGGCAGCAGCCATTTTGCTATACCGGGGCGGTCGGCCGTTGGGTAATTACCCTCGCAGGTACGCAATGGCGATCTGCGTGCGGTTGCGCAGGCCCATTTTGGCAAGGATCGAGCTGATGTGGTTGCGTACGGTGCCTTCGCCCATGTAGGCGGTGGCGGCAATTTCCTTGTTGTCGAGGCCGCGGGCGATGAGCTCGGCGACTTCGAACTCGCGGTCGGTCAGGCTGACAAAGGCCGCGGGCCGGCGGGCCGTGCCGGCCTCGACGCCCGCCCCATCAAAGTTGATATCCTCGATCGCCTTGCCCTCGAGCACGCGTTTGCCGCTCATGACCTGCGCCAACGCTGGCGGAATGGCGGCGACATCGGTTTTGATCAGATAGCCGCGGGCACCCAGCTTGAGCGCCGACACAATGTACTCGTCATCCGAGAATGTCGTCAGAAACACCACGCGCGCCGCAGGGTCGCGCCCGAGGATCTCGCGTGCCGCCGATAGGCCGTCGCGTCCCGGCATCTGGATGTCGAGCAGTGCGATATCGGGTGCGTGCTCGGCGTAGAGCGCCACCGCATCGTTGCCGTTGGCACCGGTGCCCACCACTTCGATCTGCGGCTGGGCGCCCAAGATAATCTTGAGCGAATCGACCACCAAGCGGTCGTCGTCGACAACGATGAGCCTCATCGGCCCTCATCTCCTTGCGGTTTGGGAACGGTGGCAAACACGCGCCAGCCGCCGGCGCCGGCACGCGGACCGGCGGTGAAGGTGCCGCCAAGCGCCTCGACGCGCTCGCGCATGGAGGCGAGCCCCATGCCTTCTGCGACGTTGCTGCTGCTCGCCGGGGTCGCGTCCACGCCATCATCGGTAACGATGAGCTGGTAAAACGACGGATGTTCCATGCATCGCACGGTCACGTTTTGCGCTCGAGTGTGGCGCATGGTGTTGGAGAGCGCTTCGCGTAGGATCGCCGCAAAGCAGTTGGCGACATTTGCGGGCGCATGTTCAGCCATAACTTCAAGCTCAATCTGCGGGCCGCCGTCCGAGCGTGCGCCTTCAACAATGCGTTCGAGCTGCACGGAAAGGTCGACGGCGTTGTCGTTGAGCGCGTGGACGCTCGAGCGCACGAGCTGAAGTGCTTCGTCCACGGTGCGTTTGACGTCGGCGAAATCGGCGGCGACGCTGGGTTCGCCGGCGTGGACCACGCGCAGAGCTTCGACCTGCAGTGAGGCGCGCGTGAGCTGGTGGCCGACGTTATCGTGGATCTCGCGCGCGATGCGGGCGCGCTCGGCCAGGGTCGCAAGTTCGACCTCATAGTCCTGGCGATCGGCGAGGTCGCGGTTGCGCGCTTCGAGCGCGAGGGCTCGTTCCTGCAGTTCGTCGCGGGTACGGCGCATGCGCTGCTGCTCGCGTTCCAACTGGGCGGTGCGTAGCGATAGCAAGGTGGCGGCAACCGAAAGGATGGCGGTCAGCAGGAGCGTTCGGGCGGTAAGCGCGTCGGTGCGAAGGTCCGCGATGAGCGCAAAGGCAAAGACGAAGCCAATGCCCAGCGCGACCCAGGCGTGCTCACGGCGCACGCGCCGCGCGATGTCATAGAAGGCGAGAGGCGCAAGCGGCACAAACGGCGGTACGAAAACTGCCGCGATGATGTAAACGTAGCTCGCGGTCTCGCTCGCACGGCGGGCGCGGTTTCCCTGTGCGACCTCGGCCAGCGAGGTGGCAATAACGCCAAGGCAAAACGCCGCGACCAAGCGAGCGTCCACAGCAAGGCCCATGGCGGCCGCAATACAGCACGCCAGCACGATCGATTTGTCGAAAAGCCTGTTCATACGGGTATTGTACGCGAAGCCGCGCATGGTGGAGGGGCCGCCTGCGCAACCGTGACATTCCTCCCGCGCGGCAAAGCGGGGGCGTCGGCAGGCCGCACGACCAAGACCCCGCACTCGTGACAAAGCTCACTGGTGCGCGCCGGCGGTTCCTGCGATGATGCAATCGTACCGGGCCGCAATCAACAGAAGGGCCGCCTCATGACAGACATCGTCCACGTCGAAAATCTCGTCAAGCGCTACGACGATCTTATCGCGCTCGACCACTTTAACCTCAGCATCGCCCCCGGCGAGATCTTTGGCCTGCTGGGCCCCAACGGCTCGGGCAAGACCACGTCCATCAACTGCATTCTGCAGCTGCTCGCCTACGACAAAGGCACCATCGAGCTGTTCGGTGAACCCATGACGCCCACGCGCTACGACCTCAAGCGCCGCATCGGTGTGGTCCCACAGCAAGTTGCGGTGTTCGACGAACTCACCGTGCGCGAGAACATCGACTATTTCTGCAGCCTTTACGTTAGCGACCGCAAGCGCCGTCGCGCGCTGGTGGACGAGGCGATCGACTTTGTCGGGCTGGGCGACTTTACCAAGTTCCGCCCCGGCAAGCTCTCGGGCGGCCTGGCGCGACGCCTCAACATTGCCTGCGGCATCGCGCACAAGCCCGAGCTCATCTTTTTTGACGAGCCCACGGTGGCGGTCGACCCGCAGAGCCGCAACGCCATCCTGGAGGGTATCTGCCGCCTGCGCGACGAGGGCGCCACGGTGGTGTATACCAGCCATTACATGGAGGAAGTCGAGCAGATTTGCAGCCGCATCATGATCATGGACGGCGGCCGCGTGCTGGCGCAGGGCACCAACGACGAGCTCAAGCGCATGATTCAGATGGGCGAGCGCGTGACGGTCGAGGTCGGCGCCGTCGAGACCGCCACGGTCGAGCGGCTGCGCGCCCTCGAGCACGTGCTTTCGGTTGAGCTGTCCGGCGGCGAGCTCGTCTGCACCTGCGAAGCGAGCCCGCACAATCTGGTCGACATCCTCGACACGCTGCGTGCCGCCGACGTGGCACTCGGCCGCGTGTGGAGCGAGCCGCCGACCCTCAACGACGTGTTCCTCGAGATCACCGGCCGCGAGCTGCGCGACTAGGGGGCAGCCATGTTCAATACCATTATCATTACGGTCAAGACGCTGCTGCGCCGGCCGAGCACGTGGGTTTGGGGCGCTCTCTTTCCCATCGCGCTTTCCACGATGTTCATGTTTATGTTTGCGAACCTCAGCTCCGACGGCACGGTCGACCCGGTGCCGGTGGCCGTCGTAGCGGATGAGGCCTGGGACGCCTCGACCTTTAAGGACGTGACGGCTTCGCTTGCCAAGGAAGGCGACGACCAGCTGCTCGAGATTCACGAGTGCGACGACGCAGCCGATGCGAACCGTGCGCTTAAGGCCGGCGAGGTTGCGGGCATCTATACGGTCGACGACGCGGGTACGCCCAAGCTCACACTGCTTTCGAGTTATGACAGCTCGCGCGCCTCGTCGGTGCTCACCGATCGCAGCATCCTGGAGACGGTGGCGAGCTCGTATACGCAAAATGCCGAGCTCATGTCCCAGATTGCCCAGGACAACCCGCCTGCTCTTGCCAATCCGGCGGCGGTTGCGCGCGCCCTGTCGCTCGAGGGCGGCACCCACCGCGTGAGCCTGACGCGTGCCACGCCCGATGGCACGGTCATCTACTACTACGCGCTCTTTGGCCTGGTCGCGATGATGTCTGCCGAGTTTGCCGCCTTGAGCGTCGTCGACCTGCAGCCCAATCTGTCCGGCCTTGGCGCGCGCCGCTGCGTGGGCGGCCTTTCCAAGACGGCATCGCTGGCCGGTATCTTTGTGGGCTCGTGGCTGGTTTCCTTTGCCTCGATGACGATCACGATCGGCTACGTGCGCCTGGTCGTGGGCGTCGACTTTGGCGGGCGCGAGGGACTGTGTTTGGTGGGCGGCGCCGCTTCCGCGCTTGCCGCCACGGGCTTGGGGCTCTTTGTGGGCACGCTTCCCGTTAAGGGCGGCAAGGCGTCCAAGTCAGGCATCCTCACGGGCTTTGCTACCACGTGCGCCCTGTTCGCCGGCCTCTACGGCGAGCCGGCGATGGCGCTTGCCGACGACGTCGCCCGCGCCTGCCCGGCCGAGTGCTGGTTCAACCCTGTCAAGCTCATCTGCGACATGTTCAACCGCCTGTATTTCTTTGAGGACCTGGGGCCGTTTGCCGTTCGCGCCGGCGCGCTGGTCCTGATGGCCCTGGTGTTTGTCGCCGCCGCTACGCTGATCTTTGGAAGGAGCCGCTATGAGCACCTTTAAGACCGCGCTTCGCATGGCGCTCGCGCACCCGTTCTACCTGCTCATCTATACGGTGTTCATCTCGCTCATGGGCGTGTTTATTGCAGCTTCCGTCAGCTGGAATTCGTCGCAGCTTACCGAGTACAAGCCCTACGATGCCAACGTGGTCGTGGTCGACCGCGACGACAGCGACCTTTCGCGGGCGCTTACCAAGCATCTGGGCTTCCGCTTTGACCTGGTCACGGGCGTCGGCGATGACACGTACGACCTTGCGGACGCGCTCTCCAAGAGCAACAGCGCCAAGGGCAGCGCCGACTGCGTGTTCTTTATCCCGGAGGGGTTTGAGGACGATCTTGTTGCCGCCGCCCGTGCGGGGGAGGCCCTGCCCAAGCTCAATGTGACCTACGGCTCCGGCACCATGGCGGCGGCGCTTTCGTCTGCCGAGGCCTCGCGCTGGATCTCGCTCGCGGGCGCTGCGGCGGCGCTTGAGCCCGCTGCTTCTAACGGCGATGTTGCCAAGGCCGCCGAGCATGCCGCTGCAAAGCGCGCGGAGGTCCAGATCGAGCAGGTCAAGGTCGACTCGACGGCTGCCGCCACGCTCGAGTCGTATTTCAACTTTGGTGCGTACGCGATTATCTCGTCGGTCATCGTATCGGTGGGGCTGGTGTTCTCGGGTATGAACGAGCCCGAGCGCGTGCGTCGTATGGATGCCGGCCCAATCCCCGAGCGTCAGCGTTCGCTCGCCGTGTTTGCGGCCGCCGCTGTAATCACCGTCTGCATCTGGTTTGTGTCGAGCATGATGGGCGTCGTGGGCTTTGCCGGCGCGGTCGCCGAGGTCGGCGTGGGCCGCGTGTGCCTGGCGTTGGCGGCGACGTTTGCCCTGGCGTGCACGCCGCTGGCCGTTGGCTTTGCGCTTTCGAGTCTGGGCGCGCGCGAGGAGCTGCTCAACGGTGTGGGCAACCTGCTTGGCATGCTCATGACGTTTTTGGGCGGCGCCTGGATGCCGCTGTCGCTGATGGGCCCGGCCGTGCAGACGGTGGCGCACTTTGTGCCGACATATTGGGTGAACGACGCGATTGGCAAGGCGCTTGCCTCGGATTTGACGTCCGCCGTGCTGGGCGACATCGCCTGCGATCTGGGCGTCACGGTGCTCTTTGCCGCGGCCATCGCCGCCGTAGGCCTGGCCCTCTCACGCGCCAAATCCCGCGCCTAGTCTGAAATAAATCCTAGGCCTCGCCCCAAAATAGTTCACCAAGGTTTACTATTACGTTCATAAAGTAGTACGAGGCTAACAATGGGGGATACCATGGCAACGCAGGAAGCCTACGTCCAGGTTAAGGATCTCAAAAAGCACTACGGCGACGGTGATGCGCGCCTGACGGTACTCGATGGCATCGACGCGTCCATCAACCGCGGCGAGATCTGCGTCATGCTGGGGCCCTCGGGCTCGGGCAAGTCGACCTTTCTCAACCTGATCGGCGGCCTGGAGGATGCCGACGGCGGCTCCATCATGGTGGACGGCTGCGACCTCACGGTGCTCAAGGCCGGAGACCTGGGCGAATACCGACGCCGCGAACTGGGCTTCGTGTTCCAGTTCTATAATCTGGTGCCTGACCTCACCATCAAGGAAAACATCGAGGTCACGGCGCACCTGTCCACAAACCCGCTCAATGTCGACGACCTCTTGCGCTCGCTGGGCCTCTACGAACACCGCAACAAGTTCCCGCGTCAGGTCTCGGGCGGCCAACAGCAGCGTTGCGCCATCGGCCGTGCGCTCGTCAAAAACCCGGGCCTGCTGCTGTGCGACGAGCCCACGGGCGCGCTTGACTACAAGACGTCCAAGGAAATCTTGCAGCTCATGGAGGATGTCAATCACGAGTACGGCTGCACCATCATCATCGTCACGCACAACGCCGCCATCGCTCGCATGGCCAACCGCGTGCTGCGCCTGCGCGACGGGCGCATCGTCGAGGATGAGCTCAACGAGTCGCCCGTCGCGGCCGCCGAGCTCGACTGGTAGGGGGCGCCATGACACCTCTCGCAAAACGTCTCCCGCGCGAGCTGCGCCGCAATATCGGCAAGTACCTGGGCATCTTTTTGCTTATGTGCGGAAGCATTGCCCTTACCTCGGGCTTTTTGCTCGCGGCGCATTCCATTGGTTGCCTTATCGACGACATGCGCGATGCGTATACGATTGAGGACGGCCGCGTGACCACCTCCTTCGAGGCCACCGACGATCAACTCAAGGCCGCCGAGGACGCGGCCGACGACGTCGGCGGCGTCACGCTCTACAAGAATTTCTCCATCGACGCCATCATCAAAAAGACCGCCGGCGACGACGGCACCAAGCGCACGCTGCGCACCTATGCGCATCGCACCAAGGTCGATATCGCGTCCTACTGTGAGGGCAGGCAGCCCAAGACGGACGATGAGGTGGCAATCGACCGCGTCTTCGCCACCAACAACGACCTCGCCGTGGGCGATAAGGTCGAGCTCGAGGGCCGCACCTACACCATCTGCGGCATCATGACCCAGCCCGATAGCCAGGCGCTGTTCCTCAACAATTCGGACTTTACGGTGAACACCATCACCTATGGCGTGGCCGAGGTCACCGACGCCGGCTTTGCCGCGCTTGAGGACGCCGGCGGCGCACCCGCCTACACCTACTCCTTCACCTTTGCCGATCGCGATCTCTCCACCGCGGACCGCACCGATGCGGAGCAGGATATGGTCGAGGCACTGACCGAAGCCGATGCGCGCGTGGACGATCTGATCGATGCCGATTCCAACCAGGGCATTGGCTATGCGCGCGACGACGTGGACGGCGACTCCATGATGTGGATGACGCTGCTCGACATCATCATCGTGATTATGGCATTCGTCTTTGTGGTCCTTACCGACGCCACCATCGAGGAGGAGAGCGCCATCATCGGCACGCTGCTAGCCAGCGGCTATCGTCGACGCGAGATCGTCCTGCACTACCTGGCACTTCCCGCCATCGTGGGCGTGGTCGCGGCGTTTTTGGGCACTGCGCTCGGCGTTGTGTTCTTTACCGAGCCCATGCGCAGCCTCTATTACGGTTCGTACAGTCTGCCGCCTTTCCAGGTGTACTGGAGCTGGGAGATCTTTGTGAAGTGCGCCGTGGTTCCCGCCGTCGCGCTCATCCTCATCACGCTGGTGGGTTTGCTTCGCAAAATGGGCAAGACGCCGTTGCAGTTCCTTCGTCACGAGGCGAGCGGCAAATCGGGCACCAAGCGCGGCTTGCAGCTGCCGGAGCGCATGGGTTTTGTCTCGCGCTTCCGCCTGCGTATCTTCCTGCGCAACCTGGGCAACTTCGCCACGCTCTTCGTGGGCATTGCGTTTGCCTCGCTGCTGCTGCTCTTTGGCCTGGCGATTCTGCCCACGATGACGCACTACGCGGACAACCTCGAGACGAGCCTGGTCGCCGAGCACCAGTACACGCTCAAGGCTCCGCTGGAGCTCGAGGGCACTGCCGAGGAACGCGAGCAGTGGTCGGCGCTCGAGCGCTTGCAGTCGGTTGACGGCGCGCTGCTTTCCGCCGCCCAGGATGCCGATGACGAGCTCGATGACGCGGCCGATGCGGCGCAGACGGCAGTCGATGCCGCGACCGCATCTCCGTCTGCCGAGAGCCTGACCGCAGCGCAGGATGCGCTTGCCAAGGTCCAGGACAAGAAGGATGCGCTCTACGCGCGCCTCGACGATCTTGCCGATGCCCTCGGCTGCGACCGCGATGAGGCCATCGGCCTGATCGGCAAGGCCTCTAAGATCGACACTGACAACGACGATATCCACCCGGTCAATACGACCGACAACGGCGTGGGCGCAATTGCACAGGCCGAGAAATACGCCGTTTACCAGCTGCAATACGACCGCGGCGATGGAAATGGCGAGGAGACGATTTCCGTCTACGGCATTTCATCCGATTCGCGCTATTGGAAAGACCTCAACGTCGGCGATGGGCGCGTCGTCTTTGGCGGTGGTCTGCTCGATAAGTTTAGCTGGAGCGAGGGTCAGAAGGTCACGCTCAGCGACAAGTACGAGGGTGAGCATTATTCCCTTGAGTACGCGGGCAAGGACTGCGCCTGGGGCTCCAAGTCGGACATGAATATCTATATGAGTATCGACGACTTTAATGAGCTGTTCGACAACGACGCCGCCTACTTTAACGGCTATGTGAGCAACGAGAAGCTCGACCTCGACGCACGTTACTTTGCCGGCGACACCACGCCCGATGACATGCGTGCCGTAGGCGACCAGTTCATTGGCATGATGAGCAAAATGATCGGCATGATGGTCGGGCTCGCGGTGTTTATCTTCCTACTGTTTATGTACCTGCTGACCAAGGCCGTGATCGACCATAGCGCCCGCTCGATTAGCTACATGAAAGTCTTTGGCTATCGCGATGGCGAGATCTCGCATCTGTACATCCGATCGATCACGTTGTGCGTGGCAGCGTCGCTCGTGTTGAGCCTGCCGGTCATTATTGGCTCGCTCACGGCCATCTTCCGCTCGATGCTGCTCGCCTATAACGGCAATATTGAGATTTACGTGCCCTGGTGGTCCATGGCGGCGTGCGCAGGAATCGGCTTTGCAACCTATCTGGTCGTGGCGCTGCTACACACGCGCTCTATCAAGCGCGTCAGCCTGGCCGAGGCCCTCAAAGTCCAAGAGTAGTCATTGGGGACGTTCTTAAACGACCAGTCATCGGGGACAGTCTTTGCCGATTCGCCGGCTCGCCGGCCGTGCTGGCAAGGACTGTCCCTAACTGCCGGCAGAAAAGGAACGTCCCTAGCTGCCAGGTGGCGAGGCACTCATTTAAGTCTGTCCCCAATGACTAGGTGCCGCGCTTGACATTAACTCTGCTTTAACTGGTACCATCCCTTATGTCTGTAACGCCATATAGACCGAGGGGATATATCTATGACCGCAGCCGCACCCGCCGCACCCGCCAAGGTGTACTTTACGAACCTGCGCACGCATGCTCGCGAGAGCCAGCTCGACAGGCTCAAGCGCCTCATCCGTCACGCCGGTATCGAGCAGATCGACTTTGAGAACAAGTTCGTCGCCATTAAGATTCACTTTGGCGAGCTGGGCAACCTGAGCTTTTTGCGCCCCAACTACGCCCGCGCCGTCGCGGATGTCGTGAAGGAGCTGGGCGGCAAGCCCTTCCTCACCGACTGCAACACGCTCTATGTCGGTAGCCGCAAAAACGCGCTCGAGCACATCGACACCGCCTACCAGAACGGCTTTACCCCGTATGCCACGGGTTGCCAGATCATCATCGCCGACGGTCTCAAGGGCACCGACGAGGCGCTCGTCCCGGTCGAGGGCGGAGAGTACGTGCACGAGGCCAAGATCGGCCAGGCACTCATGGATGCCGATATCGTGATCAGCCTCACCCACTTTAAGGGCCATGAGCAGGCCGGCTTTGGCGGCGCCATGAAGAACCTGGGTATGGGAGGCGGCAGCCGTGCCGGCAAGATGGAGCAGCATGCCGCCGGTAAGCCGAACGTCGCGACCGAGCACTGCGTTGGCTGCCGTGCCTGCGAAAAGATCTGCGCGCACGACGCCGTCTCGTTCAACGACACCCGCGAGCGCGAGCTTGCCAGCGGCGCTACTCGCACGGTGCACGTGGCCACCATCGACCACGATCGCTGCGTGGGCTGCGGCCGCTGCATCGGCGTGTGCAACCAGGACGCCATCAAGCCCGGCTATGAGGCCGCGGCCGACGTGCTCAACTGCAAGATTGCCGAGTACACCAAGGCCGTCGTCGACGGCCGCCCGAGCTTCCATATCTCGCTTGCCATGGATATCAGCCCCAACTGCGATTGCCATCCCGAAAACGATACGCCTATCGTCAACGACATCGGCATGTTCGCGAGCTTCGACCCGGTCGCTATCGATCAGGCCTGCGCCGATGCCGTCATGGCATCCGAGCCGCTGCCCAACACCGAGCTCACCGACAGCGCCGCCAAGATGGAGCATAACCACGAGCATCTGGAGGGCGAGCAGGCGCGCGACCCCTTCTGCATCACGCATCCCGATACCGATTGGCGCGCGTGCATCGCGCATGCCGAGAAGATCGGCCTTGGCACGAGCGAGTACGAGCTCATCGAGGTCAAGTAGCGCCTAGCTATTGGACAAAACAAGCGCCTTTGTAGCGCTAGTTGAGCAAAAACCGCCCGTGAGCACAGCGCCCACGGGCGGTTTTTCAGAAGTGCGGTGAAAAATCGAATACCGCCGACCACAAACCGTTTTTTGGCAACAAAACCCCAGACGTTGCTTTTTGCCTAAAAATTCTTGTCGAGGAAGTCGTCGACCGTGTTCCAGTAGAGCTCGGGGTCAACTTGCGCACTCTTGGCGTGGGTGGCGCCATGGATAGTGAGCTTTTGCTTGACCTTGCTGGCGCACGCGTCGTAGTTTTGGTCGAGCATGCTGTACGGTACAAAGGTGTCCTGGTCGCCGTGGATAAACAGCATGGGAACCGTCGCGTGTTTGAGTTGCTCCACACTGCTCGCCTTATGAAAGTCGTAGCCCGCGCGCACGTTGCACACCAAGTTTGCTACATCGAGCAAGGGAAAGCTGGGCAGGCCGAACACGTCCTTGAGCTGCAGGGAAAACTCGTCCCAAACACTCGTATAACCACAGTCCTCGATAATGCATTTCACGTTTGCAGGCAGAGATTCCCCCGCGACGTTCATAGCGGTTGCTGCACCCATCGATTCGCCAAAGACAAGAATGCGCGCCTGGGGGTCAGCCTGAACGATTTGCTCGATCCATGCGACGATATCGAGGCGCTCGGGCCAGCCCATGCCGATATAGTCGCCGCCGGAGCGCTCGTGGGCGCGGGCGGCAGGCGCGAGCACGTTCATGCCACGGTCGTGGAAGCGCTTGGCGTATCGAGCCATGCCGATGGGCTCGTTGGTATATCCATGCAGGCAGACGGCGTAATCGTGGGTGTTCTCCGAGGCAGTAAAATACCAGGCGGCGAGCTCGGTTCCGTCATCTGCGGTGAGGCCGCTGCTCTCGCGGTTCTCTTTAAACCATGCCCGCGCCTCGGCATCCTCGGCATCCGGCTGCTCACTTTCTTTGTCGTTCTTGCTATCCTGCATCATCTTCATGGTGTATGGCGCGCGGGGATTCAGCGCGAAGTCAAACAGAAAGTTGCCGGCAAATCCGAGCAGCGCAACGACAGCCACCAGTGCAACGATGCCGGCTATCTTGAGCTTTCGATGGGAACGTGCGTTTTGAGACATAAGAAGCTTTCCTATAAGATGTTAATACATCAACATTTAATGCAAGCGCATTATGGACGTTCGCCGTTGATGCGTCAACAGACAAAGAATGGGTAAACAAAGGGTCACGTATGGTGCAAATTTCGCACGTACCTAGACGCTTTGATATAGTGTTGAGAACTCTTTACGTTGGAGGATGTAACCGGCATGTCCGATTCGAGCGACAGTTCTAAGCCGCGACCCAAGACCGCGGCCGTTCCACACTACACGGTGGGCGAGGAGATCATGAACTCCGTCACCCATGGTGTCGGCTGCCTGCTGGGTATCGCGGGCCTGGTGCTCCTGATCGTATTCGCTGCCCTGCGCGGCGGAGGCCCGGCCCACATGGCCGCGGCGATTGTCTATGGTGTCAGCATTATCCTCGAATACCTAGCCTCCACGCTCTACCACGCGATTCAGCCCGCGCGCGCCAAGCGCGTGTTTCGCATCATCGACCACAGCTGCATCTACCTGCTCATTGCGGGCAGCTATACGCCGTTTTGCCTCATCACGCTCGCAAACGACGGCGGCGCTGTGCTGTTCTTTACCGTATGGGCCATCGCCATCATCGGCATCGCCCTCGAGTGCTTCCTACGCGAGCGCCAGCCGCATTGGGTAAGCGGCCTGGTCTACCTGCTGATGGGCTGGCTCGTTGTCTTTAAGCTGCCCGAACTTGTTGCGCTGCTCAACCCCGTGGCACTTGCCCTGCTCGCCGTCGGCGGCGTGTGCTACACCGCGGGCGTGCCGTTCTATATCGCCAAAAACGTGCGCTATCTGCACAGCGTGTTTCACCTGTGGGTGCTCGCCGGCAGCATCTTCCAGTTCATGGCGGTGATCCTCTTCGTAATCTAGCGACCACGCCTGCGCGCCCGCGTTCTCGTTTGGGCGCCGGTGCAATTGCCGTATCCGCCATCAACGTTTTAACCTGACGTCCCGAATCTTGGAGGTTCGAGAAACTCCCGATGGACATAACCATCTCCCTTATCACCACCCTCGTTTTGACCCTCATCAACGGCTACTTCTCTATGTCCGAGATGGCGCTCACCACGGCCAAGCGCGCCGTGTTGGAGCACGAGGCCGAGGAAGGCGACAAGCGCGCCGAGCGTGCTATTAAGCTGGCTGCCGACTCCGACCAGCTGCTCGCCACCATCCAGGTTGCCATTACGCTCGTGGGCTTCGCCTCGTCCGCCGTCGCCTCGACGAGTCTGTCCGACCCGCTCGCCACGTGGCTCATGAGCTTTGGCATCGCGCCGCTCTCCGCCATCGCGCGCGGCCTGGCGCCGGTCATCATCACCGTCGCGGTCGCCTTCGTGTCCATCGTGATCGGCGAGCTCGTCCCCAAGCGCATCGGCCTGGCCAATGCCGAGGGCGTGTCCAAGCAGGTCGTGGGACCGTTGTCATTTTTCCAAAAGATCGCCCGTCCGCTCGTGTGGCTGACCGGTGCTTGCTCCGATGGCCTGGCCCGCATCCTGCGCATCAAGAGTGCCGACGACCGCCAGAACGTCTCGGAAGAAGAGATCAAGTACATGGTCTCGGAGCAGGACGACCTGCTCGACGAGGAAAAGCGCATGATCCACGAGATCTTCGACCTGGGCGACACCGTTGCCCGCGAGGTCATGGTGCCGCGCGTGGACACCACCATGTGCGAGGACGACGAGACGGTCGCTAGCGTGCTATCCACCATGCGCCAGACCGGCTTTAGCCGCATCCCCGTTTATCACGAGGATCCCGACAACGTCGCCGGCATCGCGCACATCAAGGACCTGATTCAGCCCGCGCTCGACGGCAAGGGCGACCAGCCCATCGCCGGCTTTTTGCGCGACGCCACCTTTGTGCCCGACACCAAGGACATCCTGCCGCTGCTGTCCGAGATGCAGACCTCGCACGACCAGATCGTGGTGGTCGTGGACGAGTACGGCGGCACGGCCGGCATTATCACCATCGAGGATATCGTCGAGGAGATCGTCGGCGAGATCGAGGACGAGTTCGACCCCGACAACAAGTATCTCACGCGCCTTTCGCGCCGCGAGTGGCTCGTTGATGGGCGTTTTTCGTGCGATGACGCGATTGAGCTTGGTTGGCCGCTCGAGGAAAGCGATGATTATGAGACCATCGCCGGCTGGATTTTGGAGCTTTGCGACTCGGTGCCCGACATCGGAGAGGTGTTTGAGGTCGCGGGGTACAAGTTTAAAGTTCAGTCGATGCGTGGCCAGCGCATCTCGCTCATTCGCGTGATCGCTCCGGTCGAAACCGATAAGAAGGATTCCGAGTCTTCGGTAGACGAGCCGACGACGTCGGGTGCGGGTTCCGCGAATCCGCACGACGGCGACGAGTAGGACAAGGAAGAGTAGGGGAGAGTTATGGCAGGCCTGTTCAACATCCTTAAGGTCACCGTCAGTGAGGACAAGATCTGCGCGCATGTGCTGGTGAACCCCGGCATGCCGCTCATGACCTCGGAGGACATCGAGGCCACGGCGCGCGTGTACTACCTTGTGCCCGCGATTGCCAAGCACCTGTGCCTGGGCGATTCCGGCCGCGAGTTCCAGGACTGCATGGGCCAGACCGAGCTCTGCCATCTGCTGGAGCATGTGACGGTCGAGCTCATGAACGAGACCGGTCTTGCCGGTAACATCTCGTGCGGCCGCACGCGCGTAAGCGAGCACGACGAGCGCGTCTTTGAGGTTGAGCTTTCGTGCCCCGACGACGCGCTGGCCATCGGCGCGCTGTCTTCGGCCACCTTTATGATGGACTGGGCGTACCTGCACGCCGACC
Source organism: Collinsella sp. (assembly GCA_048189585.1). Lineage (GTDB taxonomy): Bacteria > Actinomycetota > Coriobacteriia > Coriobacteriales > Coriobacteriaceae > Collinsella. The sequence goes on along the minus strand of DBEZHA010000020.1, from coordinate 12,935 downwards.
AGCCTGCCCCCGACGTGGAAGGCACGGTCGCGGGCCTGCGCAACCTGGTGCTGGGCATGCGCGCCGAGGCCGAGGGCAAGGATCCTCACGAGGCCGTCGCCGCTGCGAACGGCGAAGATGCTGCCGAGGACGAGGGCTTTGACGAGGGCGATGTGCCGGTCGACGCCGAGCCCGCTGCCGATGTGACCGCCGAGCCCGTTCCCACCGAGCCCCAGGGCGTCCCCAACTTTGACGACGAGCCCCAGGTGGCGATTGATACCGAGGGCGCGGTTGCCGAGAACCACGAGGCTTCCGCGGCTGTCTTTGGCGGTGCGGCGACGGTTCCGGCAGGACCTGCGCATGAGGGCGGCCTGCCGCTCGTGGACGGCGCCGGCGAGGACCCGGGTGCCACAGTGGCCATGCCGGCTATGCCTCAGGAGTAGGCCTACTCGTTTACCACCATCACGTACCTGCGCTTTTGCCGTACGCAGATGAGCGGAGCGGCAAGTGATGCGCTGCGGGTATAATGGACAGCATTCAAACGGTGGGCACCGACGTGCCCGCAGGAGAGGAATGATCATGGGTAAGACTTTCAGCTTTGTCTCCGGCGCACTTTTTGGTGCCGCTGCCGGCGCTATTATCGGCGTTGCTCTGGCCCCGCGCTCGGGCGCCGAGACCCGCGCCATGGCTGCCGATATCGCCAACGACGCCTGGGACAATATGCGCGACACCTACGAGCACGGCGCCGAGGAGGCCCGTGCTGCGGTGAATGACTTTGGCCCGATGGTCGATGCCAAGACCGACGACCTGCGCGCCAAGGTCGACCTGGCCCGCGAGCGCATGGACCAGCTGCGCGAGCAGCTCAACGACGCCATTTCGGGCGGCAACGTGACGCCTGCCGCCGACGTCGTGGTCGAGAACGCCGTCGAGGCTGATACCGAGGCTGCGGAGCCCTCGACCGAGGCATAATGCGCGCCGGGGATTTTGTCGGCGCCAAGATCTATCGCAAGCCTACCGAGGACAAGCGCACCAAAAAGGACGGCACGCCGCGCAGCCCTAAAAAGCTCGGAAAGATTCACTTTCCGGTCTTTACCCCGGGCGGTACGCGCGTGGTCGGCTTTATGGTCCGCCAGTCCGATATCGCGGGCATGATCGAGCGCCCCGACCGATTCGTAGCGCTCGACGCCATTGGTGTCTACGAGGGCGCCATTGCGGTCGATGACGTCAAGGACACGTACGATGCCGCCGCTGCCAAGCGCCTCGACATCAACCTGGACGATTGCATCATCTGGGTCGGTATGGACGTGCGCACGGAATCAGGCGACGTCGTGGGCTATTGCTCGGACGTTGAGTTCAAGCCACGCTCGGGCATCGTGCAGGCATTCTATGTGACCGCCGGTGCTGCTTCGAGTGTTTTGGTTGGTGACACGCAGGTACCGCCGACGATGCTGCGCGGCTATGCGGACGGCGCGATGGTCGTCTCGGACGAGGTCAAGTCGCTCGGGTATTCGGGCGGTGCGGCTGCCAAGGCCGCCGAGGCCAGCGTCGTGGTGGGCGACAAGGTCAAAAAGGGTGCCAAGGTGCTCGACGACAAGGGATCGGTTGCCGTGGACAAGGGCAGTCGCGCACTGGGCAAGCAGCTCGGCAAGACGCGCGGCATGTTCAAGGCCTTTAAGGACGAATACCAAAAGGCGAGCGGAGGCTCGTCAAAAGCTACAAAATAGCGACGTACCAAATGATGGGAGGCAAGCCGGAGACCTGTTGCTCCGGCTTGCTGTGTTTATGGGGGAGGGCACATGCGCCAAAACGGATCCAACTTAAACGGGCGTTCGGGTGCGCGTCCGACGGCGCGCCGCGACCTGGGGCAGCTGCCCAGCGGTCAGCGCAAGCGTCACCGTAAGCCCGGCGCGATGTATCTCAACCATAGCCGCGGCTTTAGCGACCGCAGTGCGCGCATCGGCAACAGCCGTACGCCCCGTCGTTCGTCTCGCCTGCCCTACGCGCTCATCGCCGTGGGTTGCGCGCTCGTGCTGTTTATCGCTGCCGTCGTGGGCTACGTCAACCGCAGTGTGGACGTGGAGCTCAACGGCCAGAAGACCGCGGTGCGTGTGGGCTCTACGCTGCAGAATCTCATCGACGACCAGGAGTTGACTGACACCTACGACGCAGGCGACCTGCTGGCCGTCGATGACAGCGTGCTCAAGCGCCATGGGGGCGAAAAGCTGTCGGTGAAGGTCGACGGCAGGCGCGTGAAGCAGGGCAAATGGGATAGCCGCGAACTCGAGGGCGGCGAGAAGGTGACGGTCAAGGATGGCCGTAACACTTACGAGAAGCACGAGGTTCAGGCTACGGTTATCGAGCCCAAGCTCAAGGTCGAGGGCACGGGCGCTATCGAGTATGTGCAGACATGGGGTGTCCAGGGCCGATCCGAGGTGTGGGTTGGTGAGCAGTCAGGCAAGACGCAAGACCGCGGCGAGGTTGTGCCCGCCACCGATTGCGTTGTTGCGTGCGCCAGCGTGGCGCCCAAGGGCAACAAAAAGTACGTGGCACTGACGTTTGACGAGGGTCCGAGCGGCGCCACCAAACAGATCTTGCAGGTGCTCAAGGAAAAGGGCGTCACCGCGACGTTCTTCCTTTCTGGCGATGCGGCCGAGGCCTCGCCTGCCACGGCCAAGGCGATTGTCGACGCCGGGTGCGAGATCGGATCCAACAGCTACAGCGACGATTCGCTCAAGGGTCAGGACCGTGAGGCGGTACGCGAACAGATCACGAAAGGCACCGATGCGATTAAGTCGGCGACCGGCGTGAAGACGATGCTGCTGCGTGCTCCCTACGCTGCCTTTGACGAACAAAACTGGATTGATGCGATGGACCTGGTCTCCGCCGTGGTCTCGTGGAATATTGACTCGGGCGACTGGCTGCTCAACGGTGCCGACGAGCAGGTCTCGACGGTGCTCGATTCGGTGACGCCGGGCAATATCGTGCTGCTCACCGATAGAGACGAATGCGCCGAGCAGACGCTCGAGGCGCTGCCGCAGATTATCGACGGACTCATTGCCGACGGCTACAAGATCGTGACGCTCAGCGACCTGGTCAAGACGGACACGTCGCTGAGCAAAAAGCTCACCTCGCTGACGAAGGTCACCATGCCCAAGGACGCCGTGTTCCCCCAACTTGCCGAGGACGACGACACCACAGAGTAGTCATTGGGTAGTCGTTTAAGAACGTCCCCAACGGCTATGTCACGGATGCGTCAGCGTTTGGTATGCCTGCAATGTGCAGCGCATAAATTCGATGCCGCAGGGCGATGCTGATGCTATAGTTACTGCGGTTAATGAGGGTCAAGAGAAAGGTTACAGGTGAAATCCAAACCTCGACCATACAGTCGATGACCCCGTGCAGGTGCTTTTTGCGCATGCACGGGGTGTAAGCGTCGAGCGGCGTGCCGCCCGCGCATGCGTATACATATCCAGAAGCCCCCGGACGCCGCACGCGCGGCCGCGTCCGGGGGAATAATGATGGGGAGCACCATTGAATTATCTGAGTGAGATGCTCAAATTGCCGGTCTTGGACGTCGACGGCGAAAAGCTCGGCGTGGTCAACGATTTTGGCATTGCTACCGGCGAAGTTTTTCCGCACGTGACGTCGCTCGCGTTCCGCGGCCCCGGCAAGACGCCGTTTATGATCAGCTGGCGCAAATGGGTCGATCGTATCGACGAGACGGGTGTACACCTTAAGACGTCGGCCACCGAAATCCGTTTTTCGTACCTGCAGCCGACCGAACTCTTGCTTGCCCGCGACGTGCTCAACAAGCAGATCGTCGACACGCAGGGCATGAAGGTCGTGCGTGTAAACGACATCAAGTTTTCCATGTCGGGCGAAAATCAGCTGCGTCTGCTGGGCGCCGAGGTCGGTGCCCGCGGTCTGCTACGCGCCATCAGCCCCGCGCTCGAGCATATCGTCGAAGGCTTTATGAAGCACCTGGGCAAGCCGCTCAGTGAGGACATCATCGCTTGGTCCTACATGGACCTGCTCGACCGCTCGACCAAGAACATTCAACTCTCGGTGTCGCACAAGACGCTTGGCGAGCTGCATCCTGCCGACATCGCCGACATTATCGAGCAGCTCGACCCGCGCCTACGTGCGCAGGTGTTTGCGCAGCTCGATACTGCCCAGGCCGCCGAGGCCATCTCGGAGTTCGATGACGACGAGCTTATGACCGAGATGCTCGAGGGCCTGTCCGACACGGACGCATCGTCGATGCTGGCCATGATGGACCCGGACGATGCAGCTGACCTGATCGACGAGCTCGATTACGAGAAGGCCGAGAAGCTCCTGCGCCTGATGGGCGTCAAGGAGGAGAAGGCGATTCGTAACCTGCTGGGGTATGAGGACAACACCGCCGGCCGCATCATGACCTCGGAGTTTGTCTCCCTGCCCGCCACGGCAACGGTCGGTGACGCCATCGAGGCGATTCGCGAGCTCGACGAGGACTTCGAGAGCGTCTACTACGTCTATACCGAGGATCCGAGCGGCATGCTGACGGGCGTGCTTTCGCTGCGCACACTGATCGTAGCTGACCGCGATGCCACGCTGGGACAGCTGGCCTATCGCGACCTGGTCTATGTGTCGCCCGACGAGGACCAGGAAGACGTGACGGACGAGATGACCAAGTACGACCTGGTTGCCATCCCTGTCTGCGACGAGAACCGCCACATCCTAGGTATCGTGACCTTCGATGACGCCATGGACGTTATCGCCGAGGAGCACCAGGAGGACCTGCAGATCGCCGGTGTCGGCTCGGGCGATAGCGCGTCGGACGACTCGACGAACGTGCTCAGCTGGTTTGTGCATCGCCAGTACTGGGTTGTCGTGTGGGGCATTGCCTCGTGCATCATGGCAACGGTGCTGGGGACGGCGCTCGGCTCCGCGCATCTGGTGGTGTTCCCCATGTGCGCCATGCCACTCGTGCTGCTGGCGGCCTCGCGCATGGTGTCGTTCGTCAAGAACTACTTCCTGGAGTATGACGGTCACGACGACGAGCCCAAGCCGTATCTGGGGTTCTTCTTCCAGAGCACGGGCATGGGCCTGATTCTGTCACTCGTGACCTACCTGTGCGCCCAGCTGGTGCGCACCGCTGCGTTCCCCGATGCGCCCATGTTTGAGGAGCAACTCTTTACCGGGTGCTTTAATATCGCTGCCATCATTTGCCTAGTTGGCAACATGAGCGCCGTGATTTACCTGATGGTGCTGTTCTGGCGTGACGAGCATGACCTCAACACGTCGGGCACCGCCATGAACGTTGTTGCCGTCATGATCTCGTGCGTAGCGTACTGCGCCGCTGCGGTGCTGCTCACCATGTCGGTCATGGGTTAGGTGGTCGCGTGCAAAATACCAAGCAAAAGTCGGGCACCAAGCAAAAGTTGACCATCGCGGCCATCTTTGGCGCTATGGGTCCCGGTCTGCTGGCGGCGCTTTCGGGCAATGACGCCGGCGGCATTGCAACGTATTCCAGCGCGGGCGCCAGCTATGGCTACAAGATGCTCTGGATGCTTCCCGTCATGACTGTGCTGCTCATCGTGACGCAGGAGACCGCGGCGCGCTGCGGCTGCGTCACGGGCAAGGGCCTGGCATCGCTCATCCGCGAGCGCTTTGGTGTGCGCAAGAGCGTGTTGGCCATGGCGGCGCTGTTGATCGCCAACACGGCTGTGACCATTTCGGAGTTTGCGGGCATCGCCAGCGGCCTTGCTCTCTTTGGCGTGCCGGCGAGCATCTCGGTGCCGTTGGTGGCGCTGCTGGTGTGGATGCTTACCATGTCGGGCAGTTTCCAGCGCATCGAGAAGATTCTGCTGCTGGTGAGTTGCGTGTTCGTGACCTATATTGTCGCCGCGTTTATGGCTGGCCCCAACTGGGGTGAGGTCGCGGTCGACCTGGTCGTGCCTAACATTCAAAATGACCCCAGCTACGTGTCGCTCGTGGTCGCAACGATCGGTACCACCATCGCGCCGTGGATGATTTTCTTGGCGCAGAACAACGTGGTCGATAAGAACGCGGGCGAGGACGATATCGTGCTGCAGCGCATCGATACCGTGAGCGGCTCGCTTGCCGCCGATGTCATTGCCGGCTTTATTATCATCACGACCGGTACGGTGTTGTTCCCGGCGGGTATTCAGATTAGCGATGCTGCCGATGCTGCCCGCGCGTTGGAGCCCATCGCGGGCCAGTGGTCCACGGTGTTGTTTGCCTCGGGCCTGGTCGCGGCGAGCTTCTTGGCTGCCTGCGTGCTACCGGGCGTTACGTCGAGCGCTATCTGCGAGGCATTTGGCTGGGAGCGCGGTGCCGACCGCAGCTGGGACGAGGCCCCGGTTTACCGCGGCATCATTACGGCCATCATCGGCATTTCTGCCGTGTTGGTGCTCATGCCCGGCGTCGATCTGTTCCAGATTATGATGACCTCACAGGTCATCAATGGTGTGCTGTTGCCCGTGGTTCTGGTGTTCCAGGTGGTTATCGCAGCCGACCGTCACATTATGGGTGCCAACCGCAACGGCCGCGTGTGGAATGTGCTCACTTGGGCGACTATCGGTGTGATTACGGTGCTCACGGTCGTCATGTTTGTTCTGCAGGCGATGGGCTACAGCGCTTAACGCCCACTTTTGCTTCCGAACAGGCCGCAGCGATGGGCTGCGGCCTGTTTTTTGCCCGCGACCTCTTGGGGCCGGCTCGAAAAGAGTGATTTTGGGTTGTTTGCTGCGGGCTATTTGTCGGTGCCTAGCTCGTGCGGTTTGTAGGCGAGGGCGTTGACGAGTGCATCGGCAGCGGATTTGACAGCCGTCGGCTGTGGATCGTTAACGTGGTCCTCGGGATGCACGGGCAGGTCCTTCTTGACGGCATCGTGGATGAGCTTAAGGTACTCGGTCACACCCGCGTTCGAGAGGTGCGTGCCATCGCCATCGAACAGGTCGTTGCGGTTGGCACTGTATCCGTACCAGTCGATAACGCGCACGTTCTTGTAGCGCGTAGCGGCGTTGGCGATGGCCTGGTTGGTAGAGCCAACCCACGGCTGCGGGCTGCGCGTGTTCACAAACACCACCATACGCTTATCTCCCGCATCGGCCATGATGGCGTCGATCTGGTCGTCGGTTACCAAGCCGTTGGTGCCCAGGGCAAAGACCACGATCTTGCCGGCAAGGTTCTGCTGGATATAGCCTTCAAATGTCGTGCGCCCCGCATCAAACTGGCGGCCCTTTTCGGCATCGATATGGCTGTGCGGGAACACGCCGTCAAAGGTGTCTACGGCACGCAGCGACACGGAGTCGCCGATCATAAGCAGATCGTAGGAGCCATCGGGGAAGCCGTCGTTGTCCTTGTCGGTGTCGTCGGCCGCCTGCTGGTCGGTGGGCGCGGTGTTCTTGGCTTCCTTGTTCAGAACTTCGGCGCCCTCGCCGCTCAGCGCAGACGTCTCGGGCACAAAGATCAGGCCGCCCAGTGCAACGACCAACACGACAGCGCAGGCTGCGCAGACAGGGATGTGCGTGCGTGCCCAGTTGGCGGGCGTGGTGGTGCCATCGCGGAATTCGGCGACGGTGCGCCCAAAGGCGCCCTTCCTAAACGGAGTCTCGATAAAGCGATAGCAGCACTCTGCCACGGCGACCACCAACAACACCTGCAAAATGTACTGCCACCACGGCGTATCGTTGATGTTGGCGACCGGGTTCATGAGGAGCAGCAGCGGATAGTGCCACAGGTAGATGCTGTAGGAGCGCTTGCCAACCCACACGAGCGGCTCGGCGGACAGCGCGCGGGCAACCATTCCCTGGGGCTGCACGCAGGCCGCGATGACCATGAGCGTGAGGATCGAGCACAGCAGCGTGCCTCCGCGATACTGGAAGGCGGTGTAGCCGTTGGTGAGCGCGACCATGGCGGCAAGGCCAACCAGACCCACGACGCCCAACACATCGATGGATGCGGGCGAGGACCAAAAACGCACGAGGGCGCTCGGCTGTGCCGGGGCGGTCTCGGCTGCTTCGTCGGCCTTCTCGCCAGGTTTGCCCTCGGCGTTCTTGCCGTGCTTGGCGGCGCCAGCCAGGCGATTGAGCCCCAAACGATGAGCGAGACGCACCGGCGCCAGGTCGCGATCGGGGATAAAGGCCATCCAGGCACCCAGCAGCAGCGAGAACACGCGGGTGTCGGTGCCGTAGTACACGCGGCTGGGGTCGGCGACAGGGTTGTAAAGCACCATCATGGCTAGGGCAGATACCACGGCAAGGCCCAGAACCACGCGGCGCGTGTTGGGTTTGCTCACATGCATGGATACCATGGCAAACAGCAGTGGCGGCCAAATCAGGTAGAACTGTTCCTCGATGGCAAGCGACCAAAAGTGCGTGAGCGGCGAGGGGTCGCCCAGAGCATTGAAGTACGAGACGTTTTGGGCAATCTGCCACCAGTTGTTGAAGAACAGCAGCGACGGCAGGATGTCGGGGCGCATCTTGGTGAGCATCACGTGGTTAAAGAGAGTGCACAGCGCGCAGGTTACCACCACGACGGTCACCACGGCGGGGACCAGGCGACGGATGCGGCGAATCCAGAAGCTCTTAAGGTCGATGCGTCCGGTCTTAGCGACTTCGTTGAGCAGCAAGCGCGTGATCAGATAGCCCGAAAGCACAAAGAAGATCGTGACGCCAAGCAGGCCGCCCTGCGCCCACGTGAGGTTAAGGTGATAGAGCACCACCGCGACGACGGCGAGCGTACGCAGGCCGTCAAGGGCAGGGATGTAGCGGGATTTGGGGCGAGCAGGCGTCTGCTCCGCGGCGGGAGTGTTGGCGCGGCCCGCGTTGTTGGCAGAAGCACGATGGGGGCTCACGGTGCGTCGCGGTTCGTTGGCACGGCGTTCGCCCTTCACGCGTTCGTGCGGCGCCGGCTCGTTGCCCGTGCGGCGTCGACCGCGCGAGCCCGATTGCGAGAGTTGTTCCATAAAACATCATCCAATGACGAGAATAATCAGCACGCCTTCATTGTAGCTGCCTGCTCCTGTGAATGCTTGCTGCTGGCGCAAGCTCAAGCGCGCGTCCACATCAAAGTGAACTAAAGTTATAGGGGGTGCGAGAGTGCACGATCGACGGCTGGCGGTGGGCATAAGGCCCGCAGATGAGGAGGTTTCCATGGCAGATCGCGGCATCGTTGCGGTGTTCGGCAGCATGAACATGGACCTTTCGGTGGCGTGCGAGCGCATACCGCGTGCGGGCGAGACCGTCGGCGGCAGCGGGTTTATCACCAACGCCGGTGGTAAGGGCGCCAATCAGGCCGTAGCTGCCGCGCGTATGGGCGCTTGCACGCACATGATCGGCGCGGTCGGTCGCGACGCGTTCGGCGCGTCGCTCGTGGCGGGGCTCCAAGACGCCGGCGTGGACTGTGACTTTGTAGTGCATCGCGATGATGTGGAGACGGGAACGGCGACCATCATTCGCTGCGAGGGAGACAACCGCATCGTGCTGTCGCCGGGCGCCAACCATGCGCTTGCGGGCGAGGACGTTGCCCGCGCGCTGAGGCGTCTGGTGGCCGATGAACTCGATAGTGACGCCAGCGAGATTGCCCCGGCTGCCGGAAGCGTCTTTATCGCCCAGGGCGAATGTGACCTTGCGGCGACGGCCGAGGCGCTTGTTTGCGCTCACGAGCTGGGGTTCTATACGGTCTTTAATCCAGCGCCTGCCTGTGAGCTGCCTGCGGAGGCCTGGCCTGCGGTCGACCTGGTCTGTCCCAACGAGACCGAGTGCCAGGTTCTGACGGGCATTCTGCCCACGGATGATGTGAGTTGCATCGCCGCGCTCAAAGCGCTGCTCGACAAGGGCGCCGGAGCTGCGGTCATCACGTTGGGCGGCGCCGGGTCGGTTACGCTCGGCGATGACGGCGAGCTGCTGCGCATGCCGGCACTTTCGAGTACGGTAGTCGATACCACGGCCGCCGGCGATACGTTTATCGGCGCGTTGGCGGCGGCTCGCCTAGAGGGCTTGCCGCTCCTTGAGTGCATGGCTGCGGGTGCTCGCGCCTCGGCAGTGACGGTGTCGCGCCTGGGCGCTCAGCAATCGATTCCCACGAGCGCCGAAGTTGAACATTGGTTTAGTTAAACGATAAAGACGGAGAAGCGGAGTAGAACAATGGCAATCAAGAAGCTGATCCTTGATCTGGATATGGGTGTGGACGATGCGATGGCGCTTGCCTATGCCATCGCGAGCCCCGAGGTGGAGCTCGTCGGCATCACCACGTGCTTTGGTAACGTGCGCGTCGAGCAGTCGGCGCACAACTGCTTGGCGGTGCTCGACCTGTTGGGCCGTCCCGAGGTGCCGGTGTACCTGGGCGCCGATCGTCCCGTGAAGGCGACCGAACCCTACACGCCGCCGGCGTCCACCGCGCTCATTCACGGCAAGAACGGCATCGGCGGCGCGAGCGTGCCCGCGTCGCCCTACGAGCCGGTGGGGGCGACCTCGGCCGACGGCAACGCTGCGGTCGATTATCTGATCGATGCCGCGCGCACCTATGGTCCCGATCTGGTCTACGTAGCGACTGGCCCGCTCTCCAACCTGGCGCTCGCCCTGGAGCGCGATGCGGCGGCGATGATGTCCATCGGCCGCGTGGTCGTGATGGGCGGCGCCCTTACCGTGCCCGGTAACGTGAGCGCGGGCGCCGAGGCCAACATGGCGAGCGACCCCGAGGCAGCCGACGCGGTGCTGCGCTCGGGCCGTAAGCTCACCATGGTGGGTCTGGACGTGACGCATCGCGTGGTGCTCACACGCCGCGACATTGCCGGCTGGACGGGCTCGGGCACCATGGCGGGCTGCGCATTTGCGAGCATGGTCGAGCACTACATTGGCTCGTACGAGATGAACGCACCCTACCTGGGTGGTTGTGCGCTGCACGATCCGCTGGCCGTTGCCGTGGCGGTCGACCCCACGCTCGTAGGTGCGCTCGGCTGCAACCTGCGTGTTGATCTGCTGGGCGAGTACCGCGGTCGCACCATCTGCGATGAGCGCCGCCTGTCCGATCCGGACAAGAGCGCGCTTGTGGCACTGACCGTGGATGCTCCGCGCTTCTTGTCCGAGTTCAAGACGCGTATGGCCCGTGTCCTTGGCTAAGTTGTCTTTTTGGGACGGGGCTTTTTTTGACTGGTATGATTGGTGCGACCATTCGAACCAGCTAAAAGAGCCCCCGTTCCAATTTGACTATCGAGAGGATCTGCCATGGAGCGCATCGCCAGCTTTTCCGTTGATCATCTGCTGCTTGAGCCCGGCGTGTATGTGAGCCGCATCGACCGCGATCCGGCGACCGGTGCCGCCGTCACCACGTTTGACCTGCGCCTGACTACGCCCAACAAGGAGCCGGTCATGAACACGGCCGAGTGCCACACCATCGAGCACCTGGGCGCGACGTTCCTTCGCAATCATGCCGAGTGGTCGAGCCGCATTGTCTACTTTGGCCCCATGGGCTGCCGCACGGGCTTTTACCTGGTTGTCTTTGGCGAGCTGACGAGCGAGAAGATCTTGCCGCTCGTCCGCGAGCTGTTTGAGTTTGTCGCCGACTTTGAGGGCGATGTCCCCGGTGCCGCTCCCGAGGAGTGCGGTAACTATTTGGACCAGAACCTTCCTATGGCTAACTGGCTCGCACGCCGTTACCTCAACCGCGACCTGGCCGATATCGACGAGAAGCACCTGCACTATCAGCAGGCGTAAGAGCTTTATCGCCCAAAACGAGCGCATTGGGCGCCTTCGCTTATGCGGGGGCGCCTTTTTGTTGATTGGTCGGGACGAGCGTTCAAAATCGCTCATGTTTGTTCTAGAATGTTCGTATAGTCACATTTACGAACAGGAGTGAACATGCATATCTACTCTGTCAACGATCCCGAGTTCAAATCCTATGGCAACGTTTGGGATGACGTCCCGTCCGAGCTCACGTCGCCCGTGCTCGAGGCACTCTCTGCCACGCCCATTCCCGAGGGCAGCAAGTACGTTGCAAGCGCGCCGGAGCTCGAGGGCGTCAAGGATGCCGATAAACTGGGCTTTCTCATGTTTGGCGGCCGTCCCTTCCAGCTCGGCTGGTGCAACGGCCACAACACGCGTCTCAACTGCCTGGAGTACCACCGCGCCAGCGAGTTTAACCTGGGCGCCCGCGATTTTATTCTGCTCGTGGCGCATCGCTGGGAGATCGAGGACGGCAAGCTCGACACCGCGTGCGTCAAGGCGTTCCGCGTGCCGGCGGGTACGGTCGTCGAAGTCTTCAACACCACGCTTCACTACACGCCGTGCATGGTCGACGACGGTGGCTTCCAGGTGATGGTGGCGCTGCCCGCCGGCACCAACGGTCCGCGCCCCGAGGCTGCGGCCGACATGCCCACGGCCGGCGACAGCTACTGCTACTGGAAGGCCGACAAGTGGGTCCTCTGCCATGCTGACAGCCCCAAGGCTGCCGAGGGCGGCTACGTAGGCCTCATCGGCAAGAACCTCGACATCACCGTGGACTAGAATCTTCCGTCTCGATCTGTAACATCTAGCGGGCTAAATCGTCTCTACCTGTTACAGATTTAGACAAACTGCAGGGGACAGACCGAACAATCTCGATCTGTAACACCAGGCCCGGTTTTGACGGCCTACCTGTTACAGATCGAGACAAACGGGCCCAAACCACCACAAAGGTGCCTGTCCCCATTGCGGTGGCTGCCTAGAGTTGGCTGCGCAGATAGTCAGCCATATATGGAACGGCGAAACGCACGTAACCGCGGCGCGCCTGTTCGATTACGCCGGCGTCGATGAGGCGCCGGCGATACTTTTCAAGACTTTAGTCTGCTGGCCGCGCAGCGGCCAGCTTTGAACCACCCGCTACGCGGGTGGAGACAAACGGCTTTACAAAGCCACCCCTCCGACCGATATTGACGATTGTTCAGGCCGTCAAGAATTCGAGTCGAAGGG
>DBEZHA010000019.1:0-91234 GCA_048189585.1 Collinsella sp. | reverse complement strand
TGCTGCCGGTTCGACCGGCGCGCCACGGGTCAAGATGCACTAGGCCTGGACGAAGTCCGGGCCCGCGCCTTTAGACGCGAGCCCGGGGCCCGTGGGTTATACCCTAAGAGCAAACCACCCTTTTTAAGGGTGGTTCTGATTCCTTGGGGACGGAGGAAAACGGATCATTTTAGGCTTTGGGGCAGCTTGGTCGGTCCTAGTCTCCCGAGGCCTGATTGCGGCCGGTGGCGTAGTCGATCTGCACGTGCGGCTGCAGGTTGTAGCAATATACGTGGAAGCAGAGGGTCTTGCCGTGGTCCTCGACCGATTGCGCCTCAAGGCGCATGCCACGGCAGACAAGTTCCTCTTCGTTATACATGGGCGTGACGCGGTAGAGCACATGGTTGCCCGTATCGCGAATATAGTTGAGAATCTGCTCTTCAAACGGCAGCATGCCCGTCTCGTTGAGATAACGCGTGCCGGTGAGGAGATTCTTGCGATTGGCGTTCTCGCCGCAGAGTGACCAGGCGATAAGGTGGCAGCGGTTGTAGAGGCTCTGGCCTGGAATAAAGTCGTAGCGCTGTTGGTGCCAACCGGCAGGATGGATGCGCGAGATGTCGCCGCGCTTTCCCTGTCCGAGCGATTCGGGGCCCACGCAGGCGAGCGCTTTGCGGGTGCGGCCCAAGCTGTCGAGCTTGGAGAACTTCTTAAAGCAACCTTCTTCTGTAGCGCGCTCGTATTCATCGAGGGTGAATGACGGCGTGCCGAGCGGGTGCGTGCTGTCGGCGCGCAGGGCAACGTAGGGGTTGCCGGCGTAGTCGGGAATGCTGCTGAGATATACGCCGCGGGCGCGGTGGAGATCGGGGTTTTCGACCTCGTCGATGGGGGTGGCGGCGCTGTCTGTGGAAGCACCGTCGCCGGTGTCGGTTGCGGCGGAATTGGAGCCATCGCCGGAGTCTTGGCTATTTTGAGAGTCCGAGGAGCTCGCTGTTCCCGATTCGAGTCGGGCAACCAGGTCCGCCTCGTCGTCGGTGCGGCTGGGACTCTCGTCTTGCTTCTCGGCCAGAGCCGCTGCCTGCTCATCGCTTTGCGGCGACAACAGCTTGGGCGCCCCGTCGAGCGACCCTGTGAACAGCGCAAACCCCAGCACCACGGCGGCGCCGATGGAAAGTACTTGCTTGTAGGCGGACTTGCGCGACATTGCGGCTCCTGGATGGACGGTTGGGAATCTACCAGTCTAGCAGGAGCCGGCAGGGGCCGTTCTGTCGAACAAATACTCAAGATTTGGGATAGACGCTACTGATTCATTTGCCTCATATGGAGCTGCGGTGGTTGTGTATGTGGGGCTATTTTGCGTTTCCCCAGATAAAACCCGCCAAAATAAACCTGTCCCTTTTTGGCAGGTTAATCGGGGGACTATTTCACCGCAACTTAGGGCACGGTTAGGGAGTGTGCACCTTAAAGAGTGGTGCCCTTGATTAGAGAGGTCGCGCTCGTCTCTCTAATTGTCTCTCTAAAGAGAAAGCCAGTTAAAGAGATAACATTGGGCTATCTAACAGTGAATTCGATACATCTCTCTAAATGTCTCTCTAAAATAAGGTGCTTATCTCTCTAAAGTTAGAGAGATATACTATACTTTAGAGAGATAAATCTATCGTTTTAGAGAGACGGAATGCCAATGTTGCTGGATGAACCTCTTGGCCTTATCGTTGAGCGCCTTCGCAGGCGGGGGACTGATGACGCATCGGTAGAAGTTAAAGCCTGCACGAATAAATTGAGCGCAGACGTATGGGAGACAGTGAGCGCTTTTGCGAACACTGCGGGTGGGCTCATTATTTTGGGCCTAAACGAAGCCGAAGGATTTGTTCCTTCGGCTAACTTTGCTATCGATAGGGTGCGCGATCAGTTTGTTTCGGGTATCGGAGACGGAGGCTCAGCGGCAGTGGTGACCCATGCGCCGCGGTACGAGCTTGATCGAGGCGAGGTCGACGGGCTCCAGGTGCTTCTGGTGCGCATCTTTGAACTTGAGCTTAAAGCGAAGCCTTGCTATATCGGCGCGCGCGGCGTGCAGAACGGTAGCTACAAGCGCGTGGATGATAAAGATATCAAGATGTCACCCGCTGAGCTATATGAGCTACAGAGTGCGTTACTTCCGAGCGATGCAGACGGCACGGTGGTTTCGGAGGCA
Source organism: Collinsella sp. (assembly GCA_048189585.1). GTDB lineage: Bacteria > Actinomycetota > Coriobacteriia > Coriobacteriales > Coriobacteriaceae > Collinsella. The sequence goes on along the minus strand of DBEZHA010000019.1, from coordinate 89,067 downwards.
ACAGTCGAGGATTTGGATCCAGATGTCGTGCGGTCTATTATCGCAAATCGCCGGCTGCAGACCCCCCGCGTTTTGCGCGGGGCCGATACGCTGGAAAAGCAGCTGGTCAGACTCAATATCACTACAAAGGATGGTGCGGTGAAGCTCGCAGGGCTTCTGTCGGCGGGAATTTACCCCCAGCAGTTCTATCCCAAACTCATGATTGATGTCGCCGTTCATTCCGATGTGGAAAAATCTGCACCCGGGCAACCCCGGTTTATTGACCGCCAGTTGTGCGATGGCCCGATTCCGGCTTGCATCGAAGATGCCCTTGTCGCGATTGGACGGAACTTGCGCAAAGCGGCGATAGTGCAAGGCGCTGGCAGAAGGGAGGATTGGGAAGTTCCCCAGGAGGTTTTGCGCGAGGCCTTGGCAAATGCCTGCATCCATCGAGAATATTCGCCCATGTTTGTGGGGCAGGCCGTGAGTGTCGATATCTATCCAGACAGAATAGAGATCAAAAACCCCGGTGGGCTTTGGGGCGGAAAGACGGTGGACAATCTTGCAGACGGGGAATCGCGCTGCCGAAACCCAAAGCTCATGAGCCTAATGGGGGCGACGCCGTTAGAGCATGCCGAGGGGGCCGTTGCAGAAAGCCAGGGATCTGGTATCCCGGCTATGATTCGCGAGATGGAGTCTCGTTCGCTTGGAAGGCCGAAATTTATCGCTAAGGCTGATTCGTTTACGGTGCTGCTTTCCCGGCACGGGGCGGAGCTTGCTGAAAACCGCACGTGGATTCAGAGCCATGTGGGCACCGAGCTGACGGATCGCGAGGAAACATTGCTCATGTTTATGCGGGAGCATGGGTGCGTATGCGATGTTCAAAAAATACGAGAGGCCCTGAAGTGGGATTCGGATGACATTCGCCTGATCTGCGGGGACCTTGTGGATAAACATGTCCTGTCAAAATGTGGCAAAGACACGTTTGAGATTATCGATATGAGCAGAGAACCGTCAGCTTCGACGGCGGATAGGATCCTGGAGGCTCTCAGCGCCGAAGTGGATATGACGGCGCGAGAAATAGCGGTTGCATCGGGGGTCAAAATTTCGTCCGTCCGCTACCATCTGCCAAAAATGGCGGATAAAGGGCTCATCGAAGTAATGGGTTCATCGACGAGCCGCAACCGCCGCTATCGGAAGAAGTAGATGCAGCCGAATTGCCCCTCTATCGTCTCTCGAAGTTTGATGGGTGCTAGAGGGGCGACTGCCTCGCGATATTTTCCCAAGATAAAACCTGCCAAAACAAACCTGTCCCTTATTGGCAGGTTAGTTAACGCAGTGCAGGTTGAGCATATGCGAACGAGCGGGCTCCGGGTGCGGTAAGGCGACGTGAAACAAGCGGGCGCTGACCTTTTGGTCGCGCCCGTGAAGTTGAACGTCAGATTGCCGTGCCCGGAGCCCGCGCAGCGCCGAGCAGTTACGCCGTTTGTAAAACGGCGTAACCTAAAGGTTCATGTTGCCGTGGATGTAGGGGGTGACCTCGGGGGAGATATGGTCGCAGCCCAGCTCGCGCAGCGCGGACTCGATAACGGCGAGCAGCGGGGTCTTGCCCTTGTCGTCGACGTCGGCACCGCCGAGGGTGGCAATCTTGGCGACATCTGCGGGTGCGGCCTCGATATGCATGCAGCCGCCGACCAAGCGCGCGCGTACCTGTGCCAGGTCAAGATCGTGTAGGTAATCCTCGCAGGCGCGGATCAGGGAGACCTTCTCGAACGTAAGCTCCTCGCCCGTGGGGACGCGTGTGGCAAGACATGCTCCCGCCGGCAGGTTCCAAACGGGATAGCCCCATGCGCGCAGTAGCTCGCGCTCTTCGTCCTTGGTAAAGCCGACCTCCATAAGGGGCGAGCGTACGCCGAGCTCTTCTGCCGCACGCATGCCGGGGCGGTAGTCACCGCGATCGCTTGCATTGCTGCCATCGATGACGGTGGGAAAGCCGAGCGACTTGGCGTGGTTGACGATGGCGGTAAAGCCGGCGTGCTTGCAGTGGTAGCAGCGATTAGCATCGTTGCAGGCTACTTGGGGGAGCTGCAGCTGATCCACCGAAAGATTGAGCACGGGGAGCTTAAAATGCGGCCCCTCATTGGCCTGCCCATCAACGGACTGCTCAAACGAAGCCTGCTCGGGCGTGCCGATGAGCGGCGTGGTGAGATGGACGAGGAGGGTATTGGTAGGCATGATGCGGGCACAGACCGCGGCCAAAAAGCTGCTGTCGACACCACCGGAAAAGCCGATGGCGACGCGTCCGTATGCCAAAAGCAGCTGCTCGAGTGCTGCGAGTTTGTCCTGAAGCTCCTCTGTGGGTGCGGCGGTGTCTGAAAGCATGAAAGTTCCTTACAGTAATTAAAGCTCGGATGAAACTATAATCCCACCGAGCTGCTTGTCATAAGACTTCCAGCTATGTAACGAAAGTGCAATATGCTATATACGTTATATACAAGCTTGTAAAGTGCGGTAGAGTGGCAGTAATGCAATCCGGCGAGGGGGACCGATATGATCAAGGCTGTTATTTTTGACATGGATGGAACGCTGGTCGATACCGAGCGTTTGGGGATTAAGGCCTGGAAGGCAGGCGCCGCTGAGCTGGGGCTCGCGATTGATGAAGCGCTGATCCATCAGTTTATCGGCCGCACGCTGCCCGATGTTATGGACATCCTCGATAAGCATTATGGCAGCCACGAAACCACCGAGGCGATCTATCGTCGCCACAAGGAGATTCGCGACGAGATGGTCAAGGCCGAACTGGAACTTAAGGCCGGCGCCGCCGAGTGTCTAGACGAGCTGCTGGCTGCGGGCTATCACGTTGGTCTAGCGACGTCGTCGCGCCTCGTTACGGCCGAGCGCAACCTTAAGATGGTTGGCCTCTTTGACAAGTTTGAAACGGTAACGTGTGGCGAGGACGTCGTGCACGGCAAGCCCGACCCCGAGATGTATCTGCTCGCCTGCGAGCGCGCGGGCTTTGCTCCCGAGGAATGTGCCGTGGTCGAGGATTCGCGCAACGGTTGCGTCTCGGGCATTACGGCCGGCTGCCATGTCTTTGCCGTCCCCGATATCGTGCCGCTGCCGCAGGACGTGGTGGATGGCTGCGAGGCCGTGCTCGATACGTTGTTCGACCTGGCGGCGGCGGTCAAGGCCGTGCGCTAGACAATTGCGGCGTTGAAACGAGCAATTGCTTAAGCGGCGACTTAGCATACTCGCGGGCGTGCTATAGATACGCACCGAGGTTGATGGCCGTGGCGTCGGTCTGGCTGCTTGCCTGGGTGCTGGCGCGTTCCAGTAGGAACGGACGTACCAGTTCTTGGCGGTTGATATCCTCGGCGGCGACTGCGGTGACGGTACGCGCTGCGGAGCCGACACGGATATGCTTGATCTTTGCCGGGGCCTTGTTCTCGATTTGCTCCATCAGCAGTTGGACACCCTTGCGGCCAATCTCGTAGCCCGGGGGCGCTACCGTAGTGAGCGGGACCGATCCGCTCCAAGCGAGCGGGTTGCCGTCGCATCCGGCCACGCGTACTTGCCCGGGGACAGAGATGCCCTTGTCGACCAGTGCCGAAACGACGCCCGAGGCCAACACATCGGTCAGGCCGACGACAAAATCGGGACGTTCGTCCGCGGGGCGCTCGGCGATTTGGGCACCGATGCCGTAGCCGTCGGCAGCGGTATTCCATTCGCCGGCGTCGATGACTTCGATCTTGATATCGGGGTGCAGGGCGAGCGCCTTATGAATGCCAAGGACGCGCAGGGTGAGTTGCATAAATGCTGCTCGGCCGACGACGACAATATGGTGCGCGCCGCGGGCGATAGCAAGTTCGGCAATGATGCGACCCTGGGCCTCGTTGTCGGCCGCTACGTAGTAGCCGGGCTCGGAGCAATGGATGTCCAGATGGACGATCGGCACGGGCATCTTGGTCATGGCGGGGTGCCAGTCGGGGGATGCCATGGGCTGAACCATGACGCCGGACATCTGGGTGCCCATAAAGTAGCGCAGGTAATGGTCCTCGAGAATATCGTCGTTATCGGCGTTGGCGATGAGCAAGTCGTAGCCGTGCTTGCGGGCCTCGTTGTGGGCGCCGCTGGCGATTTGGAGCGAAAAACCGTGATCGAGACGGGGGAGCACCAGGCCAAAGGACTTGGTAGCGCCGCCCGCGAGCTGACGGGCGCTTTGGTTGGGCAGGTAGCCAAGGCGATTGATGGTCTCGTTGATGAGCTTGAGGGTCTCGGGGCGCAGCTTTTCGGGGTGGTTGAGCGCGTTGGAAACCGTGCCCAACGAAACCCCGGCCTCGCGCGCGACGTCGCTGATTTTTACCTTTGCCATAGCGCCCCTTTGATGCGTTTCAAGTACAAGCCAGATTGTAGCATCCCAAACCTACCAAAAAGGGACAGGTTTATTTTGGCAGGTTTTATCTGGGGAAACGCCGTTGCCAGCGCGACCACCACGAAGGTGCCTGTCCCCATTGTGGTGGTTTGGACCGGCTGGACGTGTGTGCATCGGGTGGTATCTAAGTTGAGATACCACTTCTGGTATATCAGCTTGCGTTTGCGTGAGTACAATACTCGAACGTTATACGTCTCAGCGCCCCCTGTGCGTGGACGTCTTGCAGTCACGCGAACGAAGGGATTTATCCTATGTGCGGAATCGTCGGCTACACCGGCTCTGATATTGCAAAGAACATCCTGGTCACGGGCCTCAAGCGCATGGAGTATCGCGGCTATGACTCCTCGGGCGTCGCGCTCGAGGTGGGCGAGGGCGCCGCGGCACACCTCGACGTCATCCGCCGCGTGGGCAAGGTCGCGGGCCTGGAGAGCGAGCTTTCCAACATCGACAGCGACGCTACCTGCGGTATCGGCCATACCCGTTGGGCCACCCACGGCAAGCCCTCCGTCGTTAACGCTCACCCCCACACCAGCTGCGACGGTCGTATCGCCATCGTCCACAACGGCATCATCGAGAACTTCGCCGAGCTGCGCGAAGAGCTGGAGGGCCGCGGCCATCACTTTAAGAGCGAGACCGATACCGAGGTCTTCGCGCATCTGATCGAAGAGGCTTATGCCGAGGCGCACGACCTGATGGCCTCCGTGCGCGAGGCGTGCACCCACGTGGTCGGTGCCTATGGTCTGGCCGCCGTGTGCGCTGACGAGCCCGGCGTGATCGCCGTGGCCCGCAAGGATTCCCCGATCGTAGTCGGCGTGGGCGAAACCGGCTCCTATGTTGCTTCCGATGTCATCGCGCTCATCGACGCCACCCGCGATGTCGTGGTGCTCGAGGACGGTCAGTTTGCCAAGCTCACGCCCGCAGGCGTCGAGTACACCGACGAGGCCGGCAACGTTATCGAGCCCAAGGTCACCCACATCGACTGGGACCTGGACATGGCCGAAAAGGGTGGCTACCCTGACTTTATGCTCAAGGAAATCCACGAGCAGCCGCGCGTCGTGCGCGATACGCTGGTCGGTCGTATGACGCCGGCCGGCGAGCTCGACATCGACGAGCTGGGTCTTTCGCTCGAGGAGCTCAACGACATCGATCGCGTCTACGTGATCGCTTGCGGAACCAGCTATCACGCTGGCCTCATTGCCAAGAATCTCATTGAGGGCTGGGCTCGCATCCCCACCGAGGTGGAGGCGGCCAGCGAGTTCCGTTATCGCAATCCCATCATCACGCCGACAACGCTTGTCGTTGCCGTGTCCCAGTCGGGCGAGACGGCCGATACCCTTGCTGCCATTCGCGACGCGCGAATTAAGGGTGCCAAGGTCTTCGGCATCACCAACGTGGTGGGCAGCCCCGTGGCGCGTGAGAGCGACGGCGTCATCTACACCAAGGCCAACAAGGAGATCGCGGTCGCCTCGACCAAGAGCTTCATCGGCCAGGTTGTGAGCCTGACGCTGCTGGCCCTGCTGCTGGCGCAGGTCAAGTACCGCCTGACCACCAAACAGGCGCGCATGCTGTTCCGCGAGCTTTCCGATACTGCCGAGCAGATCCAGTGGATTTTGGACACGCAGACCGATGCCGTGCATGAGGCTGCCCTGCTGTGCAAGGATGCGCAGTCGGCGCTGTTCGTGGGCCGCGGCATGGGTGCCGCTATTTCCTACGAGGGTGCGCTCAAGCTCAAGGAGGTCAGCTACCTGCACGCCGAGGCCTACGCCGCCGGCGAGATGAAGCACGGCCCCATTGCCCTGATCGACCCGGGCTTCCCTGTCATCGCTGTGGCCACCAAGAGTGCCACCTACGACAAGATCGTGTCGAACCTTATGGAGTGCAAGGCGCGCGGTGCCAAGGTCATCGTCGTTGCCACCGAGGGCGACGAGGAGATCAACAAGATCGCCGACTGCATTATCCGCGTGCCAGCAGTCCGCGACGTGTTCAGCCCCATCACGGCGAGCGTTCCTCTGCAGCTGCTCGCCCGCGAGGTCGCCATCCTGCGCGGCTGCGACGTCGACCAGCCCCGCAACCTGGCCAAGAGCGTTACGGTAGAGTAGTTGATGTTCCGCCGTTCTAGCAGCTAAGGCCCGGCTCCGCATCAAGACGGAGCCGGGCCTTTTCTGCATTTGACCAGATAAAACCTACCAAAATGAACCTGTCCCTTTTTGGCAGGTTAGCGGAGCTTGCTGGTCTCGAAGTACTCGGGGAACTGGTCCAGAACCTCGGTCTGGTTGCGGAACATCATATGCAGGTGCTTGCTAACCAAAAAGCTCGCTTCGATGGGGTCGCGACCGGCGATAGCGCGGCGAATCTGCTTGTGCTCGTTCACGATGTCCTGATTGTCGAGAACCTGCGTGGCGGCGCGCAGCCAGCGGAAGCGCTCCAGGTCGGCATTGGTCTCTTCGAGCCACGACCACACGGTGCTGCGACATGCGATGCTAAAAATCATGTGATGCATGAGGTTGTCGCTCAAAAAGAAGCCGATGCGATCCTCTTCGGCCATGGCCTTTTCCTGCAGCGCGATGGCGCGGTCGAGCTGTTCGATGCCGGCCGACGTGGCGCGCGCACAGCACTCCACAATCACCTGCTTTTCCAGATGTTCGCGGATGTAACAGGCGCTCTCGGCAAGGGTGAGGTTGATGGGTGAGACGTAGGTGCCGCTTTGGGGCACGGTGCGCACCAGGCCTTCCTGCGCCAAGCGAACCAAAGCCTCGCGCACAGGGGTGCGCCCCATATCCAGGTCGTCGCAAAGTTGCTTGACGCCCAGCTTTTCGCCCGGCTTGTAGTCCAGGTAGACGATTTTGCGTCGAATGGTGTGGTAGGACTGGTCCTGTAGGCTCGTTTCCTGCTCGCCGACGTGCATCGATTCTTCCATAGCGCCTCGCAACTGTTCTATCAAACTCATATGTCAGTTGTTAATTATGCCGCGAATCAGCTCTCCGCGGTGGGTAATTCGGCTGTTGCCTGAGAACTATTGCGGCATCTTTGTCTGTGTTTGCGCAAGGCTGCGCTCAATGTTGCCGTATCATAAGCCGTCGCAAACGTGAAATAGAAAGAAGGAATCCCATATGCAACTGGCAAATATCGTACGCGAGCGCTGGAAAGGCGTCTTGTTCTGCCTGATCATCGCCATTCCCGCGACGTTGCTCGGCAAACAAATTGAGGTGGTCGGCGGTCCGGTATTTGCCATCCTCTTTGGCATGGTCCTGGCGCTCGTCTTTCCCAAGAATCGTCGCGAACAGCTCGCCGCCGGCGTTACCTATACGTCCAAAAAAGTCTTGCAGTACGCGGTTATCCTGCTTGGCTTTGGCATGAACCTCTCCCAGATCCTGTCCAAGGGCGCCCAGTCGCTGCCCATTATCGTGGCGACAATCTCGACCTCGCTTGTCATCGCCTTTGTGCTCTGCCGCGTTATGAATGTGCCGGGCAAGATCGCGACGCTTGTAGGTGTGGGTTCGTCGATTTGCGGCGGTTCTGCCATCGCCGCGACCGCACCCGTCATCGATGCCGACGATCGCGAGATTGCCCAGGCTATTTCGGTCATCTTCCTGTTTAACGTTATCGCGGCGCTCGTGTTCCCGACGCTCGGCGGCATGCTCGGGCTGACCAACGAGGGCTTTGGCCTGTTTGCCGGTACCGCCATCAACGACACCTCGTCCGTAACGGCTGCGGCGAGCGCTTGGGACAGCATGCATCCCGGCGCCAATGTGCTCGAGAGCGCCACGGTGGTCAAGCTCACCAGGACGCTGGCTATCATTCCCATCACGCTGGCGCTTGCTTGCTGGCAGATGCATCTGGCGCGCAAGGCCGGCGGCGACGCCAAAAGCACGTTCTCCCTCAAACGCGCGTTTCCCATGTTTGTGCTGTTCTTTGTGCTGGCGAGCGTGATCACTACGGTGTTTCAGCTTCCCGCGTCCTTTACGGCGCCCATCAAGGAGCTGTCGAAGTTCTTTATCGTGATGGCCATGGCGGCTATTGGTTTTAATACCGATATCGTCGAGCTGGTCAAAAAGGGCGGCAAGCCCATCGCATTGGGCTTTTGCTGCTGGATTGGCATTGCGTGCATGAGTTTGGGAATGCAGCACGTGCTGGGAATCTGGTAGAGAAGTAGCTTATTTGCGTGCTGCGTGCTGCGTGCTGGCGAGCGCATTCTCACGGTGGAGCGATAGGAGCTCTTGCGGGTATGGCTTGTCCGCAGGTTTATAAGTCCCGAAGAGCTCTTATCGCCCCGCCAGGATGGCGATGCGGGGCAACACCTATACTCGCAGGACGGCGCTTTCTGCCCTATAGTGTTTGGTGAGCAATATCGTTCAATTTTGAAACACTCGGTCGTACGACCGTCGGCGGCTGCACGTCGCTGCGGACAGGGGCAAATAATGGATAGCGATGCCAAGCTGAACATCTTGACCGAGGCCCTGGCTGCTGCCGGGGCCTCGGCATTGGCAATCGATGCGCGTGGGGACGTCGCGATCTCGACCATGAATGACGCGGCGCTCGAGCGGGATGTGGCGGCTTTTGTCGCTGAGCGCCTCGACCGTATAGGAGACGGCGCGCGTCTGGTTATGGGACGTGCGGGTGCGCGCCTGAGCCTGACCGTTCGCCCCACCGACAAAGAGGGCGGGGGCCTTTGGGTCGTCGTGGTCCGCGAGGTGCGCGGTGCCGCGGCGCATGCGGGTATCGAGTGGCTCAACGCCGACGAAGTTGAGGCTCGCTACGAATCGAGCGCGTACGGCATCGTTGAGGGGGCGGCCTCGGTGGCTGCGCCGGTTGCCGAGAGTTACGCGCGCGGTGTGCCCCTTATGCTCGAGGGCGAGCTGGGAGCGGGTCAGGTCGAGATCGCCAAGCGCCTCTATCTGGACGGTCCTTTTGCCGGTCAGCCCTTTGTTTCCGTCGCGCTCGATGAACTCACCGATCGCGGTTGGCGCCATGTGCTCAAAAGCGCCGAATCGCCGCTGTTCCAAACGGGGCTGACCCTTTGCATTGAGGACTGGAATGCGGTTGGTCCCCAACGCCTTCGCGAGCTCGTTTCCACGATGGCCGACACCGCGTTGGCGACGCGCTGCCATGTGGTGCTGACGGCGAATGACATGCCGGGCGGCAGCGAAAGTGATCAAGCCGCTTTTGTGACCGAGCGCTTCGCCTGTGCGGTGAGCGTGGCGCCGGCAATCGCCGAGCAGGGAGCCGCGTCGAAGAAGGTTGCGCGCTATTTGGAATATCTCGCTGACGCATTTGGGACGTCAGCGCCCACGCTGTCTGCCGCGGCGGCGAAGACGCTCGATGCTTACCGCTGGCCGCGCAATTATCTGCAGCTCCGCGAGGTCTCGGAACGACTGTATATATTGGTGGGGGCGGGCACGGTGGACCGCACTGTGGCGGAGGAAGTGCTCGCCCAAGAGGACGTGATTAAGACCGCAACCTTTGGCGCCCCGACACTCGAAAGTGACCTGTATATCCTGCGACCGCTGGCCGATACCGAGCGAGATATCGCGCATCTGGTTGTAGACCATCTCCACGGCAACCGAACCCGTGCGGCGGAGGTGCTGGGCATAAGCCGTACAACGCTGTGGCGCTTGCTGAAGGACGATGACCGTTGAGCGAGGCGCCCGTGACCGCGCGCGACGCGTGTGCTACAGTCCAAAGCGTTATTGTTTCGATTTGGTTACGGCGTGCGAGGGCATATGGCTGAGACTTCAAAACCGAGCCGCAGAAGGCGGAGCGCCGCGCCGGTTAACCGACGCACGACATCGGTGACGTGGGGCAAACACGCCTCGGGGTTTGATGGCTCGTTCAAGCGCACTAAATACGGCTATCCTTCGGCAAGCGCCCGCTTGGCAATGCAGGCAGAGTCCTCGCTGTGGGGCCGCAAACGCGTGGTGGGCTCAAAGCTCAAGCACGACGGAACGCTCGGCTACATCAGCCGCGGGGCGGCTCGCCGCAGCGGGCTCAATCCCGCCGGCTGGCATCGCTACGTGCCGATCGTGGCCGCCGTTGCAGTGATCGTCATCGCACTCGCTGCGCTTGGCTACGCCGGCGGTGGCGCCAACTTGGACGCAATGTTTAAATCGCCCGAGCTCGCGCATGCAGGCACAGAAGTTATCGAGGGCGCTCAGGCCCAGACGGGCGTCGCGCCCCAGCGTGGTATCGTTGCGGCGGCCTCCACCATCGCCGACGCGCAAAAGGACGAAGACAAGCAAGGCGACGACGCCGAAACGACCCAGACAAGCGAAGCGACGACAACTCCATCGGCGGGATAAGTTGCGAGTGGGGCAGCTAAAATAGCCCCGTCCCAATTAGCCACCCTCGCTGACGCTCCTGGGTTACCTTACGTAGACCACGTTGTCGCGGCGCGGTTTTGCCTCGGGTAGCGTGTCCTCGGCGTAGCCAAGAATGCAGTTACCGACACCGCGCAGGTTGCCGTCGGCGGGCAGGCCCCAGCTGGCCAGCAGCTCCAGGCCCTCGGGCGAGTCAAAGACCTCATGCGCGCGGTGAATCCAGCACGAATCGACACCCAGTGCATAGGCGGCGTTGAGCAAGTTGCCCATGGCGAGCGAGCCGTCTTCCAGATGTGTGGGCACGCTGCGGTCAACCAGCACCACCACAACGGTCTTGGCGCCATAGAAGGGGTCGCTGTTGCTGTCCATGACCTGGGCGTTGAGCTGTGAGAGACGCTCGACGGTCGCGGGGTCGGTGACGGCGACAAACGTCACCGGCTGGCGGCCCATGCCGCTCGGTGCATATTGGCCGGCTTCGATAATCCGTGCAAGCTTTTCGGCCTCGACGGGACGATTGCTGTATTTGCGGCAGCTGCGGCGGTGAATGAGTGCTTCGATAGTCTCCATGGTGTCTCCTTGCGGTGGCGTTGCAGATGCCCCGTTCATACCCGTCGGGCTTAAACGATAGACGGTCAATTGCCCGGCCAAAAGGATAGATTCCAATTGGGAAAGTAGGCTTGCATAAAAGTACCTTCAGAATGTGACAAACAAATGGGATGGTTAAACGTTTTATCCCGTCTACCCTGCGCTTTTTTACCACTTGCCTAAATGACGAACGCATAACCTTTGATAAAGGTTTTACTAAAGGAGTACCAACGTTTATCAATGCGCCGTGGTGGCGCCGGGCCAGGAGGTAACATCATGTTCCAGGCTGGAGATGTCGTCGAGACCGATTTCGAAGGATTTCTGAAGCTGCTGCGTTCCAAGACGCGCGCTTTCGTGTCGATCAACGATCACGAGTACTACATCACGCACACCGATGGCTATTGGCGTGTTCAGGATTGCGAGGCCCTCAACGACAAGGGCCACTTTACTGACTGCTCCGAGCTGGTCAACACGGTCTGCGAGGTCGTCGAGCTGCCGTGGATTGCCGGCAAGAGCCTGCATGACAGCTTCTCGGGTGCTACGGTCTATGAGGCCGTCGCTGCTTAACAGCCAACACTCGATATTCTCTCGCAACCGCCGGCGCCGCCCCCGCGCCGGCGGTCTTTTTCTGCCGATAGGCCATAAAAATGCACGCATTTGCAGAGAGCCTGTTGACAATAGTCAAAACTCGGACTAATGTAGAGATATAAATTGGTCAAAACTCGGACTATCGAATGGTGGGAGAGATGAATAGTGCAGTTAGCCTGGTCGATTTCGACCGGATGCTCAACGGGCTTGACCGTATCTATTCGGAGTTCGCGCGCGCCTGCGGTCTTTCGGACTGCGCCTACTGGATGCTCGTCGACACGAGTGCAGCGGGCGGAAGCGTTGCCGTGAGTCGGCTGACGAGTGAATGGTTCTACAGCAAACAGACCATCAATTCGGCGATCAAGACGCTTAGGGCGCGAGGGCTTGCGACGTTGGAGTTTGCTGAGGGCAGTCGTAAGAACAAGGTTGTGCGACTGACCGAAGAAGGCGTGCAGTTTGCCAAGCGCTACGCGTTGCCGGCGCAAAAAGCCGAGCAACAGGCATTCGAGGCGCTCGAGCCGTGGGAGCAGCGCGAGATCATGCGCTTGGTCGGTAAGTTCTCCCATGTTCTGAACGAAGAGTGCGAGGCATTTAAACGGCAAGTGGCCGCCGAGAACGAGGCTGACGATAAGGGCGAGGGGGACGCATGCGACTCTTAATGAGATTTATGAGGCCGTACCGCGGTCTGATTGCGGTGACGCTGTTTGCGGTGCTGATAGATAACGTCGGTACGCTGTTGGTTCCCACGATGCTGGCGAACATGGTCAACACCGGTATTGCCACGGGCGATGTCGACTATATATTACGCAACGGCCTGTACATGCTTATCGCGACCGGCATGGCCAGCGGCGGCACGGTGCTGGGCTGCTATCTTTCAGCGCGCCTGGCCGCCAACGTGGCCTGCGATATCCGCAATGCCGTGTACGACAAGTCGCTCGAGCTGTCAGCCAGCGACTTTGAGCGCTTTGGCATGGGTTCGATGATCACACGCTCGCTCAACGACATCAACGTGATTCAGCAAGCTGTCCTTCAGACGATTCAGCTGGTGTTGCCGGTGCCGTTCTTGGCCGTGGCAGGCATCATTTTTGCTTGGTTCATCGATCCCGCCATGGGCACGCTGCTGGGCGTGGTCGTTGCGATCGTGCTGGTGGCGGCGGTCTTTACGGTGGCTAACGCCGCGCCGATCTTTATGCGCCTGCAGAGCTTTATCGACCGCATGAACGTGGTGCTGCGCGAGAACATCGTGGGCGTGCGCGTCATCCGCGCATTTAACAAGGAGCGCCACGAGGAGCAGCGCCTGGACGAGGTGTTTAGCGATTACGCGGCCAACGCCATCAAGGTCAACCACCTGTTTGTGGGTCTCGACAGTTCCAGCTTCTTTTTGATGAATATCGCCGAGGTGGCGGTGCTGTGGGTGGGCGGCAACCGCGTGGGCGTCCACGCCATGCAAATCGGCAGCATCTCGGCCGTGTTGGAATACGCGATCCTGATCCTTTTCTTTGTGATGATGGCGCAGATGGTGATTCTGACGCTCCCGCGCGCTGCGGCGTGTCTCAACCGTGCGCAACAGGTGCTCGAAATCGAGCCGAGCATCGTGGACGGCAAGCGCACGCTAGATACGTGCGCGGCGGAGCCTGTTGACGGTACCGATGCGGTTGCCGTGTTCGACCATATGTCGTTCCGTTTTGACGATGCCGACGAGGACACTCTGTGCAACCTGAGTTTTGCCTGCCGCCGCGGACAGACGACCGCGATCGTGGGCTCAACGGGCTCGGGCAAGTCAACGGTGGCCAAGCTCCTGCTTCGCTTCCACGATGCAACGAAGGGCGCCATTCGCCTGAACGGCATCGATCTGCACGACCTTTCGCAAGGTGAGATTCGCGGGCATATCGCTTACGTGCCGCAGAAGGCGTGGCTGTTCTCGGGCACCGTTGCAAGCAACCTGCGCTTTGGCAACGAAGGCGCGACTGAGGCTGACATGCTCCATGCGCTGGAGGTTGCCCAGAGCACCTTTGTGCTCGACCAGCCCCAGGGGCTCGATACGCCGGTGGCCCAGGGCGGCACGAACTTCTCGGGCGGCCAGCGCCAGCGCCTGGCCATTGCTCGCGCACTCATGAAGCGCGCCGATCTATATATCTTCGACGATAGTTTTTCGGCCCTGGACTTTAAGACTGATGCCGCCCTGCGCCATGCGTTACAAGATGAGACACGTGACGCAGCGGTGCTCATCATCGCGCAGCGCATCTCGACGATTTTGCACGCCGACCAGATTGTCGTGCTCAAGGACGGCGAGGTTGTGGGCTTGGGCACGCACGAGGAGCTTATGGAAACCTGCGAGGTGTACCGCGCCATCGCGGAATCGCAAATGAAGGGAGGTGAGTAGCATGGCCGAGGAGCTCAAGAAGCAGAGCGGCGGTGATGGCGCCGTTGCCGCGGGGCTGGTCGAGGAAACGGCTGCCGTGGCACCCGAGCTGGATGACGCCGCCAAGGCTGCAGCCGAGCGCGAGGCTCGCCGCCAAGCGCTCTACGAGGAAAACGAGCGCGCCGAGGACGAGCGCGCCCGCGCTGAGGCAGAGCGCATGCGCGATGTGGACGACGAGGACGAGGACGAGAAACCCCGCGACACCTGGGCGACGGTGCGCCGCCTGTGGAGCGAGGCTGCCGGCGACCATTGGCGCTTCTATATCGTGTTCGCGAGTATTGTGTTCTATGCCATCTTTAACACCGCTGCGCCGGCATATAGCGCCCGTGTGATCGATGAGCTGTGGGGCCACATTCAGGTGGCGTTTGCCAACGATACCACCTTCAACATCACCTGGGAGAACTGCGGCAGGACCATCTTCATCTACTTTATGATTTGGACGGCCGCTGCCTCGTTCTACGCGCTCCAGAGCTTTTTGATGTCGAGCGTGGCCGAACGCCTCAACCTGCGTCTACGCAACCGCATCGCACAAAAGCTCAACCGTCTGCCGCTTGCCTATTTTGACGCGCATCGTCCCGGCGAGGTCGTCAGCCGTGCGACCAACGACTTGGACAAGATGTCCGAGAGCATGCAGCGCGGCTTGCTGCAGCTTCTGGTGTCGATCGGTACCGTGGTGGGCGCCGTGAGCGTGATGTTCGTGTTTAGCGTGCCGCTCACGCTAGTCTTTTTGTTCTTTATGGCGCTGTCGCTGCTGGTGACCAAGGTGGTCTCGCGCCGCACACATGATGTGACCGGTGAGCGCCAGGAGTGGGTGTCAAAGATTACGAGCGCGGTTGAGGAGGGCTACTCGGGCCGTCTGGTGATTCGCGCGTTCAACCGTGAGCGCCAGAGTTCTGCCGAGGTGCATGAGGCCTCGAGGGAGCTAGCGCGCGTGAGTACCAAGGCCGACTTTATGATTAACGCCGTCGGCCCCGCGGTGCGCTTTATCGGCCGCCTGGCACAGATCGTGATTGCGATTGTGGGCTGCAGTATGCTGGTTGCCGGCCACATGACCGTCGGCGTGTTCCAGGCGTTCTTCCAGTTTATCTACGAGGCATCCGAGCCCATGACGCAGTTGTCGTTTACCTTCAACTCGCTGCAGAGCGCGCTGGCGAGTGCAGAGCGCGTGTTCGACCTGCTCGATGAGCCCGAGATGGAGGCCGATCCGCTGCCGGACAAGGCCGCCAAGCTGCCGGGCAAGGTCGAGGGCCGCGTCTCCTTTGAGCATGTGCGCTTTGGTTATTCGCCCGACAAGCCGCTTATGCGCGACGTGTCGTTTACCGCCGAGCCGGGCCAGAAGATTGCCGTGGTGGGAACCACGGGCGCGGGCAAGACGACGCTCATCAACCTGCTCATGCGCTTCTACGAGATTGACGGCGGGCGTATTACGC
This sequence comes from Collinsella sp., assembly GCA_048189585.1. Taxonomy (GTDB): domain Bacteria; phylum Actinomycetota; class Coriobacteriia; order Coriobacteriales; family Coriobacteriaceae; genus Collinsella. The sequence goes on along the minus strand of DBEZHA010000019.1, from coordinate 73,317 downwards.
TCGACGGCGTGGATACGAGCCGCATGGACCGCGGCGAGCTACGGCAGCAGTTTGGCATGGTGCTGCAGGACGCCTGGCTGTTCGATGGCACGATTGCCGAAAACATCGCCTACGGCTGTCCCGAGGCGACGCGCGACGAGATCGTGGCCGCCGCTCGTGCCGCGCAGGTCGACTTCTTTGTGCGCACCATGCCGCAGGGCTACGACACGCGCGTGGCCAACGATGCCGAAAGCATCAGCCAGGGCCAGCGTCAGCTGCTGACCATCGCACGCGTGCTGCTCAACAACCCGGCGATTCTCATCCTGGACGAGGCGACCTCAAGCGTGGACACGCGTACCGAGCTTGCCATCGGCCGTGCCATGGATGCGCTTATGCGCGGGCGCACGAGCTTTGTGATCGCACACCGCCTGTCGACGATTGTGGATGCCGACCTGATCTTGGTCATGGATCACGGCAACATTATCGAGCAGGGCACGCATAAGGAGCTGCTGGCTGCCGAGGGTGCCTACGCCGACCTCTATCTGAGCCAGTTCGCATAATGTGACAAAGGGACAGTCCCACATGTCGCATCAACGCAAAGGCGCGCCGGGGATGAATTCCCTGGCGCGCCTTCTTGCGTTGATGCCGATGTCGTTTTGTGCCGCTTGCGTTCCTAGCGCTCGTCCACGAGCTTGGCGACGAGGGCCTTGAGCTCGGCTACCTCTCGCTCGAGTTCCTTGACGCGGCGGGCGTTCTCGGTGATGCCTTGACGGTTGAGCGCGGACTGCTCGGCGGCGGCGTCGGGCATGTACTCGCGATGCTGCTTGGCGTCGAAGCTTTCCTCGAACACGCGGCAGCCGTTGCGCTTGATGATACGTCCCGGCACGCCCACGACGGTGCAGTTGTCGGGCACGTCTTTGACGACGACCGAGTTGCCGCCGATCTTGACGTTGTTGCCGATGCGGATGTTGCCGAGTACCTTGGCGCCCGTGCCCACGGTGACGTTATTGCCGAGCGTTGGGTGGCGTTTGCCGGTCTCGTTGCCGGTGCCGCCGAGCGTGACGCCCTGGTAGAGCACGCAGTTGTCACCCACAATGGTGGTCTCGCCGATGACGACGCCCATGGCGTGGTCGATAAAGAAATGCTTGCCGATCTGTGCGGCGGGATGAATCTCGACGCCGGTGATGTGACGGGTGATTTGCGAGAGCACGCGGGCGAGCGAGCGATGACCGTGCTCCCAGAGCCAGTGCTCGGGCACGTGGTTCCACTTGGCGTGCAGGCCAGGATAGGAAAGGAAGATGACCAGACCGTTTTGCGCGGCGGGGTCCTGCGCTTGGACGGTCTTGATGTCCTCGCGAATGGTATTGATAAAGCTCACCGGCCGCCCTCCCTTAGCGCCATGGCAATGCGATTCAATAAAGTATAGCGATTCGCTAGGGATTAGGAAGGACAATCTTGGCGGCATTGCGCTACAGGTGTCAGTTATGCAAACTTGCTGGTAATGGAGTCATGCTTTTGTGGGTTTGCGCACGAGGGGGCACCGCAACCGTATACTGGTCAACTTGGACGTATCCGCGCCCACAACTGAGAGGTTTTACTTCATGGGTTTCATCAATTTTATTGCCGAGCTGCTCAAAGACCCGCGCACCGCGATCGCCAGCTGGATCGCCGCCGGCCCGCTTATGGCCTACGGCTGTGTGTTCCTGATCATCTTTATCGAGACGGGCGTGGTGTTCTTCCCGTTCCTTCCCGGCGATTCACTGCTGTTTGCTTCGGGCTTCTTTGCCCACAATGGCGGCTTTAACATCGTGGCCCTGCTGGCCGTCGCATGGGCGGCTGCCATCTTGGGTGATCAGTGCAACTTTATGATCGGCCACTTCTTTGGCAAAAAGATCATCGCTTCGGGCAAGGTCAAGGCCATGACGCCCGAGCGCATCAAAAAGTCCGAGGACTTCTTGGACAAGTGGGGTCACCTGGCCATCTTCCTGGGCCGCTTTTTCCCGTTTATCCGCACCTTTGTGCCCTTTATCGCCGGCATGGGCGGCATGCACTGGCGTAACTTCGTTATCTTTAACGTGCTGGGCGGCATTACCTGGTCAACGCTCTTTACACTGCTGGGCTACTTCTTTGGTGGCATTCCCTTTGTGCAGGAGCACTTTGAGCTGCTGATTATCGGCATCGTTGCCGTGTCGATCATCCCGACCGTGGTCGGTCTGGTTAAGGCCAAGCTGGGTAAATAGAACGCCTAGCTCGAGCCAGCGCGCAGACCGTACAGTTGAGGCCCGTCACCGCTTACGTTGGCGGGCCTTTTTGCTTCGGTCAAATGAAAATACTTTACTTAGTTAAAGAAAAGCGTTTTATCAGACGCGTGCGGGGAGTACAATCTCGTGCATGCGAATCGACGTGCCATCGGCTTTGATGCTGCTCGCGTGTCCCGTCCGGCTCTACGCTCCGGGCGTGCGACGTTGCGACGCGGTCGGCCTCGGTCCTTGCGTGCGGGTTCGCGAGTATGCAACTGTGTATGTAAGGAGCGACATATGACTGTCGAGAAGAAGGATATCGATTGGGGTAGCCTCGGCTTTGGCTACATGAAGACCGATTACAGCTACGAGGCTCATTGGAAGGATGGCGAGTGGGACGAGGGCGGCCTGACCACCGACCACACCCTGCATGTCTCCGAGTGCGGCGGTATCTTCCATTACTGCCAGGAGGTCTTTGAGGGCCTGAAGGCCTACACCGCCGAGGACGGCAGCATCGTCTGCTTCCGTCCCGACATGAACGCTGAGCGCATGTACAACTCTGCGCAGCGCCTCGAGATGCCCCCGTTCCCCAAGGACAAGTTCGTTGAGGCCGTCAAGCAGGTCGTTTCTGCCAACGCCGCCTGGGTTCCGCCCTTCGGTTCCGGCGCGACCCTGTACGTGCGTCCGTTTATGATCGGCTCCGGTGACGTGATCGGCGTGGCTCCCGCTCCTGAGTACACGTTCCGCATTCTCGTGACCCCGGTCGGTCCGTACTTTAAGGGTGGTCTCAAGCCCGTTAAGCTGCGCGTTTCCGAGTATGACCGTGCGGCACCGCACGGCACCGGCAACATCAAGGCCGGCCTGAACTACGCCATGTCCCTCAAGCCCACGATGGAGGCCCATCGCGAGGGCTATGCCGAGAACCTGTATCTCGACTCCGAGTCCCGCACCTATGTTGAGGAGACCGGCGGCGCCAACGTCCTGTTCGTGAAGGAGGACGGCACGCTCGTCGTTCCGCAGTCGCACACCGACTCCATCCTGCCCTCTATTACCCGTCGTTCGCTCGTTCAGGTTGCTCAGGACCTGGGCATGACCGTTGACCAGCGTCCCGTCGAGTGGGCCGAGGTCAAGGCCGGTACCTTTGTCGAGTGCGGCCTGTGCGGCACCGCTGCCGTCATCTCCCCGGTTGGCGAGATCGACAACAAGGTTTACGGCGCCGACGAGACCGTGACCTTCCCGGCTGGCTACACCGAGATTGGCCCTGTGATGAAGAAGCTCCGCGAGACCCTGACCGGCATCCAGTCTGGTGCTGTCGAGGATAAGCACAACTGGGTTTACACCGTCGCGTAAGCTGCCTTAGCTGTCCGGCCCGAGGGCGACCTTCCTTTCCGGTGCGTCCTCGGACATGAAAGAACCCCCGCTGCTACGTGCGGCGGGGGTTCTTTCATCCTGCGGAGTGCGCCGGAAAGGAAGGTCGCCCTTTTGTTTTGCTTCGCGCCATGTGGGGGCGGTGGCGACGTACATTTTTGCGAGTATTCTGCAATCGAAGGCCCCTGCATACCGGCTTCGGGCAAAAAATCGGGAGTTCTCGATGTTTTCTACGAATGATGGGCGGGGTTATGGGCTGACAGCGTTTGATTTGCAGGGATATTCGCGGTCTTTGGCATTTGTCGTGGCGCCCGAAGCCCTTGGTTATGTTGAATACTCCTAAAAATGCACGACGCTTAGAGGGGGACCTTCGCGAAAAAGGAAACCGCCCCGTCGAAGTATGCATTCGACGGGGCGGTTTATGCATTTGGCCGATTAAGGATGCGCTGTCAAACTACTAGAACTTGACGGTCGGGGCCTGGCGGGCTGCTTCAGCGGCCTCGAAGCCCTGGCGCTCCTTAAACTGGAAGATGCCAGCAAAGATGACAGCCGGGAACGTCTGAATGGCGTTGTTGTAGCTGAGCACGCAGTCGTTGTAGCTCTGGCGTGCATAGCTAATCTTGTTCTCGGTGTCCTCGAGCGATGCCTGCAGCTGCGTAAAGTTGGTGTTTGCCTTAAGATCGGGATAGGCCTCGGCCACAGCGAAGAGCTGGCGCAGTGCGCCGGTCAGCACGTTGTCGGCTTCCATCTTGGCCTCGGGCGTGGTAGCCTTGACGGCGGTGTTACGCGCGCTGATCACGGCGGAGAGCGTCTCCTGCTCGTGCTTGGCGTAGCCCTTGACGGTTTCGACCAGGTTGGGGATCAGGTCGTTACGGCGCTGCAGCTGCGTATCGATGTTCTGCCAGGCGTTATCGATGCGGTTACGCTTGGTGACCATGTTGTTGTAGATGCCGGCGATGGCGCAGACAATCACAATGACAACAACGATGCCGATGATGACGGTAATCATGATGTCTCCGTTTCGAATGGCCGCGGCGGCATGCGCCAGCTGCCGTTGGTATAACGCTACTAGTATACCCGCAACGTTTTGCCGTGCCGAACTTTCCGGTAAGCGTTGTGTTTTCGGCGGGGCCGGCACCGGGGCAAAGCGCGCGAGGTACAGGTGTAAGATATGCGACAGATTGACGAGTGTTGTCTTTGCCCTGAGGATGGCGATACCAGTGGACCTTCGCATTAAGAAAACCTACCGCTCCCTGTTCGATGCTTTCACCGAGCTTCTCGAGGAGCATCGTTTTGAGGACCTGACGGTTGCCATGCTGTGCGACCGCGCCATGATTCGCCGCACGACGTTCTACAAGCACTTTCGCGACAAGAACGATTACTTTGCCTTTTATATCGATGAGCTCATGTCGGGCTTGCCGCAAAAACAGCCCGATGAGGCCGGCGTGGTGTCTGCCGAGGACGTGCGCGCGCTTCGACACGCGATTTTGGACGATGCCATGGATTTGATTCTGACGCACGAGCGGCTCATGGATAACATTTTGGCAAGCAGCATGTCGGGTATGTTGACCAACGTTATTTGCGACCGCATTGCCCGCTCCATCCGCGAGCGTGTGATGAACGTGCTTGCCGAGGATGCCCTGGCCCCCGTGTCACTCGAGACGACGTCTGAGTTTGTCGCCGGCGGTATTATTCGACTTTTCACGATATGGTGGGAATCGGGCCACGATCTTGAGCGTCGACCTGAGATAGCCGACGTGGTCGATGCACTGTTTGAGCGGACCATGACACCGGTGCATCACTAAGGTGGCGGAGAGAGGGGGATTCGAACCCCCGGAACGCTCTCGCGCTCAACGGTTTTCAAGACCGCCGCATTCAACCGCTCTGCCATCTCTCCGTGAGTCGTAATGATAGCATCGTTTTGAATTTGCAACAGGGAAGGCGAACGATGACGATCACCGAAATCGACGAGAAGTTCATGCGCGAGGCGCTGGCGGTGGCGCGCGCCGCCGCGGCAGTGGGCGAAGTGCCCATTGGCGCTGTGGTGGTGCGCGACGGCGAGATCGTCGCGCGGGCGCACAATCGGCGCGAGCTCGACCAGGATCCTTCGGCTCATGCCGAGTTTGCGGCCGTGTGCGCCGCTGCCCAGGCGCTTGGCCGCTGGCGCCTTTCCGACTGTACGGTCTATGTGACGTTGGAACCCTGCTGCATGTGCGCGGGTCTTATGGTCAACGCGCGCGTGGGACGCTGCGTGTATGGCGCGAGTGATGCCAAGGCGGGCGCGTTGGGTTCGCTGTATGACCTGAATGCCGATTCGCGCCTGAATCATCGGTTTAACGTGACGGCTGGGGTCCTGGCGGATGAATGCCGCGAGCTGCTGAGTAGCTATTTTGGCGGTCTGCGCGGAGCGGGCGGCGCTGATTGCGGTTGTGGGGCCGATCTTGAAGCACACGCCGCTCACGCCGCAGCGCTTGCAGGTGCCGGTGAGGATGCTGGCACGGCGGTTGACTTTGGTCCTGCGTGCCGCCGACCCCGCCGTGTGCTGTTGGCGATCGACTCCTTTAAGGGCAGCGTTTCGAGCGCGCAGGCGGAGGCGGCGGTAGCCGAAGGCGTGCGCCGCGTTTGGCCCGATGCCGAGGTGCGCGCATTGCCGCTGGCAGATGGTGGCGAGGGAACGCTCGATGCCGTTGCCGCGTGCGGCGGTGAGATTGTGACCTGCGAGGTGGCAGGTCCCTTGGGCGACCGCGTGTCTGCCCGGATGCTGGTTGATGTCGAGCGCAAGTCCGCGGTCATCGAGATGGCCGAGGCGGCCGGAATTGGGTATTCGCCTTGCACGGAGTCGACGGCGTTGGCGGCCACAACCTATGGCGTGGGCGAGCTGATGCTCCGTGCGGTTCGTGCCGGGGCAAAGACTATCTATATTGGCTTGGGCGGCAGCGCCACCAACGATGGTGGCGCCGGTATGCTGCAGGCGCTGGGCGCGCGCGTGGTCGATGATCAGGGCTGCGATGTCGCCCCCGGTCTTGCGGGCCTTGAACACGTGGCGAGTATCGATTTGACGTCAGCGCTGCAGGCTTTGGATGGCGCTCGTATCGTTGTGCTTTCGGATGTCGAGAATCCGCTCGTAGGGCGTCGCGGCGCGCTTGCGGTGTTCGGCGGACAGAAGGGCCTGCCGACGGATGCTGCCGAGGCGCTGAGCAGGTGCGACAGCTGGATGGTCGGCTACGGCCGCCTGCTCGATACGGCGATTGCCGGAGCTCGAGCCCAGGGTTTGTTGCGCACGCCCGAGGGCGCACGGACATTTGGCTCGGTGCTCGGCGTGCCCGGCGCGGGCGCTGCCGGTGGCTTGGGCGCGGCGCTGCTGGCGCTCGGTGCGAAGCTGCGCTCGGGTGTGGGGACGGTGCTCGATCTCGTGGGGTTTGACGAGCGCGTGCGCGATGTCGACCTGGTCATAACGGGCGAGGGCAATATGGATGAGCAGTCTGCCGCCGGTAAGGCGCCGGTTGGTGTGGCTCGCCGCGCCAAGCGATATGGCAAACCGGTGGTTGCCGTCGTGGGTGGTCGCGCCGTCAACCTGGATGTGGTGTGTGTGCAGGGCATCGACTTGGTGCTTCCGATCTGCCGCAAGCCCATGCCCCTCGACCAGGCACTCGAACCACGGGAAGCCACTGCCAACCTCATCTGTGCCGGCGAGTCAGCCGCCCAAGCCTATGACCTCGCTCGCCTCTAAGGCCTATCTCCCTATAAGTTGCGGTGGAATACGGAGTGTTTTTGCCTTTAAGGTGCCAATTCAGTCCGTATTCCACCGCAACTTCGAGAATGACCATTCGAGGTTGGCTGCCTTGGGTCTTGGGTCGGACCGTTTGCCACGAAATGCGGCCATCTACTACGTTAAACCGGCCACCTTCGACCATCCCGGAATTTGCAAAAACAAAACCGCAGGTAGAAAGCTTGCCGATTTTCGAAAAAGCCGGCTATGGTTGACCCCTGCGGCCTAAACGTAGTAGATGGGCCCTTTCTGTGGTGCGGCACCAAGCCGGTCATTTTGGGATCGGACTATTTTGACTACTCATTGGCTGCTCTGGCAATCGGGCTGCAAAAGTAGTCAAAAAAGCTCCGTCCCAAATTAGCTACCTTGCTCTGGCGGGCGGGAGCAGGTAAGATATACCGAGCGCCTAGCGCGTTCGATGGGTTCGGATGACGACATGTTCCGAATCTGGTCAGGTCCGGAAGGAAGCAGCCATAAGGAGCCTCTGTCGGGCATCCGAATCCATCGAGCGCACGGGCTTTCTTTTTGCGCGGTTTTACCAAACCGCGCAATGCTCGACGCTGCGCGCCACCCAGAGCGACAATTTGTCATTCAAAAGGCAAGGCATGACCAGAAGGTCTATGCCTTGCCTTTTTCATGCCAACTTGTTCGCTCTGGGTGGCGCTCGCTGGCTTTGCCAAAACATCGATGGCTACGCGTCAGGAGGCGGCGAGGTGTTTGGTGTCTCGCTGGTCCTCGGCTTCGCCTGCGGGATCGCTCGACTACCAAACACCTCGCCGCCGACCGGGCCCCGTCGTCCAAAAATCATCCGTAAAGGCGCGTTTATCTAATTTAAATCTATCCCTTGTGGAATGCGGCTTGCTGGTGTTGTCTGGGCATTGATGGCTATGTGGTTCAAGAGGCGGCGGTGCTGTTGCTTGAATTTTTGCAGTTAAAGAGGCCCGTTTCCCTGGGTTGGGGAAACGGGCCTCTTTTCTCTCTGGGTTTGTGGATTGGCGAAGACAATAACCGCTGGCAGCTATTTTGAGTTCTTGATGCGGCGTGTGGCTGTGGCGGTTATTCCGAGGCCTGCGGCGGCGATTCCTGCGAGTGCGATTGCGCTCGGCGCTGTGTCGCCCGTGTTCGCGAGCTTGCCGGCGGTCGTATCTGCTTGCTTGCCGCTGCTCGTGTTCGCCTGCTTGGTGGAGCTCGATGGGGCGTCTTTGCCGGTCGCGGGCGAGCTGGCGGGCTGCGCCGTCTCGGCCGGCTGCGCTGAGCTGGAGGGTTTTGTCGTCTCGGCGGGTTTCGTTATCTCGGGCGAGGTGGCCTTGTCTGCCGCGGCCTTTGCCTCTTCGTATGCCTTGCAGGCATCGTCATATGCCGCTTGCGCCTTTTCCAAATCGCCGAGGAGCGCATCTCGCTTGGCTGTTTCCTCGTCGATGTGGGCTTTGACTTCCTCCGCCGCACTTTCGAATCTCTGAATCTGTCTTTCCTGGCTTTCGAGGCGGCGTTGGTAGCTGTCAAGCGTCGTTTTGCAAGACTCTTCTTGCAATTTTGCCGCCATGATTTCGGAGCGCAACTGTTTAATAGCTTCGCTGGGCGCCTCGTCGCCGAGTGCCTTAAGTGCCTCTAATTTTGCCTGAAGGCTGCTTACCAGGTTGCTGGCCTCGTCGTATTTGGCTTGGGCTGCATCGACGTTCGCTTGCATGGCGGGAAGGAGTTCCCTACATTCGGCGGCATGCGCCAGCATAATGTCGCGGAGCTCTTGATCACTGGCAATCATATTATTGATTCCCGCAATTCTCTCGGGACTTGCGGCGTCCTCCGCTGCTTTGAGTTTTTTGAGCACTTCCTGCATGGCTGCATACGCTTTTTCTTTTGCGGCGGCCGCATCTTCCGTTTGCAAGGCAACTGCACCGGTGGGGGAGCTGGTTTCTGCCGCGATCGCCGCTACGGGGGCGATTCCCGCGACAAGTGCCGCGGAAAGGGCGATGCCCGCAGTTGCTCGTCTTGCTCTTCTTGCGAGAATGTCGTTCATCTCGGCACCTCATTTCAAGGGTCGGCGACTAACTTGGTAGCACTAATGTAAGTATACCAAGTGGTTGGTCCGACACTGGCTGGGTGCGCGCCTCTCCGCTTCTTTGGAAACCGAATCCCGTTAGAAATGACGAGTTGTTTACGCTTCTTTTGGGGTGGCGGTACTATCATGGTTCGAATTGAATGTGGATGATGATAGGGAGCGCCTATACATGATTGAGCTGCTCAGGCGTTTTGGTGGTAAGTTTCGCCGGTATATGGTGATTGGCCCTGCGTGTAAGCTGATCGAAGTGATCTTTGACTTGCTGACACCGCTCGTGATTGCCCAGATGATCGATAGGGGTATTGGCTCGCACGACGTGGACGCCGTTATCCACTACGGCATGGTACTTGGCGCTATGGCCGTGATCGGCATTTCGTTTACGCTCGTCTGCCAAAAGATGGCGGCGCTCACCTCGCAGGGCATGGGCACCGATATCCGTGGTGCGCTCTACGAGCACATCAACAAGCTTAGCTATGCCGAGCTCGATCGCTTTGGCACGCCGTCGCTTATCACGCGCATTACCAACGATGTCAACCAGGTGCAGCTTGCCGTGGCGCTGGGCGTGCGCATGCTCATCCGCTGGCCCTTCCTGGCGGTGGGCTCCATGTGCGCGGCCCTTGCCATCGACCTTAAGCTCGGCATCATCTTTTTGATCTGCACGCCCGCCATCGGCCTAGTGTTTTGGTTTGTCATGGCGCGCTGCATTCCCTACTACAAGCAGTTGCAGGCAAAGCTCGACCGCATCGCGCTTATCTGCCGCGAGGGCCTTTCGGGCGCCCGCGTGGTCCGCGCCTTCGTGCGCGAGGACCACGAGCGCGAGCGCTTTGCCCAAGCCGCCGATGACCAGGCCCATACCGCCATCGCGGTGGGCAAGCTCTCGTCGATCCTTAACCCCGTAACGTTTTTGGTGATGAACCTGGGCGTGTGCGCCATCCTGTGGGTGGGCGGCATCCAGGTCAACATGGGCGAGCTCACGCAGGGCCAGGTCATGGCGTTTGTGAACTACATGACGCAGACCCTCACCTCCATCGTGTATGTCGCCAACCTGGTCGTGGTCTTTACCAAGGCGAGCGCCAGCGCGTCGCGTATCAACGAGGTGCTCAATTGCGTGCCGAGCATCGCTGACGAGGGCAACCAGCCGGTCGCGCTGCCTGAGCCGAGCGACCTGACGGGTGGCGCTGTTCCGGTCCCTGCGCTGAGCTTTGACCATGCGAGCTTCTCGTTTGGCGCCGGCGCGGCAAATGCCGTGAGCGATGTGACTCTGGAGCTGCCGGTGGGCAAAACCCTCGGCATTATCGGCGGCACGGGCAGCGGTAAGTCGACCCTCGTTTCGCTTATCCCGCGCCTGTACGATGCGGGCGTGGGCAGCGTGTACGTGATGGGCTCCGACGTGCGCGCCTGGCAGCTCGACCAGCTGCGCCACGTGGTCGCGACCGTTCCGCAGCGTGCGTCGCTGGTGAGCGGCACTATCCGCAGCAACCTGACCTGGCGTGACGAGTCGGCGACCGACGAGGAGCTCTGGGCAGCGCTCGATATGGCGCAGGCGAGCGAGTTCGTGCGCAACAAGCCGAAGGGGCTCGACGCCCCGGTCGAGGCGGGCGGCAAGAACTTTAGCGGTGGCCAGCGTCAGCGCCTGACTATCGCGCGTGCCCTGGTGGGTTCGCCGCAGGTTCTGATCATGGACGACTCCGCCTCGGCACTTGACTTTAAGACTGATGCGGCGCTTCGCCATGCCATCCGCGAGCGCAGCGTGTGTGGCGCTGCTGAGGGCGGGCTGCCGCTGACTACGGTGATCGTAAGCCAGCGCGTTTCGACCGTGCGCGACGCCGATATGATCTGCGTACTTGACCACGGTTCGGTCGCGGGCCTGGGCGCGCACGATGAGCTCTACACGACCTGCCAGCTCTACCGCGAGATTTGCCAGTCGCAGCTTCGCCGCGAGGAGCTCGAGGGTCAGCAGGGGAGTACGGCGCCCGCGCCCGCCCCAGGCGCCCCGACCGTCCCCACATCCGTCTGCGCAAAGGAGGGCTGCTAAATGAATCCGTACACTTCCTCCGGTTCGGTCGCCACGATGACGGCCAACGTGTCCGGCAACGATAGCCTCAACGACCTGGGAGACGGTCCGCGCCAGCCCGGCGATCCCGAGCGCTATCCCGTGGGTGCGGTGACCCGCCGCCTGCTGGGCTATGTCCGTCCGCACCGCGTCTCGTTTGCGGCATCGTTTTTGAGCGCCGCCGTCTCGGTGATTCTGCAGCTCTACACGCCCATTCTCATTGGCGAGGGCATCGACCTTATCGTCGCCGCCGGGCAGGTGGACTTCGATGCGCTGCTGCCGCTCGTTACCAAGCTCGCGATTGTCGTCGTAGGTGCTGCGGCCTTCCAGTGGCTGCAGGGCTATTGCGTCAACCGCCTGTCCTACGAAACGGTGCGCGACATGCGCGTGGAGGCGAGCGATAAGCTCAGCCGCATGCCGCTCAGCTTTATCGACAGCCATGCCCACGGCGACCTTATGAGCCGCGTGGTCAACGACGTCGACCAGGTGGGCGACGGTCTGCTGCAGGGCTTCACGCAGCTCTTCACCGGTGTTATTACCATCGTTGGCACGCTCGCGTTTATGCTTTCCATCAACCTGACCATGACGCTCGTAGTGGTGCTCGTCACGCCGCTCTCCATCTTTGCGGCCAGCGCCATCGCCAAACTCTCCAACAAGAGCTTTACGGCGCAGCAGCGTATTCAAGGTCAGCTTGGCGGCCATATCGAGGAGTACGTGGGCGAGCAGAAGCTTGTCGACGCCTTTGCCTATGGCTCGAACGCTCAGCAACGCTTCGATGCCCTCAATGCCGAGCTCTACACCGCGGGCGAGCGCGCGCAGTTTATGGGTTCGCTCTCCAACCCCGGCACGCGCTTTATCAATAACATCATCTATGCCGTGGTCACTGTGATCGGCTGCGTGGGCGTGATCACGGGCGTGCCCGCGGCGCTTACGGTGGGCGGTGTGCAGATTTTCCTGTCCTATGCCAACCAGTACACCAAGCCGTTCAACGAGGTCACCAACGTCATTACGCAGATCCAGACGGCGTATGCCTCGGCGCGCCGCATGTTTGCGCTGCTCGATGCGCGCGAGCAGGAGCCCGATGCGGCGGATGCCGTGGAACTTGCCGCCCCGCAGGGTGAGGTGACCTTTGAGCATGTGGACTTTAGCTACGTGCCCGACCGCAAGCTGCTGCAGGATATCTGCATCGAGGCTAAGCCCGGCACGCGCTTTGCCCTGGTCGGTCCTACGGGCTGCGGCAAGACGACGCTCATCAACCTGCTGCTGCGCTTTTACGATATCGATGCCGGACGCATCATGGTCGATGGCAGGTCTTCGCGTGACTACACGCGCGCAAGCCTTCGCCGTGCCTTTGGCATGGTGCTGCAGGACACTTGGCTGTTCGAGGGCACGGTGGCGGAAAACATCACCTACGGCTGTCCCGACGCCACACGCGAGCAGGTTATCGAGGCTGCCAAGCGCGCGCATGCGCACAAGTTTATCGTGCAGCTGCCAGGCGGCTACGATACGGTCATCGGCGAGGACGGCGGAACGTTTAGCCAAGGCCAAAAGCAGCTGCTGTGCATCGCGCGCGTCATGCTCACCGACCCGGCGATTCTGCTGCTGGACGAGGCCACGTCGAGCATCGATACCCGCACCGAGCTGCAGGTGCAGGCGGCATTCGACGAGCTCCTGGCCGGTCGCACAAGCTTTGTCGTGGCGCACCGCCTGAGCACCGTCCGCAACGCCGACTGCATTCTGGTGATGCGCGACGGGCAGATTATCGAGCGCGGCACGCACGACGAGCTGCTGGCGGCAGGCGGCTTCTACGCCGAACTCTACCGCAGCCAATTCGCCCAGTGAGCAAGCCCGTGGGGCAAATTAATCAATCGACAGACGGTGGTTTACATCTGTCACGTTAGTACTAAGATATTCATCTAATAAATTGCATTAGTGGCTTTAGTTTTGGGGGAAACGAGGCAACGTGACTATGACGTGCTCTTTGGTGGTTAACAGCAAGAGCGGTAATACCAGGATGGTTTCGGGCGCGATCAAGCGCGCTCTGCAGGCTGCGGGCGTTGAGTTTGTCCATGCCGCGGCGTTGAGCGACGATGCGGATGCAGATCAGGTTGCGCTCGAGGCGCAGGGCGCCTGCGCGGCCGACACGGTGCTCGTCGGTTTTTGGTGCGACAAGGGCGCGTGCACGCCTTCGGTCGCGGCGTTGCTTTCCGCCTTGCACGGCAAGCGCGTGTTCCTGTTTGGCACCTGCGGCTTTGGGGCCGACCAGAGCTACTATCAGCAGATTATCGACCGCGTAACTTCCAATTTGGCTGGGGATGCCGAGCTTGCGGGCTGGGCGATGTGCCAGGGCAAGATGGGCCCCGCGGTCAAGCAGCGCTACGAGGCCATGCTCGAGCAAGATCCCGACAACGCCCGATTTAAGATGCTGCTCGACAACTGGGTTGCCGCAAAGGATCACCCCACCAAGGAGGATCTGGATAACATGGCTGCAGCCGCCAAGAAGGCCGTGCTGGGAGAGTAGCTTCGCCGTTCGCGGTCCTTCGTGCAAAACAATACAAATGGTGAAAGCCTCGAAATCCTCGAGGCTTTTTTCTTGACACTCGTGGGCGCAACGATGGCAAGCGTCTGGGACGATATTTTCCATCACCCCGATGACGAGGCCGTTCTGGACAACACGCTCGCATATGTTCGCTGGATGTATTCAGAGTGGGACGGGCTTTCCGGATGGGCGGGGTTTCGGAAAGTGCGTCCCGGAATTTGCCTTTGGAATGGGACGTAGTTTCCCGTTGAGGTGCTTTGCGGAAAGTGCATCCCACTCTGGGCGGTCGAAGTGGGACACACTTTCCCAAAGGCGCTCCAACGGGAAATTGCGTCCCATTATTCGGTCAAGAAACGGGATGCATTTTCCCAATGAGAGCAAAACCGGAAAATGCATCCCACAATCAGCCCTCAAAGTGGGACGCCGTTTCCCAATGAGGCTCAAGCGGAAAATGCATCCCGGAATTTGCGCTCAAAGTGGGATGCGGTTTCCGGTTGAGGGTCTAAGGGGAAAATGCGTCCCAGAATCGACGCTTGAAATGGGATGCAGTTTCCCGATGAGGCACTCGACGGAAAATACATCCCAGAAATGGCCTTTGAGCTGGGATAAGATTTCCGCGGCATCTCGGATTCTCAAAAATGAGACACGCCGTTGGCGAAAATGAGACACGTGATATCGGGCATCGGATGTATCATTTGCAAAAATGAGTCCACTCCACTCGAATAAAGCGAGGTCCCTCATGTACGTTCCACACCCCGTATCCGTAGGCTGTCGAAAATCCCGCTTGTTGGGACGGCGGCGCTTGCTGCGTTGATCGCCACGAGCGTCGCCTGCTTCACGGCCACGCCCCAGGTTGCCCAGGCGGCAGACGCGCCCGCAATCACCGATATGACCGAGCAGGATTATCAAGCCCTGGGTCTGGGCACGAGCGAGGACATTCCGGCCGATACCGTTGGCCCCTATTCCACTGATACCCCCACGACGTTTGCCACGCGCAGCGAGGTCTATATGGCAGCTAACGGTAGCCATGGCAATCGCTACACTCTGCGCGACAAGCTCGAGAACGTCGAGCGCGGTGACATTGGCGGCAGCAGCAAACTCACCGATGGCTATGGAAGTGTGTGGGGCGCCGCAAAGTTCTGGCAAAACGTCAACAACTTCGATACGAACAGCGATCTCTACAAGCATAGCGACTACGGTGGCGGCACCTGGTCGTACCTAAGCAACAATGAGTCCTCAACAGTACTCGCCAACGACAACAACGGTTTCTCGGGCATTCACGCCACGAGTGTTGAGTTCTGCAGCGACGCCAGCACGGGCAAAAAGAGCCGCGTTGCCGAGCTCCGTGCCTACGGCGACAGTTCCTCCACGACGATTGACGGCAAGTCATACGCCGGAAAGGTTGAGCTGGTCCTCTACTCGTTTAGCAACGGGCGTACGCGCACTCTCGACACACACCTGCCGGTGACGGTCAACACTAATATGATGTACGAAGGCCGTTTTAAGTACCTGGATGCCGGTTACCTGCAAGAGCACGACGCCGTCTTTGATGTCGAGGCGGGCGATGTCGATGGCGACGGCGTCGACGAGCTTTTTGTCTACGCGGGCTGCTATGTCGACGAGAACGGCGTGCGCAAGGCTGTAGTCGACATGTATGACTTGGAGGGCGGCAACTGGAAGCAAAGCGTCGTCAAGATCGATGCCGGTAACGCCGCGGACTACACCACGCACAACAAGGGCGGGAACGACTCCTGGACGCAGCTTCAGTCAGCTCCTGTCGTTTCGCTAGCGGCCGGCGACCTCGATCGCGATTTTTGCGATGACCTCGCCATCGTGGTCTCGGCACCCTACGGCAAGAAGAATATTGATAAGTCGACGCATTGCGAGCTGTTTTCGTGGGATGCATCCAAGGGTGCGCTCGTCCATGTCGATGCTCTGGGCGACGCGGGCGCAATCTCCCTCTCCGCGAACGGCAAGACCATGGTCGCTGCGAATGCGACGTTCGGCACGTTTGCCGCCTACGATGAAGAAGGAAAGAAGACGGGTGAAACCGTCACGGGCCTTATTCTTGCGGGCTATGACTGGCAACGCAGCGCTTTTGATTACGGCGCTTCTGACGGCAGCAAGGGGCTGTACGGCGCGCTGTACCGCTACGCGTATTTTGACTCGGAGTCTGGCGAGTTCAAGCTTTCCGATTGCAAGGAATACAGAGACGGGCTCCTCGCCTCCTATGGGCTGATGCATGTGCCCAACAGCGCATGGAAGGATAGCGCTCAGGATAAGCGCTATCCGTGCACCTTGGCGCCTATTGCCCTTGCCACTGCCAACCTTGACGGCCTGTCCGAGCAGCTGGCGGTCGACGAGGTGCTCGTGGGCGGCGATGTGTTCCGCGACTTTGCCTGCAACACGGCACAGAGCGGGGCTCAGGGCTTGGGGTCCATGGTCGGAACCATGAGCATGAGCGGTCAGCAATACAACAGCAGCAACAAGCATGACCACAAGGGTATAGAGCAGGTGTGGATCAGCGACGTCAAGGCGGGCAGCGTCTCGGGTTCGGACCGCTATAACGAGAGCTTTATCGCCGTGGTGGGCAAGCACCGCGACGAGGACCTGCGCAAGAACGATGACTACTATTGGATGACCGCCTCGCATTTTTCGCTCGACGAGAACGGAAAGGTGCGCCGCGGCGAGGAGCAGGTGATTAGCGAGAGCAACCGTCGCGGCACTACCTACGGCACATTTATCTCGCTCGCGCTGCCCGATGTCGACAACGACAGCGTCAAGATCACGTACAAGGACCGCTACAAGGTCTATACCAACCCGCGCGTGCTTGCCGTGCTGCAGGATGCGCCCTATGTTGAGGATCTGGAGCAGGCATACGGCTATCTGGTGTTGGGCGGCACGTCATACGGAGAGGAAAAGGGCACGGGGACATCCCAGGGCTATACCATTGGCGCCGAGTTGGGCGTTGCCGTCGAGGTGCAGACCGGTCCGCCCCTGGTCGCGATGAATGCTTCAGTCGATTTTGCCGCCGAGGGATGCTATGACTACCGGAGCGAGCGCACGGTCAGCGCAAGCGTAAGCTATGAGTCGCATGCCGGCGAGGGTGACAAGGCCGTGCTCTACACGATTCCGATGGTCTATTACGAGTATGAGATCGAAAATGAGGAAACTGGTGGCAAGGGCGTGATGGCGGCGCCCGTGTCGCTCGGCGCGCAGACCTCGGTCGTTAATGTCGAGGCCTATGACCGCATTGCCAAACAGCACAATATGACGCCGCTCAGCTACTTTTTGACCAACCGGTCGGGAGAACCCGGAACCTATCAAACGACGCTCAACGGCGAGACTCCCGTTGGGGATTCCTTTGGCCTGGGCAAGCCTGGCGTAACGCGCGCCTACACGCACGATGGGTTTAACGGCGCCGCCGCGCAGTCGGGGGCGAGCATTGAGCAGACCATCGAAGTCGAGGAGGGCAAGGAGCAGGAGCTCGAGCTCGGTTTGACGCTGAACGGCAGCGTTGTCATGGGCGCGAAGCTCGCAAAGCACGAGTTGTTTGGCGGCCTGTGCTTTGGTGCCAACGCCGGCTTTACTACGGGTAACTCCTCGAGTGAATCGACCGAATACGGCGGCACCGTCGACAACCTGCCCGAGGCCGCGCAGGGCAAGTACGGTTTTGTGTGGCGTCTGGGCGTCAACGCGGTGGATGTCGACAAGTTCGAGGCAGACTCGGGCGACAAGCTCGGCACCAAGGACACCGACCAGTTCTGGATCGTGGGCTATGACGTTAAGGACGTCGAGATGCCCGACGCGCCGGCCGTGACGGGCTTTACGGCAAACGCCGTCGATTCGACCAGCGTTACGTTTAGCTGGGACGATGTACTCGCAAACAAGAGTGGCTTTAGCTACGGCGTGGGCATGCTGCAGAGCAATGCGGCGGATGCGGTCGTCAATAGCTGGAAGATTGCCGACAACACGCAGACCTCGCTCAAGTGGGATGGGCTGCAGCCCAATACGGAGTATCGATTCGCCATCGCCGCCGTTAAGAATGGATCCACGACCGAAACAGGTATTCGCTCGGCAATCATCACGGTCAAGACCATGCCCGATGGCATGACGATGACCGTGAGCGGACCTGCAGCGGATGCTGCGGAGGGGTCGGATCTTGGATACGACTCTTCGGTTGAGCGCACGGCGGGAAGCCACCTGACGCTCTCGGCGATTGGCTATGTGAAGCAACTCGGTGCCGACGATAGCGAAACAGGGCTGGCACCGACCTATATGTGGTACCGCAAGGGCCGCGGCGAGACAGAGTTTAAGCTCGTGGGTGCCGATGGCAACCTCGCGGCTGGAACGGCCTCAAAGCTCGAGATTGACCTGACCGCAGACGATGACGGTGCGCAGTATTACTGCCACGTGGGATACAACGACGTGGGCCTCGACACCGGCACGACGCTCGTGAATATCGAGGCCGAGGAGACGGCGCTCACAACGGTGAACGCCACCCCGATCCGCACGCGCCGCCTGTTCTCACAGGCAAGTGCGGGCGCCAAGAAGTTCCTGGACCATACGCTGGTAAACACCGCCGGCCCAACCGATTCCGAAGGCTCAAAGGACCCCGAGACTCCTGAGACCCCGACGAACCCGGACAAGCCCAAGTCCGACAACGGAGCTAAGACCGACACCAAGGTCAAGACTACGACCACAGCGAAGAACCTCGCAAACACCGGCGACCAAACATTCGCCCTAGTCGCCACCGCAGCAGCAGCGGGAGCAACGCTCGTAGTGATAGCCCTCATCATGCTGATCAAGCGCCGCAAGACCCACTAGTAGCCAGTCGAACATATCGACAACCCAAAAACCCGGGTAGCCAAAAACAGGCCACCCGGGTTTTCTGTTGAGTGGAGACTCCGCAAGCGGAAACTGCATCCCACAATTAGCGCCCAGACCGGGACGCACTTTCCCAAAGGGTCCTCAACGGGAAACTGCGTCCCATAATTAGGCCGAGAAATGGGATGAACTTTCCCAATGAGAGCCAACCGGAAACCACGTCCCAGAATCAGCCCCCAAAGTGGGACGCACTTTCCCAACGAGCCTCAACCGGAAAATACATCCCGGAATCCAGCTGAATAGTGGGACACACTTTCCCAATCGGGTCCCAAGCGGAAACTGCATCCCATTCCAGACAAGAATTCCGGGACACACTTTCCGCAAACAAAGAAGGCCACATAACGTGGCCTTCGTCTTGCGCAGGACTGTCCGAGCAGGGAACCTTATATGCCTCCGCCCGGACAGACGTTTCAGTTATGAGTGACCCGCTACTTGATCTTGGTTGTACCTGGCGCCAGGTTGGGGTCGGTTTCGTTGGCCTCGGTCTGGAAGTGCTCGGTGTAGACGTTCTTGCCGTCGCGGAACATCTCGTAGTACTGCATCTTGGCGTAATCCTCGCGCGCCTTGGTGGCGGCTGCGGCAGCGGCGTCGTCGCCGGTGACGTTGGAGGAGAGCGCCCAGCGCAGGCTGGCGTCCTCGTAGCCCACGGAGTTGATAGCGGGCAGCGACTCGCGCAGCGTCATGTGCGCCTTCTGATAGTCGGTCAGCGGTGCGCCGATCAGCTGCATCAGCTGCGTGGACAGGTAGTTGGTGGACAGGTCGTCGACCTCGCTCGTCTGGTCGCAGCCGGCAACGTCGTAGTTGGCCCAGATGATGTAGTCGGTCTGCCACAGACGTTCCTGGTGCGTGGCATCGTCCTCGCCGGTAAACCACTTGTCATTGAACTTGGACGGGAAGAACGGCTGGTGGTCGCCCCAGAACACAACGACCACCTTGCGGTCGAGCTTGCTCAAGGCGTTGAGGAAGTAGCGCAACGCCTGGTCGGACTGCTCGATGCACGAGACGTACTCATCGACATCGGACAGTGTGCCGTCCTCGACGGTCTTGGTGTCCAGATCGGTCGTGTCGATATTCAGGTGCATCTGCTTGTCGGCCGGCACCAGACCCGTGTCGTAGCCTGAGTGATTCTGCATGGTCACATCGAAGATGAACTGTGGATCGGCGTTCTGGTCGAGTAGCTCCAGGATCTTGTCGTAGGTTGCCTGGTCGGTTACCATGCCGCGCAGGGTATCGGCGCCCTGGAAATCGTTGATGGACAGGAACTTGTCAAAGCCAAAGTCCTTATAGACGTTCTCGCGGTTCCAGTTGGTGGCGTGGTTGGGGTGCATGGCCGTAGTGGAATATCCGAGCGACTTGAACTGCTCGGCAAGATTCTCGGTCGTCTCCATGTTGTAGATGGTATAGGGATAGACGCCCGACCCCAGGTTGGCCATGGAGTTGCCGGTCATAAACTCAAACTCGGTATTGGCGGTGCCGCCGCCGTAGGCGCTCACGTAGAGCTTGCCGCGGCTGAGGCAGTTGGACAGGCTCTTAAAGTACTGCGGGCCCTCATAGCCGGCGTGCATGTTCTGGTAGATGGATAGGTCCGAGAAAGTTTCGTTCATGATGGCGATGACCGTGGGCTTCTCGCTGTCGAACTGCTCCTTTGCGGCGGTGCGCTCGTCGCTCTTGGCGGCGTCGGACTTGTCGTAGGCCTTAGCATACGTTTTGAGCGTGGCCTTGGCATTGTCGACGGAGTAGTCGGCGGGTTTGGGCGGCTTGATGGACTGCGCTGCGCTAATGAAAGCGGGCAGGTAGCCCTCGCGCCAGTAGCTCTCGAGCGGACGCCAGGTGTAGACGGTGATGCCGAGGGTGTTGTAGTAGTCAACGAGCGTGACATGTGCGGTCACGCCGCCCAGGCACAGCACACCCACGAGCAGGTTGGTGAGCAGCATACGCTTGGCGTTGGCGGCACCCTTTTGACGGTGCGGTGCTGCCAGGCCGGCGTACTCGCACAGCAGCATGGCGATGGCGGTAAAGCCCATGGACAACACGCAGAACAGCGAGATCGAGAAGGTGTAGCCGTTGCCGGCGACCGCCGCGGCGGTGGAGATGGCCGAAAGGTCGCCCGGCTGGATGGGCATGGATTTAAACGTGATGACGAAGAACTCGGCAATGCCCAGGACAAAGAGGGCAAAGGCCAGGACCGCGGGAGCTGCGCCGTGGCGCTGGAAAAGGAAGAACAAGCCGGTCATGAGCGCGGTGATGATGCCCCACTCGAGCAGGATGCACAGGGGGTAGACCCAGGTAAAGTCGTGGTTGGACGAGACCTCCATGCCCAGCAGCGCAAAGACGCCGGCGAGCAGCAGGCACAAGACGGTGGCGACGAGCGGGCGGCCCACAAAGGCACCGCGCAGGCGGGCGAGCTTGTCGGTGGGGGAGGGGGCATCGGTAGCAGCGAACGCGAAAACGCGCGGGGCGATGCGGTCGCGGGCGATGCTGGTCCAGGCGCAGCCGGTGAGAATGGCATTGGTCAGGATGAGCATCACAAAGGCGAGCGGCTCGTTTTGGGCGACGAGGCCCACGGCGCCCCAAATAGTCAAAAAGACCTGGAGCAGACCGAAGGCGACGCTCCAGGCGAAGGCGCCCTTGGCAACGGTGCCCGACTGAGCGCGAATGGCCTTGGCCTCGCGCAAAACAAGGTAGACGGTCGCCGCAAGACCGACGAGCGAGATGGCGGCAGCGAACATGCTGAGACTCCTCACAAACTAAAACCTACGAAAGCGGGGGTTTACCCGATTGTTACCTAAATATGCGCTGCATTTGCGGGCTGCGCACAACAATCAGCCATATTAACGCGCATGTGTGGCGGTACGGCGCAATGTAGTGGCGACCTGCGCGATAATGGACGGGAATTACACGGAAACGTAAAGGCTTCTTAAAGAATTGGCGAGGATAGAGCTATGGGCGAGCAGGTTTGTATGACGGGTGCCGAGTACTGCGACGGAGCTGCGGTCGTGGACGCGGGCGGTTATCCGGTCGAGACGACGGGCAATGCGGTGCTGGACACGTTGGAGCACCGTTCCTCCACGCGTGCCTTCGCGCGTGATGACGACGACCGCCCCGTGGCGGTGACCGACGAGCAGCGGGCGGCGATTCTGCATGCGGCGAGCCGTGCGCCGTCGGCGGGCGCCATGATGATGTATTCCATCGTGAGCATTCGCGAGCAGGCTACGCTGGACCGTCTGGCCGACCTGTGCGACCACCAACCCATGATTGCCAAGGCGCCCTGGGCACTCATATTTGTGGTCGATTATGCAAAGTGGATCGATCTGTTTGAGCACGTGGGCTGCTTTGAGCCCGAGTTTGTCGAGCGCACGGGCAAGGCGCCCCGCCGCGCGCCGGGTTTGGGCGACTTTGCCATCGCGGCCCAGGACGCCGTGATCGCCGCGCAAAACGCCGTGGTTGCCGCCGAGGCCCTGGGGCTGGGAAGCTGCTACATTGGCGACATCGTGGAGAACGCCGAGGAAGTTGCCGAGCTGCTCGATCTGCCGCCCTATACCATGCCGCTGTCGATGCTCATCATCGGCACGCCTCGCAAGGAGCGTCCGGCCATTGCGCATCCCGTGGTGAACCTGGTGCACGAGGAGCGCTACTGCCGCGCGGATGCCGCGACCATGGACGCGCAGGTGGCCGAGATGGACGCGATGTTCCGTCCGCATGCCCGCGAGGTGGGGGAGCGCGTCATGGATATCTACACCCGCAAGCACACGAGCCCCTTTATGGCCGAGATGAGCCGCTCCATGGAGTGGTGGTTCAAAAATTGGCTCGGAAAATGACGAATGTGACAAGGGGACAGTCCCTTTGTCACATTCCATATCGCCGCGGTAGCCTAAAGACTGTATAAATCTTTATCTAGCTGGGAAAACAGTGCATTAAAACATGGGCCGATTACCTATAATCCCTTCGAACATTAAAGTTGGGAGGAAACCGGCTTATGGAACAAAAGGCCAAGGAGGCAGCCTCGCACGCTGCGATTCCTGTGAGCATCTCGGCGATGCTCGTCACGCTGGGCGTGGTGTACGGCGATATCGGCACCAGCCCTATGTATGTAACCAAGGCGCTCGTCGCCGGCAACGGCGGCATCGGAAGCGTCACGGAGGAGTTCGTGCTCGGCGCGCTCTCCCTTGTCGTGTGGACGGTCACGTTGCTGACCACCATCAAGTATGTGCTCATCTCGCTGCGCGCCGATAACCATGGTGAGGGCGGCATCTTTGCCCTGTACAGCCTGGTCAAGCGCTGCGGCAAGTGGCTTATCATCCCCGCCATGCTGGGTGGCGCCGCGCTTCTCGCCGACGGCATCCTGACGCCGGCCGTTACCGTTACCACGGCCATCGAGGGCCTGCGCACCATCCCGGCGGTCCATGCCGTGCTGGGCGATGACCAGGGTCGCGTCGTCGCCATTACGCTCGCCATCATCATCGCGCTCTTTTTGGTGCAGCGCATCGGTACGGCCAAGATCGGTCACGCCTTTGGCCCCATCATGACGCTGTGGTTCCTGTTCCTGGGCGGCACGGGTCTGTTTTTTGTATTCCAGCACCCCGCCGTGCTGCTGTGCCTCAACCCGCTGCGCGGCATCGCCTTTTTGCTGAGCCCCAACAACCACGCGGGCATCATGATTCTGGGCAGCTGCTTCCTCGCCACCACCGGTGCCGAGGCGCTCTACTCCGACATGGGCCACGTCGGCCGCGGCAACATCTACGCTACCTGGCCATTCGTTAAGTGCTGCCTGCTGCTGTCCTATATGGGTCAGGGCGCTTGGCTTATGAACAACGCTGCCAACCCCGAGCTCATGGGCATTGCCGACCTCAACCCGTTCTACCAGATGCTCGCCCCGGGCCTGCGCCCGTTTGCCGTAGGCCTTTCCACCGTCGCGGCCATCATTGCCTCGCAGGCGCTCATCACCGGCGCGTTTTCGCTGGTGTCCGAGGCCAGCCGCCTGGACCTTATGCCGCACATGCAGGTCTTCTACCCTGCCGAGACCAAGGGCCAGCTCTACATCCCCATGGTCAACAACGTCATGCTTGTCGGCTGCGTCATCGTGGTGCTGCTGTTCCAGAACTCGGCGCATATGGAAGCCGCCTACGGCCTTGCCATTACGCTGACTATGATGTGCACCACGCTGCTGCTCTTCTTCTACCTGCACGAGGAGCGCAAGCTCAAGGTTGCTCCGTGGATCTTCGCGGCCTTCTTCCTTTTGCTCGAAGGCTTCTTCTTCGTGAGCTCGCTCACCAAGTTCTTCCACGGCGGCTACTTCACCATCCTCATGGCTGCACTCATCATGGGCATTATGGTGTGCTGGTACAACGGCACGGCGGTCGAGCAGCGCCAGTTTACGCTGCTGCCGCTGCGCAGCTACCTGCCGCAGCTCAAGCGCCTGCGCGACGACGATCGCTATGAGCGCATGAGCGACAACGTCGTGTACCTGACCAAGGACACCCATACCGACTACATCGACCGCGATATCGTCTATTCGATCTTGGACAAGCATCCCAAGCGCGCCCGCGCCTGGTGGTTTGTGAATGTCGAGACCATGGACGAACCGCACACCTTTGCCTATTCGGTCGAGACGTTCGGCACCGATTACGTGTTCCGCGTGCATCTGTACCTGGGCTACAAGATCAACCAGCGCGTCAATGCCTACCTGCGTCAGGTCGTTCAGGACCTGGCTGCCACCGGCGAGCTGCCGCCGCAGACGCATGACTACTCGGTCTACAAGGATCCGGGTAACATCGGCACGTTCAAGTTCGTCCTGATCCGTAAGCTTCTGGCGCCCGAAAGCGATGTGGAGCCGAGCGAGCGTACGGCCATCACGCTCAAGTACATCATCCGCCGCGCCGCCGGCACGCCTGCGCGTTGGTACGGCCTGGAGAACTCCAACGTGAGCTTTGAGTACGTGCCGCTGTTCACCAAGTTCAAGGCCGTGAACAAGATGCAGCGCCTGGCCCCCAACGAGCGGCCGTAGACGTCGGCGGCTACACGGAGTTGGTTTTTGATGGATAAGCATGAGGCCGGGGAGGTAAACATGGATACAAAGGCGCTCGATGGCCGTGAGGCGGTGGTCGAAATGGTGCGTGAGGCGCGCGTCGACGCCGCCGAAGATCGGTTCTTTACGAATCGTGCCAACATGGATATGGCCGATCGCGTAATTTCGATCGTGGCACTGGTATTTGGAGCGGTGTGCGTGTGTGCCCTGCTCGCGCACGTGCTGTTTGTCTAGCGACCGCAGGTTGCAAAGGCTATACACTTGGAACCACCACAAGGGAAACCACCACAAAGGTGCCTGTCCCTTTGTGGTGGTTTTTGTTTTTGAGTGAGGGGCGGGGCGCTGATGGACGTCCGTGC
Source organism: Collinsella sp. (assembly GCA_048189585.1). Taxonomy (GTDB): domain Bacteria; phylum Actinomycetota; class Coriobacteriia; order Coriobacteriales; family Coriobacteriaceae; genus Collinsella. Next base: position 48,039 of record DBEZHA010000019.1, on the reverse strand, counting down.
GGACGGTGATATTGCCGAGAACTTTTGGTGGCGGCGCACTACGATGACGCGTCGCGGCCCCCTGTACGATATCTGCGTATCGGTGGGGCTGCTGGTCGCGGCGACGATTGTGGGCGCGCTGCTCGACCATCCGGGTCTCGCGCCGAGCATCATGATCGTCTATGTGTTCGCCGTTCAGCTGTGCGCATTCTTTACCTGGAGTCGCCTGTATTGCTTGCTGAGCTCGGCTGCCGCCGTGGCGCTCTACAACTTCTTGTTTGTCGACCCGCGCTACTCGCTGTCGCTTATCGACCGCGGCTATCCCGGCATGTTCTTCATCATGTTCGTGGTCTCGCTTGTGTCGAGCTCGATTGCGTTGGCCCTGCGCCGCGCCTTGGCACAGGCTGCCGCCAGCGACCGCCGCACGCATATGGTGCTCGAGACCAACCGCATGCTGCAGCGGTGCGCCGATCAGCATCAGATCGTTCATGCCATGGCAACGCAGCTGGCGCGTCTTTCGGGCTGTCCGGTCGTGTGGTACAGCGCCGACGCCGAGGGCGATGACCTGCTGCCGCGTGCGACATACACGGCCGTGGGCGATGCCGCACCGGTGCACGAACTGGCGCCGCAGATGCCGCCGCGGCTCTCGGCGTCCGCCTATGTGGGAACGCCGCTCGACGCCACGTTTGGCGGCTCGGCGTTTTATGGCATCTACCTGACGGTTCGCACAGGCGACGGCTTCGCGCGCTCGGGCGACCCCGCCTCGGTGGTGGGCGTGCTGGCTATCGTTGCCGAGCCCGACGTGCTGACGCACGAGGAGCGAACACTTGCCGATGCTATCGTGAGCGAAGGCGAGCTGGCACTCGATCGCGCCCGCGCCATGGAGGCCCGCGAGGAGGCGGCGGTGCTCGCCAAAAACGAACAGCTGCGCGCCAACCTGCTGCGCTCCATCTCGCACGATCTGCGTACGCCGCTCACCAGTATTTCGGGCAATGCCGATGTCCTGCTCGATCAGGGCTCGACCGGCACCGCGGTGCTCGATGCCCAGACGCGCCGCGGCCTGCTCCTTTCCATTCGCTCGGATGCGCAATGGCTCAACGCCACCGTCGAGAACCTGCTCGCCATCACCAAGCTCGAGGGTGGCGGTATGCGCCTGTCGACCACACTCGAGCTCATGGACGATATCGTCGAGGAGGCGCTGCGCCACGTAAGTCCGGCCGTGCGCGAGCACGACCTTAAGGTGGTGGCGTGCGATGAGCCGGCGCTCGTCAATGTCGATGCGCGCCTGATGGTGCAGCTGGTGGTCAATCTGGTGAACAACGCCGTCACCTATACGCCCGCAGGCTCGCATATCGTGATTTCGATTGGCGTCGACGGTGGGCACGTGACGTGCTCAGTGGCCGATGATGGCCCGGGCATTGCGCCCGAGGACCGCGAGCGGATCTTTGAGTCGTTCTACACCGCCAACCACGGTCTTGCCGACAGCCACCGCAGCGTGGGCCTGGGACTTTCGCTCTGCCGCTCCATTGCATTGGCGCATGGCGGTAGCATAGAGGTTGCCGCGGCGGACCCGCACGGCTCGGTCTTTACGATTGAGCTTCCCGTCGCCGACGTTTCGTTTGATAAGGAGTAGCGCTGTGCCGAACTCTGCCGTAAAACCGCTCATCTTGGTCGTTGAGGACGACCCCGCCGTTCGCAACCTTATCGTTGCCGCGCTCGAGGCGCACGGCTTGCGTCATATGGCCGTGGAGACCGCCCATGCCGCCATCGCCGCCGCCTCATCGCAGACGCCGAGCATCGTGCTTCTCGATTTGGGCCTGCCCGATATGGACGGCGTCAAGGTGGTGGAGTCGGTGCGCGCATGGTCGGGCATGCCGATCATCGTGGTCTCGGCGCGCAGCGAGGATGCGGACAAGATCCGCGCGCTCGATGCCGGCGCCGACGACTACCTGACCAAGCCGTTTTCGGTCGAGGAGTTGCTCGCGCGCATTCGCACGACGCTCAGGCGCCTTTCGTATGCACAAACGGGCGGCGTTGTCTCCGAGGGCTCGTTCGATACCGGCGAGTTGCATATCGATTTTGATGCCGGCATCGCCACGATGGATGGCGAGGAACTGCATCTGACGCCGATCGAGTACAAGCTCCTGTGCCTGCTGGCGCACAACGCCGACAAGGTGCTGACGCATCAGTTTATCCTGCACGAGATTTGGGGCACGGCAACTAAGAGCGACCTGGCGAGCCTGCGTGTCTTTATGGGCACGTTGCGTAAGAAAATCGAGTCCGACCCCGCGCATCCGCGCTATATCCAGACGCACGTGGGCATCGGTTACCGCCTGGTCACCCAAGGGTAGGACGGCGTCCGCCATCCCACTATGAGTTGCGGTGAAATACGGTCTATATTTGCCTAATTCCAGGTAAAACAGTCCGTATTCCACCGCAACTTTGTTATTTGCCCTTGGGCTTGCTGGCGTAGAACTTCTTCTTTTTGGACTTGCCGGCAGGGGAGGGTTTGCCGGCAAAGTTTGATTTGCCGTTGCCGGCCTGCGTGGGCGCGGGCGCTGCTGCACGAGGCTTGCGCGCCTCGGGGTTGCGCAGCTCCTCGGTTCGCTCGGCAATCTCCTCGGCGCTAAAGCCGACCTCGGCCATGGCGTCCTCGATGGGCAGTCGGCGCACGATATAGCAGTGGTGCACCTTCTGGTTGCGCGCGAAGTCCTCGGGGATGGTCTGTGCCGTAATGTCCTCCAGCACGACGCCCGCGCGCGCGAGCTTGTGCGTTTCGGGGCGGAAGCCGCGCAGGTTGCAGCTAAAGATGGCATGTCCGCCCTGTGCAAGCAGGCGAGATACGCCGGCCAAAAGCTCAACATGGTCGCGCTGGACATCCCAGGTGCGGCGGCCCATCTTGGACGAGTTCGAGAACGTGGGCGGGTCGACAAAGATCAAGTCCCAGCGGTTGCGCGTCTGGCGCTGGTCGCGAATCCAGGCGAGCACGTCGTCGCGCACAAAATGATGCTGCGGTCCCACAAAGCCGTTTTGGCGCATGTTGCGCTCGGCCCAGTCCAGGTAGGTGTTGGAGAGGTCGACCGTCACGGTCTCCTCGACGCCGCCGTCCGCCGCGTAGCAGGTGGCGGTGCCGGTATAGGCAAACAGGTTGAGGAAGCGGCGCGCCTGCTTGGCGTGCTCACGCACCAGGTTGCGGGTGACGCGGTGATCCAGGAAGATGCCCACATCCAGATAGTCGTCAAAGTTGACGGCAAAGGTGAGGCCGCCCTCTTCGATGAGCGGCAGACGACGGCGTGCGATATTGGCGCGCTCGCCCGAGCCGCCCTTGCCGGCGCCCTGCTTGCCGTACTGCGAGCCGCCGCGCGAACGCATGCGGGCCTTGGCGTGCACGTGCTCGGCGGGAACATCCAGGATGCGTGGCGCGATGGCCAAGATGTCGAGCATACGGGCCTGGGCCAGTGCGGGGTCGATGGTCTTAGGCGCGGCGTATTCGGCGATGACGAGCCAGCGGCCCGGCGTCTGCGGGCAGCCCTCGTACAGATCGATGGCGGCGGAGTAGTCGGGTAGGTCGGCATCGTAGACGCGGTAGCAGCTTACGCCCTCGCGCTTGGCCCACTTGCGGCGCAGACGGGCATTCTTGCGCAGGCGGTTGGCGAACTGCTCGGACTCGGGGATGAGCACGGGCAGCGGCTTGCCGTCGCCCAGGTCGAGCATGGCGGCAGGCTCGGGCATGGCGGGGGCGGTGCTGCCTTCATCATTGGCATTGTCGGCATCTGCAGCCTCGCCCTCAGCATCCGCACTGGTCGAAGCCTCAAACGCCGCGGCGGCCTGGTCGAGCGAGGGCCAGACTTCGACGGTCGCCTCCTCGTTGTTGGGCATGACGGCGATCGAGCGCTCGGGCTCGGCGTGGAGCGCGCGGGCCAGCAATCCGTCGCGGGTGAGCGCGGCGACCGGCGCCGCGGCAAGCTCGGGCGCGCGGCGCAGCTCACTGACGAGCGTCATGGTGTCATGCATGAGCGAAAGCGGTGTCTCGGTCGTATCTGCGACCACGGCGGCACCGGCGACGGCGCCCGCATGGTCCAGCACGGTGGCGGACTTGGCGGCGCAAAAATCAACAAAGCGCTTGTAGCCGGCACATTTGACCATGCGCTCGGCGGTCTTGCGGGCGGCGGGGTCAACATCCACGGCCACGATGCGTACCTGGCGCTCGCGTGCTGCCGCCTCGCGCTCGCGTGCCTCGGCAAGCAGCTGCTCCCACAGAGCGGCGTCGTGCAGCTGCCAGCCCTCAAAGCCCCAGCGCTCGCGTGCGGCGCCCGGGGCGCGGTCGGTCAGAATGTTTACGGCTTCCAGCAACAGGCCGCCGCCGGCGCACGAGGCATCGATTAGCGTGGGAAGGGCTTCATTCTCGTAATCGTCGGCCGTCAGCTCGCGCTCGCACAGTGCGGTCCAGCCGACCTGCGCCAGCACCAGGGCGGCGTAGTCGGGGCGCAGCACGTGCGCGCCCTCGCCGGCACGGGTCGCCGCGGGCGGCAGGCGCTTGAACAGCGGGTCGCCCGAAAGGTCCAGGCTGATGCTCGCGCGGCGCTGACGCAGCGAAAGCAGCAGGTGAACGTCGGGATCGGCGGCGTCGACATCGGCGCGACGGCCCGTGGTCTCGGCCAGACGGTCGCACAGCGCGTCCTTGGCGCGCAGGGCCGAGAAGCGCGTGTTGCGCAGCTGTTCGGTCACGCCGCGGGCGGTAATGGCGATGGTGGCGCCGGGGCGGACGATGTTCTCCCAGGCGATGTCGTAAACGCTATCGTACAGCTCGTCGGCATCTTGCGCCTCAAAGCGTCCGAGCACCGCAAACACGCGGCTGGCCAGGCGCGACCACAGGCATGCGCGATAGCCCCGCTCAAGCTCGCCCTCAAACGTGGCGCGGCCCTTTAGGCGGCGGACATGCGAAAGCCCGAGGCGTTTAAGCTCATCGGCGAGTGCGGACTCAAAGCCCTCGGGGCAGCTTGCGTAAAATTCCATGGGTGACCTCTCTGGTTGCGTCGCTCCATTATATGATGGATGCTTCGTTTACTCTCGCCCCTGAAAGGAACCCATATGATTGATGCGTGCCCCGATTCCGCCGTGCTCTTTTTTGACGTGGACGGCACGCTGACGTCGTTCGATCCCGACAACATGACCGACAAGGACTTTTCGGCGGTTCACCCCTCGCAGGCGGTCGTTGAGGCGTTTCATCGTCTGCGCGACGCGGGACACCAGGCATTTATCTGCACGGGTCGTCCCTTGTGGCTGATTGCCGATGGCCTGCGCGCGCTGAACCCGGCGGGTGTCGTTGCCATGGCGGGAGCGACGCTCGAGGTCGAGGGCCGCGTGGTGCATGAGGACTGCTTTGACGAGGACGTTATCGAGGAGCTTGCGCGCCGTATGGCCGCGGCAGGGATTGAGGCCTTTTTCGAGACCAACGTTGCTACTTTTGCCCTGGAACCCGCGGGTGTTGAGCGGTCGTCTCTGATCGGCACTTCTGTGGTGCACAGCGACGAGGAAATGCGCGTCGACGGCCGTCTGCGCGTGGGCAAGGTGTGCATCGTCGCGAGCGACCTGGCTCGCGTAGCCAACGATGATGGCTTTATCGATCGCGAGTTTGAGTTGTGCAACACCGGTGGTCAGAATCGCGAGCTGAGCCCCAAGGGCATCGACAAGGGCGTGGGCGTGGCGCGAGCGCTGGCGTATCTGGGCCGCGAGGGAAATGCGCGCACCTTTGGCTTTGGCGATTCGGGCAACGACTTGGGCATGCTCGCTGCCGTCGAGACGGCTGTCGCCATGGGCAACGCCATGCCCGAGGTCAAGGCACTCGCCGACTACGTGACCGACGATGTCGCACACGATGGCACCGTCACAGCGATGCGCCATTTTGGGTTGATTTAATAAATGGCCGGGTCGCCCGCAGTGGGGGCGACCCGGCCATTTGAGCTATTTTGCAATATAGAGCTTGGGATGACTGCGACTGCTCTCGATCGCCGCCGTCATGATGCCCTCGTCGTCTCCATCAACGATGATGCCGTCGAGGTCATCGATCTGCGCGGACTGATAAAAACTGGTCTTATTGAACTTTCCCTGGTCAACCATCATGTAGCCCTGGTTTGAGTTGGTAAGGTACATATGCTTGATCATGGCCGAGAAGTCGTGCTCGACGGTAAAACCGTGGTCGGGGTGGAATCCGTCGGCACTGACAAACGCCTTGTCGGCATGTAGTTTGCTCATGCAGTCGAGCGTTAGTGCGCCCGCGAGATAGAGGTGGCCCTTGCGCACGGAGCCGCCCAGCAGCACTACCGAAGCATTGGGGAGATTGAAGCTGGCGTAGTTCGCGATTGCAAGATCGCCGGTGATAATGGTGATCTCACGCTTGTCCATGAGGGCCTTAGCGAAGTAAAAGCCTGTGGTGCCGATATCAATTACCAGAACATCGCCATCATCAACAAGAGTTGCTGCGGTTGCGGCGATGGCTTCCTTGGCCTCGACTTGGACATTGATGCGCTCCTCGGGATACGAGATTGCGTTGGAGCGAGAAAGCGATACCGCTCCGCCGCGTACGCGACGCAGCTTGCCTTCGGATTCCAGCGAGATGAGGTCGTGTCGTGCGGTGACTTCCGAAACCGAAAAACGGCGAACGATGTCGGATACCGAGATATTTGGCTTTTCGGCCAGCCAATTCATGATAAATCGCTGACGCTCGGCCGGTGAAAGGTCTGAAGTAGATGCCATATGCCGCTCCTTTTGAACAAAAGGTAAAAGATGCGCCTTTCGTAATCGAAATATAACGTATCGATATGAAAAGAACAAGGCAAATTCGAATGAATCAAAAGAACGGAATGGCATGTCACAAATGCATGCGTAGCAGATAGTTCGCACGTAAACGGGCTATAAAGAGTCTCATTCTGAAGGTGCCGCCCAAAAGAAGTACGTTCACGCCCGATATTCGACCGTTCACGGAAAGTTGACAATTGAGCTTTCGATAGCTTTTGAAATGGTTTATAAAAGAAAACCGAAAAGCTTTTGAAACAAAGAAGAAGGCTTTCGATAGCAATAGTGTTAGATGAGAAAGGACCGAACATGGCGATCAAGGTGTTTGCCGACGGCGCTAACCTCGAGGGTATGCTTGACATGCATGACAATGGCAACGTTCAGGGCTTCACGACCAATCCTTCCCTTATGAAGGCCGGCGGCGTGACCGACTACCGCGCTTTTGCCAAGACGGTTCTTGAGCACATTACTGATGTGTCGGTCTCTTTTGAGGTATTCGCCGACGACGAGGCGGGTATGGAAGCCGAGGCTCGCGAGATCGCAACCTGGGCAGACAACGTCTACGTTAAGATCCCGGCGCTCAACACCAAGGGTGAGTCCACTGCCGCGCTGGTCAAGCGCCTTTCTGCCGACGGCATCAAGGTGAATGTCACCACTATCTTCACGCCCGAGCAGGTCGACGAGTTTGTCGATGCCGTCTCTGCTGAGACCCCCTCTATTCTGTCCATCTTTGCCGGTCGCATTGCCGATACCGGCGTCGATCCGCTGCCCCTCATGGCGGAGTCCGTAAAGAAGGCTGCCGTTAAGCCTGCTGCCGAGGTTCTCTGGGCGTCTACGCGCGAGGTCCTCAATATCTTCCAGGCGGAGTCCGTTGGCTGTCAGATCATTACGGTCCCCAATGCCCTTCTTGCCAAGCGCAAGAATTTCGGGAAAGATTTGCTTGAGTACTCGCTTGATACGGTCAAGGGCTTTGCCCGCGACATTCAGGCGCTTGGTTTTCATATCCTGCCCGAGGAGTAGGGGACGAGCATGCTGACCGATCTTCTTAAGCCCGAGCTTGTTGCCTGCCACGTCGAGGCCTCCGACTGGGAGGAAGCGATCAAGGCATGCGGTAAGTTGCTCGTAGACGCTGGCAAATGCGACCAGAGCTATGTTGACGCCATGATTTCATCGGTTCACAAATTCGGCCCCTATATGGTCTTGGAAGAGGGCATCGCCATGCCCCACGCTCAGGCAGATGGCAATGTGAGTGAAGCGGGGATCTGTATCGTCACGCTTGACCCTGCCATTGCGTTTGGACACGAGGATTTCGATCCGGTTCACGTGCTCGTGGGTATTTGCGCACCCGACCCCAAGGCTCATCTTGGCTGCTTGGCGGAGCTTTCGCAGATGTTCGAGGACGAGGACTGCGTTGCCAAGCTCAGCGCATGCGATACGCCCGAGCAGGTTTTGGAGACCATGCGTTCATTCTTTTAGGCCTTAATGGCACGGCGATGCGTCGCCGCTTTTGGATAGACGGAAAACCGTCACGTGTAGGAGAGGAAGGTTGCCATGCATATCATCACCGTATGCGGAAACGGCATCGGGTCCAGCCTGATGCTCGCTGGCAAAGTCGAGGAGCTTTGCGAGGAGGAGGGCATCAAGGCCGACGTTGAGTCTATGGACCTGAACGGTGCTTCTTCCGCAAATCCGGATCTGTTCATCACCGTTAAAGAACTCGCCCCCGAGCTCCACGGCAACGTTGTGATCGTTCGCAGCTATGTGAACAAGAAGAAGATCCGCGAAGACGCCCTCGAGGCAATCAAGGCGGCCGCCGCTAACGCCTAAAGCGGCACAAAAAGGGCGGTTCCCTGTGGAAGAGGGAAACGCGCCCACGTTAGAGAGAAAGGAAGCGCAGATGCAAGCCATCCTTCCCATACTTGAGTTTATCCAATCGATTCTGACCAAGCCAGCGTGGATTATGGGTCTATTTGCCTTTGTGGGCCTTGTCGCGCTTAAGCGTCCTGCCCACAAGGTGATGACGGGCACCCTGAAGCCCATTCTTGGTTACATCATGCTGTCCGCCGGCGCCGCTGTTGTTCAGGAGAACCTTGCTCCGCTGGGTACCTTCATCGAGACCGGTTTCCACATCACCGGCGTCGTGCCCAACAACGAGGTCGTTGTTTCGATGGCTCAGAGCGTCCTCGGCGTTCAGACCATGATGATCCTGATTCTCGGCTATGTCGTGAACATTATCATTGCCCGCTTTACCAAGTTTAAGTACATCTTCCTGACGGGCCATCACAGCATGTTTATGGCCTGCCTGCTGTCTGCCGTTCTGCAGGCATCTGGCTTCCAGGATGTCCAGCTTGTCATCGTGGGCGGCATGTTCCTGGGCCTCGTGAGCGCTATGCTTCCCGCCGTTGGTCAGCGTTTCACCGAGAAGGTTACCGATGGCGATGAAATCGCCATGGGCCACTTCGGTTCACTCGCCTATTACATCTCCGCTGCAGTCGGTACGCTTTTTGCTAAGGACGCCGAGGAGAACAGCACCGAGAAGATCGAGGTTCCCGAGAAGTTCGCCTTCCTGCGCGACACTACCATCTCCACGGCTCTTACCATGGCCTTCTTCTACCTGGTTACCGCTTTCGCCGCTTACATCGCAGATCCTGCGGTCGTTACCAAGACCGCTGGCGGCGACAACGTGATTGTCTATGCCCTGACCTGTGCCCTGTCCTTTGCCGTTGGTGTCACCATCGTCTATAACGGCGTTCGTATGATCCTTGCCGACCTGGTCCCGGCTTTCCAGGGCATCTCCAACAAGCTGATCCCCGGTGCCATCCCCGCCGTCGACTGCGCCGTCTTCTTCCCCTATGCTCCCACCGCCGTCATCCTCGGCTTTGTCGCTTCCTTTATCGGTGGCGTGGTCGGTATGTTCATCGTGGGCGCTACCCTGGGCATCTTCATCATCCCGGGCATGGTTCCTCACTTCTTCTGCGGTGCTACCGCGGGCATCTACGGCAATGCTACCGGCGGTCGCAAGGGCGCAGCTCTTGGCGCTTTCGTCAACGGCCTGCTCATCACCTTTGCCCCGGCCCTGCTCCTGCCCGTTCTTGACGTCTTTGGCTTCAAGAACACTACGTTCGGCGACTTCGATTTCTCCGTCATTGGCATTACGCTTGGCCGCGCTGCCGAGGCCTTCGGTACCACCGGTGTCTACGCGATTCTCGCTGTCCTTTTGATCGTCGCCTTCGTTCCCAACTTCATCCACACCAAGGGTGCTGTGATCAATCACGTTGAGGAAGAGTAATCCAGGCATACGTTAAGCCCTAATCGGGCGGAGCTCCGATAACCGGCTCCTACACGGAAGCGGTGACGTCTCAAATGAGGCGTCACCGCTTTTTGTTTTGGACTGGTTGTGAAAACGCACCGGTGAAGCGCTGTCTCTGCGCCGCGAACGGAATCAACCGCGATGATCAGCAAAAACGTTTTGCCGCTGGGGTGTCGATATAAAAATGATAAAACTGCAAAACCGTTCGCCGAGAAGATGAAAACCCGCAGCTCACGCCTTGATAAACGTAGGTAAAGTGTTTAGCAGTTTATCGGCCGTATGCTAACGAAAGGAATCAGGCAGATGGCAATCAAGGTGTTCGCTGACGGTGCAAACCTCGAGGGCATGCTCGACATGTACGAGAACGGCAACGTTCAGGGTTTCACGACCAACCCGTCCCTTATGAAGAAGGGCGGCGTGACGGATTACCGCGCGTTTGCCAAGGAGGTCCTGGCCCACATCACCGATGTGTCCGTCTCGTTTGAGGTCTTTGCCGACGACGTCGAGACCATGGAGGTCGAGGCCCGCGAGATCGCTACCTGGGCCGAGAACGTCTACGTCAAGATTCCGTGCGTGACTACCAAGGGCGAGTCCACCGCCGAGCTGGTGCGCAAGCTTTCGGCCGATGGCATCAAGGTCAACGTCACCACCATCTTTACGCCTACGCAGGTCGACGAGATGGTCGAGGCCGTTGATGCCGAGACGCCGTCCATCATCTCGCTCTTTGCCGGCCGTATCGCTGACACCGGCGTCGATCCCATTCCGTTTATGACGGAGTCGGTGAAGAAGGCCGCCGCCAAGCCCAACTGCGAGGTCCTGTGGGCGTCCACGCGTGAGCTTATCAATATTTACCAGGCGGAAGGATGCGGTTGCCAGATCATCACGGTGCCCAACAGCATCCTGGCCAAGCGTAAGAACATCGGCCGTGACCCGTACGAGGTCTCGCTCGATACCGTGCGCGGTTTTGCCAAGGATATCGCCTCGCTCGGTTTCCATATCCTGCCGTAACGCGAACGCTGACTACATCGCGGGTTGTTCGCCCCGGCCTTTCCTTTCCCTATCGCTCACGCGCTTCGCGAGGGTCGCGCTAGGCAAAGGAAAGGCCGGGGCTGCCGACACGAACTTGCCGGTAGGTTGGTGATAGGCTTCCATATCCTGCCGTGGACAAAGGTACCCCCGCCTGCGCCGTGCAAAATTGAGAGTATTCAGCAAGGTAAAGGCTTTTACCAGCTGGGTGAAGCATGGAACAGCCCCCGTTTTGGCTCTGATGACGCTAAAACGGGGGCTGTTTCTTGCTTTTTCGTCTCTGAGGGGCATCCGGAACGGTGGAATTTGCAGAATACTCGCGATTTTGCACGTCGCGAGAGGGGGGACCCTTGCTTTGGCGGTTTACTTCCCCTGCACCATGGTGAGGGAGATTTTCTTGCGGTCGCGATCGACCTTTTCGACCCACACCTTGACCGTGTCACCGACGTGCACCACGTCGCTCGGGTGCTTGACGAAGCGGTTGGCGAGCTTGGAGATGTGTACGAGGCCGTCCTGGTGCACGCCCACGTCGACGAACGCGCCAAAATCCACAACGTTGCGCACCGTGCCCTTGAGTTCCATGCCGGGCTCCAGATCGTCGATGGAAAGCGCCGAGCGGCTAAAGACCACCTCGGGCGCGTCGTCGCGCGGGTCGCGGCCGGGCTTCTTGAGCTCGTTGACGATGTCGATGAGCGTTAGGGTGCCGCAGTCCAGGTCGCTTGCCAGCGCCGAGATGCTGCCCAGGCGACGCTCGATATCGGGCACGCCGCCGCGGCTGAGCTCGCTTGCCGCAACGCCGGCGCGCTCCAGGACGGCCGTGGCCACCTCGTAGCTTTCGGGGTGGACGCTTGTCGCGTCGAGCGGGTTCTTGCCGCCGCTGATGCGCAGGAAACCTGCGGCGTTGAGGTACGCCTTGGGTCCCAGCTTGGGGACCTTCTTGAGCTGGCGGCGATCGGTAAAGGCGCCGTTTTCCTCGCGGTAGGCCACGATGTTTTTGGCTACGCTCGGCGTAATGCCCGACACGTAGCCCAGCAGGCTTGCGCTCGCGGTGTTGACGTCGACGCCCACACGGTTGACGACGTCTTCCACCACGTGGCCCAGGGTGCGCGAAAGCTCGGCCTGGTCAAGGTCGTGCTGGTACTGGCCAACGCCGATGGACTGGGGCGGAATCTTGACGAGCTCTGCCAGCGGGTCTTGCAGACGGCGGCCCAGGCTCATGGCGCCGCGCACGGTGACATCCAGATCGGGATACTCCTGGCTCGCGAGCTCGGAGGCGGAGTACACCGACGCGCCCGCCTCGTTGACGATGGTGTAGCGAAGGCTGGGCGCCTGCTCGGCAATAAACTCCGAGACGACTTCCTCGGTCTCGCGGCTGGCGGTGCCGTTGCCGATGACGATGGTGTTGACGCTGTCCTTCTTGACGAGGCGGGCGAGCTCGCGCTTGGTGCCGGCGACGTCGTGGCGCGGCTTGGTGGGGTAGACCACGCCGTGGTCGAGCAGCTTGCCGGTCTCGTCCATGACGGCGACCTTGCAGCCGGTGCGGTAGCCCGGATCGAGCGCGAGTACGCGGGCGCCGCGCACGGGGCGCGCCGAGAGCAGGCCTTCGAGATTCTTGGCAAAGACGTTGATGGCCTCGGTCTGGGCGCGAACGGTGAGTTTGGCGCGGGCCTCGCGCTCCAGCGAGGGGGCCATGAGGCGCTTGTAACCGTCAGCGATGGCGGCATTAAAGACGGGAGCAAACACGCCATGGCGACGGGGCCAGCGGCTGCCGAGGCGTGCCGTAGCGGCAGCGCCGTCGACGTTCACGCGCACGCGGAGCTTGCCCTCACGCTCACCGCGGTCGATAGCCAGCACGCGGTGGTTGGGTATACGGCGCAACGGCTCGTCAAAGTTGTAGTAGGGCTCGTAGGGGGTCTTCTCGGCGGGGTCGGTGGCCTCGACGACGATGTCGGCGGTGTTTTGCGTAAAGGCGCGCAGGCCGGCGACGTTCTCGGGATCTTCGGCCACCGTCTCGGCCACGATGTCGGCGGCGCCGGCGAGCGCCTTCTCGGGCGTGTCGAAGCCGGCCTCCTCGTTGACGTAGTCCGCGGCGGCGTCGAGCGCGCTGCCCTTGGCCGAAGCCTGCATGATGATCATGTTGGCGAGTGGCTCCAGGCCGGCCTCGCGGGCCTTCTGCGCGCGGGTCATGCGCTTTTTTCGGTAGGGCTTGTAGAGGTCCTCGACACGCTGGAGCTGCGTGGCCTCGCGAATCTGCTGCTCGAGTTCGGGCGTGAGCTTGCCCTGGGCGTCGATGAGCAGAATGACGTCCTCTTTACGCTGTTCAAGATTGCGCAGGTAGGACAGGCGGTCGTCGAGTGCGCGCAGGGCGACGTCGTCCATGCCGCCCGTGGCTTCCTTGCGGTAGCGCGAGATAAAGGGGATGGTGTTGCCCTCGTCGATGAGCTTGACGGCCGCCTCGATGTTGGCGGCCTTAAGGTTGAGCTCGCGGGCAAGCTGGGCGATAAGATCCATGGGACTCCTTGCGTTTAAGGTGCGTTTGCAGCACAGGGCTACCAAGGATACCACCCGTCCCAAAAGGCTGTTTTGGGGCCGCGCCATGAAAACGGCCTATCTACTACGTTTGAACCGTATGGGTCGACCATCCCCCGGTTTTCCGAAAATGCGCAACTCGTCTACCTGCGGTTTTTATTCCGCGAAACTTGGCATGGTTGAGGGCGATCGGTTAAACGTAGTAGATAGGCACATTTCGTGGCGAACGAACCAAGCTGAGGCGCAAAAAGGCCCCCCCGCCTCAGAAAAATCGTCAGCGAAGTAGCAAAATGCCCCGCGGGCAGGAGGCTGCTCGCGGGGCAAAGAAGAGGGGCTTATTTGTGGCGGACCGAGGGACTCGGCATGGGGTTTCTGCCGCGGCCGCTCTCAAGGCATTACAGCTCGACGAGCTGGCCGGTCTCGGCGGCCTCCTTGATGGCGTTGAGAAGCGTGAGCGTCTTGACGTTATCGGCGGGGGTTACGACGGGCTCAACTTCGCGGCGGACGACCTTCACAAAGTGCTTGAGCTGCATCTTGTGCGGCAGCGCCGGGTCGACGGCCGGAATCTCCATCTGCAGCGGCTTGTGCCAGTTGGAGGCGCCGTCGTAGGAGAACTGATGCAGGCGGGGCAGCGAAAGGGCACCCAAGGTTCCGCCGATAAAGTAGGCGTCGGCGTCGAAGGGGCGGTACTGCGGATCCTCGCGAGCGGTGGCCTCCCAGTTCCAGGGGCTGGCGGTGGCGTCGGAGATGGTCATGCTCGCAAGCGCGCCATCGGCAAAACGGACGTTGACCACGGCGGAGTCCTCGGTCTCAAAACCGCGGGCGGCGCTGGACTGCATGCCCTGGACGGCGACGGGCTCGCCCAGCAGGTAGCGGAGCAGGTCCACGTCGTGAACCAGGTTGACCAAGATCGGTCCGGCACCCTTCTTGCGGCGCCACTCGACATCGAAGTACTCGTCATTCTTATAGATCATGTAGTGGAAGCTCGACACGGTGAGCTTGCCCAGCTCGCCGGACTCGATGATCTCCTTGGCCTTGTTGACGAAGGGGTTGTGGCGACGGTGCTGACCCACGAGCACGGGCACGCCGGCGGTCTCGGCCTCGGCGGCGAAGGCCTGGGCATCCTCGAGGTCGTTGGAGATCGGCTTTTCGACCAGCGGCACGATGTTGCGCTTGATGGCCTCGCGGGCAACGCCCAAGTGCAGGTCGTTGGGGGTGGCGATGATGACGGCCTCGGGCTTGACCTCGTCCATCATCTGGGCGGGATCGGTAAAGAACGGCACGCCGGCAGCCTCGGCCGTGGCGCGGGCGCCCTCAAAGGCGTCGGCGATGGCGACGAGCTCGGCCTCGGGCTCCTCGGTGACAAAGCGGATGTGGTTGCGGCCCATGGCGCCGGCGCCGATGACGGCAATGCGGACGGGGTTGAGCTCAGACATTTCGACTCCTTAATGCTGGTGGCTGGTGGAATGCGGCAAGAGGACGGCCCTTGCCGCGTCAAGCAAAACTAAGCGGACTTCTTCTTGCTGTCGGAGACCATCATGTAGATGGTGAGTACGACGGCGATGGCGGCAATCACGATGGCGCCGTAGAAGGACTGCTGGTAGGCGGCGCTGCCGGCCTCGGCGTGATACAGCACGGCAGTGATGGGCTGGCTGATCCAGGTAGAGGCGGCGTAACCCAAAAACATGATGCCGTAGTTGACGCCGATGTTGCTGGTGCCAAAGGCGCCACCGGTGAGCGGCGGGTAGATGACGAGCAGGGCGCCAAAGCTAAAGCCGAGCAGAGCGAGCGCCACAAAGAACATGCTCTGCGTAAAGCTCATCGACATGATGACGAGGGCGACGATGGTCACGACAAGGCTGATGAGCAGCGACTTGTAGGCACCGATCTTGTCGATGATCTGGCCAAAGGAAAGGCGACCGACCAGGTTGGCGCAGGTGTTGACGGAGACGACCACGCCGCCGAGGGCGACGGCCGCGGCGCTCGTGGGGTCGGTGAAGAGCTGGACGGCGGCGATGGAGGCAACCTTGCCGACGAGCAGGGTGCCCGCGGTGGCGGCAAAGGCGAAGGTGATGATGAGGACCCAGAAGCGCGGGGTCTTGACCATCTCGCCCGGGGTGAGGTCGCCGAAGGTGCCGGCGTGTGCGCCGCCCTTGGGGGCCTCGAAGCCCTCGGGCAGCCAACCGGCCTCGGGGGCCTTCAGGAACAGGGCGGAGGCGGCGATCATTACAAAGAAGATGACGCCGAGCGCCTTAAGGGCGCCAAAGATGCCCAGGCTCGGGATGAGTAGCGAGGCGAGCACCGGGGACAGCACGGCGGGGCCGGCGGTCGAAGCGGCCAGGGTGATGCCGGAGGCGAGACCCTTCTTGTCGATGAACCACTTTTGGCCGGTGGTGAGCGCGGGATTGTAGCCCAGGCCGTTGCCGATGGCGGCGACGAGCGAGAACCACAGGTAGAACTGCCACGGCTCGGTGACGGTGCCGGACATGAACCAGCCCAGGCCGTAGCACGCGGCAGCGGCGATCACGACGTTGCGCGGGCCGATCTTATCGGAGATGCGGCCGGCGAAGATGCCCGTCACGGCCATGATGGTCTGAAAGACTGGGAAGGCCCAGGTAAGAGCGCTGGACCACCCGGGGTAGACGGCGAGCAGGTTCTTGCTCACGACGGAATACAGCGCGATGGAGCTGATGAAGAACATGGTGACGCACGCGGCGGAAAGCACGACGGCGCGACCCTTGTTGGAGTTGGTGGAAGCCATTGGACTCTTTCTAATCGATACGGGGGAGGAGCGGGCGTGTCCGCGGGACCTCCCTGTCAGGTTGGTTTACTGGTCAGTCGGCTTGGCGACGCCGGACTCATCGGACCAGAGCTCGACACCCTTGTTCTTAAGGTAGTTGTCGGCATAGGCGCGACGGCCGCCGGGCTTGGCGGTGAGGTCGCCCATCATGTTGGAGAAGCCACCATCGACCTTGATGGCGTCGCCGGTGGTAAAGTCCGAGCGCTTGGACGCCAGGAACATGACGGCGTTGGCGATATCACTGACCTCGCCGATGCGACGCGTGGCGATCAGGCGGCTGCGGCTCTTTTCGACCTCGGGATCGGCGTAGAAGTTGGCCGACATCGGGGTCTTAACGAAGCAGGGCTCGACGCAGTTGGAGCGGACGCCGTAGGGGCCCCACTCGGCGGCGAGCATCTTGGACATCATGTTGACGCCGGCCTTGGTGGAGCTGTACACGCCCGAGAACGTCTCGGGGGAGTGGCTGGCGACGGTCGAGATGTGCACCAGGCGGCCCTGGCCGGCCTTGATCATCTCGCGACCAAAGCGCTGCGAGGTGATGAAGTAACCGGTGAGATTGACGTTGAGCACCTGCTCCCAGTCGCTCAGCGGCAGGTCTTCCATGGCGGCGAAGCGCAGGATGCCGGCGGTGTTGACGAGAACGTCGACGCGGCCGAAGTCGGCGATGGTGGCATCGACGGCGGCCTGAACCTCGGCCTCGTCGGTGGCGTTCATCTTGTAACCCTCGGCGTAGATGCCAAACTCGGCGGCGAGGTCGGCGGCTGCGGCCTTGACCTTCTCCTCGTCCAGGTCGAGCAGGACGACATTGGCGCCGTTGCGGGCGAACTCGCGGCAGATCTCGACGCCCATACCGCCGAGTGCGCCGGTCACGGCGCAGACATCGCCCTCGAGCTTAAGCCAGTTGCTCATAGGAACTTCCCTTCTTGTGCCTCCCGGTGGGTCGCTCCCATTAACCGACCCACGTGGTTTTCGCTGGTTATCGTATGCTTTGCATTTGCGCAGGTGAATTGCATATTTGTTAGAATGGCGTTAACCATAGGTTTACACTGTGCGATGCAGTTTTTTCTCAATTGAGCGCGTGACCTGCCAAAACGACCCCCTTCGGCAGTTCATTGCCATGCGTCTGGAAACGGGAGATTGACGTGTACGATCGACGACTCGAGGCCATATCGGCCGCCGCGGAGCTGGGAAGCTTCTCGCGTGCGGCGGCAAAATTGCGCGTGTCGACCCCGGCGCTCGTCAAGCAGGTGTCGGGCTTCGAGGCCGAGTTTGGCATCACGTTGTTCGAGCGCTCGCATTCGGGTGTTAAGGTGACGCCGGCGGGCGCTCTGCTGGTGGACGACGCGCGCTCGATCATGCGGCAGTCCGAGGATGCGCTGCGTCGCGCCCGACGCGCGGCGGGCGATGGCGGTGCCGTGCGTCTGGGCGTGTCGATGATGTGCCCGGGGCGCCAAACGCTGTCGATGTGGACGGACATCCACGATCTGGAACCATCGCTGCGATTTGAGATCGTGCCGGTAAGCGACCTCTATGACGAGCGCGAATCCGTCATGCGCAGCTTGGGCCGCGAGGTGGATGTAGTGCAGTCGAGTTTTTCTACTCCACGCTGGGGCGACGCCTGCCAAAAGCTTCGCATCGTTAACGTGCCGTTTTATATCGACCTGCCGCGCACGAGCCCGCTGGCGCGCAAGACGCGCATCACAGTTGCCGACTTAGAGGGCATGCGCCTGCGCGTGCTCCGTCACGGCAACGACGCTATGGACAGTCTGCGTATCGATCTGTTGGCCGACGGCGGCGTAGACGTGATCGACGTGGACAGCTTTGACTTTGCGCTCTTTAACGAGGCAGAGGAAAAGGGCGACGCGGTGCTCACCTGCGGCGCATGGTCGGGGGTGCACCCGGCCTTTGTGGGCGTGCCGTTCCTGTGCGGGCGAGAGGTGCCGGTCTTTTTGCACTATCCGCTCGAGCCCACCCTCCAAGTACAAAAATTCGTCAACGCCATGGCCCAACTCCTCAAGTAGCCAAAAGAGTCCCGTCCCAAATTAGCTACCCTTTGCTACGGGTTTAGCGGTCCTCGCGTTGCGGCCCGGCTGCCTCGGCTGTCTTTACGCGGTTCTTGTCGATGTACATGTTTTTGTCGGCCTGGGAAAAGAGCTCGCGCATCGTAGGCGGTTCATCAAAATCACTGGAAAGCGCATAGCCCACCGCATAGCTGATAGGCATGTCGGGATGAGTCTCGGAATACTCGTTCACGTTCGCGCGAACCCGAGCGAGACAGGACTCCACGGCAGCTCGATCGGTATCTCGCAGCACCGCGATAAACTCATCGCCACCGTCGCGGCCCACAAAGCAGGTCTCGGACGCCACGCACCCCAGCTGCTGGGCAAAAGAACGGATGTATTCGTCGCCCTTCTCGTGGCCGAAGTTGTTATTGACCGTATGCAGATTGTTAAGGTCGAAGACGCACACCGCAACGGGCGCCTCCGCGGAGACAGGCTGCTCCTGCCCCAAGACCTCCTCGCACTTGTTCTTGTTGGGCAGTCCTGTGGCTTCGTCGAGATAGACTTTGTTGTGCAGTTCGCGATTGAGCGCGGCAGTTCGCACCGCGCGAACAAGTTCGACCGCAAAGGTCGCCACCAAGCCCA
The DNA here is from genome assembly GCA_048189585.1 of Collinsella sp. GTDB lineage: Bacteria > Actinomycetota > Coriobacteriia > Coriobacteriales > Coriobacteriaceae > Collinsella. Next base: position 28,955 of record DBEZHA010000019.1, on the reverse strand, counting down.
CGATGTCGATGATCACCAAGCCCTCGAGATAGTTGAGCGCCGACGCCTTCTCCTGAGAGTAGTCCTCTGCGAGTCGCGTAGCATCGTCGCAAATGCCAAAGAACTCCTCGCTCATGGAGATGATGTCGGTGTTCTCATAGCCGACTTCGCGCACGCGGGTAATCTCGGTGCGAAGCTCGTCAAAATAGCTCGCGAGTTCGGTCATCTTTGCCTGGTACTCATCGTCATCGAGACGGACGAGGTTGAGGTCGTCACTTCCGTAACGCAAACCGTTGATGTATGAATCCACGGCTTTGAGCAGGTCATCTTGAGGCTGGCCCGCATCCTCGAGCTTAACGATTCGCTGCGTGGTACCGCGCACCAGACCGGCGTAATTGACCACGCGCGCCGTGCCCTGGATATCGGAGACGAGCAGCATAACATTGATGAAGAAGAAGATGAGAACTGCCGTGAGCACCATCATGAGCAGGCGCACCGCCTGGCTGGCCTTCTTGGCGACAGAAGTATTCACAAGTTCATTCCCCCAAATGACAAAAGAGCAGGTAGCACGCAGTGTGCTGAAACTCATGGGTGGTTAACTCTACCATATGGGCCAGCAGCCTCAAACTGCAGTAGACGCTCGTCCAAATTGGCGTGACGCTTGCCTTGTTGTTCTTGACCTGGCTGCGCTATCGGACATGCTTCTGGTCTTTGATCACCATGGGAAAGCTCATCCCGTTTTGTGCGTCTAGAGTGGGATGCGGCTTCTCAAAGGTGCCGTTAGGGGAAACTACATCCCGGTTTACCCCCTTGAAATGGGATGCCGTTTCCCGGAGGGGTCCAGCGGGAAACGGCATCCCATTCTGGGTCCGAAAAGTGGGATACGGTTTCCGGCCGGCATGAATAAAGCCTCCGCAGCTCGTGTGGCTGCGGAGGCTTTATTCGTTGCGGTGCATTGTGTTTGGGTCGTTGAGATGAGTCGATTTGCCCCGAAAGAGGAGGGCATTGACCTTAGGGTCATGCCCGACGAATGAGCGGCAAATCGGCCATCTCGGCGAGCCGAACTACTCCAGCTCAAACGCTCCGGTATAGAGCTGATAGTAGTATCCGCGCTTGGCGATCAGCTCGTCGTGGTTGCCGCGCTCGATGATGCGGCCGTGGTCCAGACAGATGATTGCGTCGGAGTTGCGCACGGTGGACAGGCGGTGCGCGATGACAAACGTCGTGCGGCCTTCCATGAGCTTGTCCATGCCGGCTTGCACGATGGCCTCGGTGCGGGTATCGATGCTCGACGTGGCCTCGTCCAGAATCATTGCCGGCGGATCGGCGACGGCAGCGCGTGCGATCGAAATCAGCTGGCGCTGGCCCTGCGACAGCTGTGCGCCGTTGCCGGTGAGCATAGTGTCGTAGCCGTCGGGCAGTCGGGTGATAAAGTCGTCGGCGCCCGCGAGCTTGGCTGCCGCGATGCACTCCTCGTCGGTGGCGTCCAGGTTGCCGTAGCGGATGTTATCCATCACGGTGCCGGTGAACAGGTTCACGTCCTGCAGCACCACGCCCAGCGAGCGGCGCAGATCGGCCTTGCGGATCTTGTTGACGTTGATGCCGTCGTAGCGAATCTTGCCGTCGGCGATGTCATAGAAGCGGTTGATGAGGTTGGTGATGGTCGTCTTGCCGGCACCGGTGGCACCGACAAACGCGACCTTCTGGCCCGGCTTGGCAAACACGGACACGCCGTGCAGCACCTCGTGGTCGGGCGTGTAGCCAAAGTCGACGTTGTCCATGACCAGGTCGCCGCGCAGCGGTACGTACTCGATCTCGCCGGTTGCGCGGTGCGGGTGTTTCCACGCCCACATGCCGGTGTGGTGGTCGGCCTCCTCGAGCTGCCAGGTATCGGGGTTCACCTGAGCGTTGACAAGCGTCACATAGCCTTCGTCGGCTTCGGGCTCCTCGTCGATGAGCTCAAAGATACGGTCGGCGCCGGCGAGGCCCATGACCACGGCGTTGATCTGCTGCGAGATCTGGCCGATCTGTCCACAGAACTGCTTGGTCATGTTGAGGAACGGCACCACGACGGCGATGGACAGCGCCATGCCCGAGATGCTCAGGTTGGGCACGCCCAGCGCTAGGAAAATGCCGCCGGCCAGTGCGACCAGCACGTAGAGCAGGTTGCCCAGGTTCATAAGGATGGGCATGAGGATGTTGGCGTACATGTTGGCCTTCTGCGAGACCTCGAAGAGCTTTTCGTTGCGCTCGTCAAAATCGGCCTCGGCGGCAGACTCGTGGCAGAATGCCTTGACGACCTTCTGGCCGTTCATGACTTCCTCGATATGGCCCTCGACAACGCCGAGCTCGGTCTGCTGCGCAATAAAGAAGCGCGCGGAGTTGGAGCCGAGCAGCTTGGTCATAAAGGTCATAAAGGCGACGCCGGCAATAATGACCAAGCACATCCACACGCTGTAGTACAGCATGATAAAGAACACCGTGACGATGACGATGACCGTCATGAGCAGGTTGGGCAGCGACTGGCTGATCATCTGGCGCAGCGTGTCGATGTCATTGGTGTAGTGGCTCATGATGTCGCCGCGCTGGTGCGTGTCGAAGTAGCGGATCGGCAGGTCCTGCATGCGGTTGAACATCTTCTCGCGCAGCTTCTCCAGCGAGCCCTGCGTGACGATGGCCATGGCGCGGTTCCAGAAGAGCGAGGACAGGATGCCGATGCCGTAGATGCAGGCGAGGGTGGTCACGAGCTGTGCGATCTTGGGCTGCGCGGCTCCCCAATCGCCCGACTGCCACGATTCGCTAATAATCTGCAGGGCGCTCTGAAGGAAGGTCGCGCCGATGGAGTTGATGATGGCGCAGAGCACCACGCCGGCGACGACGAGGGGCAAAAGCACGGGGTAAAAGCCAAAGAGCGTCTTGATGAGGCGCGACATGGTGCCGCCCTTGCGGTTGAGCGCGCGCTCGGCGGTCGTTGCCTTACTCATGTGCCTCGCCTCCTTCCTGGGTCTGAGCTTGCGTTACGGATGCCTCGGTGTCGGCCTCGACGGCCTCTTCGCCCTCGGCAGACATCTTGTTCTGCGAGGTAAAGGTCTCGCGGTAGATCTCGCTCGTCTTGAGCAGCTCGTCGTGGTTACCGATCTGCGCGATGCGGCCGCCCTCCATGACGATGATGCGGTCTGCGTCCTGCACGGAGCTAATGCGCTGGGCGATGATGAGCTTGGTCGTGTTGGGCAGATAGCTTGCCAGCCCTGCGCGAATCTTGGCGTCGGTCTTGGTGTCGACGGCGCTCGTGGAGTCGTCCAGGATCAAGATCTTGGGGCGACGCAGCAGGGCACGCGCAATGCACAGGCGCTGCTTCTGACCGCCGGAAACATTGGAGCCGCCCTGTTCGATCCAGGTGTCATAGCCCTTGGGGAAGCCGTCGACAAACTCGTCGGCGCAGGCCAGATGCGCGGCCTCGCGGACCTCTTCGTCGGTGGCGTTCGGGTCGCCCCAACGCAGGTTCTCGGCAATCGTGCCGCTAAACAGCACGTTTTTCTGCAGCACCATGGCCACCTGGTGGCGCAGGGCGTCCAAGTCGTAGTCGCGTACATCCACGCCGCCCACGCGCACGGTACCCTCGGTGGCGTCGTACAGGCGGGCGATGAGGTTTACGAGCGTGGACTTGGCCGAGCCGGTGCCGCCGATGATGCCGATGGTCTCGCCGCTCTTAATGTGCAGGTCGATATCGTCGAGCGCCTGGCGCTTCGCATGCGCGGAATACTTAAAGCTCACGTGGTCAAAGTCGATGGAACCGTCGGCAACCTCGAGCACGGGCTCGGCGGGATCGGCGATCGTGGGCTCGGCGGCTAGCACCTCGGTGATGCGGTGCGCCGATTCGTCGGCCATGGTCACCATGACAAAGATCATCGACAGCTGCATCAGGCTCATAAGGATCTGGAAGCCATAGGTAAAGATCGAGGAGAGCTGGCCCACGTCGAACAGGGTGCCCTGGCTCGTGATGATGAGCTTGGAGCCCAGGTAGATGATGACGACGAACGCGCCGTTGACGCAGATGTTCATCATGGGGTTGTTAAAGGCCAGCAGCTTCTCGGCGCGGGTGAAGTCCATTTGGACGTCGCGTGCGGCGGTCGCGAACTTCTCCTTCTCAAAGTCTTCGCGCACGTAGCTCTTGACCACGCGCATGCCGGTGACGTTTTCCTCGACGGACTCGTTAAGGGCGTCGTACTTGTGGAACACGCGCGAGAAGATGGGACGCACCTTAAAGATGATAAAGAACAGCCCAAAGCCCAGCAGCGGAATGATGACCAGGTAGACCATGGCGACGCTGCCGCCCATGATAAATGCCATGGTAAAGGCGAAGATCAATACCAGCGGCGCGCGCACGGCGATACGGATGATCATCATAAAGGCCTGCTGCACGTTGTTGATATCGGTGGTCAGGCGCGTGACGAGCGAGGAGCTCGAGAACTCATCGATGTTGGCAAAGCTGAACGTCTGGATCTTGTAGAACAGGTCGTGACGCAGGTTCTTAGCGAAGCCGCAACTCGCATGGCTGCAGGTGACGCCGGCAGCGGCGCCAAAAGCAAGCGACGTCAGCGCGATGAGCACCAAAAAGCCCGCGGTGGGAAGCATTTCGGCTACGGTGGCGCCGTCTTTGATGGCGTCGATCAGGTTGGCGGTGATAAATGGAATCAGCATCTCGCAGAGCACCTCGCCAAGCACGAGCAATGGCGTGGTAACAGTGACTTTCATATAGTCGCGGATGCTGCCCATGAGGGTTTTAATCATCCAGTTCCTCCCAGGTTACACGGATTTTCTCGAGCATTTCGGCGAGCTGCTCGCGCTCGTCGTGGGTGAGCGCGCTAAAGGCCTGTTCTCTAAAGCGAATGCGGGCTGCCTGGTCGATGCGGGCGTTTTCCCGGCCGGTTTCGGTCAGGCGAATGGTGAGCTGCCGTCGATCCTTGGGGTTACGGCTGCGCTCGATGAGGCCGTTGAGCTCGAGCTTGGACAGGATCTCGGAAAGCGACCCCGGCTTGAGGTCAAAGTGCATGCCGAGTTCCTGCTGCGACATCTCGCCGCCGGGTTGCTTGGCCAGCAGGCAGATGATGGGCGCCTTGCCGGACACGCCTCCGCCATGAAAATGCATGTAATGGCCGCAAAAGCCCAGGCCATTGAGGATGCGCTTGGCAAGCTTGTCTTCTGAGCTAACCGCTTCGGGTGCATCCGCCGGCTGTGACGGGTCGCCGTCGGGCTCGTGCGAACAAAGGTTAAGAGGTTCATCGCACATGAATTAGTGTTGCTCCTTTCTTTAGTTAGGTAGTGGAATTGTTTTGTGCCTAACCAATCTAGGAGCATGAGAAATGAATGTCAAGGTACCAAACTTATTATGTTCGAGTGGCACTTAGGGACGTTCCTTTTGTGCCGGCACTTGGGGACACTCCTTGCGCTAATTGCCGGGATAGTCGTTGGGGACGTTCTTGTTTGACTAGTCATTTAAGAACGTCCCCAACGACTACCTCGTTTTCGTAACCTTTTCGCAACAATGCGCTCTTCGCGACCCTAGTGACTGCTCACGACGCCTCCTGCGCTACACTTAGTCGCACTGTGGCGCTGCTGCGCCGTGCCCGAACCAAGGGAGGCCCTCATGAAGAATACTCAGCTGCTGCTGATCAACGATATGTGCGGCTACGGCAAGGTCGCGCTTTCCGCCATGCTGCCGGTGCTGTCGCATATGGGCTACCGCATCCACAACCTGCCAACGGCGCTCGTTTCCGATACGCTTAACTACCCCAAGTTTTACATCCACGACACCACGGAGTATGTCCGCCAGAGCCTCGCCATCTGGGAGGAGCTCGGCTTTGAGTTCGACGCCATCTCTACCGGCTTTATCGTGACCGAGGAAGAGACGCGCATCATTTCGGACTTCTGCCACCGTCGCGCGCAAAAGGGTACCAAGGTGTTCGTCGACCCCATCATGGGCGACAACGGCAAGCTCTACGCCGGCGTGCCCGAGTCCACGATCGGTCTCATGCGCAGCCTGCTCGAGTGCGCCGACTATGCGGTGCCAAACTACACCGAGGCGTGCCTGCTCACCGATACGCCCATTGCCGAGCAAATCACGCCCGATGAGGGCCGCACTCTTGTGGATGCCGTGCGTGCCCTGGGCGCCAAGTCGGTGGTCATTACGAGCGCTGTGGTCGACGGTGCGAATGTCGTCATCGGTTACGACCATGTGGCGGGGGAGTACTTCACGATTCCCTTCGACCTGATCCCGGTCTATTTCCCGGGCACGGGCGACACGTTCTCGGCGGTGCTCGTCGGCCGCGTTATGGCAGGTTGGAGTCTGCAGCGCGCGACGTCCGATGCCATGCGCGTGGTGGCTGAGCTTATCGAGCACAATGCCGACCAAGAGGACAAGTCGGCTGGCCTTCCCATCGAGGCCTGCCTGGACGTGATTGACCATGAGTAATGCTGGCGAGGGCGGCGCCAAGCCTGCGGGCGGGGGCAAGCCGCTCGGCGCGCCGCGTGGCAAGCGTCCGCGTATCCGCGTGAGCTGCGTGGACCAGCTGGGTGCGTGCCGCTGCCACCATGGTCACAAGCCGGGCGACGTTTTTGACTTCGACCGAGACCGCGGCAAGATGTGCGCCATGGCCTGCCATGTGGGCTTTCCCTATATCGATATCCTGCGCTATGGCGGAACTGTGCCTGGCAACGAGCCCGGCACGGCAAAGTTCTGCTGCCCCGAGGTTGATACGCTAAACGTCTGGCTTGCCGAGATCGTCGACGAGTAGTCGAGCGCAATGTGACAAAGGGACAGTCCCTTTGTCACATTCGCCGGTGGCGTTCCTTCTATTGTGCTTGTAATCTCAAATCTCTGCATTTCATCCGATTTTAGGTTCTAAAAAATCTGCATTTCATCGATAATCAAGCATATAAACTTTGCATTTCATTCGATGATATTGAGGGGAGAGCCTATGCTGCGTAGGAAAATAGCGGCAGAGCTGGAGCGTTGGCTGAAGTCTACCGAGCAAAAGGCCTTATTCATCACGGGTTCTCGCCAGATCGGCAAAAGCTATTCGATTCGCGCGTTTGGCAAAGCCAGCCACGCAACTTACATCGAGCTTAACCTCATGGAAAATCGCCAGGCAAAAGATGCTCTTCTCGAGGCGCGGGATGCCGATGATTTCATCAGCAGAGTGACGCTTCTTTCGGGAAAGTCGATTGCACCAGGCAAAACGCTCGTGTTTATCGATGAGGTCCAAGAGGCCCCCGACATCATGACGATGGCAAAGTTCCTTGTTGAGGACGGGAGGTGCCGCTGGGCGTTTTCGGGGTCAATGCTCGGGACCCAGTTCAAGGGCGTCAGGTCCTATCCCGTGGGGTATGTCCACGAGCTTAGGATGTTCCCGCTCGATTTTGAGGAGTTTTGCTGGGCAATCGGGGTGAGCGAAGGGGCTCGCCAAACGATACGCGACGCGTGCATCAACGAGAAGCCCATTCCTGGTTACATTCATGACGCGATGATGGCAAACTTCAGGACCTATACCGTTGTCGGCGGAATGCCAGAGGTCGTGCAGCGTTTCCTTGACACGCGGGGCGACCTTGCCTCTGTTCGTCAGCTGCAGTCAGAGCTCAACGAACAGTACCGACGGGATATCTCCAAGTATGCAAGCGGGCGAGCCCTTCAGGTGCAGAGCATCTACGATCAGCTCCCTATTATGCTCGAGGGCGAAAACAAGCGCTTCGTGCTCAATTCCATTGACCCCAAGGCTCACTACGAGAAGTATCAGCGAGATTTTGTATGGCTTGTCGATGCCGGCGTTGCCCTCAAAGCCGATATCGTAACCGAGCCAAAATCGCCCCTGCTCAAGACGGCACGGCCATCGCAGTTCAAGCTATATCAATCGGATACGGGCATGTTGATGGCGCGCTACCCCGTTGGAGTCGCCCAAGCGGCGTATCTTGATAGCAAGGAGCCCAATCTGGGCGGCATTTACGAAAACGTGGTGGCCCAGCAGCTGGCTGCCCAAAATCGCCAGCTTTACTACTATCAGACAAAAAAGCGCGGTGAAGTGGACTTTGTGGTCGATGGACCGGATGGGACGGCTGTTCCGATCGAGGTTAAATCGGGCTCCTATTACCACGCGCACGCTGCGCTCGGTCATGTGCTTGATACGGCTGAATATGGCGTAAGGCTCGGGATTGTTTTCTCGAGAGGCAACGTTGAGCGCAACGGAGCGGTTCTCTATTTGCCGCTATATGCGACCTGGGCCCTTTCGGATGTTTTGGGCGACTCCTGTGCCAAGGGGATTAAGCTGGAGGTCAAGCCGGTCTAGGGTCAGTCCCGGATGTGACAAAGGGACAGTCCCTTTGTCACATTCATGAGTGTGGATTTTCTCCCGTTTAGGGCGCACTTGAACGCTCAAAGCGGGAGAAAATCCACGCTCATTTTTCATGTGGGAGATTATCCACGCTCGTTTCGCGCCGAAGGCGTGGCCCGCGGCCTCGCTTGCCTACAGCTGCTCGAGTATAGCGGTGCAACCGGCGAGTACATCGCGGTAGGTGGCGTCGAAATTGCCGGTGTACCAGGGGTCGGCCACGTCGCCGGGTCGATCGGTCCAATCGAGCAGGCGCGAGATCTTGCCATCGGGGTCCTTCCCAAAAATTCGGTACAGGCCGCGGGCGTTCTCGTCGTCCATATAGACAATGTGGTCCCAGTCGTCATACTCCGCGCGACGCACCTGACGTGCACGATGTGCGACGACGGGAATCCCGACTTCACGCAGCTTGGCAACGGTGCCACGATGCGGCGAGTTGCCGATTTCCTCGGTCGACGTTGCAGCGGAATCAATGACAAACTCCGCCTCGCGCCTAGCGCGGCGCACGAGCTCGGTAAACACCGACTCAGCCATCGTCGAGCGACAGATATTTCCATAGCAGATAAAAAGAATGCGTTGCATGAGCGGCTTCCTTTCTAGGCGGTCGTGCAGGGCTTACAGACTGCTCTTGAGGCAGTTTGCTCCAATAAAGCCCGCTGCGTACAAGGGGAGGTGGCGCAGCTCGCGCCCGTCATCGGTTTCGCTGCGGGAAAAATTGTTCTCGGACAAAATGTAGGCATATGGCGATCGGGCTTTGTCCATAAACGACCCGAGGGTTCTCGCGCGCACGTTACGTGCGGACTTTACTTCGACGGGCACAATTTCCATACGGTCGGTCTGAAGTAAAAAATCGAGCTCGCCGGTCGTCTTCCAAGACGACGGCGGCACCCAGTAATACGTCTGCAAGCTATTGCCCGAAAATGCTTGCATGACCGAGTTTTCCGCCAGGGCGCCTCGGAAGTCGGAAGATAGCGCTATGGCGGAATCCTCTTTGAGGTCGAGCCAGAGCCGCGGGTTGATGCCGAGTTTGTAGAACATGAGGCCGGTATCGAGAAGATAGACCTTAAAGAAACTTCCATCTTCGTCGTCGAAGGGAACGAGGGGAGGCTCGATGCCTTCGGTCAGGTTGTTGACCGATATGATGCCGGCGCCTTCGAGCCAGTCGAGCGGCTCGATAAGCTTGGCGCGACGGCCTCCGCGTTCGACCTCGGAGTACTTGAATTTTTTTGTGGACGATCTCAGCAGCTGGGACGGAATGGAGCGCCAGACCTTGCGCGCCGCCACGCCGCTGATCCCGTTTTCGGGGTCGGTCATATCGGCGGTATAGGTCTCGTCGATTTCGCGCTGCTCGACGCGCGCATCCTCGATGGATAACGTCTTGCGATATGCGTTGACGGCGGCGGGCATGCCGCCCACGATCTGGTATCGATGAAACAGGCTGAGCGCGGCTTGGTGCGCGGCGTAGGTCTCGAGCGTGTCGGCGTGGGTACGAATGGCATTGGCCATCTGCTCCTCGTCGAGCGCCCAGAGAAACTCCTCGAACGACATAGGATGCATGGTCTCTTGACGAACGCCGCTGGGAAAAGGCAACTTGCGCTTGCGCGTGGCGACGCCGAGCTGACTGCCGGTCGCGCATATGCGCCAGCCCGAACCCGAAAAAAAGCGAAGCGAGTTGAGCGCCCGTTCGCAGAGCTGCACCTCGTCAAACAGGATGAAGGCGGTTTCTTTGCGAATGGGGGTGCGTTTATAGTCTGAGATTCGCGCCACGATGGCGTCAACGTCGTCGGTGGGACAGTCGAACAGCGGAGCGATCAGCTCAAGATCGGTCTGAAAGTCGAGTTTGACAAACGCATCGCCGGCGATTCGTCTGCCGATTTCCTCGGCAACGTACGTTTTGCCTATGCGTCGCGCACCACGGATGAGGAGGGGGCGCGACGCGTCCTTTGTCGCCCATGATTCGATAGCGGATTCGATTGATCTGCGCATGGGGCCGCCTTTCCAATTTCGTGTACTTCAGATACATAGTTTAGTACGATTTCATGTACTTGGAATACACGAAATAGTGGAAAAGTGTGTATCTGAAGTACACGAAATTGCACTGCTGGAGCTTGCAGGCGGATAAACACTACTCGTATGGGACGGTTTTCACCGGTTGCTCGCCACCTTGGGCTATGTTCGCCCCTATGCCTGCATCCGGGGCTGTGCTGATTGACGACGGCGCTCCCAGCGAGCCAACTTAATCGTCACCAGCGTGAGCGCCCAGGCCACAAGCGAGAACACGGCACCGACCGCGCCAACGTAGGCAATGCCAGCTCCGCTTACCACGGCGCCGCCCACCGCGGTGCCAAACGAAATGCCGACATTAAACGCCATGGGTTCTACCGAGCTCGCGAGCACCATCGATTTGGGATGGCGGCTGCGAGCCACGTCCATAAAGTGCGTGATGCACGACACCGAGAACAGGTACATGAGCATCGCCAGGCTAAAGACAAAGACCAGCGCGAGCGGCATGGCGGCGCCCACGGCAAACAGCCCGAGCAGTGCCGCCGCCTGCAGCACAAACGTAACCAGCAGCGCCTTCATGCCAAAACGCGCATCGATCCATCCGCCCAGGATGTTCGAGATCAGGCAGAACACGCCATAGGCCATAAGTGTGGTGCTCGCCTGAACGGTATCCATGCCCAGCACCTGCTCCAGATAAGGCGTCACGTAGCCGTAGAATACGTAGACCGAGCCCACGCCAAACAAGAAGATGAGCATGCCGGTGATGATACTCGGCTCGCGTAGTAGCCCCGCCTGCTCGCGGAAGGTGGCGGGCTCATCGGTCTGCCCGGCGCGAGGCATAAACGCCACGAGCGCGCTACAGATCAAAACGGCAAAGGTCAGCGTGCCGTACATGGCCACGTGCCAATCGAGTGTGTCGGCCACAAACTTGCCAATCGAGGTCACAAAGACCATCGCCACGGAAAACGCGCCGTACACGACCGAGATGGCAAGTGAGGTTTGCTGCGGGGATAGCAGCTCAGGGATGTACGTCACGCCCACGGCGAGCAGCGCACCCGAGACAGAGCCCAGGACAATGCGTGAGATAAACAGCACCTGGAAGTTGGGAGCCAACGCCATGACCAGGTTGCCGAGCACAAAGACGACGCTATAGCACACGAGCAGCTGGTAGCGGCGGAATCGCCCCGTGCTGAGCGCGAGCACCGGCGTCGCGATAGCGTAGACGAGCGCAAACACGCTGATGAGCTGGCCCGCAGTGGCAAGTGATATGCCGAGTTCCGTTGCCAAGTCGCTTTCGATGCCGATGACCACGAACTCGGAGCAGCCGAGCGAGAATCCCAACAGCACGAGCAGCGCCAGGCAGAGCTTGGTGCGCGCGGGGGAGAGCGCGGCGGCGGTTGGCTTACTTTTAGGCGTGGTTGCGGCGGTCAAGGTTGTCACTCCAATGTCGCATGAATAAGCGGGATTCAATCCCTGCAACTCTAACAGAATGTGACAAAGGGACAGTCTCTTTGTCACATGGAGAGCTTGCCTGTATAGTCGCAATACAGGCGAAGATGGTCTCAGGTACATCGCGGGCGACAGGAGATCCCATGGGTATGCACACGACAAAGGTTGCAGTGGGCGAGGGCAAGTTTGCGCTCGAGGCCCAGCTGACGGTGACGCCGCGAGGCATGGCGGTGTACGCCTGCTCGCCGGAGTTTGCGCACCTGGGCGCCACGGCGCAGGCCATTCCGCGCCCCGAGCCCGGCCGTACGGCGACGGTGAGCATCCTGGCCGTTCCGTGCCATCGAGACGAGATCCCGGCGCACGATATCGCGGCGGCGCTGGCCACGCGCTTTGACGTGCCGGTAGTTGCAAGCACGGGCTTTCATGTTGAACAGGCGAGCGGGGACGACCTGCAGCGCGTGCTCGATACCACCAAGGAGCTCATCGCCGCGCTTGAGGAAGCCGCCGCGCGCATCCTGCGCGCCGGTTGGGATGAGGGCGGCGCGGGCGCCGAGGTCGTGGCGGTCGATGCCGCGACCGGCGAGGCGCTTGGCCCCGTCGACCGCATCGATGCCCATGCCGGCGAGGGCATCCTGCATCAGGCATTTCTGACGCTTTTGGTCGAGGGCCGGGGCGAAGACGCGCGCCTGCTGCTCTGTCGCCGCAGTCCGCTCAAGCGACTGTGGGGCGGAGTGCTGGCCGATAGCTGTGCCGGCCATCCGCTCCCCGGGGAAGACGTCGCGGCCGCCACGGTGCGCCGCATCAACGAAGAGCTCGGCATTACACGCGAGCCCGATCAGCTCGAGCACCTCGGACACGTGGTGTACCGTGAGGACCACGGCGACGGCCGCTGCGAGTGCGAATGGTGCGAGGTCTACCTTGCCCATGTTGAGCCGGGCGAGCTGCATATCAACCAAGAGGAGATCTCGGAGTTGCGCCGCGTGGCCCCGTCCGAGCTCGACGGCTACCTGCAGGGTCACCCCGAGCAGCTGGCCCCCTGGCTCCGCGAGGCTCTCAGCGACCCATCCATCCGTACGGCCCTCGCTATGTGACAAAGGGACAGTCCCTTTGTCACATCCAAACCGTCACAACATTCGGCGAAAATCTCGAAAACGAGGAAAAGCGTCGAATGTTGTGACGGTTTTTGTCTAGGGAATCGCTTCTCATCCAAAAAAATCCGCTTGACTGTATTGCCGCAACACAGCGCAACGTAAGGGGTGTCCGATAACGGGCGCCCCTTTTTAAGCGGCAACGTGGCTGCGAATCCGGAGCGCCCCCAACAAGAAAGGTGGGGAGATGGAAGCGGAAAAGAAGGCGTTTAAGATCACCAAGCGCGAAATTGGCTTTGTGCTGGGTATCGTTGTCTTTTTGCTGGTGAAGTTTCTTCCTTTGGCGGAGCTGAGCTCGACGGTCGAGCTCACGGTCGGCGGTCAGACCTGTCTGGCACTGACGCTCGCCACGGTGGTGTTCTGGGCATGTGGCGTGGCACAGCCGGGCTTTGTGGGCCTGCTCTACTGCGCGCTGCTCGTCCTGTTCAAGGTGTGCGTGGACGACACGGGCGCCGCGAGCATTTCGGCGACGGTCGCCTCTACGTTTAGCTCGTGGACCAAGGCCACCATGTGGCTCGTCATCGGCGCCTACCTCATCGCCAGCGCGGTCAAGGAGTCGGGCCTGGGCGAGCGTATCGCCTACGCGTTCATGCTCAAGTTCGTGCGCGACGCCAAGTCGCTCATCATCTCGATTTTCGCGCTCACCTTTGTGCTGTCGCTGCTGATCCCGCATCCGTTCCCCCGCGCCTTCCTCATCCTCGCCGTCGTCTCGGTCATCGCCGAGTCCGCCGGCTACGGTGACGACGACAAGGGCAAGCTCGGCTTCCTCGTGTTTGCCGCTGCCGCCCCGGGCTCCATGTTCTTCCTGACGGGCGACTCCACGCTCAACCCCCTCGTTGCACAGTACAGTGCCGAGGCCGGCGGCATGAGCCCGTCCTTCGTCGACTGGTTCCTGTACATGAGCGTGCCTATGCTGGTCGCGCTGCTGTGCACCCTGTTCTTGGGCCTCTTCCTCTTTAAGCCCAGCAAGGAGCTCGTCTACGATCGCGAGCAGATCGTGGCCAAGCAGGCCGCGCTCGGCAAGCTCTCCGTCAAAGAGATCCGCACCATCGTGTGGCTTGTCATCGCCATCGCGCTGTGGCTCACCGTTTCGGGCGATTACATCGGCTGGGTCACCCTGGCCATTGGTGTCGCTCTCGCCATGCCCATCATTGGCGAAGTCCTCACCCCCGCCAGCTGGAACGCTGTCGATATCAAGTCCCTCATGTTCCTGACGGCCGCCATGGCCGTGGGCTCCGTGGGCGGTGCCACCGGCATGAACGCCTGGATCGCCGACGTCGTGCTCCCCAGCTCCGTGCCCGAGAACATCTTCCTGTTCGCCCTGCTCGTCGCCGCGCTTTCCATGATCATCCACATGTTCATGGGCTCGGTCATGGCCGTGCTCGGCGTGTGCGTGCCGGCGTTCATCAGCTTTGCCGCCGGCTCCAGCGTGAGCCCGCTCGCCGTGGCGCTCATCGTCTTCACGTCCATCAACATCCACTACATCCTGCCGTTCCATAACCTGCCGATCCTTATCGGCGAAGGCAAGGACGCCGGCGGCTACACCTCCAAAGAGGCCATGCGCATGGGCATCCCCCTCACCGCGGTCGTCTTTGTCGTCGTGCTGGTCGAGGCCGCCTGGTTCCACCTCTTTGGCCTGATGTAAGCGGTCGGGCGTTCCGGCTGTAAGCAGCCAAGCACTTGAACTTCGAGTGGTCGAGCGCTCCATTTGTGAGCGCCGCGGCCCCATTACGTTACCCCGTCCGGCGGCACCCCGTCGCCGGACACTCTCCCGAAAGGAGTACGCCATGTCCACTACCGATGCTTCCCAGATCCACGACCTGCGTTCCGCGCTCGACTTTTTGCGTGAGATGCCGGGCCAGCTGCTCGAGACCGACACCCAGGTCGATCCCGATGCCGAGGTCTCGGGCGTCTACCGTCACGTCGGTGCTGGCGGCACCGTCATGCGCCCGACCAAAGAGGGTCCGGCGATGGTCTTCAACAACGTCAAGGGCTTTGACGACGCCAAGGTCTGCATCGGTATGCTTGCCAGCCGCAAGCGCGTTGCCGCCCTGCTCGACCTGGACGAGGAGCACCTGGGCCTCGAGATCGGCAAGCGCTTCGAGAACCTGATCGCCCCCGAGCAGATCGCCGAGGGCAAGCACGTCGACTGCCAGGAGGTCGTGTACAAGGCGACCGACGAGGGCTTTGACCTGCGCAAGATCGTTCCCGCTCCCACCAACACGCCCGTTGACGGCGGCCCCTACATCACCATGGGCCTCGCCTATGGCGCGAGCCCCGATGGCACCCAGTCCGACGTAACCATCCACCGCTTCTCCTGCGTCGACAAGGACAAGCTCGCCATGTGGATCACCCCGGGCAGCCGTCACCTGGGTGCGTTCTTTGACGAGTACTGCCAGCGCGGCGAGGATATGCCCATCTCCATCTCCATCGGCCTGGACCCCGCCGTGTACATGTGCTGCGGCTTCGAGGCTCCCACCACGCCGCTCGGCTTCAACGAGCTGCAGATCGCCGGCGCCCTGCGCGGCCGCGCCGTCGAGCTTGCCGACTGCGTCACCGTTCCGCAGAAGTGCATTGCCAATGCCGAGTACGTGCTCGAGGGCTACCTCATGCACGACGAGACCATCAACGAGGATGTCAACGGCCACGGCTACGCCATGCCCGAGTTCCCCGGCTACACCGGTGGCGCCAAGGTCTGCCCGGTGATCAAGATCACCGCCGTCACCACGCGCGTCAACCCCATTATGGAGAGCTGCATCGGCCCTTCGCACGAGCACGTGTCCATGGCCGGTATCCCCACCGAGGCCTCCATCTACAAGATGGTCGAGACCGCTATCCCGGGCCGCCTGCTCAACGTTCACGCCGCTCCCTGCGGTGGCGGCAAGTTCGTTGCCATCATGCAGTTCAAGAAGTCGAGCAAAAATGACGAGGGCCGTCAGCGCAACGCCGCCATGCTCGCCTTCTCGGCGTTCTCCGAGCTCAAGCACGTCATCCTTGTCGACGAGGATGTCGACATCTTCGATATGAGCGACGTGATGTGGGCCATGACCACGCGCTTCCAGGCCGACGTGGACCTCATCACCATCCCCGGTTGCCACTGCCACGTGCTCGATCCGTCCAACGACCCCGCGTTCGATCCTTCGATTCGCGAGCACGGCATCGCCTGCAAGGCCATCTTCGACTGCACGGTTCCGTTCAACCTCAAGAAGAACTTCATCCGCTCGCAGTTCATGGAGATCGATGAAGAGAAGTGGGCCGCCGAGCTCGCCTTCTAGTAAGTAGCCCTATCAAATAGCTAAGGAGTTGTCATGCCTGAGTCTTCTGTCCGTTCCCGTCGCATTGTCGTTGGCGTTTCTGGTGCCAGCGGCGCTGCGCTGGGCCTCGAGTGTCTCAAGTGCCTGCGCCAGGCCGGTGCCGAGTCGGCGCTTGTCGTCACGCGCGGGGGAGAGATCACCATCGAGCAGGAGCTCGGCATGACGCTCGACGAGTTTGCCGCGCATGCCGATGTGGTCTACGACAACAAGAACATCGGCGCTGCCATCGCAAGTGGCACCTATCCGGTCGCCGGCATGATTGTGGCGCCCTGCTCCATGAAGACGCTCGCCGGCATTGCGAGCGGCTACAGCGAAAACCTGTTGCTGCGTGCGGCCGACGTGCAGATGAAAGAGCAGCGCCGCCTGGTGCTCATGGTGCGCGAGACGCCCTTCAGTGCGATCCATGTCGACAACATGGCGCGCCTGGCGCGCGTGCCGGGCGTCATGCTCATGCCGCCCATGCTCACGTTTTACAACGGCCCCGCCACGCTCGACGATGCAGTGCATCACATCGCCGCCAAGGCGCTCGAAGCTGTTGGCGTGTCGTGCGAAAACTATAAGCGCTGGTCATAGGCATCTTTAGGGTAGGATACGAGTAGTGTTTGAGCCCGCTGCCCCTGTGGGCGGCGGGCTTTGTGCGCAAAAAGGATGTGTCGGGAGGACCTATGCAGACGGGCATGTATGCGATTAGCGAGATGGCGAGTTTGTTTAACGTTTCGCGCCAAACGCTCATCTACTACGACAAGATCGGCCTGTTTAAGCCCGCCGTGGTTAACGAAAAAGGCTACCGTTTCTATTCGCCCACGCAGATCCCGCTCATGCGTCTGATCTGCATGCTGCGCGACCTAGGGCTCGAACTCGATGAGATCGACCGCCTAGCCTCGACGTTCGACATTAGCGAGATGACCGACCACCTGCGCTCGCGGGTGCAGGCGCTCGACGAGCAGATTGCCGGGCTCAAAGCCGAGCGTGCGAGCGTGCAGGAGCGTCTGAGCTTTTACGACGAGGCAGTTTACTGGCGCGAGCGCGAGGGCAAGCCGGAGCTCAAGCAGTTCGAGCGCCGCTTCGTGGTCTTTGAGGAGTTTCCAGGCGATATCGAGCGCGGCCGCTCGATGCTTCACCCCACGCTCATGCGGGCCATCCTGCGCATGCGTGCGTTGACGGGCACGCGCCCTATGCGCGGCTGGGGTGCCATGCTGCGTCGTGAGGCGCTGCATTCCGACGACCCTATCGCCGGCGCGGGCTCCTTTGCCGTGCTGCCGCGCGGTGTCGAGGAACTGCTGCCGAGCGATCCCGCCGAGCTGGCAGAGATCGGCATCGAAGTGCTGCCCGAGGGCACATACCTGTGCATGAGCCGCTGGGGTATGCCGTACGAGCCCGAGGGCATCCGCGCCATCGTTGCCTGCATGGACGAGCACGCGCTCCAGCCCGTTGGCAACGCTTTCGACTTTTGCTACCTCGATACCACGAGCTACGACGAGTCCCACCAAGAGGACTTTTGCTGCATCCAAATCCCCGTTACCCTCCAGATGTGACAAAGGGACAGTCCCTTTGTCGCATCCAAACCATCACAACATTCGATGAAAATCTCGAAAACGAGGAAAAACGTCGAATGTTGTGACGGTTTTCGTGTCCGGCGCGGGTGAGCTTCGGTGCCGTCTGGGGGTATAAGACTAGCGAGTGTTTATTTGCGAGGCCTAAGGGGCGCCCCGTATGGATATCGATAACTTTGAATGGTGGTATAGCGAGGGTGAGGCTCCGGACGAGGAGTGGGACGAGCCCACGCCGCGTGACGTGTCGAGCGACGAGGACGAGACCGGCAACGACGTCGCCGCCGACTCGGACGCCGCCCTCGACCCCGTCGAGCCTCTGACCTTCGAACAAGCTTGGGCCCAGGCCGAGGCAGACGAGGCCAAGGCCGACGCTACGGCCACGCTCGGCGAGCCAGCCGACATGTCCATCTCGCCGGCAAAGACCCCACAGCCGCGTCACACCATCGATCCCGACAGCACGGCATCCTTCAGCATTCTCGACGTGCCCTCGCGGGGCGCTCAGGCGCCCGCACCCACACGTCGCCCCAATCTGTCTCGCGAGGAAGATGCAGGACGTCGCTCTCCGCTTGGCCCCATCCTTATCGCCTTCATGGCCGGCGTTATCGCATGCTCGGTAATTGGAAACGTCTGGAGTCATGTCGAACAACAGCGAAAAGACGCCGCCAAGGTCGAGATGTCTGTCGAGCAATCGCTCGGTCGTACGCGCTCGGTGCATGTGTCGGTCGAGGTCAAGGACGGCGCGACGTGGGACACCGCGCGCGGCGACAGCCAAATGCTCATCCACATCGTGGGGCGCACGCTCAAAGGGCAGACGATTGACGAGTATCAATACGTCAATTCCGCTGGTGACGGCATCGAGCTCAAGCCTGGCGACTACGAGCTCACGGTCGATGAACCGCCCGTCGCCACCGACGGCACGCGCTTCCGCGCCTCAAAGCGCATGGTTCCCGTGAACTTTAACTCACAGGCGCCCGACACGGTCGACACCACACCGCAGGGCGGGTTCGACCTTTACGTAGATACCCAGTAGGCGCTCGCCGCTCATTCCGCTATGGCTACTCAATAATCGCCTGCCGTCCCGTCCCGCCGCCAAGAGTGGGACAATAGCCCTCGACACTATTGTTTACTTTTGGAGGAAGTAGCATGTCTACCGTCACTACCATCAAGCGCGGCGGCCTCACCGCGGCCATCGATTCCATGGGCGCCCAGCTCACGAGCCTTGCCCTCAACGGCAACGAGTATCTGTGGCAGGGCGACCCCGCCTTTTGGGGCAAGCACGCGCCCATCCTGTTCCCCATTGTGGGCTCGCTGCGCAATAACACGGCAACGTCTGCGGCCGGCACCTGCGAGATGCCGCGCCACGGACTCGCGCGCATTGTCGAGCACAAGCTGGTCGAGGTTTCGGAGGACGGCTCCTCGGTAACGTACGAGATCACCGATACGCCCGAGTCGCTCAAGGCGTTCCCGTTCCACTTTAAGCTCAACATGACCTATGCCTTGACCGGAGACGCCACCCTCACGCAGACCTTTGCCGTTACCAACACCGGCGACGTGGACCTGCCGTTCTCGGTGGGCGGCCACCCCGCATTTAACGTGCCCGCCTCCGGTGCCGAGGACGAGGCGTTCGAGGATTACGAGCTGGCGTTTACTGAGGCTTGGACGAACGAGGCTCCCATCATCACGCCCGACGGTCTTATGACGTTTGAGGGCAGCTACAAGGCGCCCGATAACTCTGACGTGCTGCCCATCACGCACCGTAGCTTCGATAACGATGCCATCATGTTCACCGATACTCCGGGCTCCACGCTCACGCTGCGCGGCCGCAAGTCGGGCCACGGCGTCAAGATCGACTTTGAGGGCTTTAAGTACATTGGCGTGTGGTCTGCCGCCAACGACGCTCCGTTTGTGGCACTCGAGCCTTGGACCGGTCACACCACCATGGACACCGAGGACGACGTTTTTGAGCACAAGGCCAACACCATTACGCTGGCGCCGGGCGAGGCGGACGTCCGCAGCTTTAGCGTCACTTTGCTCTAGAGGTTCCGCCGTTCTGACGAACGGCGGGCCGGTCGACGCTGCGCGCCACCCAGAGCGACAATTTGTCATTCAAAAGGCAAGGTATGACCAGAAGGTCTATGCCTTGCCTTTTTCATGCCTAGTCGTTGGGGACGTTCTTGTTTGACTAGTCGTTTAAGAACGTCCCCAGCGACTACCAATCGTTTTCAGTTCGTAAACTTGCATATATGCATTTATATATGCATTTGCTGGAGGTAGCGCTGAGCGGTATCCTGTTAAGTCGTCAGCATACGATTCAACAGGGAAGGCAGATTATGCATTCTCCCCAACAGTGCGATGCGCAGACCCAGCCGGTATGCAGCCGTCGCATCTTTTTGGGTAGCGCTCTCGCTGCGAGCGCTTCCGTCGTCGCCGGCGCGCTCGCCGGCTGTCAGCGCCCGTCCACGCTCAAGGTGGTTCAGCCCACGACGGGCGGCGGTCGCGACGACCTGTCCGATTCCGTGATCGGCAAGGATAAGATCCGCATCGGCATGGAGGCGGCCTACGCCCCGTACAACTGGCAGGTTTCCGAAGCCAGTGAATACACCATCCCCATCGACAACGTGCAGGGTGCCTATGCCGATGGCTACGACGTGCAGGTCGCCAAGATCGTCTGCAAAGCCCTCGGTGGCGAGCCCGTTGCCGTCAAGCAGAGCTTCTCGGGTCTTATCGATTCGCTCAACAACGGCCAGATCGACCTCATCATCGCCGGCATGAGCGCCACGCCCGAGCGCGAGGAGTCTGTTGGCTTCTCCGATCCGTACTTTATCGGTTACTTTGGCCTGTTCGTAAAAGAGGGTTCCCCCTACCAAAACGCCACCAAGCTCAGCGACTTTAGCGGTGCCACGGTGCTCGGCCAAAAGGACACCATGCTCGATACCGTCATCGACGAGATCCCGGGCGTTGTGCACAAAAACCCGGTCGACTCCGTCCCCACGGTGTTCTCGAACCTGCTGCAGGGCACCTGCGACGCCGTGACCTACAACACCGAGAACGAGAAGGGCTATATGGCTCAAAACCCGGGCATCGTTCCCATTCATTTTGCCGAAGGCGAGGGCTTTAAGCAGGAGGTCGCGGCAAACGTCGGCTGCCGCAAGGGCTCGGACAAACTGCTTAAGCTCATCGACAAGACACTCAAGGGCATTAGCCAAGAGGAGCGCGACCAAATGTGGGACGCGTGCCTCGACCGTCAGCCGGCATAGGGAGGCAGCATGAAAACCGTCAATCGCCTGGCCTCCTTTATTAAGGCCGACCACCGTTATGTGTACCTGGGCACGAGTGTCATCGCGGCGCTTGGCCTGGCGTTTAGCCAGCGCAACCCCACGCCGCTGAGCTTCTTGGCGCCCACCGGTATCTTCCAGGATTGCCTTTGGGCAATCCTTTGGGCCTGGCTCGTCGTGTCGGCGGCGGCGCTCGTCACCAAACTCATGCACTGGAATGACTATCGCGAAACGTCGCCGTTCGCATCCGAGCGCTTCCGTCGTGGCGCACGCTTGGGCAGCTATGTCGTGGTTGCCATCGCGGCGATCTTTTTCGTGGACCGCTGCGTCATGTCGTTTATCGACCTGGTACAGGTGAGCATCGTCTCGGACTCCAACCCCAGCGACTTTTTGTCGAGCCTGGTCTACATGACCTACAAGAGCGGGGACTTCTTTATTCGCGGTATCGAGATCACCATCGCGCTTGCCACCTTCGGCACCGTCATCGCATTCTTCCTGGCGCTGCTCTTCGTGTTTTTGCGCATTCAGACCTTCGATCGCGTGGACAACGACCTGGTGCGCTTCTTTAAGAGTATCGGCCGCGGCTTTGCGACCGTCTACTCCACCATCGTGCGCGGCACGCCCATGATGGTCCAGGGCCTGCTCATCTATTACGCGGGCTTCACCGTTTTGCGCGGCATGGGCTTCGAGACCGCCCAGGCCAACCAGATCTGGAGCACCTTCACCGCCGGCCTCGTCACCATCTCGCTCAACTCCACCGCCTACATGATGGAGGTCCTGCGCGGCGGCATCGAGTCCATCGATCCCGGCCAGGCCGAGGCAGCACGCTCGCTGGGCCTGTCGCAGTGGCAAGCTATGCGCAAAGTCGTGTTCCCCCAGGGCATTAAAAACGCGATTCCGGCGCTCACCAACGAGCTCATCATCAACATCAAGGATTCGTCGGTGCTCTCGGTCATCGGCGTGTTTGACCTCATGTACGCCACCACCACCGTCGCCGGCGTGTACTACCGCCAGATGGAGGTCTACTGCGTGGCGCTCGTGGTCTACCTGATCCTGACGCTCGTGGCGAGCCGCCTGCTCGAGGCCTTTGGCAAAAAGCTCGGCGCCGAGGCTCCGGTCACGCTGCCCAGCTCCAACTAGGCTCAAGACGAGGAGAATCATCATGGCAGATACCGCCACTACCGGCACCGCGGCCGCCGCACAGACCAATGAGCCGCTCATCCGCGTCGAGGGCCTGCGCAAGAGCTTCGGCTCGCTCGAGGTGCTCAAGGGCATCGACCTGTCCGTTAACCCCGGCGAGGTCGTCACCATTATCGGCGCCTCAGGCTCGGGCAAATCGACCTTTCTGCGCTGCCTCAACCTGCTCGAGACTCCGGACGCGGGCCATATCTGGTTCCACGGCCAGGACCTTACGGCCGAGCGCTGCAACATTAACAAGCTGCGTGAGGACATCGGCATGGTGTTCCAGGGCTTTAACCTGTTCAACAACATGGATGTGCTCGACAACTGCACGCTCGCGCCCGTCACGCTCAAAAAGATGAGCAAGACCGAGGCCGAGAAGGTCGCGATGGAGCATCTGACGAGCGTGGGGCTCGAGAAGTTCGCGCACGCCGCCGTGGGTCGCCTGTCCGGCGGCCAAAAGCAGCGCGTGGCCATCGCTCGTGCCCTATGCATGAATCCGCAGATCATGCTGTTCGACGAGCCGACCTCCGCACTCGACCCCGAGATCGTGGGCGAGGTGCTCGAGGTCATGCGCAAGCTCGCGGCCGACGGCATGACCATGGTCGTCGTCACGCACGAGATGGCCTTTGCCCGCACGGTGTCCGACCGCGTGGTCTTTATGGACAAGGGCGTGGTGCTCGAGGATGCCGCGCCGGCCGAGCTCTTCGGCAACCCCAAACATCAGCGCACGCGCGAGTTCCTCTCGCGTTATCTCGAGGACAAATAACCGACCGCAAACGCTTATGTGGCAGGGCCGCTCCCGTGGGGCGGCCCTTGTCGTCACAATCGAAAGGATGTCATGGCCGAGGTTTGGCGCTTTTTTGCGCATGAGGATGATTTTGCCGATCTGGACGAGGCTAGTGCGTGCGAGCGCCTGGGCCGCGTGCTGTCGTTTCTGACCATCTCGAGTATGGATGCCGAGGCGGTGAACTGGCAGCCGTTCGACGACCTGCGCGCGTATATGCAGCAGGCTTGGCCGCACGTATTTACGGCGGGTAAGGTCGAGCTTATCGACCATTCGCTATTGGTGACGCTTAGCGGTTCCGACCCTGCCCTCAAACCCGTCATGCTCATGGGCCACATGGACGTGGTTCCCGTGGTACCCGGCACCGAGGCTGACTGGACGCATGTCCCCTTTAGCGGACATGTGGACGACACCTACATTTGGGGCCGCGGCGCCATCGACATGAAAGACCAAGTCGCAGGCATTCTCGAGGCGGTTGAGTATGCGCTGGCCCACGGCTGGGAGCACGAGCGCACCCTGCTGCTGGCTTTTGGCCAGGACGAGGAAACCACGCAGTTCGGTGCGGGTGCCATCGGCCGCGTGCTCGAGGAGCGCGGCATTGAGCTTGAGTACCTGATCGATGAGGGTGACTACCGCATCGTTTCGGCTGCCGAGTACAGCGCGGGCGAGGACTGGCTCATGCACGCCGACCTTGCCGAGAAGGGCTACGCCGATATTGTGCTCAAGACGAAGAGTGAGGGCGGGCATTCGTCCAACCCCTACGGCGGCACATCGCTCGAGGTGCTGAGCCGTGCCATCACCGCAATCTGCGATATCGAATGGCCGACGCGCGTGACCGACTTGCTTGCCGCCCAACTCGTCGAGTTGGGGCTCTACACGGCCGATGAAATTGCCGCCAACGGGGATGCCATTGTCCGCGATTGCCTCGCCAGCAAAAAGCTCTATCCGCTGGTGACGACCACCTGCGCGCCCACGCAGATCGAGGGCGGCAGCACCGGCGCCAACGTAATGCCGCAGGATATGTGGGCCAATATCAACTTCCGCATGCTCGAGGGCACGAGCGTGGCCGACGTTGTGGCGCGCTGCCGTGAGGCGGTTGCCGGGGCGGACCTTGCCGGTCGTGTCGAAGTGGAGCTGGGCCCCGGCAGCTCCGAACCCTCGCCGTCCCCGCGCATCGGTGGTCCCGGTCTCGAGGCGGTTCGCTCCATCGCCGTCCGCTATTTCCGTGATCCAAAGGGGATGGAGGAAAACGGATCATTCGAGCCAGTGACAATTGTGCCCTCGACCGTGATCGGTGCGACCGACGCTGCCAACTACCAGCACATTTGCCCTGAGTGCATTCGCTTCTCGGCTTTTGTGGTTGATGACGACGAGTGTGATCGCGGCGTCCACGGCACCAACGAGCGCATTACCCGCCGCGCCTACCTCCAGGGTGTTCGCTTCCTCATCGCCCTGCTCCACAAGCTCTAGCATGCGACAAAGGGACTGAGCCGATTGCATCGGTAATGAGACAAAAACTGTCATAGAATAAGACTAAGATATCTTAAGAGACATATGCTGGGGTTGGTATTCCTTGAACGACTGCGGGCATGTGCCAGACTGCCTCGGCCCCCGGGGAGCACCCGGGCAGGTCGCCGTGTGACTGGGGAGGAAATTATGCAGGAGCTCAGAGAGACGACGTCTCGACTCGTGAATAATGCTACCGGGGGGGGGTGTCTAAGCAGGGAACTTCCTGGTGAACACCGGCCGCGCGAGCGGTGGTCCGTCATGTCTTATGGCCGTCGTCGCGGGCTGCGCCCGGTCTCGCCATATGTGATTGTTTTGGCCCTCGCCGTCGCGCTGACGGCGAGTTTCTTCCTGCCGACCCGTGCGGAAGCGGCGTTTTCGGACCACACGGTTACGACGATTTCGCCTTCGGGGACAACAATCAACCTGTTTGATTACTGGGTGAATCCCGATGACCATCTGTCGGTTTCCGGCAGCGGCGGCGTCAACGCAAACCACCGGTTCCAGTTTAACGACGGCCAGGGTGATGAGTCGCTCAACCATTGGACGGGCAACACGAACCCGCAGCCCGGCATTGTCAACAACACGCTTTTAGACGGCTATCCGCAGCTTTCCAAAACCTGGGGCGGCGAGTCCCTCTGCTACCTGTTCGATTCCTCTGCCCAGATCGGCAAGACGTCCCATTTTGGCGTGACGGGCCTCCTCAAGGTTCAGAACGGCTACTACGTCTATGACAGCTCCAAAAACTACGCAGCCTACAACGCTGACAAGAATGCCTTCGACATCTATGACACCTGGGGCATTGACAAAGTGGGCGATTCGTCCCACCAGGGTCAGTTCTTCCCGTTCGACGCGGCAGACAAGGTGCTCAAAGAGGAAAACGGCCGGCTCGTCCAAACCGGCATCAAGGCAGACAACACCGGTGATTCGCGCTACAACGACGGCCGCCCCGTCAACCACCACTTCGGCCTCTCAATGTCCACGCGATTCGTGCAGCCTGCTGGCGGCAAGACGAACGCGGGCGACGACATGGTGTTCGAGTTCGCCGGCGATGATGACGTCTGGGTGTTCATCGACGATGTCCTCGTGGGTGATATCGGCGGTATTCACAACCGCGCGAGTCTGAGCATCAACTTTTGTACGGGCGACATTAAGGTGAACGGTAATAACGACGGCACACTGAAGGACAAGTACCAGAAGGCGAATAAGGACACTTCGGGCTTCAACGTCAACACCTTCGCCGCCGGCACCAACCACACCCTCAAGTTCTTCTACCTGGAGCGCGGCGCCACCGACTCCAACATGGAGCTCAAGTTCAACCTCGTGACGGTGCCCGAGTCCGACATCATCAAGTTCGACCAGGACGGCAAGTTCGTACAGGGTGCCGAGTTCAAGCTCTATAAGACCGACAAGGACTTCAAGACCGTGGGCGAGCTCATCGGCTCCGGTACCACGGACGAGGCCGGCCACCTAACGCTCACGAACGACGTGGACAACGGCGTCATCAACTTCGACGATCTCTACAACAAGGATCACGACAACAACAAGTACTACCTCCTGAAGGAGACGCGCGTACCCGAGGGATACCGCTCGAGTCTCGCGGCGACGGGTGGTAGCATGCAGCTCGAGTACGTGCCCGCGAGCGCTGAGAACGGCGCGGGCGGCGTCATCATCAACCGCGGCGGTATGGACGCGGGCAGCGTCGTGTGGAAGACCGGTGCGTTCGCCGCCGCGAAGGAGACCATCACCGCGCCGTCGACCGTGTACAAGGCAAATAATGACCTGACGAAGTCCGACAAGACCGTCAATCTGGACTCCGGCATACTGTTCGCTGTGGTGCTCAAGCGCGACAAAAGCGCAGGCACAGGTATCAAAGATCCGAGCAATTGGTACGCCGTGTCGGGCGACCCATCGACGGGAGCGGGATACACCCTCGCCAAGGAGCCGGGCATGACCGGTGCTATCGAGGCGGCGAAGAAGGACCTGCACGCCTTCACGCTCAACACAAGCGGCCAGTACCAGGTAGAGATTCAAAATCTGCCCGGTGACATCTCCAAGTACTACTACCTGCTGAGCGGTGATGCCCGCAAGGATGCCGAGTACACGGTGGCCATCTACCACACAACGGCGAGCTCGATCGGCGACGCGACGCCTAAGAACACAGTCCAAGTGTACAGCGACGACATCGCAGGCGGCACGAACTTCAAGCGGCAGTTCGCCACGCGCCTGCTCGTCACGAACATCCAGAATCGCCTGTTCGTGCAGAAGACCGATACCGAGGGTAAGCCCGTTGACGGGGCGAAGTTCGGCCTTTACAAGTCCACCCAGGTGACTACGGATGCGAACGGCAAGGCCGTGCTCGATGGCGACCAGGCCCCCTACGACACCCTGACGACGAGGTCGGTCGCCAACCCGGTCAAGCTCGAAGGGGCGGGCGTATTCCCGTCTACGAGCGACAGTAGCGAGCCGCTCATGAAGGGTACCTACTTCCTGAAGGAGGTCTCGGCGCCCAATGGCTTCCTGCTTAATGACAGGCTCATCAAGGTGATTGTGGACGATTACGGCGTCCACGCCGATGCTGGTACAGTTGATGACGGCGTTTCGACGTTCGTGGGCGTGGGCTCGCTCATGAAGAGCCTGGGCCAGTTTGGCGCAGAGGGCGACATTGACAACACGCTCACGTGGATCAAGGGCCAGCGCCAGACGTCCGACGGGACGCTCGACGGCAACGGCAACCTTTCCTGGAACAATGACGCCAAGGGCGGCGAGAATGAGGTACATCTTAAGTACGGCGCCAATGGACGTGTCTACCAGTATGGGCCCACCAAGAAGGACGAACCTTACCGCCTGGAGACCGAGACG
The DNA here is from genome assembly GCA_048189585.1 of Collinsella sp. Lineage (GTDB taxonomy): Bacteria > Actinomycetota > Coriobacteriia > Coriobacteriales > Coriobacteriaceae > Collinsella. Next base: position 1,518 of record DBEZHA010000019.1, on the reverse strand, counting down.
GGCTGGATACGTATGGGCATCACGCAGGACGTGTCTGGTGACACTAATGCGAAGGGCGCCCGCGCCGACCTGGGCGACATGAATCTGAACGCCCTGTTTACGGGCGCCACCTGCGTGCGCGTGGCGAACGAACGCGAGGCGAGCCTCGAGGTGATGAAGAAGGTCATGGTGCCAGCGGGCCTGACGGGAAAACCGGACGCGGGGTTCACCTTCAAGTTCACCGTGCCCACGACGGCGGGGAAGACGTACAAGGCCGCGGTGTTTGAGAACGCGGGGACCGCAAGCGAGAAGCAGGTCGGCAAAATGTTCGACCTCGAGAACGGCCGCGAGCAGACCATCACGGCCGACCAGACGATCCGCGTGTACGGTCTCGCCGAGGGTGACCAGTACGCGGTGCAGGAGCTGACCGGCGCAGACAAGATGCCCGCGGGCTATAAGCTGACCGGCCGCAAGCAGGGTGACAAGAATCTGACTGAAGAAGGCGATAGCATCTCGGGCAGGATTGCCCCGCAGAATTCCGACGGCACGGTGGCCAAAGACAACAAGCTGGTGTTCACCAACAGCTACAGCGTGAAGTCTTCGGTGACGCTCACAGGCATCAAGGCGAAGAAGAAGTTCACCGGCCGTGAGTGGACTAGCGCCGACAGCTTCGAGCTTTGCCTGCGCGCCGCCGATGGAACGCCGATGCCTGATGGTGCCACGGCAGCGCCCGTGGCCGGCATGAAGCAGGTCGAGAAGACCGTTACGAGCGCCGAAGAATTTAGCTTCGGAGAGATTAAGTATGAGAAGCCTGACAAGTACACCTACTACATTGCCGAGACTACGCCCGCCAAGAGCGATCCCAGTTGGCTGGGCGGTGTCAGCTACTCCAGCGCCGAATACAAAGTGACCGTAACGGTGAAGGATGACGGCAAGGGAAATCTGACCGAGCCAGTCGTCAAAATGGAGCAGATCTATAAGGATGATGGCACCGCCACATCTCAGGTGATCGACGATCAGATTGCGGTGATCACGAACACGTACCGCCCGAAGGAGACCTCGGTAACGCTCAAGGCGACGAAGCGCTTCACGGGCGGTGAGCTCGCGGGGAGTGACTTCACGTTCCAGCTGCTCGACAAGGATGGCAACGTGATCCAGACCGTCCAGAATGACAAGGACGGCAAGGTCGCCTTTGCAGCCATCGACTACGCTACGCCGGGCGACCACGACTACACCATCAAGGAGGTGAAGGGCGCCGACCCGACCGTCGTCTACGACGCGAGGGGCGTGAAGGTCCACGTCAAGGTCACCGACGAAAAGGGCGAGCTGAAGGCGACCGTCACCTACGACGGTGAGAAGGCCGTGCCGACCTTCACCAACACGAAGCCGACGGCGGACGTCACCGTCGAGGCCACGAAAGTTCTCGCGGGCAAGGACCTGACGGCCGATGCGTTCACCTTCGGCTTGTACGACCAGGACGGCAATGAGGACGCTCGCGGCACCAACGATAAGAATGGCAAGGTCAAGCTGACCGTCAAG
>DBEZHA010000018.1:0-16958 GCA_048189585.1 Collinsella sp. | reverse complement strand
GTCCTAATGTTCTTTTTCTTTTGTCTCGATCTGTAACACGTAGCCGAGTTTTTAAGTCCTAACCGTTACAGATCGAGACAAACAAGGTAGACCCTGCCGAATTGTCTCAATCTGTAACACTAAGACCGGTTTTGGACGTCTAGATGTTACAGATTGAGATGAATACACAGGCCAATGTCCCCAATCTAAATCTGTAACAACTAGCTGAATTATTCGGTCCTAGCTGTTACAGATCGAGACAAACGGAATAGGCCGGGTCAAAAATCTCAATCTGCAACATCTGGTTGGTGGTTTCACCCCTACCTGTTACAGGTTGAGACGATTTGATAGTGGAATCCTCATTTGCGCGTCATATCGCGTAGCGCTGACGCGCTGGTTTCCACAATGACAGGAGGTAAAAGTCCTCCCGCATCACCCGTTGGCAATCCCGTAGCGATAACTAGCAAATAACCTGCGTGTGCTCCTCGATGGCGGCACGATCCTCGGCGGCGATGCCCGGCTCGCACACCACGGCGTCCAAATTGTCCAGACGGCAGAAGGTGTAGAAGTCGCGCTTGCCAATCTTGCTGGAATCGGCGATCAGATAGCGCGAGTCGGCCTTGCTAAAGGCGAGCTGCTGGATGCGGCCCTCTTCCATGTTAGACGTAGACACGTCGCCGTCCAAAATGCCGTTTGCGCCGATAAAGGCTGCGTCGATCCCCAGTGCGCGCAAGGTGTCCTCGGCCGTGGGGCCCACAAAGGCGGCAGTGCGGCGGCGGTACACGCCGCCCACCAGGCACAGTTCGCAGTCTTCGCGCGCCTCGAGCAGGTTAAACACCGAAAGCGAATTGGTCACAATGCGCAGGCGAAACGCCGGCAGCATCGAGGCCATCTGCTCAACCGTGGTGCCCGTGCCCAAAAAGATGGTCGAGCCTTCCTCGATAAGCTCCACAGAACGGCGCGCAATCTGCAACTTTTCCTCGGCATGCTTCGTGCGCTTTTCGCTGTGCGAATACTCATGGCGCAGCATAGCGTGTGGACGGCCCTGCGCACTGCGGGCTCCGCCGTGCACGCGCTCGATCTCGCCCAGGCTCGCAAGCTCCTCAAGGTCACGGCGGATCGTCATATCCGAGACGCCTAACGCATCCGAAATCTCCTTGACCGAGACCGTTCCCTGTTCCTCGAGCAGCTGCCGAACCTTATCCTGTCGCTCCGCTTTAATCACGATGAGTCCTCGCTGTTCCACGCTCACGTCAATTCAAACAATAACGAACAAATTGTATCAGACTCGCGCGCGTCAGAAATGAACGCCCGCACAGCTCCAATCATCACTTTTTTGAGAAAAATACCCCCTGCTTTAGTGGGGTGTAGTGATAATCCCGCCTGTTCGCGCTACAGTTTGTCGGAAATACCTCGATGTTAGGAACCAAATGATCACTTCCGAGCTTTTCGGCACCGCGCCGTGCGGTACCCCCGTTCATCGTTACACCCTCAACGGGCCCGAGATCTGCGTTCGCATTATGGACTATGGCGCTACCGTGTTGGGCATCGACGTGCCCGACATTCCCGGCAACGTGCGCGATGTGGTGCTGGGCTTCGATAAGCTCGAGGATTACTTTGACAACCCCGCCTGCTTTGGCGCGACCATCGGCCCCGTGGCCAACCGCACCGCGGGCGCCACGATTACCATCGACGGCACGGACTGGCATATGCCCGCCAACGAGGGCGCCAACAACCTGCACAGCGATCTTGAGCACGGCCTGCATAAACGCGTGTGGGACGTTGAGCTCGACGAGACTCACAACGCCGTACGCATGACCACCTCGCTTGAGGATGGCGAGCTGGGCCTGCCCGGCAACCGCACCTTTACGGCCGTGTTTACCGTCACGCGCACCGGCGTCTTTCGCATCGAGTATGGCTGCGAGAGCGACCGCGCCACCTACGTGTCCATGACCAACCACACGTACTTTAACCTTGCCGGTCACAACGCCGGCATGGACTGTGAGCACTTCTTTGTTGCTAACGCTGCCCACTACCTGCCCATCAACGAGCAGAACATCCCCACCGGCGAGATCGCTCCAGTCGAGGGAACCCCGTTTGACTTTCGCGAGCTGCGCCCCGTCGCGCCCGGCATGGAAGCCGATGACCCGCAGCTTAAGCAGGCCCGTGGCTACGACCACTGCCTGTGCATCGATGGCTATCAGTACGGCCGCAACCTGCGCCGCGCAATGCACGTCGAGGAGATGTGGACCGGTCGTGAGCTGGACTACTACACCACCGCCCCGGGCGTACAGCTCTACACCGGCAACTGGCTGGACGACGAGCACGCCAAGGACGACGCCAACTATGGCTGGGGTGCCGGCTTTGCCCTCGAGGCAGAGATGTACCCCGACACACCGCACCAGCCGCTGTTCCCGCAGGGCATTGTGGGCCCGGGTCATCCCTACAGCAATGTGATCGAATACCACTTTATGAGGCACTAAGCCCACAATGCAACATATTGCACAGCAACGCCCGCCGGCACCACCGCCGACGGGCGTTTTTCTACCTAGTCATCGGGGACGTTCTTAAATGACTAGTTGGATGGGGTCGGGATTGGAGCTGGGGAGATAACGGATTTCTAGTTCTATGCCGAGTTCTTGCAGCTCTTTAAAGGCGGCGGCATCTGCCTCGCCTACGGCAACGGCAGGCGTCACAGAGCGCTTGCCCTCCCCTGCCTGCATATGGCCAATGCTGATCTTGGTGATCGGCACGCCACCCTTAACCAGCGCGAGTGCATCGGCGGGTGAGGCCACCATGATCAGAATCAATTGGCGCGGCGTTGCGGTATGAATGATGTCGATGGCCCTTTGCACCGAGAAAAACCTTGTCCAAACGCCTTCTGGCGCCGCCACCCTCATGGGTGCCCATTGGCGCGAATCCGCCGCAATCTCGTCGTTGACGATTAGGACAAGGTTGGAGCCCACGGCTTCGTTCCACAGCTCAACGTCTTGCCCGTAAATGAAACGGTCATCGATACGCGTGAGAAGGATCCTGGGTTGTGCCATCGCTGCCCCATTCTGCTTGAGGCTCGTAAGAGCAAGACATCACGTCTCCAATATTAGTGCATTTAAAGTGAGAAAAGCCGTCAGAACACTTGCGCGGATGTGCGATGTCCCGTATCATAGACAGCCGTTGACGCCTCAGTTGCGTCACCACATGGCCGCCAGCGTAGCTCAGTTGGTAGAGCACCGCTCTCGTAAAGCGGGGGTCACCGGTTCGAGCCCGGTCGCTGGCTCCATTGCACAAGATAGCCGCCTTCGGGCGGCTTTTTTGTTGCCGATTTCTGGCGAACATCCGCCAGCCCAAGCACAACGCCGCTGGTAACTCCCCTACTCAACAACAAGCCCCGCCAACCGCAATCCCCAAGGGGACCGCGATCAGCGGGGCTCAAACGCGCTCCCCAAGGGGAATCACGCTAGTTCACGAGCAGCTCGCTACTCCTCCCAGTAAGCATCTGCAAGCAGCTTAAAGCAGATCTTCTTGACCGGCTGTGCGCCATCGCCCGGGAACTCGAGCGTGGGCATGTGAGGCTCGCCGGCAACGAACAGCGCGAACTTGTCGTCGGCAAGATCGCCGGCGATCGAGGCGTCTGAATCGACCAGGTCGTAGTCGTCCTTCTCGTCAAACTCCTGGACCAGCGTCAGGCTGCCCGTGGCAACCTTAAAGGCCTCGCGACCCTCAATGTCGATCTGCAGGTCGTGATAGCGCTGATGCGTCTCATAGTGAGCCTCGGCCTCGGGACGCGTCGTGGGAGCCATGACGTTCGCATAGACCTTGTCGCCCAGAATCGGATGGCTGCCGACCTCGAGCTGCGCCGGATCGTTCTCCTCGAGCCAGTCGATCAGCACGTCGAGGCCCTTGAGCATTCCGCGGTATTCCTCGATATCGCCCAATGCACCGTAAATCATCTAAATCCCCTCTCGGATCGTTTCTTTGGCGGCTACGCGATAAAAGCGTTACCGCCGCTGTTGCCGCCCACATACGTCTCGACCAGGGTAAGGTCGGGATTGAACACGACAAAGTCGGCGTCGCGCCCCGGCATAATGCTACCGCACTTGTCGTCGGCTCTAACCATAAGCAAACAAGCGATGCCAGGGGCGACGCCCAAGCCCTTACAGCTCGGTCACGACAACGCCGTTGTAGACCTCGTCCCAACGATCCATGACCAAGTGGCCAGTCATAGGATCCATGGCATTGAGCTTGCCGCAGGTGTTGGCGGTACGCAGCACCGTCTCGTCGTCCGCGCCAGCAGCAATGGCATGCGCGAAGCCAGCGATAGTGGAGTCACCAGAGCCCGTGGCGTTAACGGCAGGGATATCGGGCGTCTTTGCGCGGAACGCACGGCCATTGTGGAAGCCAACGGAGCCGGCAGCGCCCATGGACACGACGACCCAGGGGATATCGGAGAAGCGGGCATCAGAGGCGAGCGCGGCGCGGAGCTCGTCCACATCGTCGGTGGTAAAGCTCGTACCCAAAAGGCCGTTGATCTCGGTCAGGTTAGGCTTGACCAGCTCGGGCTTAATTTCGGACTTAAGGGCGGCCTCGAGCGAAGCACCCGAGGTATCGAGCAGCACCTTGGCGCCGGCGTTCTCGGCAATGCCCGTGATCTTGGCATAGTAGTCTGCCTCGACACCGCGGGGCAACGAACCCGAGATGGTGACGACGTCGGCCTTGCTCGCAAGCTCGGCGAACTTTGCGGTAAAGGCATCGAGCTCCTCGGGGGCAATCGTCGGGCCGCTCTCGAGCAGCTCGGTCTGGTTGCCGGCGTGGAGGATGTTGAGGCAAATGCGAGTCTCGCCCTTGATGGGCACAAAGTCGTTGTTAATACCGTTGGCGTCCATGAGCTCAGCCATGTAGGCGCCCATGTGGCCGCCGAGCAGACCGGTTGCCACAACGTCGTCGCCCAGCTGACCCAGCACACGGGCCACGTTGAGGCCCTTGCCGCCGGCGGTCTTTTCGGGCGTCACACGGTTAACGTCGTCGATAATGAGCTCATCGAGCTGATAGCGCGTATCGACAGACGGGTTCATCGTAACGGTGAGGATCATTTTTAGCTCCTTATCTCGCAGGCTCCTTGTGCCTCGCGATACGAGTCGACAAAACGGAATTACAGAATCTCAATCGTGAACGAGCGAACGACGGTCTCCTTGGGCTTGGCGACAAGGCAGCCGCGCTTATGCTCAAGCACGTCATCCTCATCGGAGCAGGTCGAAAGACCGCCCCAAGGCTCAACCGCCACAAAATCGCCCTCGGGTTTGCTCCACACAATGAGATATGGGAAGCCCTCAAAGCTCAGGCGGACGCCCTTGTCCTCGCCCTTTTTGGAAAGCGTGACCTGACGGCTCTCGAGCACGTCAAAGATGGTCTCCGCAAAATCGAAGAGCTCGTGCGACAGGGGCAGCGTCTTTCCCACCATGGGGTTCTTGGAGCGGTTTGCCACGTCAATCAATCCAGTCGAGGGAACGGCGGTGCAGAGCTCCGCAGCCTCGTCTTTCTCAAAGCGCAACTCGTAGTCCGTATAGGCCTCGCCCTCATCGAGCGGGCACCTAAAGCCGGGATGACCGCCAATAAAGAACGGCATGTCCTCGGTGCCCTCGTTGGTGACCTCGTAGGAAACGCGCACGGCGGCGTCCTCGAGCGTATAGCGGGCGACAAGCTTAAACGGATACGGATAATCGCTCAGCAGCGCGGCGTTATCCTCCGAAGCCAGGCACATCGCCAGCTCGTTCTCGCTCTGGCTCAGCAGCTTCCACTCCTGTTTGCGCGCAAACCCATGGCGAGCGAGCTTTACATGATGCCCGGCAAACGTCATGGCGTTGTTATCGCGCAAGCCTCCGCAAATCGGGAAGCAAATCGGTGCCTGGCCGGACCACACGGCGGGATCGCCCTGCCACAGATACTCGCGACCTCCGGCCTCGATCGAGGTAAACGAACCACCAGCCGTGGACACCTTAATAGAAATCGAATCGTTGGAGAGAGCGTATTCCATTGCCCATCCTTTCGAACAACTGCTTTTTGCTCGCAAGTACCCGTCTCGGCCCTGACCAAAGGACAAACCCGCACGTTCATCGATGCGTCCGGTATCCCAGCCATGTAACGGGGTACCATACAGACATTGATGCAATTACAGCTGAAAGGCCTTCTTATGCGAACCATCATCCTCTACGCCTCGCGCCATCACGGCAATACGAAAAAGCTCGTGGACGCCATCGTCGAGGCGCACCCCGAGATCGATACCCTCGACGTGAAGTCACTCGGCAAAAACGAGTACCCCAACCTGCACGAATATCATCTAATCGGCGTCGCCACGGGCATCTATTACTCCGAGATCGACAAGGATATGGCACGTGTACTGACCAACGTGCTGCAGCCGCAGGACAAGGTGTTTGGCCTTATGACCTACGGTGGCAAAAACAAGTGGTACGGCAAGGATATCGATGGCATCTGCCGCATGAGGCAGGCCATCTTTATGGGTGTCTACGGCTGCCCCGGCTTTGATACGTGGGGGCCGTTCAAACTCGCCGGCGGTGTCCAAAAGGGACACCCGACCGCTGAGGAAATTAAGGGCGCCGTCGACTTCTTCGACAAGATCGAAGATGAGTACGGCGATATCATCGTCGAAGAGTACGCCAAACGTGAGAAGCGTCTAGCATACGAGAAGGAGCATCCTGCAGGAGGCCTGGTGGCCGGCGTTAAGCGCACGGCAAAGAAGATCGCTAACAAGCTGTAACTGTGAAGGTGCTTTTGAGCGTTTAACCCATACGGCGGGTCCGAGCAGATTCGGGCCCGCCGTCTTTTTCTATCGTTACTCGGTAAAGGCGTTGCCGACGCTCTGGCCGCCAACATACGTCTCGACGAGGGTAAGCTCATGGTCGAACACGACAAAGTCGGCGTCGCGACCCGGCATGATGCTGCCGCACTTATCCTCGATGTGCGCGGAGCGTGCCGGTACCTCGGTTGCCATGCGAATGGCGATATCGGCGCTGGCAATGCCCCAGTCGACAATGTTCTTAACACCCTGGGCAAGCGTGAGCACCGAGCCGGCAATGCTCTTGCCGTCGGCGAGCCAGCACAGGTTGTCCTTCATGATGACGTCCATGCCACCACTGGTGTAGCTGCCCTCGGGCATGCCGCCGCAGCCCAGGCAGTCAGTGATGAGCACCGTGTGTTGCCAGCCCTTTGCCTGCAGCAGCGCCTTGATGGCGGCAGGGTTAACGTGCTTGCCGTCACAGATGATCTCGGCGTAGGTCTCGGGCGTGGACATGGCAGCGCCCACGACACCGGGCTCACGGTGATGCAGCCCGCGCTGGCCGTTATAGGTATGCGTAAAGCAGCTGGCACCGGCGTTGATGGCGGCGATGCACTCATCGTAGGTGGCGTCGGAGTGACCGATGCTGGTCACGACGCCCTTGGCGTTCAGAGCAGCCGCATAAGCAGCGGCACCGTCGCGCTCGGCCGCCATGGCGCTCTTAACGATGCGACCACCCGCAGCCTCCTGCCACTGGTCGAAGACCTCCTCGGAGGGATCGATCAGATAAGCGGGGTTCTGCGCGCCCACGTGCTTCATGGTAAAGAAGGGGCCCTCCAGGTAGATGCCCTGAATGCGAGCACCGCAGAAGTCGGGACCACGACCCTCGTCCGCCTGGGCGATGGCGGCGCAGGCGTCCTTGATCTGCTCGACGCCATCGGTGAACGTCGTGGGCAGCCAGCTGGTGGTACCGCGACGGGCGAGCTCGGTCGAGCTGATATCGATGCCCTCGGGATCGTTATCGGTAGTTGAGTGGTTGTAGAAGCCATGGATGTGAGTATCGACCATACCCGGCGCGATCCACGATCCCGTGTAGTCCTTAATCTCGCAAGAGGGCTCGTCGGCCTGCCAGGCGCCAAAGACGCCATCCTCGACCATAAGATAGCCGCCCAGTTGCGGGCCTGCCGGCAAGAAGAACTTGTCAGCCTTAATTGCGTACGTGCTCATATGCACTCCTTGCTTCTAAAGCAGTTGACTGTGGTGATGCTTATACCCAGCACACGTAAAACAAAAAGCGCCCGCCCGCCGTTATGAGCGGACGGGCGCCCTTACAGGGGGACGCGATTAAGCGGTGAAGGGGTGAATCGTCACGCCCTTAACCACGCGGTTGACCGTGCCGGTGGGGCTCGGCGTATCGGGCGTGTTGCCCACGCGCACGGAGTTGAGCAGGCTGATAGCCTGGGCAAACATCACGAACGGCAGAGCAAGGTAACCCTCGGGAAGTGCCTCGTAGCCCTTAAAGGTGAAGGACTCACCCTCATAGACGGTGGCACCTTCCTGCTGAACGGCGACGGTGTGCTGAGCGATCTTGTCGCCACCGATCTCGTTGAGGATGTCGATGTCGTACTGACGGGTGTAGGCGTCGTTGTTGACGAACACGAAGACGAGCGTCTTATCGTCGACGAAGGACTTGGGTCCGTGACGATAGCCCATGGAAGTGTCGTAAGAAGTGGCAACCAGGCCGTGAGCAAGCTCGAGAATCTTAAGCTGGCTCTCCTGAGCAAGGCCGCCAAAGGAGCCGGAGCCCAGGTAGGTCACGCGGTTGAAGTCGCCAGCGAGGTAATCGGCGACCTCGGACTCGCGAGCGATAACCTCCTCGCCCATCTTGGCAATCGTCTCGACCCACTCGGCCTTCTGCTCGTCAGAGGCAGTGTCGAAAATAAGGGTGGAGAGCAGGGTCATGCAGGAATAAGAACCGGTCATGGCGAAGCCCTTGTCGTTGGCACGCGGAATGAGCAGCGTCAGCGCATTGGGATCATCGGCAGACTCGACGGCGAGCTTGCCCTCGGGAGCGCAGGTGATGTTGAGGAACTTGACGTTGTGGACGAGCTCCTTGGCAACGGCAACGGCGGCAAGGCTCTCGGGGCTGTTGCCAGAGCGGGCAAAGGAAACCACGAGCGTGGGATCCTCGGCGCGCAGGAAGTCGCGCGGAGCGCTCACGATATCGGTCGTGGCGATGGGCTTAAAGTCGTAGAGATCAGTGTTGCCAGCGTGACGCAGGTACGGGGCGCAGGTATCGCCAACGTAGTCGGACGTACCGGCACCGGTGAAGACAACGGACAGACGACCCTCGCCCATAGCGCGAGCCTCGGCCAGGAAGGCCTCGATGGCCTCCTTGTTCTCGCGATAGATGTTGAGCGTATCACGCCAAAGCTCGGGCTGCTGAGCAATCTCGGCCGTGGTGATCTGGGCGCCGAGCTCGGTGAGCTCCTCGACACTCTTCTCGAACATTTCTAATACCTCTCTCTAGAAGTAATCCTCTGACGTGCAATTATACACTTCGGTTGGTTATCTGGTAGTAACCAGTTAAATGCAAAGAATCACCATATGGAAACGATGCGGACACTAGTTGCTACGCTGGTGGTAAACCTTGTATTTAAACTGATCGGCACGAGCAACCGAGAGTGTATACTCCACAACCTCGTTTGACTCGTTATACGTAGTTCTGACCAAATCGAGCACAGGCGAGCCCTCGACAATTCCCAAAAGGTGGGCATCGGTGGGACGGGCTATGCTCGCATAGAACTCCTCTTCGGCCACGCGAATCTTTTGCTGAAAGTCCTGCTCAATCACATCGTAAAGCGGCTTACGCTCCAGCAGCGGTCGCTTTAGGGACAGAAATTGACGAACCGGCAGATAGCTGCGCTCGACCATCATGGGCATGTTGTCGGCAGAACGAAGACGCTTGAGCTTAAAAATGCGATCACCGATGCGCAATCCCATATGCTCGGCCAGATTCTTATCGGCCTCCATCTCGCAAAACTCGAGAATCGTGGTCTCAGGTTCTCGACCCATCGCGCGCATCTGCTCGGTAAAGCTATAGGACTGCATGAGATTGGTTGCCTTTGCCGAACGGTCGGTCACAAAGGTACCGCGACCGTGCTGCCGAACCACCAGTCCTAAACGCTCCAGTTCCTGCAGAGCCAGGCGTACTGTAGTGCGCGAGAGGCCATAGCGCTCCGAAAGTTCGCGCTCGGAAGGAATCATGTCACCGGCGCGATATTCATGGTCGATCTTTTCGGTCAGAATATCGACCAGCTGATCGTACAGCGGTTGCTTACGCGCTCCGATCGCCATCCTATCCTCCCTTTTGCTCGAATTCGGCTAACTACCTAGGGTGTTTAGCATTATCTGTCTGCCACACCCGAATCAACAAGAAAACAAAAGCCGCGCGCTCTTTCGAGCACGCGGCTTTTAACATACACATGGCTTAAGGGGTCAGGGTGTGAGCCGCGTAGGGACACACCCCTCAAGCTAGAGCCTTACCAGATGCTCGGCCAGAGACCAAGCGGGCCAGCGCCCAGGATGCCAAGGACGAAGAGCAGGAGAATGCCCTTGGTCGGGGTCCAGCTGTGCTTAGCAAACATGTAGTAAAGCAGCAGCGTAAGCATAAGCGGGACGAGCTTGGGGACGATGGTGTTGAGGGTGTCGGCAACAGAGAAGTTGACCGGATCCTCGGTGACGGTGCCGTAGGTAACAGACTCCATGCCGTTGCCCAGATCGGTGACGCCGCACTCGACAGCGTTGCCGTCGGCATCGGAAGCGGTGAGGGCGTTGCCGTCCTCATCGGTCATGGCGATGGTACCGGCCTCAGCGGTCTCGGTATCGATACCCTCCATACCGGTGAAGTTCTCGGCCTCCTTCTCGGAGACGATCACGGTAGTAGCGGAGAGGCCACGGGTGGTGCCGTTGGGGATCTGGAGGTTGATCTGGGTGCCACCCATGGTGACGACCAGGCAACCGACGACGAAGACGCCCATGATGGAAGCGGCACGCGTGAAGGCCTGCATGTTGGCGGTCAGAGCGTCAATAGCGCTGGTGCCAAGCTTGTAGGACCAGTTCATGAGCCAGAAGCGCAGAGCGAACTGGACGACGTTGAAGATCACCAGGAAGATGATCGGTGCAGCGGCGTTGCCGTTGATGGCCATGTTGGAGGTGATGCCGGCCGTGATAGGCACGAGCGTCAGCCAGAACAGGGCGTCACCAATACCACCGAGCGGGCCCATTGCGGCGACGCGGACGGCGCGGATCGTGGGGATGTCAACCTTGTTCTGCTCGAGCGAAAGCACGATGCCCATAACAAAGGTGACGAGGAACGGGTGGGTGTTGAAGAACTCCAGGTTGTGGCTCATGGAAGCCGCGAGGTCGTTCTTGTTGGTGTGGATCTTCTCCAGACCGGGGATGATGGAGTAAAGCCAGCCAGCGGCCTGCATGCGCTCGTAGTTGAACGATGCCTGCAGGAAGCAGGAGCGCCAAGCCATCTTGTTGAGGGTCTTCTGGTCGAGCTGCGGAGCAGGAGTGAGATCCTCGTAGTGCTCCGGGATCACATACTCATTAGATGCCATCTTCGAAGTCACCTCCGTCAGAAACAGCTGCACCCTTCAGCTCGGTCTGCTGCTGGAAGTCCCAGAAAGCGATGCCGAAGCCGATGAGAGCGAGGATGAGCAGAGCAGGGGTTGCCAGCGAATCGTTGGCAACGGTGATGAGCGCGAGGCCAAAGCCCATGAGGAAGAAGCCCCACATATCGCGGTTCATCATAACCTTGAGCAGGACGGCGAAGCCGACGAAGCGCATCATGCCGCCTGCAGCGGAGAGACCGGTCTGCAGCCAAGTCGGGATGGCAGAAGCGATGGTCTGACCGATGGTAGCGCCAGCGATGAAGAACAGGGTGACGACGACAGCGAAGATCAGGCCGAGCAGAGCCATGGCGAAGTAGTTCAGGCGCTCGATGCCCTTGGTGTCCGCGTTGTGAGCCATGTTATCGGCCGTGGACATAAGCGGGGACATAAGCGTGAAGACCAGGGTAACGCCAAGCTGGCCAAGCAGAGCGAACGGAATGGCGAGGCCGACTGCCGCGTTGGGCTCGAGGCCCGTGGCGATAGCGAGAATGGCTGCCATGATGCCGCCGATGACGGCGTTAGGCGGCTGAGCGCCTCCGATCGGCATGTTGCCGATCGTCATGAGCTGATAGGTACCACCCACGAGAAGACCGGTGTTGAGGTCGCCAAGGATAAGACCGATGACGGCGCCGGTGACGATGGGCTGATAGAGAGACTCGAGGAAGTCAAACTGGTCGATTGCCGCGATGAACGTGACGACGAAGACCAGAGCGATCTGGATGATCGAGTATTCCATCTTGCTCCTCCTTTCAAAATGTATGTACGCACTTTGGATTTCACGTACAGAACGTCAGGGTTTCACTCCTGACAACGTGGATCACGAGGATTACGAGAAGAGCTTGCTCGTGTCCTCAACAGGCGTGCTCGGAACGCGCCTGATCTCCAACTCCACCCCCAATTCCTGCAGCTCTTTAAACGCAGCGACATCCTCGTCGTTAACTGCGACGGAGGTGGCGACTTGGCGCTTTCCTTCCGACATGTGCATGTTGCCGATGTTTACCTTCTTTATAGGCACACCGCCCTTGACGAGCGTAAGCACGTCTTCCGGTGTTTCGGCCACGATGAAGATCTTCTGGCGCGGGCTCGCCTTGCCAATGACGTCGATGGTCTTCTGCAGAGAGAAGAAACGCGTAGCGACGCCGGCGGGAGCGGCCATCTTCATGAGGTTCTGGCGCATGGTGTTGGACGCCACGTCGTCGTTGGCGACGAGGATGAGGTTGGAGCCCAGAGTGGAGTTCCACTGGGTGGCAACCTGACCATGAACCAGTCGGTTATCGATGCGGGTAAGAAGAATGTTGGGTTCTGCCATGTTGATCAGCTTCCTTTCGATATTTGCTGACGACAGTTACTTGATCTCCTGAATCGCGTAACGCGAAACATCTACGACGGCTCCGGATCGGACTTTGATCTGGACCTTCTCGCCTTCGATGCCTTTGACGGTTCCGTAGATACCGCCGGCGAAAAGAACCTCCTGACCCGGCTTGAGCTCGGTGTGCAGCTCCTTGAAGTACTTCTGCTTCTTCTTCATGTTGATTTGCGACCAGATGGTGTAAATCAAGCCCATGATGACAAGCAGGCCTAAAAGGGCGACCGAGGAGCTCAGGACGTTGGCTCCGAAATCGGCCATTAGATGCCGTCCTCGTCGCCGAAGATATCCTCTTCCTCGGAGCCGGCAACGGACGCGACCGTCTGGGCGGTGATGCCCGTCTGGCCAACGGTCACGGCCTGCTCGCCAAGCTCGGCGAGCGTGGCGTTACCGCGGAGGAACAGAAGCTCAATAACCATGGGGAGGTTAGTACCGGTCAGAACCTCGACGTTGTCGACATCCTGGGCAATCATCATCGACTGGTTGAACGGGGTACCACCGAGCAGGTCGGTAAAGACGAGCACGCCATCGCACTCCTCGCGCATGGCGGTAATGGCGGCGCGGAGATCCTCACCGTAGGATGCGGCCTGGTCGCCCTCAAAAGGAACGACGGTAAAAGCAGGCTGGTCGCCGGCAACCATAGCGATAGCGCTTGCGAGGCCGGGTGCGAACTGTCCATGACCGGTAAGAATAAAGCCAACCATTCAAATTTCCCTTCCGAAGGTGTGTACGATCTGAGTCCGATGATTTTCGGAAGCCAGCGGGCGCTCGCCCTTAAAGCTTCTTAGAAAGCGTTCTTTGAAGACCAGTGGTTTCTAAACTGGTAGTAACCACGTGACGTGCTGTTGTCACTATATCACCCCAGAAGAGGCTGCTTTCGTTGATTCATACGATAAAACGTTTTTGCACCGCTCACGGTGATATTTCGACCGTTTACCGCTCGTTAACACTTCTACCTGCGGTTTTGAAACCGTTTCGAAATGCTTTGGCAAAAGAACGAAACTTTTCCTGTGTCTAAACAACGCAGGGCGGCTAAAAATAGCGTAAAGAAAAATTGCAGGTCATTGTGAAGATATGTGAATTGGTCTTTTTGACTTAATACCAGTTAGAACCAGTTTTGAGATTATCGGTGAACGGTAGTTTTCGACCGTTCACCGGTCACTTGCAATCGTTTGCAGTTGTTTTCCCAGATGAATTAGGGAAACGCGATGGAACGCTTGCGCAATCACGGGAACGATCACGGGAAGTTTTGGCATTTGTCCTCATCCCCCGCGCGCCAAACTCCAGCATCCAAAATGAGCTAATAGCTCACGCTAATCGTTTTCAATCATTACTTACTCATTATCCGTAATTATTTATCGTTTATCGTTAATTCTGATATGATACAAGTATCATACAAAACGCCGATTGGAGGGGTTATGGTCCATCGAAACGCATCTATATCGAATGAAACCATCAGCCGCGAACAGACGATAGCCAAACTGAGGAAGCTCGCTCGCATCTGCAAATGGGCCACGATCTGCATTACCACCGCGCTCGCTCTGGGACTTCTCGCAGTCATTGCGATTGACCTTCTACTCGTATTGCCTAGTCTCTCCCAAGGGTCGTGTCTCCAATCCGTAGAACTTCAAGGCGGCGAAGGGCCGTGCCTTGCTATCGTCGGTACCGATGCGCAGGCCCCACTTATGCTCGTCGCACACGATGGTCACACTGCCATAGGGAGCCTCTTGATGACATGCCTTGCGCTTACCATCGCGCTAAGCGTGCGCAGGCTTTTCTTCAACATTGAAAAGGAAGGCAGGCCCTTTGACCTTGAATGTAACCACACACTTCGTCGAGTAGGACATTTATTCCTTATCGGCGGCGTTGCCGTGAGGCTTCTTGGTGCCGTAATCACGGGAATGATACTCTCAGGATTTGGTGGCAGCTTTACGGATGCGTTCGTCGGCCAGTTATTCGAGCCCTCTATGCTCTTTGCAGGCCTGATTATTTGCCTGATTGCCAGCATCTTCCGCTACGGGTATATCCTGCAAAAACAAGATGACGAGTTGCTCTAGGGGGAATCCATGATTATTCTGCGGCTTGACCGCATGCTCGCCGAACGCAAGATCTCATCCAAAGAGCTTGCGGAACGTGTGGGCATCTCCCAGGTCAATATGTCACGCATTAAGACGGGCAAGGTTTCTGCCATACGTTTTTCAACTCTTGACGCGATATGCCGTGCACTCGACTGCCAACCAGGCGATGTACTGGAATATATATCCGACGATGAAGCCGATAGCCTTTTTGGGCTTAAAGATGAATAGCCATAATTAAGCTGCCAATCATGCCCTCAACGCAAATAGCCCGCCAGAACGTTGTCCGTTCTAGCGGGCTTAATCAGATGGATCGGTTAGCGCGCAGTAGTGCAGGCAAACCTTACGCAAACAGGCCGTAGATGCTGATGTTGGCCTTGGCGTACAGGCCGTTGGCATACTCGGTCCACTTGGAGCTGGCGCTCGAAGCCTGCGAAGAATACTGCTGGTAGGCGGTGTAATAGGCGGTCATGGCCTGCTTATAGGTCGCGCTATCGGCGGTAAAGGCATCATCGGCGAAGGCCTTAGCGTAGGTGCTGTCGGCGTCCTTCCAGGTACCCTTCTCGCTATCCCACTCGTCGCCGGCAAGGTTGATGATGTAGTCGGCGTAGTCCTTGCTCGCGGTCTCCTCGTTGCCGTCAGCAGGCTCGGTCGGGGCGGTCGGCATGCTTGCGGAGCTATCGCCCGCCTTCTTCTTGTAGAGCTTCTGCAGCGTCGCGGACTGGCGGACGATCTGCTTGGCCTGGTCCTTGGACACGCCGTACTGCGTGGCCATGGTCTTGTAGTCGGAGGTGCCGATGGAATCCTCGGCATACTGCTTCATTTCCTTGGAAGAGACGGTAATGCCCTCGTCCTCGGCAGCGTCCAGCAGAATCTGGTTGCGCACGTAGGACAGGATAACGTCGGCAGACGGAGCGGTGTAGTTGCCGTCGTCGTCCTTGACGGTGTCAAGGCTGTACTGGCTCTCGATGGCCTCACGCGCGGTGATGTCGCTCTTCTTGCCGTTGTAGCTATAGCTCGCCACGGTCGAATCGAGCTGGTCCTCGGACAGGGTCGCCGAGCCGACGCCCTTGCCGCCAAAACCACCGTTGCCGATAAAGAAGCCAATCACGGCAGCAATCACGACGGCGACCACAAAGGCGGCAATCATCGTCTTCTTGTGCTTGCAAGCGTGGTCGTCCACGTCGGAGTCGTCGTCATCGTCCTGCTCCTGGGGCATGAGGTTCTCGTCGGCGGCGTCCGCGGCGATCTTTGCCTCCAGGCGAGCGTCTTCCTCCTCGGCGGTCGTGCCGGCGGCAATATGTTCGGCAGACGTGCCGGCGACCAGGTCGATCTTCTCGTCCTCATCACCGTCGGGGCCTTCGCCGCGCTCGATGATCTGGATGCCGTCGATCTCGTCCTTCTCGTCCTTCTTTTGAATCAGACCCATATCAGTTACTCCTTGTTAGGAAACATAGTCCTCAATAGAATACGCCCGACAGAGCGCCGGGCGTATTGATTCTTAGGTTATACGCAAACACTTAAGTACTATTTAGGCGTTTGCAGACTGCATGTCTTAGGCCAGATGTGCGATAACGGCATCGGCAAAGGCCTGCGTACCCACCGCGCCCTCAACGGAGCCGGTCTGGGCACGACGTACGTCGCCGGTAACTAGCTTACCCTCGTCGAGCGTGGCAGACACGGCGGCGCGGATACGATTGGCCGCATCATTCTCGCCCAGATGATCGAGCATCATAGCCGCAGACAGGATCTCGGCCGTGGGGTTGGCGATATCCTGGCCCGCGATATCGGGCGCGGAGCCGTGCGTTGCCTCAAAGATGGCGCAGTCGGCACCGATGTTGGAACCCGGGGCCATGCCCAAGCCACCCACCAGGCCAGCACACAGGTCGCTGACGATATCGCCGTACAGGTTGGGCAGCACCAGGACATCGAAGTCGTTGGGGTTCTGGACCAGACCCATGCAGGTGGCGTCGACGATCTTGTCGTTGAACTCGATATCGGGATAGTTGGCGGCCACCTCTCGCGCCACGCGCAGGAACAGGCCGTCGGTCGCCTTCATGATGTTGGCC
>DBEZHA010000017.1:0-3513 GCA_048189585.1 Collinsella sp. | reverse complement strand
TGAAGCCCTGAGAATAACGCTTGTTTGGCAGCTAGCTTGTAATCCTTTGCGCCCCAGAGAACTTGCGCAAAAGTTACAAGCGAGGTGATGCCAAACGCAGAAAGACAGGTGATAGCGCCGTTGGCAGCATCGTAACGCAGGGAGTCAATATTTCCCGCCTTGGCAAGGTTTCTGGCTTGTTGATAGCTTATCTTGCCCTTTCTTACGATGTCATAGGCTTTGTTCGGGTCGCTGACGTTCGGCACTTGTCCGTCTGCGATCTTTTGCTTCATTATCGACACAGCATCTACGTATTGGTCGCTTGCAACCTCTAGCTTCATCGGGTTGCCATTAAGGTCGGTGTACTTGTAGGTCTTCAAGCCAGTTAAAGGATCAGATTCAAAGCATGCAGAGACGGAATCGTTAGCTGTCTTGCAATACTTGCATTGAACCGGAAGGTTTGCGACGATCTTATCCGGGCCGTGCTTTGCATTGTCCCTCCCGACGACCGTAGAATCTTCTCCATGCAGCTTGTCTAGCATGGCCCCAGCTTCTTCTGCGTAGATACCGTGTCCTGTTCGTGTGTTACCGACTCCATAAGCTGCGTTGAACATGACGTCTTCGGCATTCGCTGATTATTGCGGGCCGATTGCCACGGCGTTCCACGCTTAGCTGCCACACCGTACCGCGCAGGGCTGCCTCGTGCTAACGGGGGCACCGGGGCATCTGGCGCCCCCGTCTTCACTGGCCTTTCTAGCCGATGCGCTTGCGCATCGACTCGTCGCCCTCGATGTGGATCACATCCGACCTGTACACGATCCTGTCAATCACGGCATCCGCAATTGCGCCCTCTCCCAACTTTGCGTGCCATCCGGCTGGCGAGAACTGGGAGCAGATGATCAAGGAGCCGGTCCTGAGCCTTGACTCGACTATCTCGAGCAGCTCTCGGGCCTGGTCGCCCCCGATCTTCTCCAGCAGCCAATCGTCTACTATCAGTACGTCGCACTTCGTGTAGCGCTTCTTCGATTTGAGCCATTCCTCGTCCTTGGATACGGTGAGCTCGTCGAGCATCTCGGGCATGCGCGTGTAGCGCACCGAGTAGAAAGCGTTGCAGGCCGCGACGCCCAGAGCGCAGGCGAGCCACGACTTGCCCGCGCCCGAGGCGCCCGTGATGACCACGTTCCTGTGCGCCTTGACCCACTCGCAGTTCGCCAGCTCGGCGATCTTCACCTTGTCGAGCTTGCGGTCGGCGTCGTAGCGGATGTCGATGACGTTGGCCTCCGGGTCGGAGAAGGCCGCCTGGCGCAGCAGGCGGGTCCGCTTGTTGATGCGTCGCGAGTCCCATTCCGCGTCCACGATCATCGCGAAGCGCTCGTCGAAGGTCATGTCGGCAACGCTCAGCATCTCCTCTTGGTCCCGATATGCCTGCGCCATCACCGACAACCTCATTCCGTACAGCTTGTCCATGGTAGTCTGGCTTGCGCTCATCGTATGTCTCCTTTGCTATCGAGGGTTGCGTAATAGTCGCTACCGCGCAGATACGCGCCGGCATCCGGGTCCTCCCCGGACAGCTCGGCGCTTTTGGCGATGATCGACTTGATGGTCTTGTAGCTCGGCCTGGGAGAATAGGAGAGCGCCTTGGCACAGGCCCGCTCGAGCTCTTGCCGTCCGTGCTTGTCGGCCAGCGCCATCACCGCCCTGCAGGATCTGTAGGACTGCTGCTCGACCGCCCTCGACGAGAGGATCGCCTCAATGGCGTCGGCGCAAGCGGGGCCGATTTCCTTTGCCCATCTGCGGAAGCGATCCCCGTTCCACTCGGAGAAGTCGCGGTGGGCGTCGGGCATGTGGTCGGGGTTCGTGGAATAGGACCCCTTCGGCCCGTGCAGCCTCTTGTGCATGGCGATGCGCTCTCCGTCGCAGACGACCCACACCGCGCTCTTGGTGGCGCAGACCTCCACCTCGCGGCGCACATAGGAGAACGGGACGGAGTACCATCCTCCGTCGAAGGCGACATGGTAGTTAAAATTGACGGTGGCGGCCTTGCGCGCGATCATCTCGTAGGGTTTGCCCGGCAGCGGGACGAGCAGTGCTTTCTCTTGGCGGAGGAATATCTCGTCCCTGCTGCCCTCGCGCTTCTGGAAGGGCCGCGCGTTGATCCGGGCGACGTTGTCCAGGAGCGCCGCGTTGAGCGCATCGAGGGATGTGAAGACGCGGTTGCGGAGAGGGGCGATCGCCTGCTGCTCTATGACCCGGACCCCCATCTCCACGGCTGCCTTGTCCCGGGGGCGCCGCGGACGGCCCGGCACGACGGCGCATCCGTAGTACTCGGCCATGCGCCTGTACTGCTCGTTGATCACGAGCTCGTCGACGGTGTGCTTCACCACTCCCTGCTTGAGGTTGTCCGGGACGAGGATCGGCGTGGTGCCGCCGAAGAAGGAGAACGCCGACACATGGGCGTCCACCCAGGACTCCTCCCTCATGTCGTAGGAGCCCTTCGCGTAGAGCTTGCCCGAGAAGGGCAGGCATGCCGCGAACACGTAGACCTTGAGCACCTCCCCCGTGTCCATATCGACGACCTCCATGGTGTCGCCGACGTAGTCCACCTGCATCTGCTCGGCGGGCTTGTGGGCGATGCGCATGGCGGTCTTGCGAGACATCGCCCACTTGCGGTGCCTCTCGCAGAACGCCGAGTACATGTAGGGGGATCTGCCTTGGCTGACCGCAGACTCGCAGTACTCGGACCACAGAAGCATCATCGTCACGCCCGGACGGGACATCTCGGCGTCAACATGATCGTGGTCGATCGGCGCCTTGTCGGGATCGGCCTTGGATTTGGGAGGATAGATCACCTCCCTGATGGCGCGATCCCCCATCTCCTCAGGCAGGGGCCATTCGATCCCAGCCGCCTTCGCTCGGCCGGTGACGGCCCTGACGGTGGCGGTGGAACATCGGCACGAGAAAGCGATGTTGCGGATGCTGACCCCCATGGCGTGAAGCCTGAGGATCTCTCTGTACTTGACCATTTTCTTCTCCTGTTCTCTCGATGGCCAGCAGGTGCCTTTTGCACCACATTGGGATTGTGCAGGAAAAGAAAGGACGCCTCCGTCTGAAGACGCCCTTAAACGCGGCAAGCCGGGCAGCTAGCGCGTGGCAGCGCAACGCGGAACGCCGCAGCAGCGCAGTCTGGAACGGCGTAGCATCTCAGCCGCAATAATCACGAAGTCCCAAGCACATTCTTTGTATACGATGGAAAAGACTGATATAGTAAACAACGAGCAACTTACTTAACATACAGTAAAACGACAAAGTACCGGACTTGACCCTGCTCTTCACCAGGGGATGGCCCGGTTTTTTGTATAATGAAACAACAAGAAAAGGGCCTCAATCTTTCGCTGAAGATTAGGCCCTTTTCTTAAGAACTTTTAAGACGTACATTATTCTTTCATAGGTCGTCTTTATCTTAACAAGCCAGATTGACTTCTGTAAAGCGAAACGTGCCGGATAGAAGGCAACCAGGTTTATCCTTTGTATAAT
>DBEZHA010000016.1:0-12021 GCA_048189585.1 Collinsella sp. | reverse complement strand
GGTTAGGTTTGTCGCGAGTTCCGCACGCAAAGAAGGCCACTTAATGTGGCCTTCGTCTTGCGCAGGACTGTCCGAGCAGCAAACCTAACCCATCTCGCCCACTCGGCGGGCACCCTCCAAAGTTTTTCAAAAAAGTTGTTGACGCGCGCGTAACGACTCGTCTAATATATCCCTTGCGCGATGGACCTGTAGCTCAGTTGGTTAGAGCGTCCGGCTGATAACCGGGAGGTCACAAGTTCGAATCTTGTCAGGTCCACCATCAAAACGTTAAGAGCCCTGGGGCGTTGCCTCGGGGCTTTTTTCTTATCAAACAAAAGTAGTCAAAATAGCCCCGTCCCAAATTAACTACTTTGATTTTGTGTGCTGGGCGAAAGATTGGGTAGTATAGCTATTCAATGCGGCGGCCCTGCCGTGTGTTAACCGCTACGTACCGGAGGTGTTCCATGGTTCGTGTCGACATAGAGACCATCGTCATGGCCGCCGGTCCCGTGCCATCGCTTATCGTGCTTCGCGAGCGCTGCGGCAAGTCGGATTCGACGGCACCCCTGCGTTCGCTTTCCATTCAGACCGGCTCGTTTGAGGCCGCGGCCATTAGCCGTGGCATCGATAGCGGTCGCGCCGAGCGCCCGATTACGCATGACCTGCTGCTTGACACCGTCGATGCCCTGGGCGCCAAGCTCGAGCGCATCGAGATCGTTCGCGCCGAGCCGCCCGTGTTTTACGCGACGGTTGTCGTGTTGGCCGATGGCAACGAGCATAAGATCGATGCGCGTCCGAGCGACGCCATCGCCCTCGCCGCACGCAGTAATGCCCCCATGTTCGTTGAAGACGACATCATGAATCGCCTGGGCACCGTTTCTGCCCATGCCGAGGAAGTCGACGACGAGCAAGAGTTCGAGAAGTTCGACGAGTTCGTCCATACGCTCTCCCCCGATGACTTCTAAATGCGGGGCGTCCAGGCTGCGGAGCGTTCGCTGATGGCCGGCGGTATGTCGGCTGAGGCGGCGACCATTGCGCGCGAGGCCCAGATGCGCTCGGAGGCTTCTGAGGCGGCTCGCGTTGCCTATGTGACGCAGGCCCGCACGCTTCGCGAACGCCGCGGCTCGTTTATCAAGATGGTTGTCGTCTCCGCCCTTGTCGCGGCAATCTGTTCGCGCCTTCGTGGTACAGTTGGTGCGCTTGGGTTTTCGATCTCTACGGGCCTTATGATCTGGGGCGTGGTCGATGCGGTCATGCTGACCAGTCAGATCAAGGTGCTCGACAAGCGCGCGATGGATATGATGCGCGCCCGCGACGCTGCCGCTAAGATCGCTGCTGAGGCACAAGAACTGTAACGACGCCAGACTCGATGGGAAGGTCTAAAGATGGCACAGGATATGCAGGACGCCGGTAACGTCTCCGCCGAGCTCGACGCCATGGTGTGCGATCTGATCGGCGCGTTCTTGGACGACCTTGCCGCCGGTGAAAACCCTGGCGTGGTCGTGGCAATTGAGGACGCCGCTTCCAACCGTTATCTGGCGGCGCTCGACGAGGACGGCGAAGAGGCGTGCCTCGAGGCGGCCACCAACTTTATCTCCGAGCACAAGATGGGTCTTAAGGACGAGGGCCTGGGCCGTATCGCTCGCTATGCCATCGGCTACACCGGCTGCGTCGAGATTGACGGCGGCTATCACGATGCTCTGCTCGTGAGCTTCTTCGAAACCACGCTCGAGAGCGGCTTTTCGGCATATGTGCTGTATGAGGGCATGGGCGCCGGCGATGGTTTTATGTGGAGCGACCCTGAACCTGCAGGTGAGGAAACCCCTCTCATCTAAAATCGCTAAAATAAACGAGTTTTCGGTAAAAGGCTCAATATTCCCGCCGAGCGTTGCATTGCTGGGTGGGTCGCATACGCGTGCCGTTTGTATATGGATAGAAGATAGGGGAACTACATGCGCGTAGACAATCTGAGGAACATCGCCATCATCGCCCACGTCGACCACGGCAAGACGACGATGGTTGATAAGCTCCTGCGTGCCACGGACGCCTTCCGTGCCAACCAGCAGGTCGAGGACCGCGTCCTGGACTCTAACGACCAGGAGCGCGAGCGCGGCATCACGATTCTCGCCAAGAACATCTCTATCGAATACAAGGACGTCAAGATCAACGTCATCGACACCCCGGGCCACGCCGACTTTGGTGGCGAGGTCGAGCGCGTGCTGCGTATGGCCGACGGCGCCCTGCTGCTGGTCGATGCCTTTGAGGGCCCCATGCCCCAGACCCGCTTCGTGCTGCGTCACGCTATCGACACCGGCCTCAAGATCATGATCGTCATCAACAAGATCGACCGTCCGGGCGCCAACCCCGAGAAGGCCTACAACGACTGCCTGGACCTTATGGCCGACCTGGGCGCCACCGACGACCAGCTTGAGTTCGCCATGGAGCACGTGGTCTACGCCAGCGCCATGAATGGCTTTGCCCGCCTCGATCCCGAGGACGGCAACATGGACATGTATCCGCTGCTCGATATGATCATCGACGACATGCCCGCGCCCGAGGTTGACGAGAATGCCCCGCTGGCCATGCAGTGCGTGACCATCGACCACTCCAACTTCGTTGGCCGCATCGGTATCGGTCGCGTGTACTCCGGCGCCATTCACCAGGGCGATCAGATTCTGGTCGTGAAGAACGACGGCTCCAGCGCCACCGCTACCGTCAAGCAGCTCTTTACCTTCGACTACCTGGGCCGCACCGAGTGCCAGGAAGTCGGCGCCGGCGATATCGCCGCCGTCGTGGGTATTGACCGCACCGATATCGGCGATGTCTACACCGATATCGAGAACCCCGTCGAGCTCGAGCCCATCGAGATCGACCCGCCGACCCTGTCCATCGTCTTTGAGGCTTCGACCTCCCCGCTCGTCGGCCGTGACGGCGACATCGTGGGTGCCCGTCAGCTTAAGGAACGCCTGTTCAACGAGGCCGAGAACAACGTGACCATGAAGATCGAGGAGCTCGAGGACAAGAGCGGCGTCGAGGTCTCTGGCCGCGGCATTCTGCACCTGTCCGTCCTGATGGAGTCCATGCGCCGCGAGGGCTTTGAGTTCCAGGTCGGTCGTCCCCGCGTTCTGTTTAAGAAGGACGAGAACGGTAACAAGCTGGAGCCTGTCGAGCAGGCCGTCGTCGAGTGCCCGGACGAGTACTCGGGCAAGGTCGTTGAGGTCTTCGGCACCTCCGGCGGCATCATGACGAGCATGGACACCTCGGGCATCGTGACGCACCTTGAGTTTAAGATCCCGACCCGCGGCATCATGGGTCTTAAGAACCGCATTATGAACGTCACCCACGGCGAGGGCGTGTTCTACCACACCTTCCTGGAGTACGGCCCCTACGCCGGCGAGATCGGCAACCGCCAGAACGGCGCCATGATCTCCATGACCACCGAGAAGGCCGTTGCCTACGCCCTGGGTACGCTGCAGGAGCGCGGCCAGCTGTTTGTCGAGCCGGGTACCGAGTGCTACGAGGGCATGATCGTGGGCGAGCGCAGCAAGGCCGGCGACATGGTCGTCAACATCGCCCGTACCAAGAACCTGGGCAACCAGCGTTCCTCGACCTCCGACATCTCCGTCCAGCTGGTGCCGCCTCGCACCTTCTCGCTGGAGGAGGCGCTGGAGTACATCGCCGACGACGAGCTGGTGGAGATCACTCCCAAGAACATCCGCCTGCGCAAGCGTCTGCTCAACGCCACCGACCGCAAGAAGGCTGCCGTTCGCGCCGGCCAGGTCAACAAATAAGCGCTGGGCTTTATAGCGACTAACAAGAAAGGGCGTCGACCATCGCGGTCGGCGCCCTTTTTGTGCAGTGGACAGGTTCGTTTGCACCACAGCTGGGGCGGTTATCCCTTCGAGCGGCTTTCCGGTCAAAGTTAAGTTGTTTAAACATATACATAATTCTACAGAATATAACTGCTTTAATGCAAACCCGTTAACAGGTAAATACCAACTGGTATTAAATTAAAAGACCTCTTTACCTGCGGTTTACATGACTGGTATCTATATTATATTTTATGCATTGTGGTATAGACGAACCGTCTTAGAAGTTGCTCCCCAATGGGTTCTTGCAATGCGCTAGGCAGGTTCATGTTGATGTTGGGGTTTGTGTTCGATCCGACGATTCGCCGTATTCCACACTGTGTTGTAGGAATTAGGGGACAACTATGGACGCACACCGCTCGCGGTCGCTGGGTATGGCGACCCTGGTCTTTATTTTAATTAGCCTCACCGCCGCCGTTTTTCACGGTGTAGCCCCCGTGCGCGCCGAGGATGTGAGCACACCAACGCCGATTGTGATTGATGGGAAGACGGCGACGGTTGATGTCAGGCTGTATGCCGATGAGAACCATACTCAAGAGCTCAAGGATCCTGTAACGTCCACTTCGACGCTCTATGGAGCTTTCTTGGCACAATTCAAAAGCGGTAAGGCGCCTTCGCCCGAGAACTATATCGCTGTCTATGAGCTACCCGACACCATCGTCGTTGATGAAAACGCGGGTGGCAACCTCATGGAGGGTCCGGAAGCTTCTGCTGCCCAAGCTGGCACGTGGAAGATCGCGGGCAATAAGGTTGTCTTTACGTTTGACAAGGCGTGGCTCGCAAAAAACCCTGCGAATATCCATGTCGCGGCAAACTTCTCGTTCCAGCTTTCAAACAAAGACATCGGCGCCGGCGGCAATGTGTCTGTCGAGTTTCCTGGCAAGGGATCGATAAATATTCCCATCAAGGACGGTAGGGTTACGAATAAGAGGAAGTCGGGGGTTTTCTCTCAGGGTTCCGATGGCGCGGCCAAAGTCACCTGGACCGTTGAGCTCACAGTCGAGTCGTATGTCACGAACGTCAAGTTCACTGATACGCTGGGTGATAACTTTAGCTTTGTGGAGCACAGCTTTAAGCTCGATAACAAGACGATTGGATCGCAGCCAAAAATCGAAGGTCAGACCGCGACCATCGAGAACTTAGGCAGTCTTCCCCAGGGTGTCCATACGATTACGTATGAAACCAAGCTGAAGAGCGGTATCTCCGTGGATAACGGAGAGTTCATCAACGGCCAGGAAGCCTCAAAGAACATGGCGTCGTGGGAGTGGGGCGGTGCCAACGATCGTCAGAACGGCACGGTTACGGCTGCCCCCAGCCCCTTTCGTTACGACATGATTGGCAAGTCTAGCGACCGCAATAGCACGCCGTCCGACATCACATGGACCGTCACGCTCAACCAAGGCGAGCTCAAGGCCGACATGAGCGGCTACGTGTTCACCGATAATCTGGACGATAAGCAGACGTATACGGGGGGCTATACGGTTTATAAGGGCAGCTCGGGTTTGGAGGTCCTCAAGGAGGGCGAGCTCGATTCGTCGCAGAGTTCCTTTACCTACAAGTTTCCGACTGACCTTGAGGATAAGTACATCACCTATCGCATTGTTTATCACACCAAGATGAATGAAACGGGTTCGTATGACACCGTGCGCAACAGCGCAACGATCGAGCACGATGGTTCCGTTTCCGGCACTGGTAAAGGTGAGTTTACGCCGCAGTTGGTGGGCACACCGATCACCAAGGAACTCGTGGGTCGAGAGAATGCTGCAACAACTGGCGAGGCGAAGTGGAAGACGCGTGTGGCACTGAAAGCTATCGTCAATGCGGCCAACCTTGATAAGGTGACGGTGAAGGACACGTTTCAATCAGCGTGGAAACAAGATATCGGCGTTGATGTCAATTCAATAAAGATCAAGATTGGTGAAACTGAGCTAGTTCGAGGCGACGACTGGAAGCTGACGACAAATGAGCTGAAAGATGGAAATAACGTTGTGCAGAAGGATGGGCACAAAAGAAACTTCAACCTCGACATAAACATTAACGACAAGGTGAAGGCGGCTCTCGCGAATGAGGATTACGCCGACATCACGTACACCACCACTTCTGATGCGCTGCCGGGCTGGTACTCGAACTTCGCATCTGTTACGGTGCCGGGGCAGAATGGCGGTTGGCCGTACTACACCGATAGCCCAATGTATGTCGTCAACAAGGAAACGACGCCCGCGGTCGAGAAGCCAGAAGCGGAGTCGAAGGTAACTTGGAACGAGGACTTCGACTGGAGTGCCGTTGACGGCTCGAACGAGAAGGGAGCCTGGGTCGTCGACTGGACGGTGTACGCGAATCGCCAGAAGACCGCGGCAGGAGATTGTTATGGAGCTGGAAAGCTCGGCCGCATACCGCTGAACATCATCGATATCATTCCGGACGGGATGAGCTATGTCGCGGGTTCCGCAAAGTACACGATTGTGCAGAACCCCTACGATCTACATGCGGGGCTTGGGCGCGGAGGCGAGGCCAAGGAGGTCGTTACGGATCAGAAGCTCGCCGCCGACAACGTTAGCAGCAACGGCAACACGGTCACCTTCTCCATCCCTACGACAGATCTCGGCGACTATGTCGGCTACGCAAAGCTCACGTACAAGACGGCGGTCAAGCGCGGTGAGCTCGATACCTCCACAAACGAGGTGAAGTTCACCAACAGGGCCAGCGCGGGGTCAGGAGTTAAAAAGTTCGATTCCGGTAAAGGTGACGTCACCATTAAGAACAACGTCATCAAAAAGTCTGGCGAGCAGGTTGCCAATAGCAACTGCATCAAATACACCATTTTTGTTAACGAGTCTGCCGTTGCCCTTAAAAATGGCACCGACTTCCTTGAGCTCGTCGATACCATGGATGCCAAGTGCACGCTGGTGCCGTCGACGCTTAAGGTCTATGAGCGCGTGAACGGTGGCTGGGTTGCGCTGTCTCAGAAGGACTATTCGTCGAAGATGGAGCAGGTCTCAGACAAAACTGGCGTACGCACGAAGTTGACGCTTAATGTGCCCGACAAGAAATACCTCAAGGTCGAGTACGAGGTTATCCCGACCGGAAACCCCGGCGAAGGGGTGTCCCTTTCCAACACCGCCGAGCTTACGGGGGTGACGGAGGGCTTGGCGATCGACGAGCAAAAATGGAAGATTCAAAATGCGTCCGCCAGCGCAGGTGGCAACGGCTACGGCATCACGATGACCAAGTACGACGCCCAGCAGGTCGGTGCGACGCTCGAGCATGCGGGGTTTACGCTCTACAGCGTGAATATGGACCAGGTTGCAACGTTGGGTATCGAGAATGCAAGGACTGAGTTTGAAACCGTCCCCACCGACGCCAACGGCAGGATCTCGTTTGGTACAGAAAACAAGGCGATGGCTGATTGCATGCTCTACCAGCTTGTGGAGACCAGGGCGCCTGTTGGCTACGCCAAGGCTGATCCCGTGTGGATCATGCTCAGGGGCAGCGCGAGTGACGAGGATTATCAAGTTGCGCTAGCTAAGGCGAAGGCCATCGTCGGCGGCGCGGAGATCATCGGCGATGACAAAAAGGACGAGATTTGGGTCTATGACAATCGTCTAAAGGGATTCGCAACAATCCAGGCTAAGAAAGTGCTTGAAGGGGGCACATTCAAGAAGGGGCAGTTCTCGTTTGCGCTTAAGGATAGCGACGGCAGGGTGCTCCAGACGGTGACCAACGACGCCGAGGGTAATGTCTCCTTCAACGTCGACTACAACAAGGCCGATACCTACACTTACACCATCTCAGAGGTCGAGCCCGAGGGTGCCATCGACCATGTTAAAGATCACATCACCTATGACACGACCCCGCGCAAAGTCACGGTTGAGGTAACTAATGGCACGGACCAACTCAACGCCGTAGTTGCCTATGGCGATGGCTCTCAGGATCCGCCGACCTTTACCAACAAGTATTCGACTACGCTACCTGAGGCGGGCGGGGCTGGTTTGACTATGACGTATTTAGCTGGTGCTTCGATGCTGTGTTTTGCCGCGACGTGGATGCATGCTCGCCGCCATCGTGATCTTGATCGGAGTGGTCGTCGTGAGTAAAGTACTCCGTCATATGTTGGCCGTCGTGGTGATGTCCATGGCCGTCGTCTTCGCTTTTGCGATCGCCCCTGGAACGGCCCGTGCTGCCGACACCGGAGCCATTACGGTGGACGGTACAGTCGCGACACGTTACGACGCGTACCAGCTCTTTTCGGCGACCGTTGTCGACGATGCCGATGCCGACCAAAAGGTCGCAACTGATGTAGCGTGGGCGAATGACACGGTTCGCCAAGCTGCCCTTCCCGTGCTTCATGATGCAGGGCTTGATAACTCGGCATCGACGGCGCAAGAGGCTGCCGAATGGATGAATGCCGACGGGCACATGACGACCACGCTAGCGGCAAAGCTTGCCCGTGCGATTTACAATGCCGGTGCGCCTTCCGTGGCCCTTAACGCGGGCACGACGGCCGAGCTGCCCTGCGGCTACTGGCTCATCGTCGCCGACGATGACGCCATTTCCCAGGGCGAGGCCGGCACCGCGCCGATCATGGCCCTGGTGGGCGGCAGCGCCGTCAGCGTCAAGCCCAAGGCCGCGACCCCCAAGGTGTCCAAGCACGTGCTGGAGGACAGCGCCGCCGCCTGGCAGAAGGCCGCCGACGCCACGGTCGCCGACGACCTGTACTGGCGCCTCTCTGCCACGGTCCCGGCGGGCCTCACGGCCTACGACACCTATACGGTGCGGTTCGTCGACACCATGAGCGCGGGGCTCGACCCCTCCAAGGTCGCCGCGAGCATGCGCGTGTACGTGGCGGCGGGCGCGGACGGCGGCTTCGACGCGGTCCAGACCGACAAGGACGGCCGCGTCGGCACCGAGCCCGCGAAGGGCTGGACCGACATCACGGCCCAGTGCGCCACCAAGGTGGCGGTCGACGGTAAGACCTTCACCGTGCGCACCGGCGACCTGATCGCCGCGCTCGGCGGGGCCGACGCCTTCGCCGCGGGCGCCCGCGTGGTCGCCGTGTACGACGCGCCGTTGGGGGCCAATTGCAATCGAGGCGCCACCAAGGGCAACCCCAACGAGGTCTACCTGCGCTACCCGCGCTCTCCCTTCGCCGACCAGTCCGGCGACGCCGGATTCACCCGCACGCCGAGCGATGACGCCACGGCCTATACCTGGGGGCTCAGCCTCATCAAGCGCTCAAGCTCGGACGATAAACCGCTCGCGGGCGCCAAGCTGCGCATCATCGATGACCGCGGACGTATTCTAACGACTGACGGCTCGTGGTCGACGGATTCCGACGCGTACGTCACCTCGGGCGCAGATGGCCATGTGGAATTGAGCGGTGTGGACGCGGGCGTCTATATCGTCGAGGAAATCGCGGCACCCAAGGGCTACACCGCCTTTGAGGGCAAACGTACGGCGGCGGTTACGGCCGAGAGCCTGGACGTTAAACAGGTGGCGGCCGCGAAGCCCAAGGTGACCGTGTCGGCCGAAAGCCCTCTGTGGGTTGATACCGCCGATGCCGGGACGGGTTCGATTGAACTGTCGGTGCTCAACACTCCAAGCAAAGAAGCAAGTCGAGGCTTTATGCCCTCGACGGGAGATAGAACGTTGGTGCTGGTGGCGGCTTTGGCTGCCATCGGAGTGGCGGCTATTGTTGTCGCGCTCGTCATCAAGCGGGGAGGCGGTCGTCGTAAAAAATAATTGCCCCCCTGCTTAATGGCGTGCTGCCTCCGTAGCGAGTGACGCACAGGCCTACCGACCTGATGATCATTGGTTTTGAAAAAGTTACTAGAGAACCCTCCAAGAAAAGCGGGGCACCCGGTCGACATGACCGAGTGCCCCGCTTCGTTTGTTGGTGCAAAGTAACCTGGCATCTTTGTGGTGGTTGGTGGCTAAGCGGTGGGGAGTCCTGGCATGTTAGCCGGCTGCTGCGGCTTGAGGTGGGCGTTGCGCCAGATGATTTGGATGATGTAGCCGAGTGTAAAGACGAAGGCCACGCCGCTGATGAAGTCGCCTACGAGGGGAAGCCCCGTGAGGGCGCCTGCGATCACGCCGCCCACAGCCGCCATGGCGTAGCGGTTCTGGCTGTTTCCGACCATGCGCGCGATCGCGCACCCCGCAAAGGCGCTCGACACCAGTGCGATGCCAATAACACCGCACAAGAGGGCTCCGGCAAGCGACAGACCAGCGATAGAGATAATCAGCAGTAGGACGGCGGGGACGATAGCAATCGTGCTCAGAAGACCGCTCACCCACAGGGGCATGGGGCGCTGGTGGAGCATGCCGGCGGCACTGGCGGTCGCACGTGGAAAGACGAGCTCGAGCAACAGGGCGACAAAGCAGGTCGAGAGCGCCGCGGCAACGATGCCGCCGATGATGTCATTGGCGGTCGTTGTCGCGTTCTCGTTCTCGGTACGGTCGATCTTCAGCGCGCCGACCTCGGCTCCCGCGGCACGCTCGGGGTCCTCGGAGACGTGCGCGTTTACGGTGCCGGTGATGCGGGCGTTCTTGCCCAGAATGAGCTTGTCGGCCCAAACCTCAACATCGCCATCGACGGTGCCATCGATGGTCACCGTGTCGCCCGCAAGCGCTGCCGACTTGGTGGAGCCTCGCAGGGCAACCGTCTCGCCCATCGCGTAAAAACAGTTGGCGGTGCTGCCGGTGTTGAGCACGACATGCTGGCCAGCCACCGTTACGCTGCCATTAACCGTGGCCTTGGCAATGTCGATTGTGCGTGCTGCCAGACGGACGGCGCCGCCCACCGTGCAGTCGCGGATCGAGAGGGTATCGCCCGCGGCGATGATATCGCGGTCGATGGAGGTGTCGTCCAGGTTGAGGGCCTGACCGGCCCAGTACAGGTCACCCTCGACGCCGGACGGATTGACGTCATTGTCGGTCGCAAGTACGTTTCCTGCGGTGTCTGTGCCGGCGAACGACGCCGTGGGAAGTGCGGTGAGCGCCAACGCGATGAGTGCGAATAGGATGGTGATGCGACCCCACGCTTTACGGTGCTGGGTCGACGGGAATTGATTGCAGGGCATAGTGAATCCTTCGTCAGATGCTCGATATGCACCTAACAGGGTACCCAACGCATGGGCGCTCTAAAAGAACCTCTCGGTTGCATTTCGAAGGATGAGGCCGCGCAATCTACTTTTTGCGGTGCAAAAAGCGTGCGATGTCTTCCTCGGTGGGGCTTTTGATGTCAAAACGCAGCGACAGCCAGCGCAGCCCCATGGTTATCGCAACGCATACGATCAACGCGGTGATGTTGCTGACGACGCCGCTCATGACAAGGCATACGTAGCTCGCCGAGCCGGCGATGGCTGCGATGGCATAGAAGTTGGTGCGCTGGAAAATGCCCGGTACCACGCCCATAAAACTGTCGCGCAGCATGCCACCGCCCACCGCGGTAAAAAAGCCCATCATGATGCACACCGCCGGCGCAAAGCCGTAGACCAGCGCCTTGTCTGCTCCAGTGGCGGCGTAGATGCCGACCGAGATGATGTCGAGCAGGGGGATGAGTTTTTCGGGCTTGTCGACGATTGCCGGGAAAATGTAGATGATGGCTGCCGTGGCAATGGAAAGCGGGAGCGCCATCGGCTGGTTGAGGATGTAGACGTTGCCCACTTGCAGCGTCATATCGCGCAAAAGACCGCCGCCCAAGCCGCAAACCACGGCGAGCGCGACGGCGCCCACCAGGTCGAGCTTATGCTCGCGCGCGACCAGAACGCCCGAGATCGATGCCGCGACAACAGCGAACATCTCAAGCCAAAATGGGATGGCGACCATGGCATCCGAGGCATGTGAGGTAACGGTCATAGCGGCGACGATGGGCAAGATAGGGTCCTTCTGATTGCGGGTTTAGACAATGCCCGTACATAGTACATGGTTGACGGGTCTGGCGACCCTATTGCTCGGCAAACGGTTGGGACTGGGTGGGGGTGTAGGTACCAAACATGTACATCAGCCTCCAAAGATGTCAAAAATGTCGGGTTTGGAGGGTGATGTACACGTTTGTGATTTTGGGCCGGGATCGAACGTGATGCGGGCGCGGGTTGGATAGGAGGGATGTCCAAATTTTGAGCGGAGCTCAAAATTTGTCCGGTCGGCTTACGCCGACCGCGCTGCGCTAAAA
>DBEZHA010000015.1:0-201519 GCA_048189585.1 Collinsella sp. | reverse complement strand
TGCTGCCGGTTCGACCGGCGCGCCACGGGTCAAGATGCACTAGGCCTGGACGAAGTCCGGGCCCGCGCCTTTAGACGCGAGCCCGGGGCCCGTGGGTTATACCCTAAGAGCAAACCACCCTTTTTAAGGGTGGTTCTGATTGCGGTGAAATAGGGACTGATTAGACCTTTTA
This sequence comes from Collinsella sp., assembly GCA_048189585.1. Classification (GTDB taxonomy): domain Bacteria; phylum Actinomycetota; class Coriobacteriia; order Coriobacteriales; family Coriobacteriaceae; genus Collinsella. The sequence continues at coordinate 201,347 of DBEZHA010000015.1, read as the reverse complement.
ACTGGTAAAACAGTCCCTATTTCACCGCAACTTATGAAGACGCCCCTCAAGCACGGTCCCATCAGGGAAAAGGGCATATATCGACAAAGCGCAATTCAGACCCTTCCAACTTTGTATATGCAGCACTCCAAGTAAAACGCGGCGACCCCTTAGTTACCGCAGGCCGGACACAGGGCTACTCTCCAAATCTTTCCGCAGGACGGAGGAGCCCCCGCAGCGCGAAGCGCGCAGCGGGGGCTCCGACATGTCCGAGGACGATTTGGAAAGTAGCCCTGTGTCCGGCCGGAGGGACCCAAACACGGCCATGCTTCTTATGTGCAGCAAAGCTAATGCTGCTAAAATACAAAGCGCTCATGTAGTTTAAACGCACGACGATAAGGAGCACCAGTGGGTAACCACTTCCGTACCTCCGGTGCGGGCGATGATGCCCCCAAGACGCAGGCAGGCGTCCAGGGCAGTCGTTTCGCCACTCCGGATTCAGAGGGCCAGCCTGTTGCTCAGGCCCCCGCTCAGCCGGCAGATCAGGCACAGCCGGCATCCGATCCCTTTGCCTACAATCCAACCAGCGATGTCGCGCTTTCCGGCACGGCGGGTTTTGAGCCCGTTCAGGCCGTGACCGCTCGCGTGGAGCAGCCTCAGGCTGGTGCCGCCACGCCGCAGCCTACCATGGCCGGCATTCCCGACCCCTTGGCCCCTGCGACGCCGGCTCCTCAGCCTGCGCAGTCCGGTCTCTTTGCCGCTATTCCCGACCCCACGCAGCCTGCTGCCCCGGTGGTCGAGAGCGATCAGGCCGCCGAGGTCGCAAGCCTCGATAACGCGCTCAACAACCCCGATTTTACGTCGGTGTTTGCGCCCATCGATCCGCAGGCCAGCCGCAAGAAGATGGCCAAGCAGGCCGGTGTCGAGCCCGTCATCCTTATGGAGCATGTCACCAAGATCTATCCGGCACAGCCCAACAAGCCTGCACTCGACGACATCAACATCGAGATCTATCCGGGCGAGTTCGTCTTCCTGGTCGGTCACTCCGGCTCGGGTAAGACCACGCTGCTGTCGACGCTCAACCGCGACGTCAAGCCGACGAGCGGCCGCATCCTGGTTGCCGGTCAGGACCTCATGAAGATCAAGAACCGCAAGGTTCCGTTCCTGCGCCGCCAGATTGGCGCCGTGTTCCAGGACTTTAAGCTTCTGCCGCAAAAGACCGCCTACGAAAACGTGGCGTTTGCCCTGCAGTGCATCGGCAAGCCCAAGGGCGTCATTCGCAGCCAGGTGCCCGAGGTGCTGCGTCTGGTCGGCCTGGCCGATCAGATGGACTCGCTGCCCGACCAGCTTTCCGGTGGCGAGCAGCAGCGCGTTGCCGTCGCCCGCGCTATGGTCAACCGTCCGCCGCTGCTGATCTGCGACGAGCCGACGGGCAACCTCGACCCGGCGATCTCGCTGGGCATCATGAAGCTGCTCGAGCGTATTAACCGCACTGGCACCACCGTGATCGTCGCCACGCACGACCGCGAGATGGTCGATAGCATGCACCGTCGCGTGATCGCCCTCGAGGGCGGCCACGTTATCCGCGACCAGGAGAGGGGAGGTTACGGCAACTATGGCACCAACTAACGTGGGCTACTCCTTCAAAGAGGCAATCAGCCACTTCTTCCGTAACTGGACTACCTCGCTCGGCGCCGTCATCACGATCTTCCTTTCGCTGTTTATCATCGGCCTGTTCATCATGGGCTCTGCGATGCTGAACTCCGTGATCGGCACCGTCGAGGATCAGGTTGTCATCAACGCGTTCATTAGTGATGACGCCGATCAGGCCGATGTTCAGGCTTTTGAGGCCGAGCTTAAGACGTGGAATAACGTCAAGTCCGTGACCTATAAGGACAAGGACGACGCGCTGGCCGAGTATACGAGCAAGATGTCGGGCAACGCCGACGCCACCATGAGCGCGCTCGATGGCCAGAACCCGCTGCCGGCTTCCTTCGCTATTGAGATGGACGATCCGTCCAAGGTCGAGAGCACGGCAAAGAAGCTCAAGAAGGATGCCGATTTCCAGAAGATCGCGGATGACGGCGACGTCAACGCGAGCGTGCTGTACGGCCAGGAGGAAGTGAGCCGCCTGTTCCAGGTGACCAACTACATCCGCATCGCCGCCGTGGTGCTCGTTGGCCTGCTGACTTTTATCGCGTTCATCTTTATCAACAACACGATTCGCCTGTCCATTACGGCGCGTCGTCGTGAGATTGCGATTATGCGTCTGGTCGGCGCCAGCAACGGCTTCATTCGTGGCCCGTTTATCACCGAGGGCGTACTGCAGGCCATTTTGGGCTCGCTGCTTTCCATCGGCGTTCTGGAGCTGCTGCGCAATCTGATGATTCCGCGTTTGCAGGAGAGCATCGGCTGGATGTCGTTTGCCCTGCCGATGCAGTACTACCTGGTGACCTATGCTGCGCTGATTCTGGTCGGCGTGATTATCGGCCTCTTTGGTTCTGCCATCGCCATGCGTCGCTACCTGCGCGTGTAGGCATGCCTGGAATTCATCCCTTCCAACGGGTCGTCTCTTATGGGGCGGCCCGTTTTTTGATCCCTAGGGGACGGCAGGAAAGCGAATCATTTGGGTAGACTCTTTGGAGTTCGCAATCGATAGTTAGGAGGCGCCATGGGGCGCAATAACAAGCATAAGCGTGGAGCTCGCAATAAGCGCGGGCCGGTGCGCAGCGAACGCCGTCCGAGCCTGACCGGGCGCGTGCAGCTCCATGAGCACAGTGCCTATGTCATAACCGAGAATGGCGACTACAAGGTCATGGGTCGCGGCAAGCGTGAGGTCATGGACGGCGATACCGTTGCCGTGAGCATTAAGAACAGCCCGCACGGTGAGCGGCGCGCCGTGATCGAGGGTGTGGTTGAGCGCGCAGCCATAAGCGTAGTGGGTACGTACCAGACCGCCGGTCCGCTCGGTGTGATTGAGCCGCTCGATTCGCGTTTGAAGGCCGACTTCTTCATTCTGCCCGAGGATACCTCGGCGGATCGTCTGGGCGTTCACCCGGTTGATGCCGTTGTCGCGCGCATTTTGACCTACCCGACGCGCCTGGAATCGGGTACCGTGACGATCGAACGCCGCATTGGCGGAGATGACGCGCCCGATTTGGGCGTTCAATATGTGATGGCGCGTTACGGCTATACCGATAGCTATCCCGAGGCCGCGCTGGACGAGGCCGAGGGGCTTTCGCTCGATGTGTCCGCGGCGCTTAAGGACCCGCTCCGCCGCGATCTGCGCGACCGCTTTGTCATCACGATCGACCCAGTCGACGCGCGCGACTTTGACGATGCCATTTCGTTGGAGCGCACGCCCGAGGGTGGCTACAAGCTGGGTGTGCATATCGCCGACGTTTCACACTATGTGGCTTGGGACGGGCATATCGATCTTGAGGCTCGTCATCGTACGACATCGGTGTATCTGGCCGATCGCGTGCTTCCCATGCTGCCCGAACGCCTGTCCAATGACCTGTGCTCGCTTCGCCCTGACGAGGACCGCCTGGCGTTTACCGTCGATATCGAGCTTGATGCGCAGGGCCGCGTGCGGCATTACGATCCGTACCCCAGCGTGATTCGCTCGCGTGTGCGTATGGACTATGACGGCGCCGAGGCGCTGCTGGTGCGTGCCGGTGCGGTTGAGTATTCGGTGCTGGAGGGTGCGGCCGAGGATGTTGCGGCTGCCGAAACCTCGCGCGAGGAAGCGCTTGAGCGCGGTCTTGCGTGCGAGGAGGCCGCCCGCGGCTACAACGTCGACCTCGGCGATTTCCTTGTCGCCGCCAACGAACTCGCCGAACTTCGCCGTCGTATTCGTCGCGCCCGCGGCTCAGTCGATTTTGACACGGCCGAGATTCGCGCTCTATTGGATGAGGACGGAGTACCCGTGCAGATTGTGGCGCGTGAGCGTTCGTGTGCCACGTCGCTTATCGAGGAAGCCATGCTGCTCGCCAACGAGTGCGTTGCAGAGTGGCTGGCAGACCGTGATATCGAGGCCTGCTATCGCGTGCATGAGGATCCAAGCCCCGATAGCCTGCACGGTGCCGCCGTTGCGCTGGCGCAGCTAGGCATCATCGACGATCGTCGTGCTGCCGGTATTGCCCTGGGGAGTCCCGATGAGCTGCAGGCTGCAGTTGATGCTGCCGCCGGTACGGCCAACGCACCGCTCGTCAACACGCTGCTTCTGCGCAGCATGCAGCGCGCGCTGTACAAGCCGCGCAACGAGGGCCACTTTGCGCTCGCCGCGCCGTGCTACTGTCACTTCACGAGTCCCATCCGTCGCTACCCCGATCTGGTGGTGCATCGCGTGCTCAAACTGCAGTTGGCCTATGAGCAGCTCGGCGGCAAGGACGCCTTGGTGCGTACGCCGCGGCTGATCGGCAAGGGGCGCGAGTCGCTGCCGCGCATTCTGCCGCAGATCTGCCGCGCATGCAGCGATGCCGAGCGCGCGGCAGATGCCGCCAGCCATGCGACGCAAAAGATCAAGATTGCCCAGTACTATGAGGACCGTCTGGGCGAGCGCTATGCCGGAACCGTCTCGTGGGTTAGCAGCATGGGCCTCTTTGTGCGCTTGGACCTAACGCAGGTCGAAGGCTTGGTTTCGATCAAGAGCCTGGGCAACGAGTGGTTCGAGTTCGACGAGAACGCGCTTACGCTGACGGGCGCCGACACGGGGACTCGCTATGAACTGGGTCAGCGCGTGATTGTCGAGGTCTCGCGCGTCAATACCACGCGCGGGCACTTGGACTTTAAGCTTATCCATTAGCCAAATCCCGACTCATGGTGGGGGAGCGGAGGGCGGCCTTTCGGGACCGCCCTCCGCATTTGAATCGTGGCTACCTTGCCGTCTGCTCGGCCGCTCGCTTACCTGCTATTTGAGAGGTAAAACCTACCAAAATAAACCTGTCCCTTTTGGCAGGTTTACAAGAAAGCGGGGATGAGATGGCGACGGTGTACGGTTATGCGCGGGTGAGTTCGCGCGATCAGAACCTTAATCGGCAGCTGGATGCGCTGGGCGCCTATGGCGTGGGCTCGGCGAATATTTATGCCGACCATGCGAGCGGCAAGGACTTCGATCGACCGCGTTATCGCGAGCTGCTGCACGTCCTGGGAGACGGGGACGTGCTGGTGGTTCTTTCTATCGACCGACTTGGCCGTAATTACTCCGAGATTCTTGAGGAATGGCGACGCATTACCAAGGAGCTCGGGGTTGCCATTGTGGTGTTGGACATGCCATTGCTTGACACGCGCGTCAGGGCCAGCGGCGCGCCGGATGTGACCAACACCCTGATTGCCGATATTGTGCTGCAACTGCTGAGCTACGTGGCGCAGGTGGAGCGCGAGAATATCCATCGGCGCCAAGCGGAGGGAATTGCAGCGGCGCGGGCGCGAGGGGTTCGTTTCGGTCGACCTCGCAAGCCGTGCCCTCCTCAGTTTGAGCTGGTGCGCGATAGCTATGAGGCAGGCGATATTACCCGCAGCCAGGCAGCAAAGTGCCTGGGCGTGTGCGTGGGGACGTTCGATCGCTGGATGCGCGAGGCGGGGTAGGGGTTTGCGTCGCTTTGTCGCTTCCTGTTGCGATTCAAATTTTGATACGGTGACGATGCCATTTGGGGCTACACTCGCTGATATTCAAAAAAAGGAGGTTGGCCCTTGGCGCGCGTAAAACAAATAATCGGATGGACCGCAATTGTTCTGTTCGTTGCAACGCTGGCGGGCATCTGGGTGCTGACGGAGCAAAATGCGGTGGAGACGTCGTTGCTGAGCGAGTCCACCGCGCGTGTGGTGGAGGGTCAGGCTACGGGCGTTCAGGCTGCTGATGCCACGGGTGAAGCCCAGACAGAGAACGGAATGACCGGGGGCGCCGATTCGGCTGCCTCGAATGTCCGGTCTGGCCGACTTGCTTCCATTCGCATGTGGGTGGGCACAAACGTCCGTCGCGTTGCCCATACCGTAGAGTTTTTCTTCGTCGGATTATTCGCCTCCGTGGTCGTGGTTTGCCTTTCCAGGCGTCCGTGGAGCGTATGCTCCCGTTGCGTGCCCGTATTGCTCTTTTGCGCCGCCTGCTCCGTTGGCGATCAGGTACATAAGATCTTTGTCCCCGGCAGGCATTTCGACGTTATCGATTTAGGATTCGATGCTGCGGGCTATGTCACCGCCATGCTGTTGGTATTGCTGGCAGCGGCGTTGGTGCGCCGTGCGACTCGGCCGATCGGCGCCCATGCGAGGCGCTAGCCGGTAACAAACCTGTTTCCGATATTGCGACCTCGTTGAATCATTTTGTGTCGCGCGTATTTCCGAGCGGTCGGATTTGAGGGGCGAGCGGTAGAACGCTCGCCCTTTGTGCGCCACGATGCGGCACAATGTACCGTAAAAGCTGTTTGTATCCGGTACGAATCGTTCGTTGGTCTTTAATTCTTCTCAACGGAGGTGTTTGAGATGGCAAACGGATTGCTTTTGCGGCTTCGCGAGCGTGAGCTCAGCGCGAGCCCGGCGGAGCGCAATGTCATCGCATATGTAAGCGCTCATCCGCACGAGGTGGTCGGGCTGTCCGTCCGCGGTCTTGCCGATGCCACGTTCTCCTCGCCCTCGAGCATTTTGCGCTTTTGCAAGCGCTTGGGTTTTGCGGGCTACAAGGAGTTCCAGCGCGAACTGATTGCCGAGCTGGCGCTCTTGGGTGACAAGAAAGACGTTGCCCTCGAGGACATCTCCATGGATGACAGCGTCGAACGTATCGTGGGGAAGGTGATGAAAAGCAACGTGCGCACGATCGAAGCGACGGCGCGAACGCTCGATTACACCGTCTTGGAGCGATGCGCGGCCCATCTTAAGCGGGCACGCGCGGTCAATCTGTTCGGTATCGGTGCCTCTCGTTTGGTCGCGCACGACCTGGCGCAAAAGCTCATGCGTGTCGACAAAGAGTGCCATCTGTACGACGACTGGCATGATCAGCTCTTGTGTGCCAAGAACATGCATGAGGGCGATATGGCAATCGCCTTTAGCTACTCGGGCTTGACGCAAGAGGTGCTGGACTGCACCGCCGAGGCTCAACGCCACAACTGTCCCGTTGTGGCCGTTACCAAAGTAGATGGATCATCCAAGCTTGCCACCATGGCCGATGCCGTGCTCGGCGTCGCTGCGAGTGAACCCTTGGTCCGCAGCGGTGCCATGGCTTCGCGTATGGCCCAGCTTATGGTTGTCGATGCCCTGTACGCTGCTTACGTTGCCAGCGACTACGAACGGGCGACGCATGTCATTAAGCAAAACTACATCGAGAAACAGGAAAGATGAGGTGAATGAAATGCTCGATTTAACAAAATTCACGACCGAACAGCGTAATCAAAGGTCAATGGACCTCGATACGATGACATCGCTGCAAATCGTCACGACGATGAACGATGAGGATCTTCGTGCCGTCCAGTCAGTCACGAAAGTGCTGCCCCAGGTTGCCACGGCAATCGACTGGGCTGCCGAGGCGCTCGAGCGCGGCGGGCGCGTCTTTTACATGGGCGCAGGCACCAGCGGTCGTCTGGGCGTACTCGACGCTTCGGAGTGTCCACCCACGTTTGGCGTGTCACCCGATCTGATTGTCGGGCTCATTGCCGGAGGCGAGACGGCGTTTATCAAGGCTGTCGAAGGTGCCGAAGACAGCGAGGAGCTTGGCGCGAGCGACCTGCGGGAGCGTGGACTCTCGGACAAGGATCTTGTCGTTGGCCTGGCGGCAAGCGGCCGTACTCCTTATGTGGTGGGCGGCCTTGCGTACGCCAAGGCAACTGGGTGCAAGACCATTGCAATTGCCTGCAACCAAGGGTCGAAGATCGGGGAGAGCGCAGATCTTGCCATTGAGCCCGTGCCCGGTCCCGAGGTACTGACCGGCTCAACGAGGCTCAAGGCGGGAACGGTTCAAAAGCTCATTCTCAACATGATTTCGACCGGTGCCATGGTCAAGATTGGCAAGGTATACCAAAACCTGATGGTCGATGTGCAGCAGACGAACGAGAAACTGGTGGTGCGCGGCCAGAACATCGTGATGGAGGCGACCGGCTGCACGCGCGAGCGCGCTGTTCAGGCGCTTGCAGATGCCGGCGGCCACGTAAAAACCGCTATTGTCTCGGTACTGCTGGACTGCGATGCCGAGCAGGCTGCGGTAGCTCTTGAGCGGGCGCGAGGTCATGTCCGTGCTGCGGTGAGTGGCCATGAGAAGAGCAATGCCGATGCCCAATAGGTGCGCGGCGTGAGCTGATATGACATCCAGACGAGATACCCAATACAAGGAGGAGTTATGACGAACAAAGAGCTGGCTCAAAAGCTGCTGGACCTTTTGGGCGGTAAAGACAACGTGCTCGCAAACGCGGCGTGCATGACGCGCCTGCGCGTGACCGTCAAAGACGCGGGCAACGTCGACACGGAGGGCATTAAGGCACTCGACGGCGTGATGGGTCTGGTCGAGGACGACACGATGCAGATCGTGCTGGGTCCGGGCAAGGTGAATAAGGTGCTCGAGGAGTTCTCCAAGCTCACCGGCCTTGCGAAAGGCGTTGCCGACGAGAGCGTGGTTGACGCTGCGGCCACAAACAAGGCCGCGCAGAAAGCCAAGTACGAGTCCAAGCCGGTTCAGGCCTTCCTCAAGAAGATTTCCAATGTCTTCGTCGCCCTGCTTCCCGGCATCATTGCGGCTGGCCTCATCAACGGTATCTGCAACGTCATTAACGTCTCGACGGCAGGCGCGCTTGCAGGCGAGTGGTGGTACCAGGGCATTCGTTCCATGGGCTGGGCCCTGTTTGCCTATCTGCCCATCTTGGTGGGCTATAACGCGGCACGTGAGTTTGGTGGCTCCGCTGCGCTGGGCGGCATCGCCGGCATGATGTGCATCGCCAACAGTGCCATGCCCCTGCTTGCGCCTGGCGCGGCTGATCCTGCCACTGCCATTCTGCTGCCGCTCACCAATGCGCAGTACAACCCCGCAGCGGGCGGCATGATCGCGGCTCTCATCGCTGGTGCATTTTTTGCCTGGATGGAGCGTCAGGTTCGCAAGGTTATGCCCAACGCACTCGACACGTTCCTGTCCCCGCTGCTGGTGCTCATCATCGGCGCCTTTGCTCTGATGCTCGTCATCCAGCCGGTTGGCGCATGGCTGACGACTGCCATCTTTAGCGTTTTGACCTTTATCTTCGAGAAGCTGGGCGTCCTGGGCGGCTATATCCTGTCGGCAGGCTTCTTGCCGCTGGTGTCCGTCGGCCTGCATCAGGCGCTCACGCCGATCCACGCTATGCTCAACGATCCCGACGGCGCTACCAAGGGTATCAATTACCTGCTTCCCATCCTTATGATGGCTGGCGGCGGCCAGGTCGGTGCCGGTTTGGCGCTGTACTTTAAGACCAAGAACGCCAAGCTCAAGAAGTACGTCGCCGAGTCCATCCCCGTTGGAATCCTGGGTGTGGGCGAGCCTCTGATGTATGCTGTTACGCTGCCGCTCGTTCGTCCGTTTGTGACGGCCTGCCTGGGTGCCGGATTTGGCGGCGCGCTCGCGGCGCTGCTTCACATCGGCACGGTTTCTCAGGGCGTTTCCGGTCTGTTTGGCCTGCTGATCGTCGTTCCTGGCCAGCAGCTCGGCTACGTTGCCGCTATGCTGCTTGCCTATGCCGCCGGCTTTGTCCTGACGTGGTTCTTTGGCGTCGACGAGCAGAAGATCAACGAGTTCTTTGGCGAGTAGTTTGATATCGCGAGCCGTGTTGCTCAGAGCTCGCGGCGCGCGGCAGATTTCTTGATGCTATGGTTGTGCCGGCGGGGCTAACTGCTCCGCCGGCCTTTTTTAAAGGAGCGTTGAAGCGTGAAAACGGGTATTTCGATTTATCTTTCCAGCCCTCTGCAGGATATTGAGCGGACGATTGAGCGTGGTGCCGCGGCGGGTGCGCGCTATGCGTTCACCTCGCTGCATATTCCCGAGGATGGGGGAGCGGCGTATGCCGATAAGGTCCGTCATGTGCTGTCGCTGCTTTCCGCCCGCGGCATTGCGCTCATTGCCGATGTGGGGCCTCGCACGTGCGATTTGCTCGGGCTTGAGCGCATTGAGGACCTGCGCGATCTGGGGTTGGAATACCTTCGTTTGGACTATGGCTTTAGCGCCCAGCGGGTCGCGGAGCTGTCCGGTGTATTTCGCATTGTGGTCAATGCATCGACGGTGAGTTCTGATGAAATCGCATCGTGGCGTGAGGCTGGTGCCGATGTGACTCGTTTTGCCGCCTGCCACAATTTTTACCCCAAGCCTTATACCGGTTTGGCTCTGGAGGACATTGCTCGAGTGAATCTTCGTCTTGCGGCGCTTGGATTCGAAATCATGGCTTTTGTGCCGGGTGATGCTAACGTTCGCGGGCCGGTATTCGAGGGACTGCCGACGGTTGAAGCGCAGCGCGGTCGCGCGTCAAAGGTTGCTCTCAATATGCTTGAGCTTGCACATGGCGCCGATTGCGACATTGTGTTGGTCGGCGACCCCGATCTTTCCGATGCGGGCTGGGCGCAGTTTGCTCAAGTTTCCGCCGGATACGTGGACCTGCAATGCGAGCTTGAGCCCGGTTATGCCTATGCGCGCGGGCAGATTCATCACGACCGGCCCGACTCGAGCGTCTTCATCTTTAGGTCTCAGGAGTCACGTACGACGCTTAAGCCGGATTCCGTGCCGACGGATGCCGGAGCCGGCCTGCCGCGAAAGGCGGGGTCGATCGCTGTGAGTAATAGCGGATATGGGCGCTACGAAGGCGAGCTTGAGATTGCGCGGGTCGATCTTCCCGGTGACGAGCGCATGAACGTTGCGGGCCATATCACGCCCGAGGCAATGGAGCTGCTGCCGTTCATCAAACGCGGATTCGGGGTACGGTTCGTTTAGCGTGTGACCCGTGGGCTACAATTGGCCCATCGTACGAAGGCGCCTCGTGTGGCGTGTGCCTGCGTTGGCCGATCTATATTCGGAGGATTCCCATGACCGTACTGTTTGTTGAATATCCCAAGTGCTCGACCTGTAAGAAGGCCAAGGCATGGCTGGATGAACATGGGGTTGAGTATATCGACCGCGATATCGTTTTGGACAATCCCACGGCTGATGAGCTTGAGACCTGGATTGCTCATTCGGGGCTGCCGGTGCGGCGCTTCTTTAATTCGTCGGGCATGAAATATCGAGAGCTGGGCCTGAAGGCGCGTCTGGATGCGGGCATGACGGATCGGGAGTGCTACGAGCTGCTGGCGACCGACGGCATGCTGGTCAAGCGTCCGCTGCTGGTGGGCGACGACTTTGTGATTCCAGGCTTTAGGGAATCGGCTTGGGCCGAGGCGTTGCTGTAGCGGCTGCGGAAAGTGCGACCCGGAATTCGCTTCCAGAATGGGATGCGCTTTCCCAAAGTGGCCGGTTGCGGAAAGCACGTCCCATTCTGAGCTTCGATTGTGGGACACGGTTTCCGGTTGAGGGCTCGACGGGAAAGTGGGGACCAGTTTGAGCTTGAAATCTGGGACGCACTTTCCGCCGGCGGGCCTGCCCCAGTCAGTCCGCCAGCTGTGCCCATTCGTGCGGATCGTAGACCTTTACGTGTTTGTTGGGCTTGCCGCTCCAGTACTCCTCGTCCATAAAGGGCAGATATGCCTGAACGCCGGGGCAGATAAAGGGAATCCGCTGCTGTTGCAGTCGCTCGCGCTGGCGCTGCTCCAGGTGCGTCTCGGATATGACGGTCGGCATACCGGACAACTCGACGAGGCTTGCCTGGATTCGCTTAAGGTCGGGGAGTCCCGCGTGCCATGACATCCGCATGATCAAAAAGGATGCACGGCGGTATTTTGCCTGCACCACAGTAATGGCGGGGCGCAGTGTGGGATGGATTTTGTCCCGTTCGGGCCAAAGGTCGGCAGTGATCTCGAGGCCCAGGGTCTCCCATAGGTAATCAAGCTCTTCGTCCATGGCGCCTCGATATCTACGTGATCATTGATACTTCGATTGTGTTGCCTGGTGCTATCGTTTTCGCGGTAGAATCTGCCAACGGTTGACGGCTACCGCTCGCGGCGTTTTGCCCTTCGTGTACAGCGGTTGGCTTCACAGGTCCTTCACGGGTTGGACTAAATTAGGCCAATTTGACTGAATTTCAAAAAAGTCAAAATTGGGGCTTGCGTCACGGCGAGACTTCCCGTATATTTCTTTCTTGCGCAAAGGCACAGCCGAGCGCAGCGATGCAGTCATTGGGATGTCGTCTAATGGCAGGACAGCGGATTCTGGTTCCGTCAATGGGGGTTCGACTCCCTCCATCCCAGCCATTGCATTTGCTACATATGGCCCGTTCGTCTAGCGGTTTAGGACGCCGCCCTCTCAAGGCGGAGATCACCAGTTCGAATCTGGTACGGGCTACCAAAATTGAACGCCCGGGCCTCGTAAGAGACCCGGGTTTTGTGTATTAACCGTATATACGGCGCCTGCCGTGTTTCGCTCAGATCGAGGAGTAGCCATGGATCTGCCCATCAGCTTGCAAGACATCACGTATGCCGAGAACTATCTGGCGCAGGGCGACCTGGCTACGGCGACGCCGCTGCTGGAGCGTCTGGTGGAGCTCGCCGAGGAGTATATCGACGCTGAGTGCAAGACGGAGGAGAAGCGTCAATACTTTAGCTTCGATAGCAAGTTTGAGCGCTTGGCCTATCGCCGCGTGGAGAAGGATCCGCGCGAGCTCGTGCAGGTCGAGGTGCCGTTTGACCGCCTGTACTCTGACATGGCGTTTGCCTACATTCGCCAGCAGGATTATGTGAGTGCTCGCAACGCCTTGATGCAGGCCGTGCGCTGGGACCCCATGAACTGCAACTACCGCCTGGATCTGGCCGAGCTGTTCCGCGCTCTCGAGGACAAGCAGGAATGGGCATCGCTCTCGTTCTCGGTGCTGGAGCGTGCAAGCGATGGCAAGTGCGCCGCCCGCGCTTACGCCAATCTAGGTCAGTACTTCTTGGAGCCCGAGACCGAGAACGTTTCGGCTGCCGTGGGCTGCGCGCGTCTGGCGCTGCGCCTGGCGCCCAACGATGCGCATACGACGCGCCTGCTCAACAAGATCCATACCACCTATCCGGATGCCGCCGATGAGAGCGACGACCACGTGATGGGTGAACTGGCCCTGCAAGGCGTGCCGACCTCGCCTTCGGCCGAGATTGCCATCTGCCTGATTATGTGCGCGACCGATGCTGCAAGCGACGGCGACAAGCAGGAGGCGACGCGCCTGACGGTACGTGCTCGCGACTTGGTGGGCGAGGAGGCCTGCGCGGCGATTATCAAACTGGTGCGCGAGAGCGATGCCGAGCTCAATGCCGAGCGCAAGGCAAAGCGCGAGGCTGCGGGCTCAAACGCCGATGGCGCCAAGGAGGCCGGCGATGCCCAGTAAGCGCGAGCGCAAACTCATTTCCAAGAATCGCTCGGCACATCACGAGTACTTTATCGATGAGACGTTTGAGTGCGGTATTGAGCTGAGTGGCACCGAGGTCAAGTCGATTCGCGAGCGCGCCTGCCAGATCACCGATACCTTCGCGCTGATCCGCGGCGGGGAGTGCTGGCTCGTCGGCCTGCATATCCACCCTTATAGCCATGGTGGCGTGTGGAATCGCGATCCTGACCGTCGGCGTCGTCTGCTGCTGCACCGCAAGGAGATCGACTTTCTTGACGGCAAACTTCGCAACCGTGGTTATGCGCTGGTTCCGTTGGAGCTCTACTTTAATACCGACGGCCGCGTAAAGCTGCTGCTGGGTCTGGGTCGCGGCAAGAAGCTCTACGACAAGCGCGAGGACATGGCCAAGCGTGATGTCCAACGCGAGATCGACCGCGCCCTTAAGGAACGCAACCGCTAGGCACTCTGTATAAGTTGCGGTGGAATACGGACTGTTTTCCTGTTTGAGGGGCTATTCAGTCCCTATTTCACCGCAACTGCGGGCGTCTCATCTTTCTTACTGTTCTGACACATATGTCTCAAAGGCGGCGTCCGTTATGGGTGCCGCCTTTTTTGTGGGTACATACATTCATGAGGTTCCAACCCGAGCTAGGGGAGTGATCGTTATGGACAAAACTGCGTTCTTTACCATGCCGAGCGGTCTGTACGTGGTGAGCGCTGCGGCAGACGGGCTGCGCGCCGGCTGCGTCATCAATACTGCGGTGCAGGTGACGTCCATGCCGCCGCGTATTTCGGTTGCCGTGAACAAGGACAATGTCACCTCGGGCGTCATCGCATCGGCCAAAGCGTTCGCGCTGACCGTGATCGGTCAGACCGCCGACATGCTCTACATCGGTAACTTTGGGTTCCGCACCAGCAGCGATTATGACAAGTTTGCCAAATACGAGACCCGCGAGACGGCTCTGGGCATGCCCTATGTGCCCGAGCACGCGGCGGCCCTGTTTAGCTGCCGTTTGATCGACACTGTGGATGTGGGAACGCATCTGCTGTTTATTGGCGAGGTCGAGGATGCCGAGCGCCTGAGCGACGAGACGCCGCTGACGTACGACTACTATCACAAGGTGCTAAAGGGCAAGACGCCGCCCAAAGCCTCGTCGTATCAAGGCTAGAAATGTTCTAAAAATACTTGCATTATACTATTGAGAATATATACTAATAAGTAAGTACACCAGCAGTCACGTTCGAGAGGAGAACATCATGGCTGAGGAGAAGAAGACGTATAAGTTTGTGTGCACCGTTTGCGGTTACGAGGTTGAGGTCGACACGCCCGAGCTGCCCGAGGATTACGTGTGCCCGGTGTGCGGCGTCGGCCCCGATGAGTTTGAGCTCGTCGAGGAGTAACTCGTAGACACACGGCGATTAGCCATACAGAGCTCTGTCCAAGGGTCCCGGCTGGATATTCCGGCTGGGACCCTTTTGATTTATCTGACGGTTTAAAACGGCCTTACGTGTTACAGATTGAGACGTTATATCTGGACAGCCACGCTATCCCAATTACATCCCCGTTAGCAGCACGATGTCGAGAATCGTCACGATGACGCCGATCCCTACGAGCATCGCGTTGAGCGGGCGCGAGTTGGCGTATTTGCCCATGACGCGGCGTGAGCTGGTGAGTCGTATGAGCACAAAGACCGTAATTGGCAGCTGAAGCGACAGCAGCGCCTGACTCCAAATGAGACCCTCAAAAGGATTCGGGACGACCAGGCACGCCGCTACTGCGCCGACGAAACAGGCCACCACCCCGATCGAGGAATGTCGGTCGTGGATGTCGTATTCCTCGTCGAACATGCCCGCGGTGATGGTGCCCGCCGCCATGCCCGCCGTTACACTGCTCGATATGCCCGCAAACAGCAGCGCCACCGCAAAGATGGTCGAGCTTGCCGGGCCCAAGATGGGGGAGAGCGTGGCCGCTGCGACGGCGAGGTCGTCTACGACAATGCCGTGCGCAAAGAAGGTCGTTGCGGCCAGGATGACCATGGCCGAGTTGATTGCCCAGCCCACACCCATCGAAAAGAGCGTGTCGAAGAGCTCGTAGCGCAGGCGTTCTTCGATAACCTGCTCGCCTTGGCCTTCAAAGTGCATGGATTGGATGACTTCGGAGTGTAGGAAGAGGTTGTGGGGCATAACGACCGCGCCTAGGACACTTACGATAATCGCGGCCGAGCCGGTGGGCATACTGGGTGTGATCCAGCTTGTGGCGGCTTGCGGCCAGTCGACCTTGACCAGCAGAAGCTCGACTAAAAACGAAAGTCCCACCACGCCCACGAAGGCGATGATCCAGCGTTCGGCGCGTTTGTAGGAGCTTGTCATGAGCATGGCAATCGATGTCGCCGCCACGATGATGCAGCCGGCGCGTACGGGCAGGCCAAAGAGCATTTGAAGCGCGATCGCGCCGCCCAGCACTTCGGCCATGGCGGTGGCGACCGTGGCTAGATACGCGCTGCCGAGTATCGCACGTCCGACGAGGCGGGGCAGGTGGCGCGTCGTGGCCTCGGCAAGACACATGCCCGTGGCGATGCCCAAGTGCGCCGCGTTGTGCTGCAGCACGATGAGCATGATCGTGGACAGCGTGACGATCCACAGCAGTGCGTAGCCAAACTGCGAGCCGGCGGCCATATTGGAGGCCCAATTGCCCGGGTCGATAAAGCCGACGGTCACGAGCAATCCGGGGCCGATATGCCGTGCGATGTCGAGTCCTCCGTGACCGCCGGTGCGTCGGGAGCCAAAATGATGTTTGAGATGGTTGATCATGGTGCGCTCCTGCGTGCCGTTTGCTTGACGCCGCAAAGGATACCCGTTTTAGGCTCAAAAGTTAATCAAGACTAACAAAATTGCTGTATTTGAATAGGATGGTGAAAGGGGATTGCCGAAATGTCTTGATCTGTAACAACTAGGGATGGAAATTGGGTCTAGGTGTTACAGATCAAGACAGGAAGAAATGGTCCTATGGAAAATCTCGATCTGTAACAGCTGACCGCCAAAACCGGCCCTTCGTGTTGCAGACTGAGACATTCGGAGCCGTCTCTCAAAAACATCTCGATCTGTAACAGTAAGTCGTCGAAATTGGGCTCTCCTGTTACAGATTGAGATGTTTGAAGCGGTGAGCTTACGGGCCGAACCTGAGGTCCTTGCTGTCGCCCTTGAGCTCGGCGGCACCCACTCGCAGGGCGCGCGTTACGCGATTGTTTCGAAACGGGCGGGAAACACAACGGGCCGGCGATGCTCCTAGTATGCCTATTCAACTGACTGTCTAAATGTCTAGGGGAGGATCGCGATGCAGGCAGATTCCGCTCAGCAGCAGGGCCTTTATCGCCCCGAATTCGATCACGATGCATATGGCATCGGCGCGCTTGCCGATATCAACGGTGAGCGCCATCACCAGATTCTGGACGACGCACTGTCCATTCTGGTCAACTTGGAGCACCGCGGCGGCACCGGACTCGAGAAGAACACCGGCGACGGCGCCGGCATCTTGTTCCAGGTTCCGCATCATTTTTTCCGTAAAGAGGCTCAAAAGTGCGGCCAGATTCTGCCGGCAGAGGGCGACTATGGCGTGGCCATGCTGTTCTTCCCGCAGGACGAGAAGGGCGTAGAGGATGCCCGCCGCGTGTTTGAGGAGGGCTGCGCCGAGGCTGGCGTGCCGCTGCTCTTTTGGCGCGAGGTGCCGGTCGACCCGCACGATCTAGGCGAGACGGCTCGCGCCTGCATGCCCACTATCCTGCAGGCCTTCCTGGGCCGTCCGGGCGACACGCCGGCAGGTGACGCCTTCGAGCGTCGCCTGTACGTGTGCCGCCGCACCATCGAAAAGAAGGCCGATGCGGAGTTTGCCCTGCGCGACAAGATCTTCTACGTGTGCTCCATGAGCTCGCGCACCATCGTGTACAAGGGCATGCTGGTCGCCACGCAGATGCGCCGCTTCTTCATCGACCTCAACGACGCCGCCGTCAAAACGGCCGTGGCGCTCGTCCATTCGCGCTACTCCACCAATACCACGCCCAGCTGGGAGCGCGCGCACCCAAACCGCTTTATCATTCACAACGGCGAGATCAACACCCTCAAGGGCAACGTCAACTGGATCCGCGCTCGCGAACCCAACCTGTACAGCCCCGTGTTGCAACATGATCTTGAGCGTGTGATGCCCATCATCAACCGCGAGGGTTCCGACTCCGCGATTCTGGACAACGTGCTCGAGTTTTTGGTCATGAACGGCCGTCCGCTCACGCGCGCCGCATCCATGCTGCTGCCCGAGCCGTGGGACCACAACGACAGCCTGAGTGAGGAGCGCCGCGCCTACGACGCCTACCAGTCCATGCTCATGGAGCCGTGGGACGGCCCGGCGGCCATCGCCTTTACCGACGGTCGCACGCTGGGTGCCGCCCTCGACCGTAACGGCCTGCGCCCCGCCCGCTACTACGTGACGCGCGACGGTCGCTTTATGCTGGCAAGCGAGGTGGGCACCATCGAGGTGAGCCCCGAGAACATCCTGACGAGCGGCTGTCTGGGGCCGGGCCAGATGCTCGAGGTCGACTTTGCCCGCGGGCGCGTCATCTACAACGACGAGCTGCGCGCCCGCTATGCCAAGGAAAAGCCCTACCGCGACTGGATTGCCGAGGAGACGCTGACCGTCGACGCGCTTGATGAACCCGTTGCGACAACGCCCGCCGAGGACGCCGAGGTGCCCGCCGTCGTGCGTATGGCCAAGCTCGGCTACCACTGGGATGATGTTGACGAGGTCGTGCGTCCCATGGCCCAGCAGGGCAAGGCCCCGCTCGCCTCGATGGGCATCGACGCGCCGCTGGCCTGCCTGTCTAAGAAGACGCGTTCGTTCTTTGACTACTTCTATCAGCTGTTCGCCCAGGTCACGAATCCTCCGATCGATGCCCTGCGCGAGCACATGGTGACTTCGACCACGCTCTACCTGGGCAACCACGGCAACCTGCTCGAGGATTCCCGTACGGCCTGCCAGCTGGTGCGCTTGGAGCGCCCGCTGCTCAACGAGGAGGAATTCGAGCGTATCTGCGCCATCGACCGCGTGGGCTTTAAGACCCGTCGCTTCCGTGCCGTCTACCGCCGCGATGCCGGCGAGGGCGCGCTGCAGGCTGCGCTCAAGCAGCTTGCAGAGGACGTTGAGGCTGCGGTCCGCGACGGTGTGAACATTGTGGTGTTGAGCGATCGTGCCGCTGCGGGCGAGGTGCCCGTGCCGTCGCTACTCGCCGTGGGCTGCGTGCACAACCACCTGATCCGCGCCGGCGTGCGTACCTTTGCCGACATCGTGGTGGAGTGTGGCGACGCCGTGTCCCCGCACGACTTTGCGGCGCTGGTGGGCTACTCCGCGAGCGGCATCTATCCGTACAACGCGCATGCGTGCATTCGCGACTTGGCGGCGCACGGCGATCTGGACGTGACAGCCGAGCAGGGCATCGCCAACTACAACAAGGCTGCGACCGCCGGCATCGTCTCCATCATGTCCAAGATGGGCATCTCCACGGTGCAGAGCTACCACTCCGCGCAGATCTTCGAGGCCGTGGGCTTTACGCCGGAGTTTGTCAACGCGTACTTCGCCGGCACGGTGAGCCGTGTGGGCGGTATGGGTGTCGAGGACGTCGAGCGCGAGCAGAATGAGCGCTACGACGCCGCGCTCGCTATCCTTAAGAGCCCGGCTCCCGATCAGCTGCCCACGTTGGGTCTGACCAAGTGGCGCCCGCTCGGCGGCGAGGATCACCTCATCGATCCGCAGACTGTCTACTTGCTGCGGACCGCCTGCCGTGAGGACAGCTACGACACCTTTAAGGAGTACAGCGCCCGCCTGCACCGCACCGGCCGTGCCGTGCGCCTGCGCGACCTGCTGGACTTTGATGCCGGCGGCCGCACCCCGGTGGCACTCGACGAGGTCGAGCCCGCGCTCAACATCGTTCGCCGCTTTAACACCGGCGCCATGTCGTACGGTTCCATCAGCAAGGAAGCACACGAGTGCATGGCCATCGCCATGAACCGCCTGCACGGCCGTTCCAACTCGGGCGAGGGCGGCGAGGATCCGCGCCGCGAGACCCCGCTGGCTAACGGTGACTCCAAGAATTCCGCCATCAAGCAGGTGGCAAGCGCGCGCTTTGGCGTGACGAGCCGCTACCTGTGCAGCGCCTTTGAGATTCAGATCAAGATGGCCCAGGGCGCCAAGCCCGGCGAGGGCGGCCACCTGCCCGGCAAGAAGGTCTACCCCTGGATCGCCGAGGTCCGTCAGTCCACGCCCGGCATCGGCCTGATCTCGCCTCCGCCGCACCACGACATCTACTCCATCGAGGACCTGGCGGAGCTTATCTTCGATCTTAAGAACGCCAACCCCGGCGCACGCGTGTCGGTCAAGCTGGTCAGCGAGGCCGGCGTCGGCACCATCGCCACCGGTGTGGCCAAGGGTGCCGCCGACAAGATCTTGATCAGCGGCCACAACGGCGGCTCCGGTGCTGCGGCGCGCGATTCGATCTGGCACGCCGGTCTGCCGCTGGAGCTTGGCCTTGCCGAGGCCCAGCAGACGCTGCTGCAAAACGGCCTGCGCTCACGCGTGGTGCTCGAGGCCGATGGCAAGCTCATGGACGGCACCGATGTTGCCGTCGCCTGCCTGCTGGGTGCCGAGGAGTTTGGCTTTGCGACCATGCCGCTCATCTCCATGGGCTGCCTCATGCAGCGCGACTGCCAGCAGGATACCTGCCCGGCCGGCATCGCTACGCAAAACTGCCGCCTGCGTCGCGGCTTCCGCGGCAAGCCAGAGCACGTCGAGCATTTTATGCTCTTTGTTGCCGAGCAGCTGCGTGAGGTCATGGCGAGCCTGGGCTTCCGCACCGTCGACGAGATGGTCGGCCATCCCGAGTGCTTGCGCCAGATCGAGGTCCCGGGCAACCGCAAGGCCAACCTGCTCGATCTGTCGCCCGTGCTGGCGAGCGCGACCTGTGAGTTTGGTGCCCACATCCCGGGTGCCGACGGTCGTCACTTCCTGCCCCAGATGGCTGCCGACAGCGAGCTCGACAAGACGCTCGACTCCACGCTGTTTGTGCCCTATACGGCCGATGCCCGTGCGCACCTGCGTCCGATTCGCTTCCGCGCCGATATCGCCAACGTCAACCGCTGCGTGGGCACCATCTTGGGCAACGCGGTGACCAAGGCGCATCCCGAGGGCCTGCCCGCCGGCTCCATCACCATCGATTGCGATGGTTCGGCCGGTCAGAGCTTTGGCGCGTTCCTGCCACGCGGCATTACGCTCAACGTGTGCGGTGACGCCAACGACTACTTTGGCAAGGGCCTTTCGGGCGGCGAGGTGTCGGTGCGCCCCAACCCGCATGCGACCTACAAGTTCGACGAGAACATCATCGTGGGCAATGTTGCGTTCTTTGGCGCTACGAGCGGCCGCGGCTTCATTAACGGTCTGGCGGGCCAGCGCTTTGGCGTGCGCAACTCCGGTGCCACCGTGGTGGTCGAGGGCTGCGGCAACCATGGCTGCGAGTACATGACGGGAGGTCTGGCGCTCATCCTGGGCGAGGTCGGGCAGAACTTCGCCGCCGGCATGACGGGCGGCGTGGCTTACGTCTTTGACCAGTACGGCACGCTCGATGCCCGTGTGAACCACGAGAGCGTTGAGCTTAAAGCCCCGACGGCCGGTGAGCTTGCGCAGATTCGTGCGCTCATCCAGGAGCACGTGGACGCGACGCAGAGCCCGCGCGGTATTAAGCTGCTCTACAGCTTTGAGACGATGAGCAAGC
This sequence comes from Collinsella sp., assembly GCA_048189585.1. Taxonomy (GTDB): domain Bacteria; phylum Actinomycetota; class Coriobacteriia; order Coriobacteriales; family Coriobacteriaceae; genus Collinsella. The sequence continues at coordinate 180,121 of DBEZHA010000015.1, read as the reverse complement.
ACTTTGTGAAGGTCATTCCGACTGAGTATGAGCGCGTGCTGGCGATTGTCGCTGCGGGCGAGGCCGTGGGCAAGACGCATGCGCAGGCCGAGGAGTTGGCGTTTGACATTGTGACCGGTCGCGCGAGTGCCGCGGATGTCGCTCGCTTTGACGTGGCGGGCGGCGCGGCTGGCGCGGGTGTTGCGCCCGTGGCCGCTACCGGTTCTGTTGCTTCGACCAAGAAGGAGGCGTAAGTGCCATGGGTAAGCCCGGTGCTTTTCTTGATATCGATCGCGTGACCCACGAGCTTCGCCCCGTGGAGGAGCGCAGCCATGATTTTGATCCGCTGTACGTGGAGCTCGATGACGACGCACGTCGCGCCCAGGCGAGCCGTTGCATGATGTGCGGTGTGGCGTTTTGCCAGATGGGTGCGAGCTTTGGCAAGGCGCGCCCGAGCGGCTGCCCGCTGCACAACCTGATTCCCGAGTGGAATGAGCTGGTGTACCGCGACCGCTGGGACGAGGCTGCCGAGCGTCTGTCGCTCACCTCACCCATGCCCGAGTTCGCGAGTCGCGTGTGCCCGGCGCTGTGCGAGGCCGCGTGCAACCTGGGTTCGGTCGATGGTCAGCCCACGACGATCCATGACAACGAGCGTGCGATCAGCGACCATGAGTGGGCACATGGCGGTCCGCGTCGCTTTGAGCCGGCAGGGGAGGGCGCGCCTTCGGTTGCCGTGGTGGGCTCCGGTCCCGCTGGTCTGGTGGCTGCATGGGAGCTCGCCCGTCGTGGCGCCCGCGTGACGGTGTTTGAGCGTGACGACCGCCCGGGCGGCCTGCTCATGTACGGCATTCCCAACATGAAGCTCGAGAAGTCCGTGGTCGAGCGTCGTGTGGCGCTCATGCGCGAGCTGGGCATTGTGTTTGAGCTGGGTGCCGACGTGAGCGATCCTGCGGTGGCTGCCAAGCTCGACGGCTTCGACGCCGTTGTGGTGGCTGCCGGAGCCCGTGCCCCGCGTGGGCTTTCTGCTGCGAACATCGATGCGCCCGGCGTGGTGTACGCCGTGGACTACCTGACGGCTTCGACCGTTTCGGTGCTCGATGGTGGCGAGCCCGCGGTGAACGCGCGCGGGCTGGACGTTGTGGTCATTGGCGGTGGCGATACTGGAAACGACTGCGTGGGTACCGCGGTGCGCCAAGGGGCGCGCAGCGTGCGCCAGTTTGAGTTCTTGCCGGCTGCGCCCGATAAGCGCGCGTCGAGCAACCCCTGGCCGCAGTGGCCCAATGTGAAGAAGACCGACTACGGCCAGCAGGAGGCTATCGCTGCGATGGGTGGCGAGATACGCGCCTGGGGCGTGGATACGCTCGAGGTGCTGCTGGACAAGAAGGGTGCGGCCGCGGGCCTGCGCGTGGTCGATCTGGATTGGTCGGCTGGCAAGCCCGAGCGCATCGCGGGCTCCGAGCACGAGGTACCGGCGCAGCTGGTGCTCATCGCCTGCGGCTTCACGGGCCCTGAGCATGGCGTGTTCGATGCGGTGGGCGTGCCTGTTGCCACCGCTGGCCGTCCGCTGCCTGTGATGGCCGCCGAGGGCTCGCACCTCGCGGCACGTGTCGACGGCGTGTCCGCGGATGCCGCACCGGTGTATGTGGCGGGTGATGCTCGCAACGGCAGCTCGCTCGTGGTGAGCGCCATGGCCGATGCCCTGGCCTGCGCTGCCGAAGTCGCCGACGCGCTGGAGCTGTAAAGTAGTCATTTAAGAACGTCCCCAATGACTGGTCATTTTTGTCTAGTCGTTGGGGACACTCTTTGCGAGCGGTTCGTTCGTTTGTCGACGCGCGAGTGTCCATTCGGCGTCTTCTTGAGCTGTGGTGCTCTGCTGTTTCTGTGGTGGCCGGGGGCGCTTGGCTCAAAAGGGCGGGTTGGCCGTCTATGTTTACCTGCGGTTTTGTTCCAGTGCGCATTTTCGGTCAAGCTTTTCGTCAAGTGTTTGGTCAGCATCTGGTTTGCAGCCGGAGGCCTATTTTGCCCGTGCTGGTCGTGGCTGCCCGCCCTCCTCGTAAGCTCAAATTGAGGTCCATCAGTTTGAGGAGGATGCCATGACTGACCACGTTTTAGACCGGGCGCATCTGGCCGAAGCCGTCGGCAACGATATTGCCGACATGGCCCATTTTTGGATGCTGCGGAAGTTCCAGTTTTTGGAGCCGGCGCGCGAACAGTTCGAGATCATTGTCGACCCGTGGCTCAGCTATTGCACCGAGCCTTCGCAAAACGAAATCATGGCCTACAACATGGCATTTACCGATTGGCTGCTCTTCGAGCGCCCCTATCGCCATGGCAAGACGCTGCTCGAGCTATATGTTGACGAGCCGCCGGCATCGCTTTCGCCTGCCTCGCTCAAGCGGCTCGAGCAGGTGTGCGACACGCAGTATTTCTCGCGCTTTGGCATTTTGGACAAGGATCCTGCGAACGGCATGGTTGCGCTGAAGGATACGCGCACCGACCGTCGCTTTGATGTCTACGACCCGCATATCGTGCAAAAGGAGCATTGGAGCGACGGCGCGATCGCGGTGCGCCTCACCTGCGTCGACGATGTCTGGCTGACGGCGGGACAGCTCTATCTGTATGACATCGCGCGTCTGAGTGACACGGCGGTCGATGGACCGGGTGCGGTGCATCCGGAGGACCTGCAGGACGGCTTTGACACCTCGTGTATCAGCTTCTTTTTGCGCCTGGTCCGCGACATCATGGGCGCCCAGGGGCGCTACGTGAAGTCGCTCAACATCTACGAGCAAGAGTGGGAGTAGGGGATGTGACTGGTGCCGCCCTGCTGCCTCTAACTTTGTCTCGATCTGTAACGTTTGGCGGCTGCTTGGGCCCGTAACTGTTACAGATCGAGACATTTCCCTGGTGTCGCTGGGGTGGGACTGCAGCGTATTCCGTCCCCCACATCCCCTCTTCCCTCCGTTAACCGATATGCTCGACTTTAGGTCGCTGCATTAGGTGATAATGGACAAATGTTCAAGTTAATCGTGAGGGAGGAGCTCGATATGGCGTCTGCCGATCGTTCTACGTTGTTTATCAATGCGACCGTCCTGGATGGTTCGGAACATATGGAGCCGCAGCCCGATATGGCCGTGGCCGTTGAGCGCGGTCTCATCACGTGGATGGGGCCGAGTGCCGTGACGCAGGCGCCTGCAGGTGCCGAGGTCATCGACCTGGCAGGGGCGTATCTCATGCCAGGCCTCATCAATATGCATGTGCATCTATGCGGCTCGGGCAAGCCGGTTTCGGCGGGCGATGCGGGCGCGCTGATGAAGAAGCTCAATAATCCCGTGGGGCGCGCCATCGTGCGCCACATTCTTAAGGGCAGCGCCCAACAACAGCTGGCAAGCGGCGTGACCACGGTGCGCGGCGCGGGCGACCCGTTGTTTGCCGATCTTGCCGTGCGCGATGCTATCGATGCCGGTAAGTATCAAGGTCCTCGCCTGGTGGCGCCGGGAACGGGCGTCACGGTGCCGGGCGGCCATGGTGCAGGCTTGTTCGCCCAGGTGGCCAACAGTCCCGCCGAGGCAGCCGAACAGGTGCGTGACCTGTATGCGCGCGGTGCCGACGTCATTAAGCTGTTCGTAACGGGCGGTGTGTTCGACGCGACCGAGGTGGGCGAGCCGGGCGTGCTGCGTATGCCGGTGGAGGTTGCCGCGGCGGCGTGCAAGGCGGCGCACGAGGTTGGCCTTCCGGTTATGGCCCATGTCGAGAGCACCGAGGGCGTGAAGGCCGCGCTTGAGGCCGGCGTTGACACGATTGAGCACGGCGCTCCGTTGACGCCCGAGATCTTGGAGCTGTACCGCGGCGCCGCGGGCACACAGCTTGAGGGGCGTGCGCCGAGTGTGACCTGCACCATCAGCCCGGCGCTGCCGTTTGTATTGCTCGACCCGGAAAAGACCCATTCGACCGATATGCAAAAGAAGAACGGCGACATCGTGTGCTCGGGCATTATCGAGAGCGCTCGTGCCGCACTGGAAGCTGGCGTTAAGGTGGGCCTTGGCACAGATTCGAGCTGCCCGTTTGTGACGCAGTACGACATGTGGCGTGAGGTGGCCTATTTTGCCAAGTATGTCGGCGTGAGCAACGCCTTCGCGCTGCATACGGCCACGCAAGTCAATGCCGAGCTGCTGGGGCTGGGCGGCGAGACCGGCACGATCGAGTGCGGTAAGGCCGCCGATATCCTGGTGACGCGCGAGAACCCGCTCGATGACCTGTGCGCGCTGCGTGAGCCGATGCACGTGATGTGTCGTGGCGATCTGGTACGCAAACTCAAGGTGAAGCGTATTCCCGAGGTGGACGCCGAGCTCGACACGATTATGGCCATGCCGTCCGAGGCGCTGGCCGAGGAGCTTGCCCGCGATGGCGTAGCGTAGACGAGACAAAGGGACAGCTCCGTTGTCGCATGCAAAAAGCCGAGGTCTCAGCGCGAGGCCTCGGCTTTTTCTGTCCCATGGTATGGCGGCTACGAGCGCGTCTCCATCTTGGCGTGGCACTTGGGGCAGGTGACGCGGATCTTGCCTTTGCCCTTGGGGACGGAGAGCATCTGGCCGCAGTTGGGGCACTTGAGATATGCCGTGGTCTTGCGGCCCTTCCACATCTTCTTGGCCGTACGCTTGGCACGCTCAAAGTCTTCCTTGCTGGTACCAGCGGCATGCGAAGCGTTTGCGGCCGCAGTCCCGCCGCCCAAGCTGGCGACGAACTTGCCCAAGCCGGGAACATTGGCAGTTGCGGCGACAAAGGTCTCGTTCTCCTTGCGACGTGCATCGATGTTTTTGGACAGGCCGCGCAGCACGCCAATTACGATGACGGCGATGGCGATCCAGCTGAGCCACTGGATGCGGGCTATCGATCCGATCACCGCGATGACAATACCCGCAAAACCCATCACGATGGTGAGTTCATCGGCACCATTGCGACCCTTCATAATGTCATTCATGCAAATTGCCTTTCGTTCGATATACTGCACGCCTTTATACCCGATTTAGAGCAAGGGGGACAGGTTAATCTACACCAATGCGGTGCAAACATACCTGTCCCCGGAACACCAAGACGGTGTAAAGAAGTCTGTCCCCAATGCACCAATTACTTGGCGAGCTTGTCGACGACGCGCTCTATCTCGGCGAGCTTGGCGGCTTTGAGCTCCTCGTCGCCCGATTCGATGGCCGAGGCGACGCAGCCCCCGATGTGCGCCTTCAACACATCGGCGTTGATGCGAGCGATGAGCGCCTGTGTGGCCATGAGCTGCGTGGAGATATCGACGCAATAACGGTCCTCATCGACCATCCGCAAGATGCCGTCGATCTGGCCGCGCGCCGTCTTGAGCATGCGGGTCACCGATTTGTGGTCTGCCATCATGGCGGGTCCTCGTTTCTGGTCGATCTTTCGGATATCCCTGTCAGTTGCGGTGAAATAGTTCTTGATTGAGGGCTTGGAGCGCTAAAACAGGAACTATTTCACCGCAACTTCTGAAGGGTTGGTTGAGTGGCGGTTGCCGAGCGGCTATGTCAGCCGGCAGTGGTGCCTGTTGGTGCGGCAGCTGCTACGCGGCGGTCACCGAAAGGGCGTGGAACTTCTCGCCCGCGGCCTCGACGGCCGCGGCGAGCTGCTCGGCAGTCACGGTGTCGGCGCACTCCACCTGGACGGTCTGGGTCTCGTGATCGGCGTCGGCGTCGGTCACGCCGGCCACGTTGAGCAGCGCCGTCTCGACGGTGGCGTCGCAGTGGCCGCACATGAGGCCAGACGTTTTAACGATGTAGTTCATGATTATCTCCTTTTCGTTGAGTACCTAAAGTTGTGGTGGAATACGGACTAAATAGCGGTTTAGCTAAGCATGTTACGCCTTATTTCACCGCAACTGATGGTTTAAAAGTTCGCAGGCGCAGTGCATTGCTTACGACGCACACGCTCGACAGGCTCATGGCCGCAGCGCCAAACATCGGCGAGAGTTGCCATCCGGTGAGCGGGAAGAACACGCCCGCCGCCAGCGGAATGCCGATGCCGTTGTAGAACAGCGCCCAGAACAGGTCCTGCTTGATGTTGCGGATCGTGGCGCGCGAAAGCTCGATGGCGCGGGCGACGTCCATGAGGTCGCTGCGCATGAGTACCACGTCGGCGCCCTCCTTGGCGATGTCGGCGCCGGTGCCGATGGCAAGGCCCACGTCGGCGCGCGCCAGGGCGGGGGAGTCATTGATGCCGTCGCCCACCATGGCGACCTTGCTGCCCGCATCCTGCAGCTCGCGCACGTGGCGCTCCTTGTCGGCGGGGAGCACGTCGGCGATGACCTGCTTGCTGGTCAGTCCCACGCGGCGGGCGATGGCCTCGGCCGTCACGCGGTTGTCGCCGGTGAGCATGCGCACGTCGACGCCAAGCGAGCGCAGTGCGGCGATGGCCCCAGCACTCGTCTCCTTGACCTCGTCAGCCACGGCAATGGTGCCGGCAAGCTCGCCGTTCTTGGCAAAGAACAGCGGCGTCTTGCCCTCGGCGGCAAATTGTTCGGCAAGACCCGCGGGCGCGGTAACGCCCAGCTCGTTCATCAAGCGCATATTGCCGGCGGCAATGGCGTTTTGCCCCTCGCGCGCCGTAACGCCTCGCCCGGGCGCGGCGGCAAAGTCCTCGACCATGCGCGCGACAATTCCGCGCGCCTCGCACTCGGCCATAATTGCCTCGGCCAGCGGGTGCTCGCTCTGGCGTTCCAGCGCGGCAGCCAGCTTGAGCAGCGCCTTTTCGCTCATGGCGGGCGAGCCGTAGGCGCGCGTTGCTACCACGATATCGGTCACGGCAGGCTTACCCCGGGTGACCGTGCCCGTCTTATCGAGCACCACGGTGCCCACGCTGCGCAGATTCTCCAGCGCCTCGGCGCTCTTAAACAGAATGCCCATCTCGGCGCCCTTGCCGGTGCCGACCATAATGGCGACGGGCGTGGCCAGACCCAATGCGCACGGACAGCTGATCACCAGCACGGCCACGGCGGAGGTGAGCGCCTCGTTTATGCTGCCGGTCAGTGCCATCCACACCGCAAAGGTCACAGCCGAGATCACGAACACCACGGGCACGAACACGCCGGCGACTTTGTCGGCCATGCGGGCGATGGGCGCCTTGGTGGCGTTGGCGTCCTCGACGAGCTGGATAATCTTGGCGAGTGACGTGTCGGCGCCCACGCGTGTGGCACGGAAGGTAAACGAGCCCGTGCGGTTGACCGTGGCCGCGTTGACAGTGTCGCCGGCGGTCTTCTCCACGGGAATGGATTCGCCGGTCAGTGCACTTTCGTCCACGGCCGAGCTGCCCTTGAGCACCACGCCGTCGACAGGGATGGACTCGCCGGGGCGCACGCGCAGGACTTGGCCGGGAAGGATGGCGTCGACATCGACGGTGGCCTCGGTACCGTCCTCTGCCACGACGGTCGCGGTCTTGGGCGCCAGGTCGATCAGTGCCTCGATGGCGCCGCCGGTTTTTGACTTGCTGCGCGTCTCGAGGTATTTGCCCACGGTAACGAGCGACAAAATCGTGCCGGCGCTCTCAAAATACAGATTGTCCATGCCCGTCATCATTGCCTCGTGCACCTGACCTGTGGCCAGCTGGTCGGCCATGATGAACATGGCGTAGAGCGACCAGGCGATGGAGGCGGTGGCGCCCACGGCAATAAGGGCGTCCATGGTGGGCGCGCCGTGCGCGAGCGATTTAAACCCGTTGATAAAGTACGCGTCGTTGACGTAGACGATGGGGATGAGCAGGACGAGCTCGGTGAGCGCGAGCGTCATGCTGTGGGTGTGGTCGGTGAAGGTGCCGGGCAGTGGCCAACCGAGCATGTGCCCCATGCCTATGTAGAACAGCGGGATGAGGAATACGATCGAGACGATGAGGCGGGTGCGCATGGCGGAGGCGGCGGCCTCCAGCTTTTTGGTGGGCGACTCCATATGGGCGGCGCCGGACCTGGCTTGCGCACTTCCGCTTTGGACAGCGTCGGTGCCCGTGCTGACGGGCGAGGCCGAGTAGCCAGCGCGATCGACAGCGGTGCAGATATCGTCGGGGGAGACCTGCGCGGGGTCGTAGTCGACCATCATGGAACCGGCGAGTAGGTTGACCGCGACGCTTTGGACGCCGTCGAGTTTGCTCACGGCACGGTCCACGTGCGCTTGGCACGCGGCGCACGTCATGCCGCCTACGTCGAACTTATCTTGAGCCATGGCTTCTCCTTTCTGTGGTTCGGTGTTGAAATTGTTAACCTGCTGATACTATACACCCATACCCCCTGGGGGTGTCTAGTAATAGTTGGAATGTATGACTTTTCATTACAGATGAGGGTGGCTGCTCAATCGGCGGCCGTCTTTGCCAAACATCTTAATCTGTAACGTCTGGACCGGTTTTTGAACCATAGCTGTTACAGATTTAGACAAACATTTCAGCCGAAAACTAACGTCTCGATCTGTAGCATTTAGACCGGTTTTTGGGTTCTAACAGTTACAGATCGAGACAATTGCCGGGGAGGGGTCCCGTCACGGCAAGACGCCCGCTCTCTAGATACAGAATCCGGGGATCACACAGGTTCGTTTGTTTGGCTTGTCCGCAGGCGTTGCGTACGTAAAGACGTCGCCGTCGTGTCCAACGCGATTCAAATAGAGCGTGCCTTCGGTCTCCGATGAGTCGGGGCTCACCGTGCGCTCCCACCAGCAGGTGTCCTTGCCCTTCCACTGGCGGACCATTGTCTCGTTCGTGGAATACGGGCTCACCTTGAGCTCGCGGAAGAGCTGATACTCCTTGCCCTCGCCGTTGTAGATGTCTGCCAGGTAGTGATAGCCCTCGGCAAACGAATCGGGCGGTTGCGTACCGCACAGCTCGACCATGGCGGGCAGCCAAAGGGTTGCGGGCAACTTGCTCAGGCACGATGCACTGTTGGCGGCGCCAGCGTTATTCGAGATCTTTTTGACAGATTTGATGAGTGCGCGCAACTCGTTGGGCAGCAGCTTAAGGCCGTCGCCGTTGAGCCATTCCCGCAGCTCGCAATCTGCCCAGCCGGCGCTCGGCGGTTCAGCCGCAGCGTTGCGCTCGGCAATACCCGCGTCGAACATAAACGTCAGTCCGGCCTTGCCCGTCCCGTCCAGAAGCTCATCGTGGCGGATGCCCACAAGCTGCGCGCCAACCTGCAGCCCGTTGGTGAGCGTGACACGCTTGGTACACGGATAGGGGATATGCCCATCGGCATCGAGCAGATGATAGCGCCTGGCAATCTCGCGTGCCTCGCTACGGGTCTCGGTGGCCTTAATCTTGAGCGAAATCTCCTGCAGCTGATCCCAAGTGTAGTCGTCAAGTGAACTGCGGATGCCGTCCAGGTAGTCGGGGATGCCAAAGCCATGGGTTGCCGCCCCGATAACGCCTAGCCCCGCAACGGCTGCGACAACGCCACCGATAATAAAGCGGCGGCGGGTCATGGCATCGTGCCGGGCCTGCTCCAGGATCTCTCTCGCGCGCTCGCCGGCGACGTCGACCTTAAGGTGTGTACCGGAGTCGATGTCGATTGCGGCGTCACTGCCCGCGCCTTCGCGGCCCTCGGATTCGGCATCGGTGAGGTATGCCGAGAGCACCTCGAGCATCTGCTGCACGGTGGGACGATCGCACTGCTCGACTGAGAGACCCTTCATGATGATTTGGACGAGCGCTTCATCGCCCTCGCAGCGCGGCTCGAGCGGTGCCGGCTTGGTCTTGGTCTTTACGAGATAGAACGAGCCGGTTGCAGCGGCGTCCGTCGACTCAAAGTCAAACGGTTTGCGACCGCTGTAGAGCTGGTACAGAATGCTCGAAAGCGCATAGACGTCGATTGCCGGCGAACGGCGAAGGGCCGCGATGCCTTCGATATCCTGCGTGAGCATCTCGGGCGCGGCGTATGCGGGCGTGGCAAAGCGCCAGATGTCGGCGCGCCGGGTGATCGTGTCGTCGCCGAGAGCCATGGTCGCGGAGCCCATGTCGATGAGGCAGGGATCAAAGGAGCAATCGGCAATCTGCTGCTCGAGCGTTCGGCTGGTGGTGCGGAACATAATATTGGCAGGCGAAAGGTCGCGATGGATGACCGGGTTCACGAGGCCTTGGGTCATCAAGAGCGCACGAAGCACGGCGTTTCCGACGGCGGCGACCATCTGGGTGGTCAGCCCGCCCGAGGCGTCGTGAGGAAGCAGGGGCAGCGCCTGCTTGAGCGAGGTTCCCTCGACCCACTCCATGAGGATGAGCGGGTCATCCTCGCACGATCCGTAGCCATAGACGCGCGGAAATCCGCGCAGGTGCGAGACGGTACACAGATGACGGTACTCCTCGAACAGCGCAGCGGTGTTGGCCAGGTGCGCTGCCGATTGCTCGGCGGAGCGGTCGGGGGCTTGGCCGGAAAGGATGGCGTTGTCCTTGAGTAGCTTGACGGCAAAGACCTCGCCGCTCGTGTTGGTCGCGCGCAGCACGTGCCCGATGTTGCCGTTGTCGCGGTGGGCCGTCTGGAGAATAAGCGTCATAAACCGACGCTTGGCGTCGTCCTCGGCGCTGGGGTCGACCGCCACGGCGGTATCGAACGTATCGAGACGGATAAGTTTGTCGCCATAGGCGCTATTGGTAGTATCCATGGCGTTCCTTTGTCTGGCATGGGTTGCCGCGCGTACACGTGAGCAGTGCGGATATCGGTAAAGTACCATGATAGCCGCACTGCTCACGTGTACCGCTGAGTATTGTCGTTTACGACACAGAAGGTAGAAGACGAAAGACGGACGGCGACCGTCTTCCGATCGCTGTCCGTGCTAGTCCACAATGACAAGGAATGTCGTGTAGAGACCCAGATGGAGCCTGTCGCTGTTGGCGATTTCCACGGGGGGATAGACTTTGCCGGGTTCGCGTTGGTCGCGCGGCGGCTCGATTACGATATCGCCGTCGCCCGCGCCCGATTCGAGCACCGTGCCGTTGGTCGATCCAAGGCCCTGGGCGTACCAGTGCTCACCCTCAAGCCAAATGCGAAGATGTTCGCGCGATGCATCGGCGCCCACATCGGTGATGCTGGGCGAGGTTTTGGGCAAGGATCCAATTACCGTGCCACGCGGATCGCGTGTGAGGGGATGGATTTGCATGTCGGCGCAGTTGTCGGCATGGGTTCTGAGCAGACCGAGGTTGGGAGCGACGGTGTGCGGCTGCTCCAGGCTGCTCATAAAGCCACGTCCGACGGTAGTTTCGGTGGTGCCAAAGTGCCCGCCCGTCTTGCTGTCGCAAAAGCGCTCGACGGTGGCCACGCCCTGAACAGGATCGGCGAGCGCCCCCGTTGCCACAAAGAGCATCAAGAAGAGCGTGCTTTTTTCGCGCACGGCATTGCCGTCAAAGTTGTCGATGCGATTGAGGGCATTTGCATATAGGCGGCTGTCCAGCTTGTAGCTGGCGAGAGCCGACATCATTTCGTTGGCGGCCGGACCGCGATAGTGCTCGGCGATTGCCTGATAGGCGGACTCGCCGCCGCCGAGCTTGCTGCAGATTGCCGCGGAAAGGTTGAGCGTGGTGACGGTAAAGTCGCTGTAGATGGCGGGCGCGCACTGGTCAGGCTTGCGATGGACGATGTAACGGGTGAGATACGAGCGGTTGGAAGAGCATTTCTCGAGCAGGGTACTGCCGAGATAAGAGTTTCCATTGATGAGCATTCGGGCGATCTCGAGATGTTTAAGACCGCCGAACGAGCGAATATCGTTATAGAGGACCGAGCAAGGCGTCTCTGCTGCCACGGATACCTCCTTTGATTGCTTCCTAGCCAATATGGCGATAGGAATTAATGGCCCCCGGTGGGCGACGTATTAAATGGCTGCGCAATATATAGCGTAACCAAAGCAACATTATAGGCCACATGTTCGAAATTGCAGGAAGCCTGAGAGATTTGGTTTGGACTGGACGGAAATCCCCCTCTGTCTTGATCTATAACAATTAGGACCCGGTTTTGTCCCGCAGCTGTTACAGATTGAGACAATCAGCCGGGCCCACCTCGTCCACCTCGTCATCTGTGGTTTACGTGGGGGCATGCGAAGCACGGGTATACTAACCGGCGGCGAATCTGCTCCATCGCTTAGAGCTGCTGCGTCTGGACGGCGCGTGATAGAGCTGCCAAAGCGATCGCCAGCGTGCTGAGCAACGTCCTCTCTGTGCGCACCCGTTTTTGTATGTATTAGCGCACTACCAAGCACGCCCGTGCGGCCGCATGCCGTGCCCATAACGCGTGCAGATAAGGAACAACGACATATGCGTAATTCTGTATCCGACGTCACGGACGCCGAGATTCTGGACGAGACCCGCGAGGCCATGACCCAGGCTGCCTTCGATGCCGCCGACGAGGCAAATGCTGCCCAGGCCGTCGAGTCCGCTACCGAGAGCCTGCCCGCCTTTGACGAGCTGGGGCTTTCCGACGAGATGCTTCGTGCTATCGAGAACCTGGGCTACACGGCGCCAACGCCTGTTCAGGCCGGCTCCATCCCTGTGGTGCTCGAGGGCCGTGACCTGCTTGCCGCCGCTCAGACCGGCACCGGCAAGACGGCTGCCTTTTTGCTGCCGACCATGAACAATCTGGAGCACATCGCTCCTCCCAAACCCGTGCGCGAGCGCGGCGGCCGCAACCGCCGTCGCGGTGTTAAAAAGCCCGAGGGCAACGGCCGTGGCCCCGTGATGCTCGTCATCACCCCTACGCGCGAGCTTGCCCAGCAGATCGACGAGGTCGCAAGCAAAATCGCCGACGTCACCGACCATGTTGCCGTGACCGTCGTGGGCGGCGTGAGCTACAAGCCGCAGACCGCGGCACTTAAGTACGGCTGCGACATCCTGGTCGCAACGCCGGGCCGTCTGGTCGATCTGATCGAGCAGGGTGCCTGCCACCTGGGCGAGGTCAAAGTGCTGGTACTCGACGAGGCCGACCGCATGCTCGATATGGGCTTTTTGCCCGCCGTCCGCCGCATTGTGCGCGAGACGCCGGCCGAGCGCCAGACGCTGCTGTTCTCGGCGACCCTCGACGAGGAGGCCGTGGGCGAGATCACCGATCTAGTGAGCGACCCGGCCCGCGTGGAGATCGCGCCCGCTACGTCGACCGCCGACACCGTCGACCAGTTTGTATTCCCGGTGTCCATCGAGGCCAAGAACAACCTGCTGCCCGAGTTCCTCAAGAAGGAGGGCCCGGAGCGCACTATCGTCTTCATGCGCACCAAGCACCGCGCCGACAGCTGCTGCCGTCGTCTGGAGCGTAAGGGCATCAAGGCCGCCGCGATTCACGGCAACCGCAGCCAGGCCCAGCGCGAGCGTGCCCTTTCGGCCTTCCGCGACGGCACCGTCGACGTGCTGGTGGCAACCGATGTTCTCGCCCGCGGCATCGACATTAGCGACGTGCGCTACGTCGTGAACTTTGACGTGCCGGCCGAGCCGACCGACTATATCCACCGCATTGGCCGTACGGGCCGCGCCGGCGAGCTGGGCTGGGCCATTACGTTTGTGACCGAGCAGGACGTCGATGAGTTCTACGAGATCGAGAAGCTCATGGACAAGACGGCCGATATTTACGAAGCCGGCGACCTGCATGTGGGTCCCAACCCGCCTGCGGTTGATCCCGAGCGCGACCCTGCGGCCTTTAAGGTGAAGAAGAAGACTAAGCGCGGCAAGTCCAAGAGCAAGAAGAAGCTTGAGCAGGCGCGTCGCGACGGCAAGCGCAACGGCGACGATTACGGCGATGTTGCCGGTCGTTCCAACCGCGGTCGCGACGAGCGCCGCGGCGACGGCGAGCGTCCGAGCCGTCCCAAGCGCGGCGGCAAGACCCGCGTGCGCGAGGGCGTTCAGGCTCGCGTGGACGAGGCTGTTGAGAGCGTGGCTCGCGAGGTAGCTGCCGAGGAGCGCGGCGGTGCTGGTGCCGCTGAGCAGCCTGCGCGCGGCAACCGTGCCGAGCGTCGTGCCAAGCAGTTCCAGGGCGAGGCACACCGCCGTCGTCGTGAGGACGAGGACCGCGGCGGTCGTCGTCGTGTCGAGCGCGAGGACGAGGGCCGTGGCTCGCGTGGCGGCAAACGGAGCTCGGGCGACCGTCGTCGTTCCGGTCGCAATGACGAGCGCGGAGGCCGCGATGAGCGCCGTGGCGGCGAAGGCCGTGGTTCGCGTGACGAGCGTGGCACCCGCGGCGGCGAGCGTCGCGAGGGCACTCGTGGCAACGGTAGCCGCAGCGGCGCCGGTCGTTCGAATGAGTCGCGCGATCGTCGCGACCCGCGTGCCAGCCGCGATCGCCGCGATGACTGGCGCAACTACGACGACACCCGCGAGGAACGTCGCGGCGGCTACCGTGGTGGTCGAGGCGGCAACCAGGCCGGCTCCCGTGGCGGCCGCGCCGGCGGTCGCGATAACCGTGGCAGCTATGGCAACAGCCGTGGCGGCAAGCGTGGTAGCAGCTCCCGTCGTCCCGGCGACGGCGGCGGCAAGCGCAAGTAACATACGCATCGCCCGCTAGAGCGAGGTGAACCAAGGGCCCCGAGCAACTACGTTCGGGGCCCTTTTTGTTTGCCGTATCCGATCGCTAGTTCAAATGTGATTTCCTCGGGAATGCATCTAGAGGATGCCGTGGACCTGTTTCCTGCCATGCGGCAATGGGTCCCATGGGGTGCGCCGTGCATTTTTTGGAGTATTCTGCAGTTCGAGTTGTCTGCATATGATTCGACGTCGCCAACGGTGGCCTTCGGATATCCCTGGCGAGCGTTCTGAGTCAGATTTCGCCGTTTTCCGGAGCAGGGGCGCGTATTTTCGCCATGTCGGGACTTAGAATGATACGGCGCCCTACAGTTTTGCCCACCCGCGGCGGTGCTAGCGTGGTCACGTTGCAGAATACTCCGTTTTTTGCACGGGCCAGGATGGGGTACCTCAGGAGAACACAGCGGTATTCCGTAAATATATACAATCTGTACCATAATTTATGCAAAATGAAGAGGCAGACAGCGTAGGGTGGGTGCATTGGGGTGCTTGGTGCATTAAAACGGGGACCCCACGTGCCGTATACTCTGGCTGGATGTGAAAACGGCTTGACGCGTTGCTGAGCGTAGGGGGAGGGTGTCTAGATGAGCGTATTCGAAATTGTGTTTAGTCCGACGGGTGGAACGGAGAAGGTGTCTTGCCTTGTGGCTGGAGCGCTGGACAAGAATACTGTTACCGTCGATCTGACCGATAGCGGGTTGGATTTCCACGAGGTCTCGATGACGAAGGACGACGTGGCTGTTATCTCCGTGCCGGCGTATGCCGGTAGAATCCCGGCTGTGGTGGCTGACCGGTTGGGCATGGTGCGCGGCAACGGGGCTCGGGCTGTTTTGGTTTGTGTATACGGAAACCGCGCGTTTGAGGACACGCTCGTAGAGCTGGAGGACGTTGCGAAGCATGCGGGATTCCGGGTGATCGCGGCAGTTGCGGCCATTGCAGAACATTCCATTGCGCGACAGTTTGCTGCCGGTCGTCCGGATGCGCAGGATGCGGCGCAGCTCGCAGAGTTTGCGCAGCAAATTCAGCAAAAGCTGTTGGCTGAGGATGCGTCCGAGCCCTCTATCCCCGGCAATCGTCCTTATAAACAAGCCGGAGGTCACCGCATGGCACCCGAGGCAACAGGGGATTGTGTCTCCTGCGGTGCATGCGCCGCGGCGTGCCCCGTTTGTGCTATCGACAAGGGTGACCCCAAACGAGCAGCTGGCGAGGCGTGCATCTCCTGCATGCGCTGCATTGCCGTATGTCCGCGAGGCGCTCGTAAGCTTGATCCCAACAAGCTATTCGCTGTTTCCCAGATGCTGAGCAAGGTTTGCGTCGTGCGGAAGGAATGCGAGCTCTTTATCTAGCGCAAGTGAGATTGGTGCAAACAAACCTGGCCCTTTTGCACCAAAAACGATCCGTTTTCCTCCGTTCCCAAGGGATCATGTGATCCGAAGGGGACGGAGGAAAACGGATCAAAAAGGAAAAATAGTAAGGCGCTCTTTTTCACATTGAATATTGCAATTTGGTAACGCGTTTTATCAAATATGGCATTTATCTGCGGTAATGTTCTATTTCACCGCTGAGGGTGACATTTCATGCCGCCTGCCGAACTGCGTGGAGACCTAACAACTTTTTAGGTCAGTGTTGTGCGTGTAGCAACTTCGCCCGGCCTCGCCTCCGGGCTGCCGCATGAGAGGGGATCTTATGGCACGACTGCACGTAATGGAACGCAGCCACGCTCAGGCCGTCATGGACGACCTGCACGATGCGCTCGGGCGCCGTCTGGCGGTGAGTTCGCTCGCCCCGTGCCCCGTCGAGTTTACGGCGGCGCTCGTCAACCTGTGCTCCACCCAGAGCTGCGGCAAGTGCACGCCCTGCCGCGTGGGCCTGAGCGCGCTGAGCGACCTGCTCGCCGATGTGCTCGAGGGCCGCGCCGACGAGTCCACGCTCAATCTGATTGAGCGCACCGCCCGCACCATCTATCTTTCGAGCGACTGCGCTATCGGCTACGAGGCCGGCGCCATGGCACTCACCGCCATCCGCGGTTTCCGCGATGATTTTGAGCACCATATCCGCGAGCACTCCTGTGGCTTTGACCGCGAGGCCCGCGTCCCGTGCGTCTCGGGCTGCCCGGCGCACGTCGACATTCCCGGGTACATTTCGCTCGTCGAGGCCGGCCGCTATGCCGATGCCGTCAAGGTCATCCGCAAGAACAACCCACTGCCGCTCGTTTGCGGCCTGGTGTGCGAGCATCCCTGCGAGATGCACTGCCGTCGTGGCATGGTCGACGATCCCATGAACATCCTCGCCCTCAAGCGTTTTGCCGTTGAGCACAGCGACCTCAACGATTACAAGCCTAGAGTGGCCGACAACACCGGCAAGCGCATCGCCGTGGTTGGCGGCGGTCCGGCCGGCCTTTCCTGCGCCTACTACCTGGCCGTGATGGGCCATAAGGTGACCATCTTTGAACAGCGCCACCACCTGGGCGGCATGCTGCGCTATGGCATCCCCAGTTACCGTCTGCCGCGCGAGCGCCTGCAGGCCGAGATCGACTGGATCTTGAGCGCCGGCATCGACGTGGAACTCGACCACTCCGTCAACGGCGAGGAGCTTGCCCGCCTGCGCGACGAGTTCGATGCCGTCTACCTGGCCATTGGCGCCCACAGCGATAAGAAGCTCGGCCTTCCGGGCGAAGAGGCGCTCGGCGTGGAGTCGGCCGTCAAGATGCTGCGTGCCATCGGCGACGACGAGCTGCCCGACCTGAGCGGCCAGCGCGTGTGCGTCATCGGCGGCGGCAATGTGGCCATGGACGTGGCGCGCTCTGCCGTGCGCTGCGGTGCCGAAAAGGTGAGCATCGTCTACCGCCGTCGCATCTGCGACATGACGGCCCAGGATGCCGAGATTGCCGGCGCCCAGGCCGAGGGCTGCGAGGTTCTGGAGCTCACGGCCCCGCTCGGTATCGAGACGGGCGAGGACGGTCGCGTGAGCGGCCTGCGCGTGCAACCGCAGATTATCGGCGAGCCCCGTCGTGGGCGTCCGGCCCCGCGTGCCGCCGCCACGTCCGAGCGCGTCATTCCCTGCGAGCGCGTGTTTGTGGCCATTGGCCAGGACATCGATTCCAAGCCGTTTGAGGAGATGGGCGTTGCCTGCAAGTGGGGCTGCGTCGTCACCGATTCGGATGGCGCCGTGCCTAACTTCGACGGCCTCTTTAGCGGCGGTGACTGCCAGACCGGTCCCGCCACCGTCATCCGGGCCATCAACGCCGGCCGCGTTGCTTCGGCAAATATCGACCGCTACCTGGGCTTTGACCACAAGATCAAGCTCGACGTTGAGCTGCCGACCGTGCAGTTTAAGGGCAAGCACGAGTGCGGCCGCTGCGAGCTGGGCGAGCGCGAGGCCGGCGAGCGCATCCACGATTGGAATCTGGTCGAGCAGGGCCTTACCGAGGAGGAGGCACGCCAGGAGGCAAGCCGCTGCCTGCGTTGCGACCACTTTGGCTTTGGCGCGTTCCGCGGAGGGAGGAACCTGGAATGGTAGGGCTCAACAAAACCACTGTCAGCGACAACACCGAAAGCGGAGCACTCAACATGGTCAAGCTCACTATCGATAATTGCGAGGTCGTGGTGCCCGAGCACACCACGATCCTGGACGCGGCCAAGTCCGTCGGCATCCAGATTCCCACCCTGTGCTACCTGCGCGATCTAAACGAGATCGGCGGTTGCCGCGTGTGCGTGGTCGAGGTTGAGGGCTGCGACCAGCTGGTTGCCGCCTGCAACAACTACGTGCTCGACGGCATGGTGGTCCACACCAACAGCCCCAAGGCCCGCGAGGCGCGTCGCACCAACGTGCAGCTGCTGCTGTCCCAGCACGACTCGCGCTGTACGAGCTGCGTGCGCAGTGGTAACTGCAACCTGCAGACCATCGCCAACGACCTGGGCATCTTCTATCTGCCGTACGAGCAGCACCTGGCGCGCGAGGGCTGGGATTTCGATTTCCCCATCATCCGCGATAACGACAAGTGCATCAAATGCATGCGTTGCATCAAGGTGTGCGAGAGCGTGCAGGGCCTAGGGATTTGGGACCTGACCAACCGCGCCACGCATACCGCCGTGGGTACCCGCGGGCGCGCACCGATCGGCAAGACCGATTGCGTCGCGTGCGGCCAGTGCATTACGCATTGTCCGACGGGCGCACTGCGCGAGCGCGACGATACCGAGACCGTGTTTGACGCGCTCGCTAATCCCGACAAGATCGTGCTGGTGCAGATCGCGCCTGCCGTGCGCAGCGCTTGGGGCGAGGAGCTCGGCATATCTCGCGAGGAGGCCACCGTTGAGCGCCTGGCTTGCGCGCTGCGCCGCGTGGGCTTTGAGTACGTGTTCGACACCGATTTCTCGGCCGACCTCACCATTATGGAAGAGGGCTCCGAGCTGCTCGAGCGCCTGGGTAAGGCCGCCAAGGGCGAGGGCGACAGCCGCGGCTGGCCCATGTTCACGAGCTGCTGCCCGGGCTGGGTGCGCTTTGTGAAGGCACGTTACCCCGAGTTTGTCGACAGCCTGTCCACGTCCAAGTCGCCGCAGCAGATGTTCGGCGCTATTGCCAAGACGTACTACGCCAAAGTGCTGGGCGTGGAGCCCGAGCGCCTGTTTGTGGTGTCCGTGATGCCGTGCACGGCCAAGAAAGCCGAGTGCGCGCTGCCGAGCATGGTAGGCGAGGGCGGCGCACCCGACGTGGACGTTGCGCTGACGGTGCGCGAGACGGTGCGCATGATCCGCGCGAGCCACGTGAGCGTCGAGACGCTTACCGAGGAGCCGCTCGATACGCCGCTGGGCTTTGGCACGGGCGCGGGCGTGATCTTTGGCGCCACGGGCGGCGTGATGGAAGCCGCCGTGCGCTCGGCCTATTACCTGGTGACGGACAAGAACCCCGATGCGGACTTCTTTACCGACGCGCGTGGTCTGGATGGCTGGAAGGAGGCCGTGGCCGATATCGATGGCACCAAGGTGCGTGTTGCCGTGGCGCACGGGCTGGGCAACGCCGCCCGCCTGCTCGACGCGATTCGCGACGGCCGCGTGAGCTATGACTTCGTTGAGGTCATGGCGTGCCCGGGCGGCTGTGTCGGTGGCGG
Organism: Collinsella sp.; assembly: GCA_048189585.1. GTDB lineage: Bacteria > Actinomycetota > Coriobacteriia > Coriobacteriales > Coriobacteriaceae > Collinsella. The sequence goes on along the minus strand of DBEZHA010000015.1, from coordinate 160,506 downwards.
CGGTCAGCCCATCCATGACGGCTGTGAGCTGGCAGCCGAGCGTGGCCAGGTGCTGTGGGGCTTGGATGCTGCTGCGGATATTCGCTTCTCGCACGAGAATCCCGATGTCCAGGCATGCTACCGCGAGTTCTTGGGCGAGCCGCTCTCGCCGCTGGCCGAGGAGCTGCTGCATACCGACCATCACGCATGGACGATGCCTAACGAGGGGACGTGCTAGCGATGCGCGCGTTTAATGTTGAGATGTCGCGCCGGGGGTTTGCCTCGGCGCTCGCTGCGGGCGCCCTGTCGCTTGCGCTCGCGGGCTGTGGCGGCGGGGCTGCCGGTGCCGGGTCCGCCGCGGGCTCGGCTGCCACAGACGGCGCCGGTGCTGCTGCAGAGCCGGTCGAGGTGCACGTCGCCTCGCTCAAGGGGCCGACCTCGATTGGTCTGGTGCAGTTTATGGACCGGGCGGCCGATGGCGAGACGGACAATGAGTTCGACTTTGCGATCAACACCGCCGCCGACGAGATTGTGCCCAAGGTCATTCAGGGCGATATCGACATTGCCCTGGTGCCGGCCAACGTGGCGAGCGTGCTCTACAACAAGACCGAGGGCGCGGTGCAGGTCATCGACATCAACACGCTGGGCGTGCTGAGTGTGGTGACGGGCGACGCGGACGTGACCTCGTTTGGCGATCTGGCGGGTCGCACCGTCTACATGACGGGCAAGGGCACCACGCCAGAGTACGTCATGAACTACCTGCTGGAGCGCGCGGGCCTGACCGGCCAGGTGGCGCTCGAGTTTAAGAGCGAGCCCACCGAGGTGCTGTCGGCCCTGCTTGCCGACCCGTCCGCCGTGGGCGTGCTGCCGGAGCCGTTCAAGACCGCTGCCATCGCCAAGAGCGAGGGCAAGCTGTCGGCACCGGTGAGCCTGACTGATGTGTGGGACGAACTGGCGGGTGACACGGGCTCCCGGTTGCTGACGGGCGTGACCGTGGTGCGCCGTGCCTTTGCCGAGGAGCATCCCGAGGCCGTGACGGAATTCTTGAGCTGCCATGCGGCGAGCGTGAAGGCCGTGAACGCGGCGCCGGCGGACTGGGCGCAGGCCGTGGTCGATGCAGGCATCGTGGATAACGCCACGATTGCCGAAAAGGCGATTCCCGGGTGCATGCTCGTGCGCCAGACGGGGAAGGATATGAAGGCGGCGCTCGGTGGGTACCTGCAGGTGCTGGCCGATGCGGACGCGAGCGCCGTGGGTGGCAAGCTCCCGGCTGACGATTTCTACTACATGGAGTAGCCCGTGCGTGCGTTTGCTCGACAAATGACGGAGCGTATGAAGGCGGTGGCGGCAGCAGGTGCCGTCGCCGCCTTTTGGCTTGCCGCGTGGATGCTGGTGGCGGCGCTGGTGGCGCAGCCGTTGATCTTGCCTGGGCCGGGTGTTGTTGCCCTGGCGCTGCTGCGCCTGGTGCGCGATGGCGGTACCTGGGCGATTTTGGCGGGCTCGGGCGCGCGAATACTGGGCGGGCTGGCGCTTGCCGCGGCGTGTGGTGGCGTGCTTGCCGGGATTTCGTCACGTTCGCGGGCGTTTGCGCACCTGGTGGCTCCGGCACTGTCGTTTGTAAAGGCGACGCCGGTCGCCTGCGTGGTGGTCCTGCTGCTCATTTGGCTGGGGTCGGCGCGCGTGAGCATCGCGGCGGTCTTTTTGATGGCGCTGCCGGGCGTGTATTTTTCGCTGGTCGAGGGCTTGACGCAAGCGGATAAACCGCTGGAGCAGATGTTTCGTCTGCATGGCGTGCGGGGTTGGCGACTGTTTTGTGCCCACATCTGGCGCGAAGTCCTGCCGTTTGTGCTTTCGTGCGCCCGCGCTGTGATCGGCATGAGCTGGAAGGCCGGCGTGGCGGCGGAGCTGATCGGCATGGCGGTGGGCACCGTGGGTGAGCGCATCTATCAGGCAAAGCTTTTGATTGAGACGGCTGATCTGCTGGCGTGGACCGTGCTGGTTGTTATGGCTTCGTGGGCATGCGAGCGCGTGCTGGTGTGGCTGCTGCGGGCTTCGGGGCCTGCGGCGTGGCGTGCGGTGGTGCTGTCGCATGGACGCGGCTTGCGCGGGCGTGCGAGCGGTTCTGCTGGCGGCGGGGTTGCGGCGGAGCTTGCGCTTGCCGTGGGTGATCGCGCGCCCTGGGCGCCGGCGCTGGATGGTCTGGTGCTCAACGTGCCTGCGGGTGGGCGTATCTGTGTGATGGGCACCTCGGGCGTGGGCAAGTCGACGCTGCTTGCGCTGGCGGCGGGGGAGTGCGCGCCGTGCTCCATGGTGTTTCAGGATGTGCGCCTGGTAGAGGGCGCCTCGGCTTTGGATAACGTGCTGGTGTGCGCCGACGCGCGCGTGGACGCCTCGAGTGCCGCGGCCCTGTTGCGCCTGCTGGTGCCGGGGGTCGATGTGCATGCTCGTGTGGCCGAGCTCTCGGGCGGGCAGCGCCGTCGCGTCGAGATTGCCCGAGCCCTGCTGTGTCCGGGCGGCGCAGTGATTCTGGACGAGCCCTTTACCGGCCTAGATACCGCTGCGCGCGACGCATGCGCCGAGATCGTGCTCGACTTGCTCGACGGCCGCATGCTGTTGCTTGCTACACACGATGCCGTCGACGCTCAGGCCCTCAATATCTCGGACATCATCACGCTCTAAATACTTACTCAGCAACAAAATGATCCGTTTTTTCTCCGTCCCCATGGGGTCGGGTATGGTATTCTATCTGCGGGGTAATACTTAGGAATACAAAGTAATACCAACGCCGTAGAAACAAACTCCAGATGCGGGCCAATCGGGTTGCCTTCACAGCCCGTCGCCCAGCCGCGTGGCCCGCATCTATCCGCACCACCGTCGTTTCAAAAAGGAAGCGCCATGGCAGAACACATGACCCCGGTTGTCGCGAAGGTCTTGCCCGAGGAAAAGGCGGCCTTCGCGGCGGCAACCCAGCTCGTAGGCACCACGCCGTCCAACGCTATCCGCATGTTTATCGCCGCGTTCAATCGCTGCGGCACCTTTCCGTTCGACATTTCGCCGAGCGGGGCCTTTGGCACTGCGCCCGATTCTCATCAATAAGTGATCCGTTTTCCTCCGTCCCCATGGAATCAGCTCTCTGCCGAGTTGTGGTAGAACTAGGGAACGGTTTTGAGGAGGTTGGCATGCTCAATGCGATGATTTGGGCGCTTGCCTGTTTTGGCGTTGTCGCTGCCGATATAGCCCTGAGCGTGGTTCTGTTTTCAGCTCTCGATGCCGTATCGGTGCTGACGGGCTATCCGATCGACAATCTTGATATCCAATGGTTCCAGGCTGCCGCTCAGACGGCGTCGTTTTTGATGGCGCTGCTGTGGTGGCGTTATTTGTGGCCGCGCTCGTTTATGGCGCGCTGGCAGGGCGAGCGCCCGCTTGGCGGGGGAGCGCGTGGGGCGTGGAAACGCATCGCCTGCGTTATCGTGATCGGCCTTGCCCTGCAGGTGGTCGTTGGCTACGTGACCGACGCTGTGCTGTCGCTGTTACCTGAGGCGGCGGCCGATTACAGCGAACTTGTCGAGGAGACGGGCATGGGCGACACGAGCTATCTGGCCGTCCTGACCACGGTGCTCGGCGCTCCGTTTTGCGAGGAACTGCTGGTGCGCGGTATCATTTTTGAGTTTTCGCTCCGAGCATTTAACCCGCAGTGCCGTCCGCTCTGGAAACGCCGGCGTCGCGCACGGGCGCAAGACGTCGCCATGGTGCCCTGGGCGGCCCCGAGTACCTGGGGCGTCGCCGCGGCGATTGTGCTGCAGGCGGCGGTCTTTGGCTTTATGCATATGAACTGGGTGCAGGGCTGCTACGCCGGCGCCGCCGGTCTGGTCTTTGGTTGGGTGCTCGTGACCACCGGAAAGCTCCGCTACACGATCCTGCTGCACTTTGCCTTTAACGCCGGGTCGTACCTCATGGGTTTGCTGTGGTTTGTGAACACGCCGCTCGACGTGGTGGTCACGGTTGCCATCGTCGGCTTTGTACTGGTAGAGGCGATGCGCTCGCTCAGACAGGCGTGCCAGACGGATCGTCCCTACCAGCAAGCGTGATTCCCCTAAGGAAAACACGGCTAGGTGTGTCTGAACGTGTTCTCCCTAGGGAAATCACGACTAGAGACAGCCTAAGTGTGTTCCCCCTAGGGAAAACACGCCTGGGCTGATGAAGGGGCGCCGGCTGGCCAAGAGACGCCGGCCGGCCCTCGCCGCGCTAGTTGCGGCGTTCGCCTCCGTTGGCGCCCTGCCGTCCCTGGGCCGCGCGATTGCGACCGGCGGTGTTCTGCGCGCGCGACATACCGCCGTGGCCCTTGCTGCCCTTGGGCCCCTTGCCGGCGGCGCCAGCGCCACCGTGCGGTTTGCCGCCCTTCTTACCGGTCCCATGCCCACCGCCAGCAGACGTCTCGCCCGGGCGCGGCGGCACGGGGCGAATCAGACAATGCTTGGTGTAGCCGATCAGGTCACGACGCCCGGCCTTTTCCAGTGCCTCGCGCACGAGCTTGTAGTTCTCGGGCTTGCGATACTGGATGAGCGCGCGCTGCATGGCCTTTTCGTGCGGGTCGCGCGCCACGTAGATCGGCTGCATGGTGCGCGGATCCACGCCTGTGTAGTACATGCACGTTGACATGGTGGACGGGGTGGGGTAGAAGTCCTGCACCTGCTCGGGCATGTAGCCCATGTCGCGCACGGCCTCGGCAAGGTCCACAGCTTCCTTCATCGTTGAACCGGGGTGGCTCGAGATCAGGTATGGCACCACATACTGCTTGAGTCCGTATTCGCGGTTCAGGCGTTCAAATTTACGGCAGAACGCGTCGTAGACGGCGCAGCTTGGCTTGCCCATCACGGAGAGCACCGCGTCGCTCACGTGCTCGGGCGCTACGCGCAACTGGCCCGAGACATGGTGTTCCAGCAGTTCGCGCAAAAACTCGTCCGAGGCATCCGCCATGGTGTAGTCAAAGCGGATGCCGCTGCGCACGAAGACCTTTTTGACGCCCGGCAGCTGGCGCAGGTCGCGCAACAGCTGCGTGTAGCCGCTCTCGTCGACCACCATGTTCTTGCACACGCTCGGCCATAGACAGCGCTTGTTCTTGCACACGCCGTGCTTGAGCTGCTTGTCGCAGGCAGGGCGGCTAAAGTTGGCCGTCGGTCCGCCCACGTCGTTGATGTATCCCTTAAACTCGGGGTCGTGAGTGAGTAGCTCAGCCTCGCGCATGATCGAGTCGTGGCTGCGCATCTGCAGCACGCGGCCTTGGTGGAAGGTGAGAGCGCAAAACGAGCACTCGCCAAAACAGCCGCGGTTGGAGCTAATTGAAAACTTGATCTCGGCAAAGGCCGGCACGCCGCCCGCCGCGTCGTAATCGGGATGCCAGTCGCGTGCGTAGGGGAGTTCGGCCACCTCGTCCATCTCGTCGGTGGTGAGTGTCGCCGACGGCGGGTTTTGCACCACATAGACGCTGTTGGGGTAGGGCTCTACCAGGCGATGCCCGGTGATGGGGTCCATATTCTGCTGCTGCACGTTAAAGCTGCGCGCGTAGTTGAGCTTGTCGGCGGCAAGGTCGTCCCAACTGGGCAGCAGGTCGTAGTCGTAGACCTCATCGAGCGAACCCGTGCGGTAGACGGTGCCGTTGATATAGGTAATCTGATCGACGGGCAGTCCGGCGTCGAGCGCGTCGGCGATCTCGACGATCGCGTGCTCGCCCATGCCGTAGATGAGGATGTCGGCGCCCGAGTCGAGCAGTACCGAGCGCTTGAGCTTGTCCTGCCAGTAGTCGTAGTGGGCCAGGCGGCGCAGGCTTGCCTCGATGCCGCCGATAATGATGGGGGCGTCCTTGAACGTCTGACGGATGAGATTGCCGTAGACCGTGACGGCACGGTTGGGGCGGTGACCTTCCTCGCCGCCGGGGGTATAGGCGTCGGTGTGGCGGCGGTGCTTGGTCACCGAATAGTGGTTGACCATGGAGTCCATGTTGCCGGCACTGACCAAAAAGCCCAGGCGCGGCTCACCGAGCACGCTGATGCTGGCGGGATCGGTCCAGTCGGGTTGGCAGATGATGCCCACTTTGTAGCCGTGCGCGTCGAGTACGCGGCTGATGATGGCCATACCAAAGCTGGGGTGGTCCACGTAGGCGTCGCCGCAGATGTAGACGAAGTCGCACTGGTCCCAGCCACGCGCATCCATGTCGGCGCGGCTGACGGGGAGGAACTTATCGCGGCCCGGGCGCCAGGGGCGGACGGGTGCTGCTGGGGCATGAGTGGTGTGGCCGCTCTGGGCCTTGCCACCGCGCTTTTGCTGCTGGCCCTGTTTGCCCTGCTGACTGCGCTGGTTGTTCTGAGCGTGCTGAGGCTTTTTTGCCACGATCCCTCCCGGTGTTTGTATGCTGCACGTAATTGTAACCAGTCTTTTTGGGACGGCGCTAAAAAGACTGGTGGAGTACATGAGCTGGCGGATTGGCGCGTCGATGCGGGTGCCGTTTGTTTCTAGACTGTGTATCTGAGCGTTGGAGAGCCCGTCTCGCGCGCACGCTATGTTGTCAATGGGTTACAGTATGAACGGCGGCTATGTTTCCGCCAACGCACGAGAGAGTCGTCAACAAGGAGGATACACGACGATGCAGCGTGCCAAACAGATATCGGAGTCTATTGAGCTGGGCATCATCTTGGCGCTCGCCGGTGGCTTTATGGACGTGTATTCGTACATTGGGCGCGACCATGTTTTCGCCAACGCGCAGACAGGCAACATCCTGCTCGTGGGCGTGAGCATCTCGGAGGGCAACTGGGCACTTGCGGGGCGCTACTTCTTCCCTGTGGTGTCGTTTGCCGTGGGTATTATGCTTGCCGATCTGGTACACGAGCGGTTTGGCAGCGTGATCCACTGGCGTCAGGTAACGGTGTTCTTTGAAGCCGTCATCTTGCTGGGCGTGAGCTTTATCCCCGGTGGCGGTTACAACCTGCTCGCCAACTGCCTCACCTCTTTTGCCTGCGGCATGCAGGTCGAGAGCTTCCGCAAGATCCACGGTCACGGCATCGCTACGACCATGTGCATCGGCAACTTGCGCAACGCGCTGCAAAACGTGGACGATTACATCATCACCCACAGGCGTGGCTTTTTGGAAAACGGCCTGCTGTACTTTGGCGTGATCTTTACCTTTGTGTTTGGCGCCGTGTTGGGCAACTGGTGTATTGAGCGTATGGGCCTGCACGCCATCGTCGTGGCGAGCTTGCTGCTGTTTGTCGCGTTTGCCATCATGTTCATCGACCGCGAGCGCGACTTGCGCTTACGCTGGAAGGTTGCGGCCGAGGCTTGGAAAGAGGGCTGTCGAAAGTAACCGAATGCGGCAAAGGGGCTGTCCCTTTGCCAGATAGATCGATAATGGGGAGGGGACGGCCATCTCGGCCGCCCCCTTTTTTGAGTCTTAAGCCTAAGGTGCATGTTTGTAATGACAAGATTTGACGTCAGCAAAGCGTGCTGCTTAAGGCTATAGAATAAAAATGTCATCTTTCTAGCTATAATTATTAGTTGAGGGGATGGACATATGCCAGAGCTTTTTATTCAAAATAAGACGACAGTAATCAAGTTGATGGCGCTCTGCATTTTATCTGCCCTGGTGGAGCTGTCTGTTGTTAAAGCTGAATCGTTGATAATAGACTATGGCCTGCTTCGCTCTAATTATCGTAACGTTTTATGCATTGGGTTAGGCCTGCTAGTATTGCTCTCAGTTGAGCTGGTGACAAACCTGTTCAGATCAAAATATGCGGAGCAATTGGCTTCCGATGGCACTAACTGCTTCTATAGATTGCTTGCCCGCCATGCTTTAGAGCGGCCCTTAGTTTTAGCAAAAGACAGTGACTACCTGTTATCGCGCATTGAAGAGGCTGGGAACCTACAGCCGATGATTGGAATATTTACAACTGCGTTTCTTCCGTGCCTAGTGACGGGTTTGGTATCGTTTGTGGCACTATCTAATATCTCTTTGTTGCTTTTGATTCCTGTTTGTGTTTCGGCATTGTTTATTTCGCTTCTATATCCGTTCGCTCTTAGTAAGCTATCGACTAAGAGCGAAAAGGCATTGGAGGCCCAGGCGAGGGGTTCTGCTTATTTAGCCCAACTAATAAATTGTCGACTTTACATTCGTATTTCTCGTTCAATTAACTTGGAATTACTTCGCTATAAAAAGATGCTTAAAGCCTGCAGGAACTCTCGAGTTGAGGAGAGTGTCTTTGCGAGATTGGCAACTGAAATAGTTGACGCTGGCAACATCATTACTGGCCTGCTTTCAGTTCTGCTGCTTATTTTCCTTGTGTCAAAGCGCGGACTGACGGTCGGGATTGCGGTGCAGAGCTATCAACTTGTACTTCTATGCTATTCTCCTTTTCCTCTTGTTCTGAATTGTTGGGCTCAGCTTCAGCCGTCGTTTAGATCGTTGCACCGTGTCTTGGAATTACGTCGTCTTTTGGAAGCTGAAAAACCTAATTTGATATGTTTCGATCACGCTGATCGAATTAGTTGGAAAGGAATCATTCTCTCGTTTTCGTCGAACGAAACTAATGAGAGGATAACAATTCCAGATTGCACGATACAGGCACCTTGTCTGGTTTTAGTAAGCGGCCCTAATGCATGTGGTAAATCTTCATTTCTGGAAGTATTGAACGGATTATTGTCGCCAGTTGCTGGCAGACTGTGTGTTAATGAGTCTACTGTCATTTTCGATGGCTCGACTTTAATCCAGCTACCCTGCGCAACTATGCCGCAAAGACATTTGATAATGGGGGGAACTTTCAGGAAGGCTCTTTACTATGGTCTTGTAGATATTGACTCTGAAAAACTCATCTATCTTTTGAAGGGTTTTAGCCTCGATAAATTATTTGAAGTAAATCCCATCATTGGAGCTAGGGGACACAATTTGTCTGGCGGAGAACTGGCTTCTCTATTACTTTGTAGGGCCTTTCTGAGCAGTTATTCTATTATTATTTTGGATGAGCCTTGCAACAATTTAGATAATGCTTCGATATCCTTTTTGAAGATGGTGGTTGCGCAGGAGATGAAAGAGCGAATCGTCATCATTGCGGATCATGGACATGGTTTCGAACAATTTGCAGACTATGTTATACAGTTTCAGGAGCCAGAAAAAACTATCTAGCTCCTGAACGTTGCTACGAACTGCTTTTTGCGATTTATTCGAGATGCTCTTCAATCCGAGCCCTCAGAAGGGCAATGGCTGTGGGTATTCCAATTGCGGCGGCCAATTCGGCTTTATCCAAAACCTGTATGCTAAAGCACGATTGTTTATCACATTGAAGGACGATAACTGAAGATAGCTTCACTTCCCGTTGGCTGAATATGTCGTAATCTCCAAATAGGAAGTTACCTTTTATTGTGTAATTCGGTATGTTCGTTACGCACTTCATCTCAAGTCTGTTTAGGCCATAATCGAACACCGCAACTTCCTTGTGTTCGATGATGAGCGCAACCCTGGGCATGTTACTAAAACCACCGTCGACGACAGTAAAGAGTTTTTCATTTGCATCGTCATAAACGGTATATTTTAGACTCAATAGCTGTCCTAGTGGACCCGTGAACCCATGTCTTTTGATATTGAGGTTGTCTCCGGCTGGGTTGATGAGAGCTAGAGCATGCGGATAAGGGTTACCTTCAATTGAGATTCGATATTCGTTTGTAGCCGTCTTGCTCGATTTAGGACCAGTAGCCACCACGTGTCATCGCCTCGATCGAATTGGAACCGACTTCTGCTTCGTGCGGAGAATTGCGCAGTATGTTGCAGTACATGCAGCTGCAATAACCGCATGGGCAATTTCTAACAAAATGAATGACGCTATTTACTGCATGCATGTTAAATGGACGAATACTTCTCATGATCTGCCTCCCATTGTTCGATTGTTTCTGACTGTTCTATTACCTTCTTCACCTCCTCAACACTGTTGAACCCTAGGTTTTCAATCGACGAGTACTCAACGTAAACAGAAAACCTGCTTTCAAGATAAATAAGCAGTCGAACTAAATCTGATGAGGACAAGTTGAATGGCGGGTCGGTCAATTGCTGATTTCTTAGATTTTGGTCAAATTGAGTCAAATCCAAATCTCTAATATTGCTTATCGCTTTTTCGATTTCTGCGTAGATGGTTTCATCTTTACGATATGCTGTCATTTCAGCACCCCAATATCGAAATCAAACAACTCGTTCTCGATTGTTTTGCAGCATAGTAATGATTCTTCTGGATCTAAGCTGGCTGAGAAACAGGGCATTCCTCTTAGTCGAAGTTCTCTTGCTGCTTGAATTGCTTTATCGCTAGATGAATAGCTTATTTGAAACCTATGCGTCTCCAACCCTTCAGTGGCGTCAAGTACTTCGTTTGTAATTTCAAATTGAACTTTCTCTGCTTGCGTTAGCGTTTCAATTATGGGCATGAGTCCAAGCATTATGTCGTAGTCGGCTATCGTGTATGGGATATTGATAATGGCCAAGTCAGGGCAGAAAGCTCGACATGCAGCAATCGATCCTAATCCGTAATCTCCGTAAATGTGGTCGTCGTATTTCATAAGCACATTGGGCGTTTCTAATAGAGCTAGGTCGGATTTATCATTCTCAATGATGAGGTTGATCTGCTCATTCATTTTGATGACGGCAGATTGGCCACCATCAAAACTAAGGGTGTTGCAGCCCCAGATTTCATTTAAAGGATTGAAGCTCAAAGCGCATAGATTGGGATGGTGCTTTCTCATCTCGCTAACGATGCTACTAAACGTAATTGTTGAATCGGCGGGTGTATATAGATTCCCGACAACAATTTTTGGTATCAGGGCTAATTCCTGCATGTCGCTTTTGCTAGACTCAATTTGTTCAGTGGCGAGTTGACTGACAACCTTCTTATTTACAGAATGTGCATAGGTTTCAGCGTGTTTACTAAATTCTATGAGTCCTGTGGCGCTTTCTTTCGTCGATAAAACGACAACCAGGTCTGATTCATCGATTGTCGTTACATAGTTAATTCGATTTCTTATGCCAATTTCTTTGCAATTAACAAGGTTGGCAACATCTACGCCGTCCGGTAGAATGCCGCATGGTGTTGATACCCGAATATTGTAGCCAACTCCTAGCAATCCAATTAGAAGAGGATAGTCAGCTCTCGTGAAAGATATAAGTCCAATTGTCTTCATGATTATTATCGCTTGTTCCTTTTAAGAGCCGTTGTAATGGACACTTCGTGTCTATGAAGCTCAAAGCGAAGTATTTTCTGATTAAGTCGATCAAAGGCAATTCGTTTTGAGTTGTCGCATGCTGTTCGTTTGTAATCAGGGCTAATTACTCCTTTGCAATCTGCGCTTTTAATGCATTGAGTGCACAGCTGAAATGCCCAACATCTTTTACATGAATCGCTGGTCAGCTTTGAAACATTGATCATCTTTTCAATTTGACCTAAATCAAATCCTGAATCCAATGTACCGATATACATGTCCTTGGTTGTTTCGCTGACCCTTTCGCAAGGAAGAAGCGCTCCTTCTGTTGTCACAAATAGACGCGTAACTCCTGGCTCGCATGGACCACCGGGTATAGCTTTTGTTGGGATGTTCGAAGGTGCAAATCGCTTATTGTTTTGGTTGATGCTTGCAAGCGTATATGAAGCGAGCCTATCGCTGCGGCTTCCTTTTTCGATCTTTCGCTCGTCCATAATTCTTGCTTTAAATAAGGCGTAATTCAGTTGACTTGAGAACTTGTCATTGTAGGGGGCGATACGTCCGTTGCGTTCCAAGTAGTTGAATTGAACATCGCAAGCCCCGATATCCTTATCATTTATAAAGGAAGAGACTGTTTTATAGATGTTGTTCGTGTCGACTACGGCATTAAAATGAATATATTTGTTGCGTTCAGGATGGTTGTCTAAGATCATATGAACATTGTCTATAACTGCTTGGTATGAGGACTCACCATTAGCGTAATGCCTAGACTTATCATGGATTTGCTGCGGCCCGTCAAGACTGATTAGCAAATAGAATTCATGCCCAGAATCGAAGAAGAATTTAACCATATCTTCAGATAAAAGAGAGCAATTGGTTGTAATTCGAAATGAGATGTGTTTTCCTTCAAATACCTGTTCTGCATATTGAGTAATTAGCTTAATTTCACTAAATCGAAGGAGAGGTTCTCCTCCATAAAATGCTACGACCGGGTTTGGGTTGTCAATCGAGTGCATCTTAAAGAATTCGATTGCATGTTTGGCCGTCGAAACAGACATAGAGTTATGACTGTGGGTTCTGTTGTATAAGGAGTTTTCGGAATAGATACAGTAATCACATCGGAAGTTGCAAGATTGAGTCAGCTGAAGGGTTATCATCCGTAAATTTCTTTCCAGCTTAACTTTCAAAAGGTCAATTGATGGATAAGCGACATCCTGCAATGGCGAATCGCAGCAGTAGCCACATGATTGTAGTAACTGGAATTCTTGGTCTGATTTATAGGAGTCGGGGCAAACTTCGCCTGCTTGGACTTCTGAGATGTAATTGAAGAGATCTTTGCTTACTGCAAGTATCTCGTTTCGATTGGCATCATAAATGTAGTGGCCCAAGAGGGTCTTTATGGGTAGAACTAACATCTCTACCGCCTCTTTCATTTCACTAATGTTATTTTAGTGAACTAAGATGTTTGCTATAAGGTAACCATTTATAAACGTATTGTCAAACATATATTGCTAAAACAGAAACAATTTATAGACTGAGTGGTCGTATCCTTTGGGCGATTGCTTCTATAATCTAGCCTTCGCTGCTGTCGGGAGGGAAGGTCTAGGACTCCGTTATCATGTTGAAACGCTTTAACTTATTTGACGTTCTCACGTGTTTTTCGTTTCAAAAGCGTTAGGATGGGACTCATAGCGTGGGGCGTAATGGGTGCCCCGCACACGATGGGAGGCTATCAATGGCTAATCGTTTCGTTCTCAATACCATCTCTTATCATGGTTCCGGCGCCATCAAGGAGATCCCCGGCGAGCTCCAGCGTCGCGGCTACAAGAAGATTTTCGTCTGCTCCGATCCCGATCTGGTCAAGTTTGGCGTTACCGCCAAGGTGACCGACGAGCTCGACGCTGCCGGCATCGCCTGGAGCCTCTACTCCGAGATCAAGCCCAACCCTACTATCCAGAACGTCAAGGACGGCGTCGAGGCCTTCAAGGCCGCCGAGGCTGACGCTATCGTGACCATCGGTGGCGGCTCCTCCATGGACACCGCCAAGGCCATCGGCATCATCATCAACAACCCCGAGTTCGCCGATGTCCGCAGCCTCGAGGGCGTTGCTCCCACCAAGAACCACGCCGTGTTCACCATCGCCGTGCCGACGACCGCCGGTACCGCCGCCGAGGTGACCATCAACTACGTCATCACCGACCCCGAGAAGGTCCGCAAGTTCGTGTGCGTCGACACCAACGACGCCCCCGAGGTCGCCGTCGTCGATCCTGACATGATGGCTTCCATGCCCGCCGGCCTGACCGCTTCCACTGGTATGGACGCTCTGACCCACGCCATCGAGGGCTACACCACCAAGGGCGCTTGGGAGCTTTCCGACATGTTCCACTTTGAGGCTATTAAGCTGATCAGCGAGAACCTGCGCGACTCTGTCGCCGAGGCCAAGTCCGGTCAGCCCGGTTCCGGCCGCGAGGGCATGGCTCTTGGCCAGTATGTCGCCGGCATGGGCTTCTCCAATGTTGGCCTGGGCATCGACCACGCCATGGCTCACACCCTGTCTGCTCACTACGACACCCCGCACGGCGTCGCCTGCGCCATGCTGCTGCCGATTGCCATGGAGTTCAACAAGCCGGTTTGCGCCGAGCGCCTGGCCAAGGTTGCCGTCGCCATGGGCGTTGACACCACGGGCATGAGCACCGACGAGGCCGCCGATGCTGCCATCGCCGCCGTTAAGCAGCTTTCTGCCGACGTGAACATCCCGCACGTCTGCGAGGCCATGAAGGCTGACGAGATCGAGGTCCTGGCCAAGGACGCCATGGCCGACGCTTGCTTCCCGGGCAACCCGCGCGAGGCGACGCTCGACGACGTCATCGAGCTCTTCAAGAAGATCTGCCCGGCTGCCTAGCCTAGTTTGGTGTTCTTTCGCCTGTAGGCGTATGGACTTTTGACTTGCCGCTGGCCCCGCCGTGCTACGCACGGCGGGGCTTTTTGTGCTGCGTCGATGCCCCGAGACGGGCAAAACCAAGGCATACTGCCCGCTGCGGATAGGTGGTGCACTTCCCAGCGTGCATTTTTGGGAGTATTCAGCAAGCTCTTAAAAATGCATAACGTTTTGAATGGCCCGTAGTGGCCCGCAGGCGCCCATCGACAGCCATTGTGGGCGGGCTATCGATGAGCGGAGGGGGTTGTTACTGAGTTTTTGCTTTGCGACGACCTGCAACACTGCTGTAACCGCGTCGTTTTGTCGTTCGCGATGGGGCTGTTGGGGCCCACGGTGCTGAATACTCCGTTTTTTGCACGGCCCAAGGTGGGGCACCCTGAGACGAAGCAAAAAGATGCCTCATTTCTATGCAGATACCGATAGGATTTATGCAAGATTGGGATTGTAAACCGTGCACGTGCACAAAACCGGTGCGGGGACGTCTGGAGTCGGCTCGGCTCCTGGGGCATTGCACGTGCAGAACGGTTAAAATCGGGACTCGGTCTTAGTTTTACTTGGAAGGATGCATATGACTTCTAATATTGATGCTTCTCTAGAGGAGACGCTCTCCTATATCGCAGGACAGCTTAAGACGCTGACTTCTATCGCTTCGCCTACGGGCTATACCCGTGCGGCGACTGATTATCTGATGGAGACGTTGCGCGATATGGGCTTTGGGCCCGAGCGCTCCAATAAGGGCAATGTGCTCGTTGAGCTTGGCGGCGAGGGCGAGCCGCTTGTGTTAGCGAGCCATGTCGATACCCTGGGCGCCATGGTGCGCTCCATTAAGGACAATGGTCGCCTGCGCCCCACGACCCTCGGCGGGCATCAGTGGTCTACGGCCGATGGCGAGAACTGCACCGTTTATACGCGCGACGGCAATGTCTACACGGGCGTGGTCCTCAATACCGAGCCCTCGGCGCACGTGGCCGATGAGCCGGTCAAGACCATCGAGAAGAACATGGAAATCCTGCTCGACGAGAACGTTGACAGCAAGGACGATGTGCTCGAGCTGGGTATTCAAACCGGCGACATCATCGCTATGGATCCGCGCACCACGGTGACGGAGAGCGGCTACATCAAGAGTCGCTTCCTTGACGACAAGCTGTCCGCGTCGATTCTGCTGGGTTTGGCCCGCGCCGTTGCTGACGGCGAGGTGTCGCTTTCGCGCAAGGTTTCGTTGCTCTTTACGGTGTACGAGGAGGTCGGCCACGGCGGTGCCTTTGTGCCGGCCGACACGCGCGAGATGATCAGCGTGGACATGGGCTGCGTGGGCGACGACCTGGGCTGCACCGAGCGCATGGTTTCGATTTGCGCCAAGGATTCGGGCGGTCCGTACAACTACGACCTGGTAACCACGCTGTCCAACATCGCGCGCGAGCTGGAGCTCGATTACGCCATCGATGTGTACCCGCACTATGGCTCCGACGTCGAGGCCACGCTCTCGGCCGGCTACGACATTCGCCATGGTCTGATCGGCCCCGGCGTGTACGCGAGCCACAACTACGAGCGCAGCCACATCGACGGCGTGCGCAATACCTACGAGCTGGTTCGCGCCTACGTTCAGCGCTAACGATGCAGCGGCCTCGGCTGATACGGCAGTACCGACCGAGGCCGTCCTCTCTAAGTTGCGGTGAAATAGGGACTGTTTGGCGGTTTTAAACGCTTAAACAGTCCCTATTTCACCGCAACTTATGAAGGGGATGGGGCTACTTAAGTGCGCCGGTCACCGTGCCGCCGCCGAGGACGATGTCGCCGTGGTAGACTACAACGGCCTGGCCGGGGGCGATGGCTCGCTGCGGCTCGTCAAAAGTCAGCAGCATTTGCCCGTCTTCGCCGCGCGTAAGGGTCGCTGCTTGGTCTTTCTGACGGTAACGGTACTTGGCGCCCACGCGAATGCCGCCGGCATCGAGTTCTGCCTCCATGCGGTCGGCAGGGGCGCTCCAGATCCAGTCGTCGGCCGTGAGTGCTGTGGCCGTTAGGTCCTCGGCCTCGCCCAGATGCACGGTGTTGTTGGCGGCATCGACGCCCGTCACATACACGGGATGCGCCATCGCGACGCCCAAGCCCTTGCGCTGGCCGATGGTATAGCGCAACGCGCCGTTATGGCGTCCGACCACGCTGCCGTCGCGCCACACAATGTCGCCCGGTGCAGCGGGATGTCCGCAGCGGCGCTCGATATAGCCCGCGTAGTCACCGTCTGGAATAAAGCAGATGTCCTCGCTTTCGGCCTTCTGGGCGTTGGTAAAGCCTTGCTCGGCGGCTATGCGGCGCACGTCGCGCTCTTTGTCTAGGCCTGCCAGCGGAAAGATCGTGTGCGCCAGGCGCTCCTGCGTAAGCGAATATAAAAAGTAGCTCTGGTCCTTTTTGGGATCTTCGCCGCGATGCAGCTGCCAGGTGCCGTCTACTGTCTGGCTTGTTTTGGCGTAATGACCCGTTGCGATGTAGTCGCAGCCCATGTCCAGCGCCGCACCGAGCAACGCGCCAAACTTTATGTGGCGGTTGCAGATGATGCACGGGTTGGGCGTCAGCCCCTCCTGGTAGGCGTTCACAAAGCGCTCGATAACGCTGTGGTCGAAGGTCTGCTGCAAGTCGAGCACATGGTGGGGTATCCCCAGACGCTCGGCGACGGCCTTCGCATCGGCGATGTCGCGGTCGACCTTACTCATGCCCGTGGCGGGATCGGGCGCGGGGCAGGTGAGGCGCATGGTGGCGCCGACGCATTCGTAGCCCTGGCTTTTGAGCAGGTACGCGGTCACGCTGGAATCGACGCCGCCGCTCATGGCGACGAGCACGCGCTTGTTGTGCATGGGGAGGTTCTCCTTGGTGGCATGTGGCCAAAAAAGAAAAGCGGCGCGGGAGGCTGGTTCCGCGCCGCAGACATTGTAGCAAGTTCGGGCGTCTCGTGGGACACCCTGATTGGATGGGCTCAGACTGCCGGGAGAGAGGAGACCGGCTCGTCCGTGGGCTCAACCTATGGGCGACAGGCCCTAGTCCTGGAAGAGCGCCGTGGACAGGTAGCGCTCGCCGGTGTCGGCAAGCAGGGCCACGATGGTCTTGCCTTCGTTCTCGGCGCGCTTGGCCAGCTGCAGCGCGGCCCACACGGCGGCGCCGGACGAAATGCCCACGAGCACGCCCTCCTTGTGGCCCACGGCGCGGCCGGTCGCAAAGGCGTCGTCGTTCTCGACGGGGATGATCTCGTCATAGACCTGGGTGTCGAGGACGTCGGGCACAAAGCCGGCGCCGATACCCTGGATCTTGTGCGGGCCGGCTTGGCCCTTAGAGAGCACCGGGGAAGTGGCGGGCTCAACGGCGACGACCTGAATCTCGGGGTTCTGCTCCTTGAGGAACTCACCCACGCCGGTCACGGTGCCGCCGGTTCCAACGCCGGCGACGAAGATGTCGACCTCGCCGTCGGTGTCATCCCAGATTTCGGGGCCGGTCGTGGCCTTGTGGATGGCGGGGTTGGCGGGGTTCACAAACTGGCCGGCGATAATGCTGTTGGGGGTCTCCTTCTGCAGCTCCTCGGCCTTGGCGATGGCGCCCTTCATGCCCTTGGAACCGTCGGTGAGCACGAGCTGTGCGCCATATGCCTGCATAAGCTTGCGGCGCTCCACGGACATGGTCTCGGGCATGGTGATGATCACCTTGTAGCCGCGGGCAGCCGCCACCGAGGCGATGCCGACGCCGGTGTTGCCGCTCGTGGGCTCGATGATGGTGTAGTCGCCACCGCGCACGAGCTTGCCGGCCTTCTCGGCCTCGTCGATCATGTTCTTGGCGACGCGGTCTTTGACGGAGCCGGCGGGGTTGAAGTATTCCAGCTTGACGAGCACGCGGGCCTTGAGGTCCTCATCGGCCTCAAAGTGAGTGAGCTCCAGAAGCGGGGTATGGCCGATAAGCTGATCGATGGACGTGTAAACGTTGCTCATGGTGAACCTCCAAAGTGTTCAAATGACTGGATACCGTGTGGTTTTACGGTGTGTGTAGCAGCGAAACCCACAAACCGTATAGGTTGTTCGTTTTGCTGTTGGCAAGCATAGTAGACACTAAAGCCTAGTAACGCAATAGGAAATAGAAGATTATTACGAGTCGATTAACCATCTTGACCGGAACGGGTATTTTCAAAACCAATTTTTCGGCTAGAATTTCTACGGACTAAATGACCGAAAGGCAGCACTATACATGTTGGTTTCTACTAAGGGCAGATATGCCCTGCGCGTTATGGTCGATCTGGCCGAGCACCAGGCGGCCGGTCGCATCCCGCTCAAAGAGATCGCGGCGCGACAGGGGATTTCCGAGAAATATCTCGAGAACATCTTGGCTACGCTCGTGCGCGCCAACATGCTCTCGGGCATGCGCGGCAAGGGCGGCGGCTACGTGCTTACGCGCCCGCCCGAGCAGTATACGGTGGGCGAGATCCTGCGCCTGACCGAGGGCAGCTTGGCGCCGGTCGCATGCCTGGACGGCGACTGCAAGGGCTGTTCGCGTTCGGACGAGTGCCCCACGCTCGACGTGTGGAAGAACCTGGACAAGCTCATCAACGACTACCTCGACGGTGTGACGCTTGATCAACTTGTCGCTCCCAACCATGGCTACGACTACGTCATCTAACCCATACCCGCCATTTGGGGACGGAGCGGAAATGGTAGATTCTCTCGCCCTTTGAGACTTGACAAATAAGAAGGCCGCCCATTTTTGCGATGGGCGGCCTTCGTTTTGGGTCGATATGACGGTTCGTATTGAACAGTTCTAGCCCTAGGCGATGCTATCGAGAATGCTGCGCATGATGGATACCAGGATGCTGCCCATAAAGGCCGATCCAAAGCCGGCAATGGAGATACCAGCGCCCAACAGATTGACCGACAGGTAACTCGCGAGCTCAAGCATAAAGCTGTTGACTACGAGCTGAAAAATACCAAGCGTAATAATAGTGAGCGGCAGTGAGATGACCGTCAGGAACGGCTTGACGAGCGAATCGACGATGTTGAGGAACAGTCCCACAAAGGCGAAACAGACCCAGGCCTCGGCAAAACCGAAGGGTTGGATGCCGGGGACGAGGAACGTGGCGATCGCGATGGCGATCGAAGTAAAGAGCCAGTTAAGCATAAAGCGCATGGTAGGGGTCCTTTCTTGCGCGGGGAGAGTTAGTGACGCGTGAAGCAGCTTGCCGTGGCGACTTGGACGGCTGCGCGAACGCGGGGCCTTGCCTGGATGCCCATTGTCGCAAATATTCGTGGAGCTTACGTGCGCATTCGATTTCAAAACGGCGTTCGTCCTGAAAAACGCGCCGCTGACAGAGAGTCTTGTCGCTTTAGTTTGGTGGTGTGCTACACTGCTACGGGCAAAAGCCACAGGCGTTGCCCTATTGCATAGAACGGGCGAACGATGCCCGATGTCAGTATCAACTTCGATGCCTTTTGGCGGGTTTGGCGGTGATCGATGAATATCGAGAACATGTTTGACAAGCCTGATGTCAAGCAGCTGGTCCACGCATTTAGCCTTTTGGACGACGAGAAGGATATCCAAGCGTTTTTGACCGATATCTGCACGCCGCGCGAGATTTGCGACCTTTCTCAGCGTTTGCAGGTTGCGCGCTATTTGGACGAGGGCGAGCCTTATGTTGAGGTTCAGGCCCGTACCGGCGCTTCGTCCACCACGGTGAGCCGCGTTTCAAAGGCGCTGAACGGCGAGTACGGTGGCTACCGCAAGATCCTCATTAAGTTGGAGGATGGCGAGTAGGCCAGCGACAACATTGAATTACGAAGAACCGTCCCTCCGGGGGCGGTTTTTTGATCCCTTGGGGACGGAGGAAAACGAATCACCGGGTTAGACTGACCCCCTCTGTGATCCATTTTCCTCCGTCCTCAAGGGATCAAATCTGTTGGCGTGGGGCAAATCTGTCCGCTTGGGCGGGTAGGATGGATGCATTGATTATTGCGAACAGTTTGAGCGGAGGACCATGCCTGTTCGAATCTATACCACCAATGCCGGCACGGATTTGAGCGATGCCGAGGCGGCGCTACTGGCCGACCTGGTTGCCCGCCACGGGCGCGCTGTTCTGTTGGCGCCAACATTTGCCGAGCTCGACCTGTGCCGCCATGATGCGGCGGAAGCCGGGGTTTCACTGGGTGTCGACTACAAGACGCCCACATCGTGGCTCAGCTCGCTGTGGGAGCTTATGGGCGATGGCCGCAGCTTTGTGGACAACCTTCAGCGCCAGATGCTGTTCTCGGACATGATCGACCGCCGCGACGACGCCGCTCTGCAGCCGCTTTCGCGCAGCCAGGGCACAGTGCGCATGCTCGCGCGCATGGCCCGCGACGTGTTGCCGGGCGTTGCGGGGACGGGTGCCGAACGATGCCGTGGCGACAACTGCCGGCCTGAGCCAAAAAGCGATGCCGAGGCTCGTGTGTTCGAGCTGTTGAGCGCCTATGCGAGCGGTTTGGACCGTCGAGATATGGTCGAGCCCTGCGAGGCAGCCGACATTATGGCCGGTGCCCTGGCCGATAGCCTGCCGGCGTGCGCCCGCGCCGTATGCGTGCGCGGTACCACGTCGTTTACGCACGGTCTACTCGAGCTGCTGTCTGCCGTGGCGAACAATGGGGGAGAGGTCGTCGTGCTGCTTGCCCGCGAGCAGGCGGCGATGCGCGAGGAGCTTGCCACGGCATTTGATGCCCGCGGTGTGCTGTTTGAGATCGCGCCGCTGGGGGAGGACGCCGTCGCGTCTGATGTCGCTTGCGGGGCCGCCGCTCAGCCTGCCTTTATTGAGGTCGCCGGCCCCCATGCCCGTGCTCATGTCTATGCGGACGCCATCGATAAGTTGGTGAAAGCGCACAAGGAGTCCAAGGCCGATAAAGCTACTGCAACGCCCGCCGACCCCGTGCGCGTGCTCGTCGTTTCTGCCCGGGCACCCCAGCTGTTCGGCGAGCTCGCCGCCCGTTTGGCGGCGCGTCACATTGCGGCCGAGACGACTGAGTTCACGGCGTTTTCCCAGTCCATCGCGGGCAGGCAGTTTACGGCGCTCGCCAACCTGATCGAGCGTATGAAAGCCGCCGACGAGGGCACCGCTTCCAAGACTGAGTGGTGGCCCGCGCCGGAGCTTACCGACTGGATCTACAGTCCGCTTTCGGGCGCTGATGCCGTCAATGCCCGTACCTTCGATAAGAATATGCGTCTCTCGCGCAGCAAGACTACCGCGGGCGTCAAGAGCCTGCTGCAGAGCGTTCAGGGCCAGGTGAGGGGCGCGCGCAAGGCGACGAGCGACGATAACTGGTTTAAGAACGTACCGTGTGTGGTCTCGGACGTGTTCCAGGCGCTGTGGCGTGACAAGCCCGTGACGGCGCTTAAGGCCATGCTTGCCGTTGCCGAGGCGTTGCCCGATCGCGCTCTAGGCGGCCTTGACGGCCAGGCCCGTCGCCAGGCAGAGACGGCTTTGCTGCGCCATGCCATCGACATCCTTATGAACGATGCTCGCGCGCTCGACGTGTCGCAGGCCGCGACCGTGCCGGTTCTCGACGGCGTTCGAACCAAGGTGGACAAGCGCAGTACCGCCTACGATTACGAGACCTATGAGGTCGATCGCACACCACGAGCACAAGTGCGCTTCGCGTCGCTTGCCGATGCGTCGGTTCTTCGCCCTGGCGGCTACGATGCCGTGCTGTTTGCCGATGTCGACCTGGACAGCTATCCGCTTTCGCACGAAGAGGGCCCGCTTGCCACATTGACGGCCGAGCTGCGCCGCGACGGCGTGTCTTTGGAGCCCGCCGCCCTGCTGCGCGTGCGCTTTGGCCGTGCGATGCAGGCGGCGAGCGGTCCGGTCGCGCTCGCCCGCGTGACGCACGATCGCCAGGCGCGCGAGTGCTACCCGGCAGCCGTATGGACCGAGCTGCGGGCACATGCCGAGGCCGCTGGCGCTGCCAAGCCCACGTGCGTGGGCGAGGGCGATATCATCGCCGACTTTGATCCCGCGGCAGGTGAAGGCCTCAAGCGCGAGCGCGTGACCTGTGAAGCCCCTCAGCATCTGAGTGCCGAGGCCGTGCCGTATTTGGTCCTGCGCCGTCGCGATGGCGAGGGCGAGGATGCGCCGCTGGTGCCGCGCTTGACGTCTGCCTCGCAGATCGAGGCCTATTCGACCTGTCCGCTATGCTGGTTCGTCTCGTATCGCGTCAAGCCCCAGTCGATCGACGCTGGCTTTGGCAACATGGAGAAGGGCAACTTTGTCCACGACGTGCTGGAGCATCTGCATGCCCGTCTGCCCCAAGAAGGCATGGAGCGCGTGACGCCCGAGAATCTGCCGCGTGCTCAGGAGCTGCTGCACGAGGTCTTTGACGAGACGTTGGCCGAGCACGCCGGCAAGCGCGGTACCGAGGGCCCGCTGGTGCCGCTCTCCCCGGTGGAGGAGCGTCAGGTGGCCGAGATCTTGCCGCAGTTGGAGGGCGTGCTTGCCTACGAGTCCGAGGCACTTGCCCCCTTTGCCCCGCGCTACCTGGAGTTTGCGTTCAACGAGCTCCAGGTCGAGTATGCCGGTTGGCCGCTCGGCGGGCGCATCGACCGTGTGGACGTGGACGCCGAGAACCGCGCCGTGGTAATCGACTACAAGCATCGTTCGGGTGTCGAGGAGTTTAAGCTTGCCGACCCCACGGTGCGTGACGAGGAGACGGGCGAGGCTCCCATCGACGACCCGCGCTGGCTGCCGCCCCATACCCAAACGCTCATCTACGCGCAGGCCATGCGTCGGGCACTGGGCTTGGATACCCGTGCAGCGCTCTATTTTTCGACCAAGGGCGGCAAGCCCGCGCTGCGCGGTGCGGCGAGCGCCGAGTTGCTCGAGGAAGAGCGCGGTGACGGTCGCATCCCGGGCCTCAAGAAGGGCTTCCCGGGCGAGGGCGGCAGCATGGACTTCGATGCCCTGCTCGATCGCGTGGAGGCCGGCATCGCCGAGCGCCTGCGCGAGCTCGAGGCGGGCAACGTTGCCGCCGTCGACCCGGCGTCGGCTCAGGCCGCGCATGCGCGCTGCTCGTATAACCACGAAGGAACGTTTGTAAGGAGGGACGTGTAGACCATGGATCTTTCGACTTTGATGCCGCAACAGCTGCAGATTGTCAAAACGCTCGACCGCCCGCTGTTTGTCTCGGCGGGCGCCGGTTCGGGTAAGACCTTTACCCTCACGCGCCGCATCGTCTATGCGCTCTCGCCCGAATCCGGTCCGTTCGTTGAGCATCTGGACCAGGTGCTCGCCATTACCTTTACCAAAGATGCCGCGGCCGAGATTCGCGACCGCGTGCGCCGTGCGCTTATCGACGAGGGCATGGACGAGGAAGCACTGACCGTCGACGACGCGTGGATCTCGACCATTCACGGCATGTGCTCGCGTATCCTGTGCGCGCACGCGCTGGAGCTGGGCATCGACCCCGAGTTCACGGTGCTCACCGATACCGACGAGCTCATGGACCAGGCTGTTGAGCATGTGCTGGGTCGCGCGACGGCACCCGATGCCGCCCCCGAGCTCGCGGCATCGCTCAAGGCCCTCTATGCCTGGTATCCCATGGCGGGCGAGGGCGGTTCCTTTGGCGGCGGTACGACCATCAAGGGTCTGGTGCGCGACCTGCTGGAGCTGTCGAGCCAGTTGCCGGGCGGTATGGACGACGCGCGCGTGGCGCGCGGCCAGGCCGATACCTCGGCACTCGCCGATGCCTATCGCGCGGCGCTAGGCGCAAGCAAGGCCGCGACCGAGAAGGCGCAGACGGCGCTCGATGCCATCGACGCGTTTGAGGCGAGTGGCAAAACCATGGAGGATGCGGCGCGACTCATGATGTCGTGCACCATGCCGCGCGCGAGCAAGGCATTCCCCAAGGAGCAGGTCGAGCTGCTCAAGGCCGAGGCCGCCGATGCGTTTATCAATATCGTGCTTGCCTGCGGTGGCCCGGCGCTCGATGCGCTGGTGGGCCTGGCCCGTTCCGTCGAGGCCGAGTATCGCGCATTGAAGGCTGCCCAGTCCGCCCTCGATAATAACGACCTGCTGCGTATGGCCTACGAGGCCCTGCGCGATTACCCAGCCATCCGTGCTGCGTACGAGGGCCGCTTTAAGATGGTCATGATCGATGAGTTCCAGGATACCGATCAGATGCAGGTCGATTTGATTCGCTATCTGACGGGCGCGGGGGAGCGTGCGCTGTGCACCGTGGGCGATGCGCAGCAGTCGATCTACCGCTTCCGTGGCGCCGAGGTCGAGGTGTTTCGCCGCCAGGAGCGCAAGGTGGGCTCGTCTGCCGCGTCCGAGGCGACTGCCGTGGCCGATGCCCCTGCCGGCGAACTCGTTAAACTCGTGCGCAACTTCCGCAGCCATGACGAGGTACTGCGTTACGTGGCACGCGTCTTCGACGGCGATGACGGCGGCCTGATGCAGGGCTTTTTGGATCTTGAGGCGAGCGACGGCCGCAAGGACACGCTGGTGGCAGACGCCTCGCGTCGCCAGGCCCTCTTTGTTGCCGGCGGTAGTATGCAGGAGCGCACACAGGCCAAGGCCCGTGCGATCGCCGAGCGCTTCCGCGCGCTTGCCGATGCCGGCCAGCCCCAGGGCGGCATGGTACTGCTGCTGGGCCGCATGACCAACGCCGACGTCTACGCCCAGGCCTTCCGCGATCAGGGGCTCGACTGCGTCATCGCGGGCGGCTCGGTCTTTGCCCAAGCAGCCGAGGTGCAGACGGTGCGCGCCCTGGTTTGTGCGCTCGCCAATCCGGCCGATACGGCGCGGGGCCTTATGCCGCTGCTCGCCTCGCCGATGTTTGCGCTCGGCGCTCAGGAGTTCCTGGCGCTGGCGACCAAGCTCGATAGCGAGACAGGGGAGACCTCGCGCCGGAATATCGACATGGGCATCATGAGCGATTCCGACGTGCCGGGTTTGCAAGACTTGCCGCTTGTGAAGCGCGCCCGCGAGGTGCTGCGGTATGCGCTTCGTCGCGCGGGCCGCGATTCGTTCGCCGCCATCGCGCGCGACGTGGTCAACGCCTCCGGCTGGTTTGTGCGCCTGGCGCAGCGCGGCCCCGAGGGCAAGGCCATTGCCGCCAACGTGCTCAAGGCGCTCGACGCCGTGGCTGAGGCTGAGGCCGAGTTCGGCAACTCGCCGCGTTCCATCGCGCTGGCCTTCGACCGCTTCTTGGCGGGCAAGGAGGCCCCGGGCGCGCTCAACGAGGAGGGTGACGGCGCGGTACGCATCATGACGGTGCATGCCTCCAAGGGTCTGGAATATCCGGTCGTGGCGGTCGCCGAGTGCTTTGGCGTGCGTAAGTCCTCGGGTGCGGCACAGATGGGTCGCGTCGATGGCGGAGCGCAGGTCGTGGCACTGCCGGCACGCTTCGACGGCGTTAAGCTCGCCGACGGAACCTTTGTGAAGGGCGACGACGTCAAAAAGCAGTTTGAGCATGCGTTTAAGGGCAAGGGCACGTCGCTGTGGCTGCCGCCGGAGCTCATGGAGGACGTTTGTGCGACGGGTTCTCCCGCCGAGGCATTTGCTCGCCTGCGCAACGACGACCTGCAGCTCTCGCTCGAGGAGCGGGCCCGCCTGCTCTATGTCGCCATGACGCGAGCACGCGAGCTGGTCATTCTGGCGATGGATGCCGGTGTGAGCCGTGGCAAGGTGACGGCGCCGACCTTCGATGTCGAGACGGATCTGACCTACGACGTGCTGCGCCGTATTTTGCCGACCGACGCTCTGGACACGCCGCAGCTCGATAGCGACCGCCTGGTGTTCGACAACTCCCAGCCGGGCGACTACGAGCTCATTTCGCTCACGGACTTTACCTTTGGCGAGCAGGCGTTTGAGGCAAACGCTTCGCTGGATGCCGAGGGCAGGCTTGTCCGCGGCGATGCGGAGCCGGAGGGTGCCGGTGCAGATGCCCGCGCCGCCGTTCCCGGTCCTGCCGACCCCGAGCCCGATGCGTTTGAGCTCGTGTATCCCCAGGCGGTGGGCGTGCGCATGGGCACCTGCCCGTATCCGGAGCGCGATTCGTACAGCTACTCGTCAATTGCCGCGGCGCTGCATGCCGAGTCCGAGGACCGTGCCGCCGAGGCGCACGTGCCCATGGACGAGGCTGGCGATGATGCAGAGTCGGATGGCTCGGAGATGGCCGATGCGGACGTGGCCGTCGTTGAGCCCGCCGGCAACCCCATGGCGCTGGGCTCGGCGTTCCACGCCGCCTGCCAGTGGCTCATCGAGATGGGTGCCGACGCGTTGCCCGCTGCGCGCGCCGATGCACTGGCGCGTCTGTGGCGCCTGACGCCGGAGCAGCGCGAACGCTTCGACGTTGCCCTGAACCGCTGGCTCAAGTCGGCTGTTCGTGCCGACCTGCTCGCGTGGCCGTGCGTTCGCGCCGAGGTGCCGTTCTTTTCGCTGGGCTGCGAGGACGAGGACATCGCTCGCTACGGTGCCTATGCCGAGGGCGCCATCGATGCACTGGCCACCGACCCGGCCGATCCGTCGCGCGCCCTGGTCATTGATTACAAGACGGGTGGCACGCCGGATGAGACGCCGGAACAGCTGCTCGAGAAGCACGCCCTGCAGGCGCGCGTCTACGCCGACGTGTTGCACAAGGCGGGCGTTGAGGCGGTGACGGTCAAGTTCGTTCGCGTGGAGCAGACGAATCCAGCCATCTTCGTCGAACCCGCCGAACCTCAAGTAGTCACCTACAATCTCTAGCCCTCAGATAACTTGCGGTGGAATACGGACTGTTTTGGCCAAAAAAGCCGCCAAACAGTCCGCATTTCACCGCAACTGCAAGAGGAGCCGTGTTGGTTTGGCTAGGTTCGGGTGCCGTCCGCGCCGTGCGGTAAAATCGTTCAGTCAGAACACGAACCCGCATCGGAGCTCATCACATGGCATTCGTCCATCTGCACAATCACACTGTTTTCTCCATGCTCGACGGCGCAACCCGTATCCAGGATATGGTCAATCGTGCCGTTGAACTTGGCATGCCCGCCGTGGCCATTACCGACCACGGCTACATGTATGGCGTGCCCGACCTGGCGCTGGCCTGCGACGCCGTCAATCACAACACGCCCGAGTACAAAACCTGGAGCCACGACAAGGCCTTCTTGGAAAAGGACCGCCGCGACGAGCTGGTGGAGCCCGATCCCGAGGAAAACCCGCGCGAGCATGCCCAGTATGTGAAGGACATGGCCATGTGGGACGAGAAGGGCAACATCGACGAGCTCAAGCCGCCCCTGGTCATCAAGCCCATCTTTGGCTGCGAGGTCTACTTTACGCCGGACGAGACGCTCGCCCGCGACCACAAGCCCGAGCTCTACCACATGATCCTTCTGGCCAAGGACCAGGAGGGCTACGTCAACCTGATGCAGACGGTTTCCGAGGCCGCCGTGCAGGGCTTTTACTACAAGCCCCGCGTGACGCTCGACAACCTGCGCCGCCACGCCAAGGGCATGATCTGCACGAGCGCCTGCATCGCGGGCATCATCCCCAAATACATCGACCGCGGTGACATGGAGGGCGCCATCAAGTGGGCCGAGACCTTCCGCGACACCTTCGACCCCGGTGACTTCTACATCGAGATCCAGGAACACGGCATCACCACCGACAACGGCCTGACCGACGAGCAGATGGACCGCACGCTCATCGACATCGCCAAGCAGGTGGGCGTCAAGGTCATCGCCACCAACGACTTCCACTACCTGCGCCGCGAGGACGCGCCCGTGCAGGACGTCATCATGTGCATCGGCATGAACGCCAAGGTCGACGACCCCAACCGCATGCGCATGACCGGCTCGGAGTTTTACATGAAGACCGAGGAGGAGATGCGGGCGATGTTCCCGTATTGCCCCGAGGCCTGCGACAACACGCTCGAGATTGCCGACAAGTGCTACGTTGAGCTGGACTGGGACTCCATCATCCTGCCGCGCTTCCCGTTGCTCGATCCCGGCGAGACGCACGAGAGCCAGTTCCGCCGCGAGTGCGAGAAGGGCCTGCGCCAACACTACGGTGACGACTGGGCCACGCGCGAGATCTGTGGCGTCAACATCAAAGAGCGCTTTGAGTACGAATACAAGGTCATCTGCGACAAGGGCTTTGCCGCCTACTTTTTGATCGTCGCCGAGTACGTGCAATGGGCCAAGGACAACGGCATCGGCGTCGGTCCCGGCCGTGGCTCGGCCGCCGGCGCTATCGTCGCCTACGCCATGAACATCACCGCGTTCGACCCGCTCGAGAACGGCCTGATGTTCGAGAGGTTCCTGTCCCCGCAGCGTACCGAGATGCCCGATATCGATATGGACTTCGACGATGAGCGGCGCCTCGAGGTCGTGGAGCACGTTCGCCAGCTCTACGGTCCCGAGAAGGTCACCCACGTCATCACCTACTCGACCATTAAGGCCAAGCAGGCCATCAACGACGCCGCGCGCGTGCTGGACTACCCGGTCTACATGGGCCAGCGCCTGTCCAAGATGGTCTCGAGCGACCCCAAGGTCAAGCTCAAGCAGGTGCTCGAAAAGCAACCCGGCAAAGAGGATCTGTTTAACCCCGACTTTGCCGAGGCCTATAAAAAGGATGACGACGCCCGCCGTATCATCGACACGGCGCTCTCGATCGAGGGCCTCACCCGTGGCGAGGGTGTGCACGCGTGCGCCGTCCTGATCTGCCGCGATCCCGTCAACGAGCATGTGCCCACCAAGCTCGATACCAAGGGCGGCGTCGAGATTACCCAGTACGAGGGCCATACCGTTGCCGACATGGGCCTGCTCAAGATGGACTTCCTGGGCCTGCGCACGCTGACGGTTATCTCCAAGGCTAAGGCAAACATCAAAAAGAATTTCGGCATCGACATCAAAGAGGAAGAGATTCCCTTTGACGACCCCGAGATCTTTAAGCTCATGGGCTCCGGTCACACCGCCGGCGTCTTCCAGGTCGAGTCCGCCGGCATGACGGCCACGATCAAGAATATGAAGCCCACCGAGTACAAGCACGTTGTGGCATTGATCGCTCTATACCGCCCGGGCCCGCTGGGTGCCGGCATGGTTTCGTCCTACATCAACCGTATGAACGGCAAGGAGCCGGCCGTCTCCTACGACGACCGCCTGGACGACATCCTGGGCGAAACCTACGGCACCATGGTCTACCAGGAGCAGGTTATGCTCATCTCCGTTGAGATGTGCGGCTTCTCCAAGGGCGAATCGGACTCGCGTATCCGTAAGCCCGTGGCTAAGAAAAAGATCAAGCTGCTCACGTCGACGGTGCTCCACTGGGAGGATGGCTCGGACGAGACCACCTACGACCACTGGATGAACGGCGCCATCAAGAACAACTACACGCGCGAGGTCGCCCAGAAGATTTGGGACGATGTTCTCGAGTTCGCGTCCTACGCCTTCAACAAGTCGCACTCCGCCGGCTACGCCATTCTGGTTATGCAGACGGCATGGCTTAAGGCGCACTATCCGCACGAGTACATGGCGGCCGTTCTGACGTCCTACACGGGCAAGACCGACAAGATCGTTCACTACGTCTCGGCATGCCGTTACGACGGCATCCCCGTGCTTTCGCCAGATGTCAACGAGTCCGGCACCGAGTTCACGGCTACCAAGGAAGGCGTGCGCTTTGGCCTGGCCGGCATCCGCGGCGTGGGCACCGGCGTGGCGCAGGCGATTATCGCCGAGCGCGAGGCGGGCGGTCCGTTTAAGACGCTGCACGACTTTGTCGAGCGCGTGGACTCGAGCCAGGCCAACCGTCGCGTGATCGAATCGCTCATCAAGGCAGGCGCCTTTGACTCCACGGGGTATCCGCGTCGCCAGATGATGCACTTTGTGGACAAGAACAACCCCGAGAACATCATCGATGCAGCGGTAAAGCGCCAGAAAGATCGCGCGAGCGGCCAGACGTCGTTCTTCGACATGTTCGGCGACGTTGAGGGCTCGGGCTTTGAGGTGAGCGTGCCCGATCCGGATGGCCAGGAGTGGGACCGTCACCTTAAGCTGAGCCAGGAGAAGGAGGTTCTGGGCATCTATGTCTCGGACCACCCGCTGCGCCCGTTTGAGTATGCGCTCAGTAAGGCGCGCGACTTCTCGTTCTCGCAGATCGATACCGGCTACGAGGTACAAAACCCCACGGGCGGCACCATCAACCAGGAGATTCCCGAGGGCAAGGCGCTGTGGTGGGCCGGCATGGTCTCGAGCGTGTCCAAGCGCGTGACCAAAAACGGCGACCCCATGGGCATCGTGCAGCTCGAAGACATGGAAGGCGAGGCCACGGTCGTGGTGTTCCCCAAGACCTACAAGGAGGCCGAGGGGTATCTGTACGGCGAGGTCGATCCCGAGACCGGCGCACAGCTGTCCGATGCGTTTGTGCGCATTAAGGGCAAGCTCGAGCGCTCGGACCGCGGCGACCAGATCATCGCGCAGGAGATTGTGCCGCTGGAGCTTAGCGAGGAGAAAAACAAGCCCAAGGTGTTTGAGGTCATGGTGCCCAACAGCCGCTTTAGCCAGGGCAATATGGCGCGCCTGGCCACGGTGCTCACCACTAACCCGGGCGGCGACCGCGTGGAGATCTTTATTGAGCAAGTCGACGGGCGCGTGCTGCGTGCCGAGGTGCCGGCCAAGGTCAATGCACGCTCGATTCCGCTGCTGGCAGAGGCAAAGGCGATTGTGGGTAACCAAGGCAGAGTGACGGTAATTTAAGGACGGCGTTGGCGGGGTAGCTAATTTTGGACGGGGCTATTTTAGCTACCCTTTGACTGACGGATAATGAGTCGGGGTCGGAATGCATCTCAACCGACATATGGGGGTAGCTAAAATAGCCCCGTCCCAAATTAGCTACCCCGGGTGAGATTGGAGGAAGTGATGGCGCAGGGGACGTTTGTGCAGGCGCTCCGGAAAGAGGCGGCGTTGAGCGGCACCTTTATGAAGGGCCGCTCGCTCATGCTCAACGGCGCCGTGCTGTCGATTGAGGACAGCGGCTCGCGCTTCTCCAAAAACGTGACGGTTGAGGGCTCGGTGCGCGGCTCGCGTGGCGACCTGTACAAGACGCACGTGGCGCTCGACATGGACGAGCACGAGGTGATCGACTACGACTGCGATTGCCCCGCTGCCTATCGCTACCCCGGCATGTGCAAGCACGCCATCGCCACGGCGCTTGCGTACCTGGACGCCAGCGGCACCGAGCCCGTCGAGGGGCTGCGCACGCCGGTCCGCACGTTTACGGCGCAGCCGAAACAGCCCGCGCGCAACGCGCCCAAAGCGCCGGCCGTCAATCCCAACTTTCCCTTTCCGGCGCCCGTCCCCACGAGTCCCAGCCTCATGGCGGCGCTCTCCGATCTTTCGGACGCGCGCATGGATGAGCTGGCGAGCATGCGCCGCAAGCTCGCCGGCAGTGTGGATCCCGATGCCCCCAAGGCAGTGTTGGAGCCCTCGCTGGTGCCGTATTACAATCCACTGTTTGCCGACCGCTTTAGCTGGGCGCTCGAGCTTCGCATTCGCTGTGGATCGGTCTCCTACGTGGTCAAGGACATCGACGGCATGGCCGATGCCTACGTGCGCGGCGGCACCTTCTCGTACGGCAAGAAGCTCACGTTTGTCCATACGCCCGAAGCCTTCGAAGACGTGTCGACAAAGCTGCTCAACCTTGTCGTGACGACAGTTGCCTATCTCGATGACATCACAAGCTCGCGTTCGGCGTCGTACGACTTTGCCCGCAGTGGTTTTGTCGCCGAGCGTCAGTTGCCGCTGTCCGAGCATAGCATCGTATATGTGCTGGACCTGTTGCGCGGCCAGACCATCTCTTTTGAGCCCGCCTGGTCGCGGGGGACGACGACGCATCGCACCTATGACGTGGCGGTCGAGCCGGCGCCGCAAGGGAAGGATGAAGCCCCGACCAAGCGCCCACCGCTCTTTGCCGCCAAAATCGCGCCGGCGGCTGGCGGCAGCTACGACCTGCGCCTGCCGGCCGATGCATACTGCTTTGCTTCGGGCGACGTTGCCTATCTGGTCGACACCCGCCGTGCGCGCCGCGCCGATGTGGCGTTTGCCCAGCATGCGGCGCCGTTTCTATCGCGTTTGCTGCCCTGTCGCACGCCGGTCCATATCGCTGCCGACCAGGTGGGGGAGTTCTGTCGTATGGCGCTGCCCATTTTGCGCGACTACACCGACCTCACCGCGCCCGCCGCGCTCGATACCGTGGCACCCGATCCGAGCTTTGCTATGGCAATCGGCGTCGATGATGGGCTCGTGACCTGCAAAATTACGGTTACCTACGGCGATTGGTCGGCGGATCTCTTTAGCCTGGGCGCTCCGGGTAGTCCCTTCGAAGAGCGGCGCCCGGGCGTGCCGCCCCGCGACGAGGTGGCGGAGTTTCGCGTTATGGACACGGCGGCCCTGTATTTCGACTTTTACGAGGGCGGTCTGGCGTTTGAGGAGCGCGATGACGAGAGCTTGTTCCGCCTGCTGACCGAGGGCCTGTCCGCCCTGTCCGAGCTGGGTGAGGTCATGCTCAGCGACCGTCTGCGCCAGATCTCGGTCCGCCCCGCGCCCAAGCTCTCGGTTCGTGCGACCGTCAAGAGCAATCTGCTCGATGTCGAGTTGGGCGCGAGCGGGCTTTCGGCCGCGGACCTTGCCATCTACCTCGACTCCTACAAGCGTCACCAGACGTTTGCGCGCCTTACGTCCGGCGACATCATTCGTTTGGACGAGGGCGCCCGAGCCGCGTTTGGCCTCGCCGAGGACCTGGGTGTCGATGCCGTCGACCTGCTCGACGGCGTGTCGCTTCCCGCGTCGAGTACCCTATTCGTCGATAGCATGCTCGCGCGCACGCCCGCGCTCGAGGCCGATCGTGACGCCGCGTTCCGCCGCACCGTCGAGCGCTTGGATACGCTCGGCAAGATGGACTTTACGGTGCCGGTCTCGCTCAAGGCCACACTGCGCGGCTATCAGGTCGACGGATACCAGTGGCTCGGCTCGCTCGAACACCTGGGCCTTGGCGGCATCTTGGCCGACGACATGGGCCTGGGCAAAACGCTGCAGATGATCGCACATATCCTGGCGCGCGTGGAAGCGGGGGACGCCAAGCCCACGCTTGTGGTGTGCCCTGCGTCGCTTGTGTACAACTGGATCGCCGAGCTGGAGCGCTTTGCCCCGTCGCTCGATGTGTGCGCCATCGTGGGCGCCAAGGCGCAGCGTCGCGTGCAGATTGCCGGCGTTGCCGAGCATAACGTGGTCGTGACGTCGTATGACCTTATGCGGCGCGATATCGACGAGTACGTCGAGCAGGATTTTGCCCGCGTGGTGCTCGACGAGGCCCAGTACATTAAAAACCCGCTCACGCAGGTAGCGCGTGCCGCCAAGCGCCTGCCTTCCGGCGTGCGCTTTGCCTTGACGGGCACGCCCATCGAAAACCGCTTGTCCGAGCTCTGGAGCATCTTCGACTTTTTGATGCCGGGCCTGCTTGGCACGCGCGAGTCGTTTGCCAAGCGCTTCGAAAGCCCGGTCGAGCACGCCGAGGGCGACAGCGCCGCTCGTCTGCAGGCACTCGTGTCGCCGTTTGTACTGCGCCGTGTCAAGGAGGACGTGGTGGCCGATCTGCCCGAAAAGATCGAGGACACGGTCATGGCGCAGCTCACCGGCGAGCAGCGCAAGCTCTACCTGGCCAACCAGGACCGCATCGCCCAGCAGGTGCAGCACCGCGAGGCCGGGGAGTTTAAGAAGGACAAGCTCAAGGTACTTGCCGAGCTCACCAGGCTGCGCCAGATCTGCTGCGACCCGCGTCTGCACTACGAGGATTACAAGGCGGGGAGCGCCAAGCTCGATACGTGCATGGAGCTCGTGCACGGCGCACTCGACGGCGGACATCGCATCCTGTTGTTCAGCCAGTTTACGGGTATGCTCGATATTATCGGTAAGCGCCTGGCCAAGGAGGATATCGCCTTCCTTAAGCTCACGGGCGCATCGTCTAAAGAGAGCCGCGCCAAGATGGTCGCACAGTTCCAGGCGGGCGAGGTGCCGGTCTTTTTGATCTCGCTCAAGGCGGGCGGCGTGGGCCTTAACCTGACGGCGGCCGACGTGGTAATCCACTACGACCCGTGGTGGAACGTGGCGGCGCAGGACCAAGCGACTGACCGCGCGCATCGTATTGGCCAGCAACATACCGTGACCGTGTACAAGCTCATCGCCAAGGACACGATCGAGGAGCGCATTATGCAGATGCAGGAGTCCAAGCGCGACCTGGTCAACAGCGTGCTCGGCGGCGACGGCATCTCGTCGGCACTGTTCACGCGCGAGGATGTTCTGGCGCTGCTCGGCGGCGACGGGCGCTAGCCGCGCGCGGGGTGGGACTGCTGGAGTGGGCAGGACGGTCGACGCATTTTGGCCCGACCGCTTGCCTGATCCGTTATGTGTTCATTTGCAATGCCGTGGATGGTTTGTCTGCCTTTGGGCATAAGAACCATCAAGAACATTGGCACATCAGCAAAGGAGAACATCATGGCGAAATTCTTTAAGGACCCCGACGGTAAGCTCATCGCTGCCCTTGGCGACGGCGTTGCGACCCCTGCCGGTTGCACGGAGCTGACCGCAAACACTGAGGACGCGGCGCATGAGAAGCACGTGCCTGTTGTCGAGACCGAGCGCGACGGTCACGTGATTCGCGCCCGCGTTGGCTCGGTCGAGCACCCCAGCCTGCCCGAGCACTACATTGAGTGGATCGCCCTTGAGGCCGAGGGCCGCTTAGAGGTCCATTACCTTGAGCCCGGCATGAAACCCGCGACGTTTTTCGCGGGCGGCTCCAAGACCGGTACCGTCTATGCCTACTGCAACCTGCACGGGCTGTGGTCCGCGACATTCTAGGAGCGCGCCCCCGCTCGGGGTATCATAGCTAGCATATGCACATGCAAGCGCCGGCTGCATTATGCGGTCGGCGCTTTTACTACGATTTCGATGGTTTACGACGGAAAGGGCTGAGCCATGAAGCTCGCGCTTGCACAGATCGATATGCGCCTTGGGGATGTTGAGGGCATTTGCGGCCGCATCGAGGACCAGGCTCGTCTGGCCCACGAGCGCGGGGCGCGCGTGCTGTGCGTTCCGGCTCCGCTCTTTATGGGTGCCATGTCCGGTGGCCTGGTGGGCGCTGCCGACTTTGAGCACGACGTGCTTGCCGGTTTGACTGGTGTCGCCGAGCGTATCCAGGAGCTTGACATGATCTGCATCGTGCCCGCGGCGGTTTCGTTTGAGGGCCAACCGCTGCTCGACTACATGATGCTCAAGGACGGTCATGTGGTGCCGGCGCGTTCGAGCATTGCCCTGCAGCGTGGCGAGAACAACGACACGCGTTGGGCGCCGCCGGTGTTCGACGTGGACGGCGTGCGCATCGCCGTGATTTTTGACTTGGACCGCGAGCTCGAGATGTTGCCGACCGGCGTCGACCTCATCGCGTATTTCCAATTCAACGCGTTTGACATGACCGACCGCGAGACTGCCGCCATTGCCGCCGTTCGCAGCGGCGCCTACCGCAAGATCGCATCCAAGCGCAGCGTGTGGTTTGCCTGCATGGCGCCGGTCGGTGCCTTTGACGAGTCGGTGTATACCGGCGGTTCGTTTGTGCTCGACGACTGCGGTCGCGTGGTGGCCCAGGCACCGTGTTTTGAGGAGAGCCTGCTGGTTCAGGAGATTCAGCGCGGCGTGATGCTCGATGCCCTGGAAGATCACGAACTGCCCGAGTTCCGTTCCGAGGCGTGGCTGTGGCAGGCGCTGGTGCTCGCCGTGCGCGACAACGCCCGGGCCCACGGTGCGTCGCGTGCTGTGGTGGCACTCGAGGGTGACTTGCCGTCGTCTTTGCTGACGGCGCTGGCCGTCGACGCTCTGGGCCCGCGCAATGTGATTGGCCTGGTGCTGGGGCGCAACCGTATCTTTACGCCGGCGCAGGAAGAGGCCGAGGCTGCCCGCTGTGCCGCCGTCCGCGCCATCGCCGAGCGTCTGCACATTCGCACCGTCGAGCGCGATGCACCGGATGCGGCGCGTGTGCTCGATCGCGACGTGTCGGCGGGCGATGCCGAGCGTCTGCGCTCGCGCACGCTGGGCCTCATGCTGGAGGACACGGCGCTCGAGCTGGGTGCGATGACGCTGAGCCCGCTGTCCAAAACCGAGTACGCGCTGGCGGCGCCGGCGCTTTGCGGCGGCTACCAGGGCGACTTTGCGCCGTTTGGCGATGTGTACCTGTCGACGCTTGAGTTTGTGGCGCGTGTGCGCAACCGCACGTCTGCCGTGGTGCCCCAAGAGCTCGTGACGCTCAACGCGGTAGAGGATTGCATGGATCGCGTGTTGGCGCAGGCGCTCTCGACGCTCGACGGTCCGGTCGATATGCTCGACCGCGCGGCACAGCTGCTCGGCGGGCTTGAGCCGGGTGAGGTCGATGGCGCGCTCGAGGCGCACGTGGACCGCAATCGACCTTTCGACGACATCCCGATGGCCGCCGCCAAGCCCGAGGCCTGCTCGCTGCTGCTGATGCTCGTGCGCCAGGGTGAGGCTGCCCGCCGCATGCTGCCGACGGCGCCGATCGTCTCGGCCCGTTCGTTTGTTGAGCGCGCCTGGCCGTACATGCTCGCGTGGTCCGACCTGGGGCTGAGCGGCAAGGAACGCATGACGGTCGATGCGCTGGCGCGCGCCGAGGTGAACCGCTTTGCCGACGAGGATACAAGCGAGCGCATGCGTGGCGAGATGATGGGCATATTGGGTGACCTGTTGGGCATTTCGCCCGAGCAGATGGAGGAGCTGCGCTCTGAGGACGGTCAGCGTCGTTTACACGAGGGAATGAAAAAGTTCGAGGGCGAGGTTCAGGACGCCATCGATAAGATGATGGGCGGTCAGGGCGGCTCGCAAGGTAGTCCCCAGGGTGGCCCGATGCCGCATCCGCCGGTTGATCCGAGGCAGTTCCCATTCTTTAGCCAGAACTAGGGCAGAAACAATCTTGCTTTAAGCATCTTGGCCCCGTTGTGTTATTCTAGAACAGACGTTCGTGAATGATGCGCGGGGCCTTGTCTTGCGCTGTGCTTGTGGCGAGGGGAGGTTGGCTTGGTTATCTTGGGCATCGACCCCGGTTTGGCTCATACGGGTTGGGGGATTATC
The DNA here is from genome assembly GCA_048189585.1 of Collinsella sp. Taxonomy (GTDB): domain Bacteria; phylum Actinomycetota; class Coriobacteriia; order Coriobacteriales; family Coriobacteriaceae; genus Collinsella. The sequence goes on along the minus strand of DBEZHA010000015.1, from coordinate 123,224 downwards.
GAGGAGCGGCGTGGCGAGGTTCGCTGCCGTGCCTACGGTTGCATCGAGACCAGCGCGGGCAGCCCGCTTGCGGTGCGCCTGTCGCATATCGCCCGTGACCTTAAGGATGTCGTCGAGCGTTATCGACCCGACACAGCTGCTGTCGAGAGCATCTACTTTGGCGCCAACGTTCGTTCGGCCATCCCCACGGCGCATGCCCGCGGTGCTGCACTCGTAGCGCTTTCGGAATGCGCGCTCGAGATTGGCGAGTACACGCCCATGCAGATCAAACAGGCTGTGGTGGGCACCGGCGCCGCGGACAAGCGGCAGGTCGCCTATATGGTACGCACGCTAACACAGCTCGACCACGACCCGCATCCCGACCATGCCGCCGATGCCCTGGCCTGCGCCATCTGCCACGTAAACCTCAGCCGCACCCGCGCCCTCACCGGTGGCGAGTTCTATCAACAGAGAGGAACCGGATACTGATGATTTCCCAGCTCCACGGAACGCTTGTCGAGTCCACGATGAGCTCTGCTGTCGTCGATGTGTCGGGCGTTGGCTTTGAGCTCGGCATCTCGGGCAGCACTGCGGCCACGTTGCCGACTCCCGGCGGCGAGGTCCGTCTCTACACGCGTATGCAGGTGCGCGAGGACGCCATGACACTTTTCGGTTTTTCCTCAAAGGATGAGCGCACGATGTTCGACCGGCTCGTGTCCGTTTCGGGCGTTGGCCCGCGCCTGGCGCTTGCCGTGCTTTCCACCTATACCGTGGGGCAGCTGTATTCGCTGGTGATGGCCGAGGACGACAAGGGCATGGCCAAGGTACCCGGTGTGGGCAAAAAGACAGCTCAGCGCCTGATCCTGGAACTCAAGAGCACCTTTGCCAAGGATAAGGGCTTTGTGCCGGTCGACGTGATTCCCGGACAGGTTGCGATGCCCGTGCCCGCTGCCGCTCCCTCGGCGATCGACGATGCCCGTGCGGCACTCCTTTCCATGGGCTTTAGCCCGCAGGAGACCGATGTTGCCCTGAGCGGGTATGATGGGGAGAATATGCGTGTCGAGGATTTGCTCGGCGCGGCGCTTAAGCGACTTGGAATGGATGCGTGATGTGGGAAGCCGATGACTCTCAGGACCTGTGGGCGACGCCCGGCAACTCGCCGGCGGCATCCATGGCGCACGGCGAGCGCATGGTGGGCTCGGAGCTGACGGCCGAGGACCTCGATGTCGACCGCACTTTGCGCCCCCAGCGCCTGGACGATTACTGTGGCCAGGAGCACATCAAGCAGAGCCTGCGCGTGTTGATCGAAGCGGCGCAGAGCCGTGGTGAGACGCTCGACCACGTGATTTTCTCGGGTCCTCCGGGCCTGGGCAAGACCACGCTGGCCACCGTTATCGCCAACGAGCTGGGCGCTCAGATCAAGACCACGAGTGGCCCTGCCATCGCGCGCACGGGCGACCTGGCGGCCATCCTTACTAACTTGCAGCCGGGTGATGTGCTGTTTATCGACGAGATCCACCGCCTCAACCGTTCGGTCGAGGAGGTCCTGTACCCCGCGATGGAGGACTTTGCCCTCGATATCGTGATTGGCAAGGGTCCGGCGGCGCGCTCGATTCGCCTGGATATTCCCAAATTTACGCTGGTAGCGGCAACGACCCGCTCAGGCATGTTGACAGGCCCGTTGCGCGACCGCTTTGGCATTTCATATCGCCTGGATTACTACACGGTCGAGGAGCTCGCGCAGATTGTGACGCGCTCGGCGACTATCCTGGGCGTGACGATCGATCATTCCAGTGCACTCGAGATCGGCTCGCGTTCGCGCGGTACGCCACGTCTTGCCAACCGCCTGCTCAAGCGCGTGCGCGACTATGCACAGGTGCGCGGCAACGGTCCCATTGAGCTCGATATCTGCCGTCAGGCGCTCGAGTTCTTCGAGATCGACGAGCTCGGTCTGGACTGGATGGATATTCGTATCTTGGAGACGCTTGCCAAGACGTTCTCCGGTCGTGCCGTGGGACTTACGACCCTTGCCAGCGCGGTGGGCGAGGACCCGGGCACGCTCGAGGATGTCTATGAGCCCTATTTGCTGCAGTGCGGGTTGATGATTCGTACGCCGCAGGGCCGTCAGGCAACCCTTCGCACCTTTGAGCACCTGGGGATTGAACCTACCGTTTAGGGCGCTTTGTTTTGGCGGGCTGTTGGACTATCGCTGGGCATCGGGTAAACATATCGCCGTTCATCGGTTATGGGCGTTTTACTATTGCGCGCCCGTGCTATGCTGAATTGGTCTTTTTCTCATTCGGTAACGAAAGGACCGCCCATGCCTACTGACATCGAAATCGCACGTTCTGTCACGCCACTGCCTATTACCGAGGTGGCCAAGAACGCCGGCGTCGACGTTAAGCACCTGATTCCGTACGGCTTCGACAAGGCTAAGGTCGACTATTCACTGCTCAACGAGCCGACTGATCACCAGGCCAAGCTTGTCCTCGTGACCGCCATCAACCCCACGCCTGCGGGCGAGGGCAAGACCACCACGACCATCGGTCTGGCCGATGGCCTGCGTCGTCGCGGCGTCAAGAGTGCCGTGGCCCTGCGCGAGCCTTCGCTCGGCCCCGTCTTTGGCGTTAAGGGCGGTGCTGCCGGCGGCGGCTGGGCTCAGGTCATCCCCATGGAGGATATCAACCTGCACTTTACCGGCGACTTCCACGCTATCGGTGCCGCCAATAACCTGCTGGCCGCCATGCTTGATAACCACATCCAGCAGGGCAATCAGCTCGGTATTGACGTTAAGCGCATCACTTGGAAGCGCGTCGTCGATATGAACGACCGTCAGCTGCGCCACGTCATCGACGGCATTGGCGGTAAGGCCCAGGGCGTGCCGCGCGAGGACGGCTTCGATATCACCGTTGCCTCCGAGGTCATGGCAATCCTGTGCCTGTCCACGAGCATCAACGATCTTAAGGAGCGCTTGGGCGAGATCGTTGTCGGCTACAGCTATGCCGGCGAGCCCGTCCGTGCCCGCGACCTCAAGGCCCAGGGTGCCATGGCCGCGTTGCTTAAGGACGCGCTCAAGCCCAACCTGGTGCAAACGCTCGAGGGCACGCCCGCGTTTGTCCACGGCGGTCCCTTCGCCAACATTGCCCACGGCTGTAACTCTATCATGGCCACGCGTATGGCGATGCGCTTTGGCGATGTTGCCATTACCGAGGCCGGCTTTGGTGCCGATCTGGGTGCCGAGAAGTTCCTCGACATCAAGTGCCGCATGACGGGCGTTCGCCCCAGCGCCGTCGTGGTCGTCGCTACTGCCCGCGCGCTGAAGTACAACGGTGGCGTCGCCAAGGCCGATCTCAACGAGGAGAACCTCGAGGCACTCAAGGCTGGCATGCCCAACCTGCTGCGTCACGTCGACAACATCCAGAACGTATATGGTCTGCCCTGCGTGGTCGCCATCAACCGCTTCCCGACGGACACCGAGGCCGAGCTTGCGCTCATTGAGTCCGAGTGCCAGAAGCTCGGCGTCAACGTTAAGCTTTCCGAGGTCTGCGCCAAGGGCGGCGAGGGCGCGCTCGAGCTTGCCGATGAGGTCATGCGTCTGATTGAGCAGCCGGGCGAGCTCAAGTTTGCCTATGAGGACGGCGCTGATGTCGCTGATGCCCTCGAGGCCGTTGCCACCAAGGTCTACCGCGCCGACGGCGTTGACTTTACGCCGGCCGCCAAGCGCCAGCTCGCCGAGCTGCGCGAGAATGGCTTTGGCAACCTGCCGGTGTGCGTCGCCAAGACGCAGTACAGCTTTAGCGACAACGCCAAGGCCCTGGGCGCTCCCGAGAACTTCCGCATCACGGTGCGTGAGCTCAAGGTTTCCGCCGGCGCCCACTTTGTGGTCGCACTGACTGGCAGTGTTCTGACCATGCCGGGCCTGCCCAAGGTCCCTGCGGCCGAGAACATCGACGTCGACAACGACGGCAACATCACCGGCCTGTTCTAAGCTCGCTGCTCATAGCCGCTTGCCCGCCCCGTCGCGCCTACCAAGGCCCGGCGGGGCTTTTTGATCCTTAGGCCCGCGCATGTCTTGTAGATACCGACGGACTCTGCCCATCATAGGCTTTTGCGCTGGTAGAATGCATGGATAACTTGATGCTTACAGGCGACGGAAAGGAATCGTTGCATGGATCAGGACAAGACAACCGTGATGGGCGGCTACGGTTCCGCGCAGGCTGGCGATAGCGCCGATGCGACCCGCGTTGTTCCCAACCCCGGTTATGTCGACCCCGCCGCGACGCAGCCTTCTGCCGAGCCCACACGAGTTATGGGCTATGGCGACGCGGCGCAGGACCCTTACGCTGCATCTTTGCAAAGCCCCTATGGCAACGCGGCGGCAGACCCGTTTGATTACGCGCCGCAGGATTCTTATGCCGCCTCGACGCCGAATCCCTATGATGACCTGCCGCAGAATCCCATTCCGCAGCCTCAGCAGACGACGTATATGCCTCGCACGGCGCAGCCTCGCTACGAGTCGCGCGAGCCGTATCGCGAGTACCCCAAGTCGATTCCGCAATATGGCGAGGACGAGGAAGAGGCGCCGTCGCGTTCGTCGAGCGTGATCAAGAAGATCCTCATCGTGCTGGCGATTTTCTTTGCGCTGTCGGTTGTGTTTGCCATCGTGTCGGGCATGCTCAACAAGCGAGGGAGTTCAACGGCCGATACCACTGCCGAGCAAACCGAGTTCGCCTCGTCTAGCACCGTCGATCTGAGCGATATCCCGGGGCAGTACTGGTCCAACGCCAAGAAGATCCTCAAGTCGCGCGGCGCCGATCTTTCGAATGCCGTGGTCCTGACCGATGATGGCTCAACGCCCGTCGTCGATGCCAACTGGGTCGTTACTTCTGCCTACTATAACGACAGCGGCAACCTCGAAATTCAGCTCACGCACAAGAACAGCTCGGGCAACTCGTCCGACGGACAAAGCGGTACCGACAGCTCGAGTTCCAATACGCTGGAGGACTTGAGCAACAAGGCGCAGGAGTTGGGAGACAAGGCGCAAGAGCTGGGCGATACGGCACAAAACTTGGGCGATACCGCGCAGAACTTGGGCGACATGGCGACGGATGCCTGGAACGCCCTGCAAAACGGCATCTCGGGCGCGCAGGGAAACTAGCTGTTAAGCAGGCTACAACTGCTCGGCCGGACGCTCGGGCGAGCTAAAGCCCGAATCAAACGTGACGACGCACGAGACGTCGGGCCGGCGCTCGTGCACGATGCGCGTGACGAGCTCCAGCAGCTCCTCGTCGGATATGTCAAAGCCATCGGGACGCACCAGGTCAAACGAAACAAACCCGTCGTGCTCGTGCAGGTCGTGGATGGAGAGCGCGGGATCGATCTGCATGACGCCGCGCTTGACCCAGCCGCGCAGGTCGTCGCCGGTGGTGGCGATGGGGTCGCAGTGCAGCGTGATATCGATGCCCATTTGGCGCTTGATGTCGTGCTCGATGGTGTCCAAAATCTCGTGGTGCTCAAATGCGTCGCCCTCTCCGGGCATCTCCACGTGGGCGCTGGCAAACTGACGACCGGGGCCGTAGTCGTGCACCATCAGGTCGTGTGTGCCCAAGACCTGCGGATAGGACATGATCTTATCGCGGATTGCCTGGACGAGCTTGGGGTCGGGCGCTTGCCCCAGCAACGGGCTGATGGCGTCGCGCACTAGGCCCATGCCGCTGATGCAGATGAAGATGCCCACACCCAGGCCTGCCCAGCCATCGAGGTCAAAGCCGGTCGTCTGCGAAATAAGCGCCGCCACCAAGACCGAGCCCGAGGTGATGACGTCGTTTTTGGAGTCCTGTGCTGTGGCGATGAGCGTTTCGGAATCGATGCGGTTACCCAGTGCGCGGTTGAACGCGGCCATCCAGAATTTGACGAGCATGGACAGAACAAGGGCAGCCATGGAGAGCGCCGAATACACGGTGGGCGAGGGCTTGATGATCTTGGTGACCGACTCGAGGATCAGGTTGATGCCGACGGCGCAGACCAGGACGGCGACGAACAGGCCGGCTAGGTACTCATAGCGGCCGTGACCATAGGGGTGGCCTTCGTCTGCCGGGCGGCTGGCAAGGCGGAACCCGAGCAGGCTCACGATGTTGCTCGAGGCATCGGAGAGGTTGTTGAAAGCGTCGGCGATGAGGGAGACGGAGCCGGCGAGCAGGCCCGCGATGCCCTTTGCCAGGCACAGGGTGATGTTGAGGCCAATGCAGATGAGGCTTGCGGCAAAGCCCGCGTTAGTGCGGCAAGATGCATCGACCGGCTCGCTTTCGCTGCCGGGAACAAGCATATGTACCAGCCGATTTACAAATAGCATAGCGGTCGTCCTCACAATCATGTTTAAGGGGATAGTGTAGCTCGCGCGGGGGCGCCGTGCACCGATGCTCAGAAAATGCAGCAATAGTCTGCCGGTGCTAACGAGCGAGCCTTCTCGTCTGCCTGGGTGGTCCATTTTGGGCCACATGGGTATGGGCATGTGCCTGCTTGCTCGACATACTTAATGTCGACAGCCCCTGTGCAAAGGAGGACGTTTCCATGGACGAGATGTTTGCCGTTAAATGTCAAAACTGCGGCGGCCCTATGTACTCGCACCAGGCTAAGCGCAGCTTTGAGTGCGCTTATTGCGGCACGGTGGTTCCGTGGCAGGCGGACGCCGGAGAGCCCAAGAGCGCTTTGGGTATTCGCCATACGCCGTTGACGGTGGTGGATGGACTGCTCAAACTCACGCATGTGTCGCAACTCGAGCGCCCGCAGGACCCGGACTGGTATTTCTTCAATGCGCACTGGCGCAATCAGTCGGTCCTGGAACATCTGCTGTGGGAGGATCGCGGCACGGCGCAGGAGTTCCAAGAGGCCACGCATGTGAGCATTCCTTGCCCCTTCTGCGGAGCGTCCTTTGAGGGCGAGTCAACGCAGCGTGTGTTTGAGTGCCCGTCCTGCGGCAATAAGATCGGCATTGCGGACCTGCTCAAGCCGGGGACGTTTAGCAAGCGCCTGACCATGGGCGTTGGTGCGGAGTATGTGCCCGAGCAGGGTATTCCCTGCGAAATCTCGCCGCAGCAGGCACGTGCCAACGCGCTGCAGCTGGTGCGCCAGTATCCGGATGCCTTTGCCGGGCACGACGTGGAAGACGCGATCCAAAACGACATGATGCTCTTCTATTTCCCCATGGCGCTGGCGGACTTGCGCATGATGGCGAGCTTCCCGGGCAAGGGCCTGAGCAAGGAGGCCTTGGTGTACTACGAGGTGCTCGACTGGGCATACCCCAGGGCAAACTACCTGGACGTTCGCCTCATGGGCATTTTGGAGCCGTGGGACTTTGCCAAGGTCGGTCCGTTCGATCCCGCCATGCAGGAAGGTGACTTTCGCGTTGTCTCAGTCGATGCGTCTACCAAGGACCAGGTGGTCATTGATAAGTTGGCGCTCGACGTTGCGGGCAACGACGCCGAGGCTGTACTGGGGCTCAATAAAAAGAGCATTCGCATGTGGGCGCGCAAGGCCCGCAAACATAAGGACGGCCTGGTGATGGTGCCGGTCTACTTTGTCGATCGTCCGGCGACAGACGGCCGCGATGGCGAGCAGGTGCGCATTGCCGTAAACGGCCAGACGGGCCGCGCGGCCGCGGTGGTGTTTAGCGACAAGCGCGAAACGCATATCGTGGCGTCGCTCAGCCCGAGCCTGCATCTGTCCGGCGAGAGCACCGTGCACGCCACGCCCGTCGAGGTCAAATACGTTAAATCGCCCTTCCTGTACCAGATCGTGCGCCGTGGAGGCGGCGAGCAACCGCGCCAGGTTGCAGCCGCCGTCGAGGGTTCCTACCGAGAGGAGAAGCCCAAACGCCGCGGTCTGCTGGGTGCGCTATTTGGGAAGTAGGGGAGTAGCACCGGTTGTTGCCGTAAGGTGATGGCCGGGGGTGCGGGGCAGCTCTCAGGAGTGCGGGCTGCCGTCTGATTGTTTGAGGGTGCCAGATGTAAATAAACAGTGGAGCGGCTGCAAAAGAGCCTCCTCACTGGGTAAAATCAGGTTGTGCCGCGGAACCCGCTCCTCAGCTAGTCACACTTCGGAAGCGCGGGCAACGCAGGTATTATCGTCTAAAGGGCCGGCTGCAACCGGCCCTTTTCTGTGGCAGCCAATGGACCCACATCAGACGAAGGCCGCGTCTTTGCCTGTCAGGTCACGCTCGCCAGCCACGGCTAGAATGTCGTTGCCGGCGTCCATGACCGGTATTGTTTCGTAGCGTGCGTCGCAACCGCGAGTGCGCCTGCGACGGCTGCGGTGGCTTCGGTCGCAACGTGCTGCTACCCTTGCGTTTCGCCATTAGTCGCTTCGTTGATGGCGCGGTACTCGGCGCTTAGTTCGCGCGCCAGCTCTTCCTTGCTTGGAAGATACGGCAGGTATTTGGCGGCAAACACTTGGTCGTTGTCTTCGGGCAGCGTGTACTCGACAATCGAATCGCTTTTGTCCGCGCAGAGCACGATGCCTATGGGCGGATTGTCGCCTTCGTTCATGAGCTCGCGCGTGTAGTAGTTCACATACATTTGCATCTGGCCCAGGTCCTGATGCGTAAGGTCGTCCGTCTTAAGGTCGATGAGCACGAAGCAGCGCATCAGATAGTTGTAAAAAACAAGGTCAATATAGAAATGGCGCCCATCAAAGGTGATGCGCTTTTGGCGCGCCTCGAAAGCGAAACCACGGCCAAGCTCCAGCAGGAACTTCTGAAGATGCGTGATGAGCGCCTGCTCTAGATCGCTCTCGCGAAACGCAGTATCGTCCGAGAAACCTAAAAACTCCAGTACATATGGGTCGCGGATGATATCCTCGGGGCGACGAGCCGGGGCGCTCTTTTGGATTTCCTGGGTGACGGCCTCCTTGTCCTTGCTGGCAAGTAGGCGCTCGCGGAACATGGTGTTGATCTGGCGTTCGAGCTGACGCGTGCTCCAACGAGAGTCGGCGCATTCGTTCATGTACCAGGTGCGAGCATCAGGGTCGGAAATGCGCATCAACCTGCGGTAATGAGTCCAGCTCAATTCGCTACGCAGTGCGTCGCGAATTGGAAACGCAAGAAAGAACTGACGCATATTGCGAAGGTTTGCGATGCCAAAGCCTCTTCCGAAATCCGCGGTAAGCCTTCTGGAGAGGCCTGCAATCAATGCCTCTCCATATGCTGCGCGCTCCTCTCCGCCCTGTTCATCTACAATACTCTTGCCGATCTCCCAATATGCCTCAACCATCGCAAAGTTAACGGCGGTATAGGCCTTGTCGCGAGCGGCGTTGAGAATCGAGGAGACCTGCTTGTAAAAACCTTCGGGCACGATTGCCGATTCTCCACGGTTTACCAGTTCGCCCATCACTGTCGCCCCACTTTCCTCTTGTGGAATGCATCTTTATCGCATTTAGTTTAAAGCCTCGCGCGGACACGAATTGCTTTGCTGTCTGGCACCTTCGCATGGGAGCCTTGCGGTGACTAAAATGTGGCCATAGAGACAGTTTTAGCGAACCCCACGGGAGTGATGCGTATGGACAACAACACGCTGCTGTTCCAGGACAAAGGTTCGGGTAGGTTTAAAGACGTCAAGATCTACCCTAACCGCATCGAGGTGCTCAAGAAGGGCACTTTTGGTGGCAAGCACACCGAGATTGTTTATCTTAAGGATATTACGGGGGTCAGCAGGATCAAGGGCCGCGACGTTTTCCTACGTAACAGGCTGTTGACTGCCTGTGTCTTTAGTCTGAGCAGCCGCTCCCAAGCTCAGGAGTTCGTGAATGCGCTGAACATGGTGATGTAGCCGATAACGGTGTTCGGGCTAAGGTAAAAATCGGGGCGCAGAACGGTATTCTGCGCCCCCCCCAATTGAGTCGATGTGTCTAAAAGGCGGGCTTGCCTATTCGCTGTCGTCCCCAACGTTTTCGCGGTCATTGGCAAGCATCGCCGCGCCGGCGACCGTTGTCGCCATGGCGGCAGCGGCGAGCCCGGCGGCAATGCCGGAGCCGTCGCCCGTGTCGGCGAGTTTTCCGCCCGAGCCCTTGCCCTTGTTGCCCTTACCATTCTTATCAGCGCTGCCTGCGCTGGAACCCGTGCCGCTGCCGGTGCCGCCTGCACTGTCCGAGGCCGCTACGGTAAAGTTTGCGGCTCCGTCGCTGGCGAGCGTGTAGTTCTGCGCCGCGTCGCCCAACAGACCTTTCGCACGCACCCAATACGTCCCCGCGGCAAATGCCTCGCCCTCGGCCATTGCCGTGCCCGGAGCGCCGTCCGCGTCGTGCACAAACTCGAGCTGGGCGGTGCAGGCGTCGGTTTCGAGCTTGCCCTCGAGTGATGCCGCAATCTTGGCGCGCACGTCTTCGCCGGCCTTAAGGCCTTCGAGTCCCTCAAAATGGGGCGTCAGCGCGAGCGGATCGATATCGATGGGCACGAAGCCCTGCAGTCCTGTAGCGGTCTCGTTGCCCAGGGCGTCGACATCCACGTATTCGATGGCAAACGCGCTGCCAGAAGCGGCCACGTTGAGTACGTTGCTGCTGTTAACGAGGCGGAAACGGCCCTCGCCAACGGTCTTGCCATCCTGGAATGAGGCATCGCTCAGCGAGTCGCCGTACGTCATGCGCATGCGGGTCGGGAGATAGTACGGGAGATAGTACGAAGCCGTCTGCTTGTGCTCCGTATCGTAATTGCGCTGGTAGATGCTCCGGGCCAGCGCCGCATCAACAAAGTCGGATGCGATGATGCCAATGTGCTTGAGGTAATCTGACTTTGTATCCTCGATGCCGCTGGGATTGATGTACGGGCTCTTATACAGATGCTCGTTGACTACTCGTGCCGAGGTAAAAGGATTGCCTCCGTGCGACAAGCCCGTGCAGCTGGTGTAGTTGATAGACCAGCAACGCTCCAGGACTTTCTCCTTGGCCCCGTTATCGTCCTCGACATCTACCTCGTTGCGCGTGCGCCCGGTCGTTTCCTTCAGCGCATTATCGACCCAGCTGAGCTTGTCGGTTCCCGTGAGTTTGTACTTGTCCTGGGCGTATACCTTGGTGCAATAGGGCTCTTTGTCGCCTGTTTCCCCCGCGGCTTCAAAGCCCTGCGCGTCTTGGACGAGGCACATGGAACTGCTGTCGGTGTGCGCTGCGATTTTGTTATCCCATTCGGTGAGGTCGAGTCCCCACGTGTGGCCGCTTACGCTGTCGCCGTCGAGTCCAAATCGACGTAGCAGGACGATCTTTCCGCGCACCTCGCCCAGTGTGGGAACGCGGCTCGACGTATAGAACAGTTTGGGGTTGTCGTCCAAAACCTTGGCGAAAGCCGTCGTAACACTTTCGTCGGTAGCCTCGTCGTTGCCTCGTGATACAAGCATGATGAGCGCTTCTGTCGGGTTTTCGTTCAAAAACGTTTTGAAGTAGCCTATGACATCGGAAAGATGCAAAAAGTACGCGTCTTTTTTGAGCAGGTAGTACATCCCATGGTCGATGCCAGGGTTGTCGCCCTTTCCGAGACGGATATCAAAATAGCGAATGCCTTCGAGCAGCTGCGTGGGAATGTAATCCTGCTGGCATTTTACTTGCGAGGATTGGGGCTCAGTGTCGTTGTCCACGCTGCAGGTGCCCGAATCGTGCGTACCCGGGATGCTCAGCTCGTCGAGGAACTTGTTGTCGTCGACGTATTTCATCCAACATGGTCCGTCGACGTAGCTGCTATACGTGATCCAGTCGAGGCTGCTAACCGTGGCATCGTTCTTTTTCATGTCGTAACCGACAAGCTCGAGCTCCCACGGAATGCTCTTACTCTTATTCTTATGGCAAATCTTATTGTTGTCCTGGTCTTCGCCGTTCGATTCTATTGCCAGGTACTTAATGTCTTTTTTCTCGGTTTCTTTCTCGACCGTGCGGTCTCGGATGATATAGGTTCCGTTTGATTGCCGCTCGAACGCAAAAGCGCGGCTGGGCTTGTTGTCATACTCGCCGCTCCATACGTGGATGACCTTTCCGTCTTTGTCCGAGTCGCCATCGACCGACCAAATGCTGTAGCCCGTCTTCTTATGCTCTTCGAAATTGAGCAAGGTGCGGATAGCATACCAGTTTGTATCGTCATTCTTAGTCGTTACGTTCTCAAGGATGAGCTTGCTGGACGTGCCGTCATTAAACAGATGGCAGACGTTGCCGATGACGTTGCCGTCTTCGTTAACGCTTGCGGTACGAAAATAGCCCGCGGGGCGAAGGCGAATGACGAAATTGTCGAGGCTGACCGACGCTGTGGCAGTGTCGTCTGCAAATGCCGCTCGTGGGCCAATGCCCAATGCCGCGGTTTCGGGCAGGCTTGCAAGTGGCGACAACGCCGCGAGTCCAAGGCCCAACGTAAATGCTCGGCGGCTGATGGCGTGGTGTTCGGTCATAACTTCTCCATTCGTAGAGTGCGGTTATGCGATAGTTTTGGTCACTATACTGCTCAGATGTTTAAAGATGCTGGTTTAATTATCTGCGCGGCGCAATAAATCGGCGGGCGGACGTGTTGGGGTGCTTGTCGTTTTCGTACTGTTGCCACATTTGGGGCGGTTCCGGCGTCCGGCATCCTCGCGTTCGTCGGCTACAGGCATAAGAAAGGGAGGGTCGGTTTACCGGCCCTCCCTGGGTACGAAGCGCTGGGGTACCGTCGCTTGTTTGCACTGCGACCGTGTTTCCCGTTGCGCTCGCCAGTCGCTTAGCGCTTGATCTCGATATCGTCGAGCTTGACGTCCATGGCCTCGGTCTTGGCCTCGGCGATGTCGTCGGCAAATTCCAGAGACTTCATCATGGTCTCGACGGCGTCCTTGTGCTCCTCGACGTTGTCGATACGCACATACACACTGCCCCCGTCAACGTCGGTGAAGTATTCGGTCGTTACGCCGCCCGAGTGCGTGAAGTAGGCACTGCGCCAGGTCTTGCCGTTGTACTTAACGGGATCGCTCTCGGTCCATCCGGAGTTGGCCTTCCACTTTGCCTCGTAGTCGAACAGTTCATCGGCGTTCTTGTCAGAGTCGAAGACAGGGATGAAGCGATCGCTGGCGTGCTCGCTCTCGGTGAACTTAAACTGGGCCCTGTCGGCGGTGTCGCCGGCAACGTCGGTGATCTCGACTCCCTCGGGAACCTCGACCTTAAACCAAATGAAGTCAGTCCTCATATCCACGGCTGGCTTTTCCGCTCCACCGCCACCGCCGCTGCCGGTAGCGCCGCCGCTGCCACCGCAACCCACCAAGGCAACCGCGGCAAAGAGACTGATGCAGAGGGTGAGAATCGCAAAGGCCTTCTTTTTCATGGTCGTGTCCTCCTCGATCTGTAATCGTCCATGGATTACCTGCCTTTACTGTACGCGTGGACGGCTCCTTCGGGTGAGCCATGTGTCCCATTCTGAGGGCCGGATTTGCGCCGTTAAGTGGCAATATGCACGGGTCCAAAAGAGGGGAGGGCCGGTGCTGTCGGCTCTCCCCGGGGTGAGGTGTCCGTTGTTTTAAAGGGACGCGTGTACGCGGGCGTTGCCCCAACAGGTTCCTTGTTTATAGATATGCCCCAGTTTGTGACGTCCGGAAGTCCCGAAAGGTGGGCCATGTGTCCCATGCTTGCGTTGCCGCCGCCTATCGCGTGCCATAGAAATCCGCGATGGCCAGGTGCGCTGACGCTCGCGTACTTATGGGCTAGACTTAGCACCATTACGTGATCGATGCGGTCGGCCGACGTCGGCCGCCCGACCGATATATATGACTTGAAGGTGCGTGTGCGTATGAGCCAAGAGATGATGGATAAAACCTGTCGCGGTTTTGCCGAGGCGCTTGCCGCACGCGAGCCGGTTCCCGGCGGCGGTAGCGCGAGCGCCTTTGTAGGTGCACTGGGCGCCTCGCTTTGCGGGATGGTTGCTCGCTATGGGGCGACAAACCCTGCGCTTGCCGATCGCGCAGACGATCTGACGCGTTCGTTTGCCCAGGCGGATGAGTTGGCGCAGGAACTTGTGGGTCTGGTCGCCGAGGACGTTCGTGCCTACGGGCAGGTGTCCACGGCGTACGGTATTCCGCGTGACGATCCGGCTCGAGCGACCGCGATTCAGGATGCGCTGCATGTGGCCGCTATGCCGCCGTATCGCATTATGGATGCCTGCGGGCGTGCGCTGGCGCTGCTCGAGGACATGGCCGACAAGGGTTCACGTCAGCTGCTGTCCGATGTGGCGTGCGGCGCCGTGTTCTGCCGTGCCGCTATGCAGGGCGCGAGCTTGACGCTCTTTGCGAACACCACGTCTATGAAAGATCGCGTTCGTGCTGAGGAGCTCGAGACGGCGTGTGATGAGTTGCTCGACACATGGTTGCCGCGCGCCGATGCGCTGGCGCGCCGCGCCTCCGACGCTGCAAGGAAGAGAGGATAGCCATGGCTGAACTGCTGAAGGGTGCTCCCGTTGCTCGCGCTTTGACCGAGGAACTTGCTGCTCGCTGTGCAGCCCTGCGCGAGCGCGGTGTTGTACCGACGCTGGCCATCGTTCGTGTGGGCGAGCGCGAGGACGACCTGTCCTACGAGCGCGGTGCCCTCAAGCGCTGCGAGAAGGTTGGCATTGAGGCTCGCCGCGTTTTGCTTCCTGCCGATGTTTCGCAGGACGAGCTGTTGATGGCCGTCGAGGACATCAATACCGATTCGGCTGTTCATGGCTGTCTGATGTTCCGCCCGCTGCCCGCCGGCCTTGACGAGAACGCCGTCGCCGCAGCGCTCGATCCCGCCAAGGACGTTGACTCCATGACACCGGCCTCGCTGCTTACCACGCTTTCGGGGCGAGGCGAGGGCTTTGCTCCCTGCACGGCCGAGGCCGTGTTGGCGTTGCTGGACCATTACGACGTTGAGCTGGATGGGGCAAAGGTCGCGGTCGTCGGTCGGTCGCTGGTGATCGGTCGTCCCGTTGCCGCCATGCTTACGGCTCGCAATGCCACGGTGACGACGTGCCACACGCATACGCGCGACTTGGCTGCCGAGTGCCGTGCGGCTGATATTGTGGTTGCGGCCGTTGGACGCGCGCGCACGATTGGCGCGGATGCGGTTCGTGGGGGCCAGACAGTCATCGATGTTGGCATTAATTGGGATGAGGCCGCTGGAAAACTGGTCGGCGACGTTGATTTTGATGCTGCGGAGCCGGTTGTTGGCGCAATTACTCCCGTGCCGGGCGGCGTGGGGGCTGTAACGACGGCGATTCTCGCCAAACACGTGATCGAGGCAGCGGAGCGTGCATCGAAATAGGCGTTTTGGGCTGTATAGAGGGTCAGCTATATACCCGCTGTGCAAAAAACGTCAAATATGAGTACTGTTGCCAAGATAGTCACATATATTTTATGAGATTTGGGCTCCCTAGCGATATTCATTATCGCTAGGGAGCCCATTTTATTGAACCTATGGGGAATAACGTTGTCTTGCTTTTGGACAAATGGGGATTTCTGGCACTCGTTATAAGGAAATTTGCTACTACTAAATTGGTGACAGTACTCATATTTGGCATTTTTTGCACACAGGGGTCCTGAGGGGTCTCGAGGGGTCGTGGTTTCGCCCTTTTGTGCCGAAGCGATACACTGTTGCCGTTTGATTTCTTCGCTCAAGGAGGATGCGCATGCCGTGCACAACGATTTTGGTTGGTAAGAATGCGAGCTACGACGGGTCGACGCTTGTCGCCCGCAATGAGGACTCGTCCAACGGGGTATTTGAGCCCAAGCGCATGCGCGTGGTGCATCCCGACGAGCAGCCGCGCGTCTATACGAGCGTCCTGAGCCACCTGACCGTTGAGCTGCCCGACAACCCCATGCGCTACACGAGCGTCCCCGATGTTATTCCCGGTCACGGCATCTGGGCCGAGGCGGGCTTCAACGAGCTCAATGTTGGCATGTCCGCAACCGAGACGCTCACCACCAACGAGCGCGTTCGCGGCGCCGATCCGCTCGTGGACTACGTGCCCGCCAAGGGCAACGAGGGTGAGGACGGCTATGTGCCGGCGCAGCCTGGTGGCCTGGGCGAGGAGGACATGGTGACCCTGGTCCTGCCGTATGCCAAGTCCGCCCGCGACGGCGTCCGTATCCTGGGCGACCTGCTCGAGCGCTACGGCACCTACGAGAACAACGGCATCGCCTTTAGCGACGTGGACGAGATCTGGTGGCTCGAGACCATCGGCGGCCATCACTGGATCGCCAAGCGCGTGCCCGACGACGCCTATGTGACCATGCCTAACCAGCTGGGTATCGACAGCTTTGACCTGGACGACGCCGAGGGCGACCAGGCCGACCACATGTGCTCCGCCGACCTGCGCGCCTGGATGGCCGAGTGGCATCTGGACTTGACGCTGGGCGTCGAGGGCGACGGCCCGGCGACGGTCTTTAACCCGCGCGAGGCCTTTGGCTCGCACAGCGACAGCGACCACGTCTACAACACGCCGCGCGCCTGGTACATGCAGCGCTGCCTCAACCCCAGCGATGTGTGGGACGGCCCCGACGCCGACTACACGCCCGAGAGCGACGACATCCCCTGGAGCCGTGTGCCCGAGCGCAAGGTGACCATCGAGGACATTAAGTACGTACTCTCGAGCCACTACCAGGGCACGGAGTACGACTGCTACGGCAGTAAGGGCACGCCCGCCACGCGCGGCGCCTATCGCCCCATCGGCATCAACCGCAACAGCCAGCTCGCCGTGTTGCAGCTGCGCCCCTATGCGCAGCCGGCGTATCGCGCCGTGCAGTGGATGGCCTTTGGCTCCAACTCGTTTAACGCGCTGGTCCCGCTGTACGCCAACGTCGAGACCATGCCCGAGTACTATGCCGACACGCAGGCTCGCGTGACGTCCGAAAACTTCTACTGGGCCAACCGCCTGATCGGCGCCCTGGCCGACGTCCGCTTCCATGAGTGCGGTCGCGCGGTCGAGGATTATCAGGAGAAGGTCGGTGGCATGGGCCACAAGCAGATCCATGACGTCGATGCTGCCGTAGCCGCGCTACCCGAGGCCGAGGTGCCTGCCGAGCTTGCACGCGCCAACGAGGCCTTTGCCGAGCTTGTGCGCGTGGAGACCGATGCCCTGCTGGGCAAGGTGCTCTACACCACGAGCTGCGCCATGAAGAACTCTTTCGCGATGAACGACAACGTGAGGTAGGGATTTCCCGTCGATCGAATAGTGCTAAAACGCTTTGTCGCTTTCACTCAATCTTGGGTACAAGAACGCCAATGCAGTTGTTTGTGATTGGAGACAACCATGGTTATGAAACTCGATCAGCTTGTTAACGGCGCCATTAACGTGGGCTTTGGCGCTGCCGCCGTTGCTGTTGAAGGCGGCAAGAAGGTCCTCGACGACCTTAATACCAAAGGCGAGCAGGTCCGCAAGGACACCGCCACCCCCGATATCGCCCGCAGTGTGTCCGACATGTTCGAGCAGGCCGGCGGTACCATCTCCGACCTGACCGAGCGTCTGGGCATGCAGGGCGAGACCGCGGCCCAACGCGTGCTCGACGAGCTCATTCTGGCTCGCGTCCGCGTTATGACTGCGCCCGAGCGTACGGCCTTCCTGGCCCATGTGCGCGACATCGTCGATTCGGTCGAGGACAACGTGACCTCGGTGCCCGTCGAGTCCGTTGAGCCCGACGATGCGAAGGATACCGAAGAGGCCGAGTAGCAGCGCAGATGGCAGAT
Organism: Collinsella sp.; assembly: GCA_048189585.1. Classification (GTDB taxonomy): domain Bacteria; phylum Actinomycetota; class Coriobacteriia; order Coriobacteriales; family Coriobacteriaceae; genus Collinsella. The sequence continues at coordinate 105,560 of DBEZHA010000015.1, read as the reverse complement.
TCCACCACCGATTACAACAATCTAGATCCTCTGGGTGACGAGGCGGCGGTTGTCGATGAGGTCGACGCTGCCGTCTCGGGCGCTCGCAAGAAGCCACGCGCTGTCGATATGGTGCCCGAGGAGCCCGACGCGATGGCACCGGACGAGGAATACCAGCTCACGCCGGCGGGTCGTCGCGAACGCATTGGGCAGATTGTTCGCCTGGTCAAAAAGTACCGCGTGTGGGATAACCTCACGCCGGTTCGTTTGCGCCGCCTGCTCGAGGAACTCGGCCCTATGTTCGTCAAGATGGGGCAGATTCTGGCCAACCGGTCCGAGATTCTGCCGCAACGCTTTTGCGACGAGCTGCGTCGTCTGCGCTCCGACGTGGAGCCGGTGCCGTACGAGGTAGTGCTTCGCTGTCTGGAGGAAGAATACGGCCTGCGCCTGGGGGAGATGTTCGATGCGATCGATCCCAATCCGCTTGGTAGCGCATCGCTCGCGCAGGTGCACCGCGCTCGTCTGGTGACGGGCGAGGATGTGGCCGTCAAGGTGCAGCGCCCCGGTGCGCAGCAGGTTATGGCGCAGGACATCGATATCATCCGCTCGGTGGTGCGTATCGTTTCCAAGTTCGTCAACACCGATCAATTCGTTGACCTGCACGGCGTGGTCGAGGAGCTGTGGACCTCGTTTCGCGAGGAGACCAACTTTTTGGCCGAGGCCAAAAACCTCAACGACTTCTACGAGTTCCATAAGAGCGTTCATGGCGTGACGTGCCCTAAATCCTATCTGGACCTGTGCACCGAACACGTGGTGGTTATGGACTACGTCGACGGCATTTCGATCGCCGATCCTGAACGCTTGGTGGCCGAGGGCTATGACTTGGAAAAGATCGGTGCCGCGATTGTCGAGGACTACTCGTCGCAGGTGCTTGATGACGGCTTTTTCCATGCCGACCCGCATGCGGGAAACATCATTCTCAAGGACGGCATCGTTTACTTTATCGACTTGGGCATGGTCGGGCGTATGTCGAGCCACGACCGTGGCATCGTCAAGGACATGATTTTCGCCGTGGCCGAGGGTGACGTGCCCAAGCTCAAGGATTCGCTCATGCGCTTTGCCGTGACGCGCGGCGACTCGGCCGAGCTCGACCATTCGGCCTTTTTGTCCGACTTGGACTTTATCGTCGCCGACTTTGCGGGTCTTGACCTTAAAGATCTTGATATCGGCGAGTTTTTGACCTCGCTGCTAAACCTGGCGCGCAAAAACGACGTTGAGCTGCCGAGCGTGGTGACGATGTTCGCGCGCGGCATGGTGACGCTTGAGGGCCTGCTGACCGAGTACATGCCCAACGTCAACATGATCCAGATCATCCAGACGCACATCAAAAACGAGAAGAGCACCTATGCACGCGTCCGCGAAATGGGGCGCGATCTTGCCGCGAGCAGCTATCGCGCGGCAAAAGGCTCGCTCGAGGCGGCCGAGTATCTGGGCTTGGCATCGCGCATGCTCACGCGCGGACAGCTTAAGGTAAACACGCAGATCATGAGCAGCGATAAGGCGCTGCGACAGCTGGGCGGAATTATCGACCGCATGTCGATGGCAATTGTGATTGCCGGCCTGTTTATCGGTTCGTCGGTGGTGTACTACGCGCGCATCGAGCCGGTTGTGTTTGGTATCCCAGTCATTGGCTTTATGGGCTACGTGAGCGCGCTGGTGCTGGCACTTATGCTGGGCCGCAATATCTGGCTCAACAGCCACGGCGGCAAGCACTAGAGTCTGCGACCGTCACCGCATTTTCCTATCGCAAACAATAGCTTTTACCATGGGCTTCGCCTGCGTGCGAGGCCCTTTTGCGTGATACCATTTTGACGGTAATAATCGATGGCCTAGATGGTGGTGCGGAGACGCACGAATGCGCGGTTTTCCTGCGCGTTTGGGAGAATCGGGGTGCAAGTCCCCGGCTGTACCAGTAACCGTAATTCCTCTTGGCTCGGGATGTTCGCGTCGCAGATCGGACGGCGCGCCTGAGCCGTTAAGGTTAAGTCGGATCGCCTCCCATCTTGCATGCGGCTGCGGCGTATGCCGCCGGTGTGCATAGGGCTCTGGAGGGAAGGGGGACCCCGATGGGGGAACTCGAGCGCAACATGCGCGATGACGTGGGGCAGTCTCAAGGCAACGCTCCAAGTACAGACAGTAGGAGACAAATGGATATGTTTGAGGACGAGTGCCAGCGTGCCTCGCTTCGTCGCCGTGGCGTAATCGCGCGCGGCGTGGCAAAGCGCTACCTGGTGGCATTCCTGGCCTTCGCGATGGCCTTTGGCACCACGCCGGCTCAGCTGTGGGCCGAGGGCGCCGAGGGCATTGCCGAGGCTGTGGCTCAGGCGGCACCGCTTGCCGAGAACGGCTCTGGTGAGTCCGCGACAAGCCCTGCTGCCGACCTCAATGCGAGCGGCATGGTGGCGAATGGGGGCACTGCCGAGCAAGATGCCACTGCGACAGCTTCGGGCCCTACCGACAAGACTGAGGACGATAGCGCTGCCGGCAATGAGGCACCGGCTGCATCGACGTCCGATGCCTCGAAGCAGGACACCGCCGTTGTCTCTGCCGCTGGAGAGGCCAAGGCTCAGCCTGCCAAGGCAGAGAGCCAGGAGGTCTCTGCCACGTGCTCCGTCGTCGGCACCGACGCCAAGGGCGCCCAGCAGACCTGGGCCGCCGCGCAGCGGATCACGCTGGAGGAGGGCTCGACCGCGGCCGACCTCTCCGAGCAGCTGTTCAAGCGTGCCGGCCTCAAGGCCGATTACAACCCCAACGGCAGCTGGGGCTGGGCACTCAACTCGATCACGTCGCCCTTCGACTCCGGCCGCACGCTCGCCTACGACTCGGCGACCGGCGCTTACTGGCAGCTGTTCGTCAACGGCAGCGCCTCCGACGCCGGCGCGGGCGGCTACACGCTCAAGGACGGCGACTCCGTCGTCTGGTGCTACTCGAAGTACGGCGACCCCGCGCCTGTCGCTCAGGTCTCTGCCACGTGCTCCGTCGTCGGCACCGACGCCAAGGGCGCCCAGCAGACCTGGGCCGCCGCGCAGCGGATCACGCTGAAGGAGGGCTCGACCGCGGCCGACCTCTCCGAGCAGCTCTTCAAGCAGGCCGGCCTGACCACCGACTACGATCCCAACGGCACCTGGGGCTGGGCGCTCAACACGATCACGTCGCCCTTCGATAAGGACCGCAAGCTCGGCTACGACTCGGCGACCGGCGCGTACTGGCAGCTGTTCGTCAACGGCAGCGCCTCCGAGGTCGGCGCGGGCGGCTACACGCTCAAGGACGGCGACTCCGTCGTCTGGTGCTACTCGAAGTACGGCGACCCCGCGCCCGAGCAGGTTTCCGTCACGATGGAGATTATTGGCAAAAAGGCCGGGATGGCTCAGCGTTGGACGAGCCCGTCGACCCAGGTGTTTGTTAAGGGCACGTCGATCAAGGATGCCTCCGCTACCTATTTCGACGCCCTTGGCATCGAGTCCAAGATGTACGACCAATTCGGCTATTGGGGTGTCCATAGCCTCGTTTCTCCGCTTGATGGTACCGAGCTGTCCGGCGCTTGGTCGTTCTTTGTCAACGGCGTTCCTGGAACTCAACTCGATAACGACTACGTGCTTAAGTCGGGCGATAAGGTCGTTTGGGCTTACGCCCCTGGGGATACTTTGCCCGGTGTCGACAACGTTGTTCTTAATCCGAGCGCTGCACGCCCTAACTGGGATAGCGACTGGTCGGGCTTTACAAGTGCCGACAAGGTTACCGACGCACCTGTGCCCACTAAGGATGCAGATGAGAAATGGGTAAGCGAGCTTAAGACGCGTGCGGACGGCAATAAGGGTGTTTCCGATGCGTTGCTGATCGGTGACTATCTCTATGTGGCAGTTGGTTCTAAATTGCTCAAAAAGGATGTCGAGACGGGCAAGACCGTTCTAGAGTCACCTTTGGCTGCTGCAATTGATTCCACCTCACGCATGGTATATACCAATGGTGTTGTGCTTGTTCCGCTTTCAGGCGGTCGTCTTCAGGCCTTAACGGTTGATGTGCTTGCGACGGTTTGGGTTACCGATGGGTTGCCGGCCGGTCCCGATGGCGCGCAGCAGTCGCTTGCTTCTGTTTCGGTTCGCGATGGCTATGCCTATTTTGGTACCGCTTCGGCCGATTGGATTGACTCGAGTGACGGCTACCTGCTTTGTGTTCGTATTTCTGACGGTAAAGTCATGTGGCAGCACAAGAATGAAAACAGCACGGGCTATTACTGGGCTGGCATGGCGTTCTCGGGCGACTATGGCGTTATCGCGGATGATTCAGGCACTGTCAGCACGGTTGATCCTTCGACTGGAAAGACCGTAGCAAAGCTTAAGATCGCCGATCGCGTTCGCGCGAACGTGCTTGTTGATGGGGCTACTGCTTACGTTGTGAGTGCCGATGGCACGCTCCATAAAATTGCTATCGCTAATGATGGGGCCCTTTCAGAACTGGGTAAAGTTACGTTTGGCAGCAGCTCGACCTCTACACCCGTGTTTGTCAACGGTAAGATTGTAGTTGGCGGCACGTCGATTGAGTCCTTTATGGGCGGTCCCCAAAACAGTCTTACGAGCCACTATGGTCAGCTTGCAATTATCGACGCCGATACGCTTACGGTCGATTATTCAATTTATAAGGCAGACGGTAACTTCATCCGCGAGGATTCTTCTGCAAGTGGTTTTACGGGCAGCGGCGATGTTAAGTCACAGCCTGTGGTTTCCATTCAAGATGGTCATACCTATGTATACTTTACGTCCAACAATAATCCTGGCGGCATTTATCGCTATCGCATAGGTGACGAAGAGGCTGAGCTGCTCTATAGACCGTCGGCCGAGAACCAGCAGTACTGCATGTCGTCGATTTCGGTCGGTTCTGATGGTTCACTCTACTACGCTAACGATTCGGGCAAGTTGTTCGCGATTAAGGGAAATGGCCAGAAGGTCAATCGCTATACTGTCTCGTTTGACGCAAATGGTGCAGATTCTATTGTGCTCGATTCCCAACGTATTAAGGCTGGTAAAACTGCTACGGAGCCTGCTGTAAAACCGCGTCGCAAGGGCTATACCTTCGGCGGTTGGTATACCGATGAGGCGTGCACGCAAGCGTATGACTTCAGTACGCCGGTGACGGCCGATCTGACGCTGTATGCCAAGTGGACCAAGAATGCCACCAATTCTGGTGACAATGGCGGTTCTGGCTCCAGCGGCGGCAGCGGTTCTGGTACTGGTACCGGCACGGGCACTGGTACGGGTTCCGGCGCTGGTTCCGGCTCTAAGGGCCCGCAGGCCGGCGGCGCTATCGCCCCGGGTCAGAAGCCGGTGACCAAGACGACGGTGTCGACCAAGACCGAGACCAAGGAAAACAAGTCCGACAAGAAGGGCTCCGATAAGTCCGACAAGAAGGATGAGAAGAAGTCTGAGAAGAAGGACAGCAAGTCCGACAAGAAGTCCGATTCCAAGTCCGATACGGGCGCTGCTTCCACGACCACTGCTAAGAAGTCCTCTGGTGCTTCCGAGCAGGAGACGGGCACCAACCCGCTCGCCATCGTTGGCATCGCCGCCGGCGTGATTGGCCTTGCGCTCATCGCCGTCTTCGTGCTGACCAAGCGCGGCAAGGGTGACGGTAATGCCCGATAAGCCCAAGGAGACCAACGGGCAACAGCCCGACTCCTCGTTTATCCAGCTCGATGATCCAAAGCAAAAGGGCGCCGCTTCGGCGGCGTCCGCTCCTCGACGGAAGGCGCTCCTTGGCGTTCTGACTGCCGCATGCGTCGTTCTGATCGTGGTCTCTCTGGGCTTTGTTCATCCCTCCGAGAGCGGTGCTTGGTCCATTGATTGGATCGTCCAGACCGTGGCGGGGGAGAGCATCGTCGCCAAGGATGGCAATGGGTCCGGCTCGACTGTCGCTTCGGGCAAGGCCGGGTCCAAGGATTCCAAATCTTCTGATGATACGAATGACGGGTCTAGGGGTTCTGACAAATCTGACTCCAAGAAAGATTCCGAGTCTTCGGACAAGGAATCGGACAAGAACTCGGATAGCAAGAAGTCCGGCGAAAAAGGAGCAGGAAATAAAAAGACTGACAACAGTCAGTCGGCTTCTCAGAATTCGGCAACGTCCGGTGGGCCTTCTGCCGTTCCTGATAACAGTAATGCCCCCTCGGGCAACCAGAGCGTCTCTCAGGAGTCTAGCTACGTTACCGTGACTGTCTCGGTTACTTCGAGCGCTGTGGGCAATCCTGTGTCCGCTGGTGGTACCTACACCTTTAATGAGGGAGCAACTGCCTACGACGCTCTCTGCGCGCTGGGTATTTCTATAAATGCGCGTGGCTCGTCGTTTGGCACTTATGTTGCCGCCATCGGTGGCCTGGCCGAGAAGGATGAAAACTATGGAAGCGGTAGCGGCTGGTGTTATTCCGTCAACGGCACAACGCCCATGACAGCCTGCAGCAACTACGTTCTCTCAAACGGCGACAACGTGGTCTGGTATTACGTGACAGGCTAGGGGCCTCGACATATCGCATCAAACGGGCGGTTCGGACAAACATCCGAGACGCCCGTTTTTATACGAATGGGACGTCATTTCCCAATCGAGGCTCAACCGGAAATTGCATCCCGCCCTGTAGGCGAATTCCGGGACGCAGCTTCCCGTTGGGGCGGGTTTCGGAAAGCGTGTTCCGCTCCGAGGGCTCATTCCGGGATAGACTTTCCGAAGCAGCGCCCATTGGGAAGCTGCGGACCGTATTGGGCATCGATTTTGGGATGCGCTTTCCGCTAGAGCCACGTTGCGGAAGCTGTGTCCCGTTCTGAGGCTGCAATCTGGGACGCGCTTTCCGCGGGGCGACCATGGGGAAACTACTACCCATTCCGACGCTGCGGCCCGCCTTGTGCGCTTTCCTCGGCAGGCTCTGCAAACAAAAAACCGGTTGGAATGGGAATTCCAACCGGTTATACATTCAAGCAAATAGTGAATCGACTATGACCGTGCGCCCTCGAGGAAGAAGCGGCGGCTGAAGTAGTTGTACCAGGTGACGAGGAACGTGGCGATGGCCTTCATGGCCTGGTAGCCGATGCTCAAAAACGTGACGCCCACAAACATGTACAGGTCGTTGAGGCCCAGGCCGATCACCGACAGGATGGTGAAGATCGTGAACTCGCGCTTGCGGCTCATGCCTTCGCGGTGGTCGAACACGTACTTCATGCTGAGCCAGTAGTTGACCACGACGGACGTGATAAACGAAACCGTGGTGCTCATCAAAAAGTCAAGGTGGAACAGCTCGACGAGCGCAATGAGCATGCCCCAGTCGATGCCAAAGGAGATAAGACCCACGACAGCAAACTTGAGGAACTGCTTGGTATGAGGTTGTGCCAGCGCCTTGCGCACGTAATCACATCCAATGCGTTGATGAATCGAGCAGAGGATACTTTAGAGCTTTTACAAGGGAAACGTAAGGTCTTTGCCAAGAACTATATGAACTCGCCAAATTTTCAAGAGCTAATCCGCAAACGTTGAAAATTTGCCCGTAAACGAGCGACACCCACGGACGATACTGCGCTGAGTGCGCGTCGTCCGTGGGCGCCGTAATGCTGCAGGGGTTTCGAGCTATTTTGTCTCGTCGCCCTCCAGGAAGATTTTTCGGGTCACAAAGTTGTAGACCATGACAAGCGCGGTGGCACAGATCTTGGCGATATTGGCCTCGAGTCCCAGGCCGGCGTTGAGCGCCAGCACGATGCCATCGTTGAGCACCAAACCGATCACGGACAGCACGACAAAGATGATGAACTCGCGGCGGCGGCTCATGCCTTCCTTGTGCGCAAACACGTATTTCATGCTTGCGAGGTAGTTAAAGATGAGTGAGATGATAAAGCCGCTGGTGTTGGCGATTAGGATGTTGAGGCCCAGACCGTAGTGGAGCAGATTCATAATGCCAAAGTCGATAACCGTGGCAATGACACCGACGACGCCAAATTTCATGATCTGCGCAAGGAGCTTTTGCATGGTACCTGCCTTAAGCCGGCGCCGGAGCGCCGCGGGGATGACGAACTCAGCAAGTTTAGCCAATCCCCGCAGGCGGGGCTAGGCGCGCTCCTCGATAGCACCGTTTCTATATGCATCGAGCAGTTGGCGTAGGTCCTGGATCTGGCTGCGGATCTTGGCACCGGTATCGGTGTCGCTTACCATGCGGCGGCGGTCGGCCTCGTCAAAGCGGTTGGTCTCGCTCTCGATGTCTACATTGCGGGTAAGTGCCTCGGCAACCGTGGTAAAAGCTTGGTGCGACTTTAGGCGACATCCGCGCGAGCTGGAGATAAGCGTGTAGCCGGCGATGCCCGTCTTGGGGTGGTAGGCGCGGCAGAAGCCGCCATCGATGACCAGCAGCTTGCCCTCGGCGCGGATGGGCTGCTCGCCCTTGGTGGTTTTAACGGGTGTGTGGCCGTTGATGATGTGGCCAGTCGGCGAACATGCCATGGGGGCAACGCCGAACTCGCGCATGATGTCGTCGCAGACCGAGGGCGACTTGGTAAGCGTAAAGTACGGGTCCATCGGCTCGACCCAGGTGCTCTTATCGGCGATATAGGCGCGCTCAAAGGTACGCACCAGGCGTCCGCTGGCGGGTGAGTTAAAGCCGATCCACAGGTACCACATCCAGTCGAGGGCGTCGCGGTCGCCCACGCGCCAGGCGCGGCGGGCGATGCGGTCGCAAAAATCGAGATAATCACGGCCGGCGTGCCAGGTGCCCAGGCAGTTCATGCTGCTAAAGGTGCCGTCTTCGTTGAGCGGCGCGCAGCCATGGAACAGCAGGTTGCCGTTGGTGACCTTGTACATCGAGCCGTGGCTATAGAGGAAATCGATATGGCGATGCAGGTGATCGGCGGTGACAAACTCGGACACGAGCTTGTCCATGATGTGCTGTTCCTGGGGCGTGAGCATGTAGGGGTCCGCCGGATCGACGGTGGGGAAATCGTTGGTCGTGAGCGGCCACACACTGCCGTCGGCAAGCGTGACCGTGCCGGTGTCGTGGTCGATCTTGTCGAGCAGCAGGCGGTCGGTCATGTCGAACTCGGGGTGGCGCTGGATAATCTGGCCCTCGAGCTTAAAGAGCAGGACGTTAATGGCCTTGATCAGCGGGGTGATGGACTCACCGGCGGTGTAGGTGGCATCGGCAAAGGCGACGAGCTCGCGCAGCGAGATGCCGTAGTCGTTCTCGAGGATCTCGTAATTGTCGTAGCGCAGGTTGTTGCGCAGCACCGTGGCGATGCAGGCGGGCTCACCGGCCGCAGCACCCATCCACAGCAGGTCGTGGTTGCCCCACTGGATGTCGAGCGAATGGTAGGTGAGCAGGCGGTCCATAATCTTGGCAGCGCCGCCGCCACGGTCGAAGATATCGCCCACCAGGTGCAGGTGGTCGACGGCCAGGCGCTTGATGAGCGAGGCGAGCGACTCGATAAAGTCGTCGGCGCTTGCGGTCTCTAGGATGGACTCAACGATGCGCTCGTGATAGCGCACACGATAGTTGTTCTCGTCCGGATGCGTGTGCAGCAGCTCGTCGATGATGTAGGCGTAATCGCGCGGGATAGCCTTACGCACCTTGGAGCGCGTATAGCGGCTCGAAAGCGAGCGGGCAACCATGATGAGCTGGTCGAGCATTGTCTTGTACCAGGTGGGGGAGTCCTCGCGCCGGCTGCGGACCAGCTCGATCTTCTCGCGCGGGTAGTAGATGAGCGTACACAGCTCGCCCTTTTCGTCAAAGGAGAGCGTGTCGCCAAAAATCTCGTCGACATGCTCGCGCACGACGCCCGAGCAGTTGTTGAGGATGTGCATAAAGGCTTCGTACTCACCATGCACGTCGCTCATAAAATGCTCGGTGCCCTTGGGTAGGTTGAGGATGGCCGAGAGATTGATGATCTCGGTAAATGCGGATTGTTCGGTGGGGAACTGTCTCGACAGCAGGCGCAGATACTTGAAGTCTTGCGGGTTGCGATCGAATGCGACCATGAAACACCTTCCGATGGGGCTGGTAAAACTGATATACAACGTCAAACGTTTATCAGTATGTGCCGCTTTTGTTTCGATTTTGCGCCAGCGGCTGAATTGTCGGCTGAACGGTTTGGTAAATCGATTTAGTGAAGGTAGATGTGTCGGTTGGGTGGAGACGACAGAGGGTGTTTTCTCAGATATGTATGCGTGGGGTCGGTGGAAACGATGGTGGTAAAGATGTTCGCTATTTTTGGTTCGATTTGGTAAATAGTGGACATATGTACCGTATGTAGGCTCACTGTGCGATAATTTGCGCAGCAATGAGTAAGGAGCCTCATATGAGTGATTTTGTCCTGACCTGTGAATCCGCCGCCGACCGAACCCGTGAGTTCTTTGCGTCGCGCAATATCCCTGTCGTGCGTTTTCATTACGAGATCGACGATGTTGTCTATACGGACGATCTGTATCAGTCGATTACACCGGACGAGTTTTTTGCCCAGATTGCCGCGGGTGCCATGCCCAAGACGTCTCAGGTGAGCGTGGGTGAGTACGAGGAGTTTTGGGAGCCATTTGTTGCCGAGGGTAAAGACGTGCTGCACCTGACGTTGTCGTCGGGTATTTCGGGCACGTATGGATCGGCCTGCGTTGCGGCGCAGATGCTCGCGGATCGCTATCCCCAGGACGGCAAGGTGCGCGTCATCGATTCGCTGGCGGCGTCTTCGGGCTTTGGCCTGTTGCTGGAATATGCCGCCGACGTGCGCGATAGCGGGGCTTCACTCGACGAGACGGCTGCCTGGATCGAGGAGCACAAACTCAACCTGCACCACTGGTTCTTCTCGACCGATCTGTCGAGCTACCTACGAGGCGGTCGCATTTCGGCTGCGAGTGCGATCATCGGCACGGCGCTTAAGATTTGCCCGCTTATGACGGTCGATTGCGACGGCAAGCTGTCGCCACGTGAGAAGATTCGCACTAAGAAGCGCGCGATTTCCGAGATGGCTAAGACCATGATGGCACACGTGCAGGACGGTGCGGATTATTCGGGTAAGTGCATCATGTCGCACTCGGCGTGCCGCGAGGATGCCGAGGCAGTTGCGGCGCTGATTGAGGAACAGGTTCCGCAGCTTAAAGGCAAGATTGAGATCAATGACATCGGTACTCTGATTGGCTCGCATACCGGACCTGGTACGGTGGCGCTCTTCTTTATGGGCGACAAGCGCGTGGATTAATTTGCCCCATCACATCGCTGCGTGATTGCTCAAACGAAAACGGCCCGCCTCACGTTTGTGGGGCGGGCCTTGCTGTTGCGGCTAGCGTTTCTTTCCGCGGAAGAAGAAGCCGTGCAGTGACGGCTTGAGGCCGCGGTTGGCGCGATGCTCCTCGACGCGCTCGTGGATCGAAGCGACGCGCTCGATGACTTCGTCGGGAATCGGCACATCGGGATTCATGTTCTCGACCTGGCTGACCTCGGCGGCGGCGACCTGGTCGATAATGGGCACATCGTCGCGCGAGATGACAGGTGTGGCGTCTTCCTTCATCTTGCGATAACGCTGCATCATGTCGGTCTGTAACTGCTGGGCCGAAGGCGGCGTCCAGATGATGGCGTTGGCGCCGGCGGCGATGGTCTCACGGATGCTCTCGGGCGTCTTGCCGCCCGGCGCGATGAGCGGCAGGTTGGGATAGTGCTCGCGCAGCTCGCGCAGGACCTGGGGCGTGTTTTTGCCGGCGGCGATGTTGAGAATCTTGGCTCCGGCGCGCACCTTGGCGTGAGCATCGTCGTCACAGCGAACGACCGTGGCGATGACGGGGATGTCGGCGATATTGGTGATGTGCTCGACCATCTCGGCAGTGGCGGGGGAGTTGACCACGCAGCCCGCTGCGCCCTGCATCTCGGAGACAGCTGCCATCTGCACGGAGCGCTTACCGGTCGTAGTTCCGCCGCCTACGCCCACAAAGACCGGGCACTCGGCGACGGTCAACAGCGCCTGCGTAATGGCCGGCTGCGGCGTGAAGGGGTAAACGGCAAAGACAGCATCGGCATTGGAGTTGCGGATGACGGCCACGTCGGTGGTGTAAATGAGCGACTTGATGCGTCGACCGAAGAGCGTAAAGCCGCTGGCCTCCTCGATCTCGTCGGGCATGCGAAGGGCCGCCTTGCGCAAACGCCCGTCGATGGGCAGCGGTTCCATGGGGAGCAGTCCGTTGGGGGTCACGGCTACCTGGGGCTCGGTGAACTCGTCTGCGAGCTCGACCTCGGAGAAATCGACCGAGGCGACGATGTCCTCGTGAACCTCGGCGGGCACATCGATGGGAGCTTGGTCGTTTGCCGCGGCAGGCGTGTCGAAGGAGCTGGTGCCGACAAAGGCGTCGACGCGCTCGTTTAGGTCGTTGAGGGTGTCCATGGAGACTCGATTCTGTATGACGACGGCCGGCACGATGCAGCCGGAATTGCGAATGCTAAATCGTTTGACGAGTTGATTTTTCCCCACCGCGCCATCCGTTAGACCGAAGGGCAGGCGAACGTGAAGGAGCTGTGGTGGCGGGGATCGAGGTGCTATCTTGAAAGTCCCGTTTAAAAGAGAGGTGACGCGGTATGGAATTTTCGGCAATGTTGGGCTCGATTGGCCTGTGTGTGGGCGCAATCGTTGCCGCCGCGGTCATCTACTTTGTGGTCACGGCCATTAAGGGCAAAAGGGCCGAGCGCAAGGAGCGCACGATGCTTAAACAGCATCGCAACCAGCAGGGCAAACGCGCACAGAGATAGCTTGTTGAGTTTTGGATCCCTGCGCTAGCTGCGTTTTCGAATCAGGGCAATGTAGAAGCCCTCAAAGTCGCGGCTAGGCGGAATGGTCAGCGTGCCGGGCAGGCCGTTGGCGACGGCCGATACCTGACCCGCGGCGATGGCCTCGGCGAGAGCGTTGCTCTCGATATGCGGCTCCTCGCCGGCTTCCTGGGCGCGGCGTGCTTCGCTTTCGCTTGGCGTGCCGTCGAGGGGGATGAGCTCGCAGTCCATGTGCTTGTCGAGGGCTTCTTGCAGGGCGTCCTCGTTTTCCTGCGGCAAGATCGAACAAGTCGAATAGACGAGCGTGCCGCCCGGTTTGAGGGCTCCCATGGCGCGGTCCAGAAGCGCGCGCTGCGAGCGGGCGCACTTGCCAAGCAGCTGCTCGGTCAGGCCGCGCAGGCTTTTCTCGTTGCCGCTGATGACGGTGCCTGTGCCGGTGCAAGGAGCGTCGAGCAGGATGCGGTCAAAGCGGAAGAACTCGTCGAGCTCGCGTGCGTCGATGCGCATGACGGGCACGTTTTTGGCACCCTGGCGATGGAGGTTTGACTCGAGCTTTTCGGCGCGGGGAATGCTCATCTCGCAGGCTGTGAGATGCGCCTGGCCCTGGGTGAGGGCGGTGATCTGCGTCGTCTTGCCGCCAGGGGCTGCGCACATGTCCAGGATGTCCTCGCCTGCCTGGGCGCCCAACACCAAAGGCGGCATCATGGACGACAGGCTCTGTAGGTAGATCTTGCCGTTGCGGTAGATGTCGAGATCCCACAGATCGGAAACCTGGGCCTCGGGCAGGATAAAGGCGTCTGGGTACCAAGCGACGGGGTTGTGGGCGATGCCGGCGGCACCGAGCGCCGCAGCGATGTCCTCGGCGGTCGCCTTGAGCGTGTTGGCGCGCAGCGTGACCGGGCGTGTGGCCGCGGCGCCGAAGCCCTCGATCATGAGCTCGGCATCGGCGGGCGCATAGGCGCCGGCGACCGTGTCGACCATAAAGCGCGGCAGGTCGGCGGCGCAGGGAAGGGCGGCAAGCTGGTCGGAAAGCTCGGTGGCGGCAAACTGCCTAAGCTTGAGCTCGGGCTTGACCTGCTTTTTTTGCTTACGACGACGCGGCTTGGACATCCGTTTTTCCTTCCCATTCCATTACATGTCGAGTGTTTTAGTACTGGCTCTCGTGCTTGCTAAAGAAGTCGAAGCGCGGGGGCAGCGGCTTCACGCGGTGCTCGCCGGGCTTCTCGCCCAGGCTCTCCACAAACTCGTCCGTGGAGGCAAAGATGTTATCCCAGCTAAAGAAGGCGACCGGATCGACGTCGAAGTACTCACAGATGAGCTCGCAGCCGGCCGGCACAATACCGTGCATGAGCACGGTTGCCACGCGCAACTCGGTAAAAGCGTCGACGAGGGCCTGTGTCATTGCGGCGTTTGCCGGCTCACCTTCGAGCTTGTTGGCGGCCTTGGAGGCGTCGCTCCAGCGCTTGTTGGCGGCGCGCAGGTAGTCGTCGCACACGGCAAGCGCGCGGTGCGTCTCGAACTTGTACATGGCCTGCTCAAAGGCGAGGGCTGCCTGTTGGGCGGCTTCGACCACGGTGTCAGAAGCGGCACCGGCGGGGATGCAGCCGTTGCGGTAGGGGCTCTCGTCGCCTTCCTTGACGGCGACGCCGTAGAAGCAGCTGCGGGCCAGGCGGTTGAACACGCCGGTCAAAAGGGCGCTCTCCTTAAGGGCCGGGTCGATAACGCGCTTGTCGTCGCAGGCGCGCACCTCGTTGCCGTCCTTGTCCTTGCCGGTCACGCGCGTGTCGTATGCCTTAGGGCTAAAGCTTACCGGCTTCTCGGACAGGCCGAGCGACAGCCAGTGCGCACGCATCTGCTCGCAGGTGTAGTGGTTGAGCAGGTCGTCTGCCGGCGGGGGAGGCGTCTGCGAGGACGAGCTGGCCTTTTTGCCCATGTAGAGCAGGTGGTAGCAGGCACTGACAGTGCTCTGCGTGAGGCCCCAGCCCAGGGCCTCCCACATGGTGGTCTGCGCGATGCAGTAGAAATAGATGTTGTCCTGGCCGATGAACTGGTAAATCTGAGCGTCATCAGAGCACCACCAGTCGCGCCAGTCGAGCGAGCTGTGCTGGTAGGTGGGCGCGGGGACCTGCGTGGAATTGGCGGCGGGCTCGCCCATGAGGGCGGCGTCCTGGGCGGCGACACCCTCGGTCACGCCGGCGGCACGGGCGTCGCGGGCGAGCACGGTGCGGGTGTAGCTGATGGGCGCCCACAGGCTCTCGGGCCAGCACCAGCAGGTGACGTCGGAGACGCCATCGACCTCGGGCACCGGAACACCCCAGTCGATGTTGCCGGTGATGCGGAAGGGCACGAGCGCCTTGCCGCTGCGGAAGCGCACGCCACCGTTGGCGAGCACTGCGTGGGCATCGTCGCGCTCCTTCCAGCTGGGGAAGGTGACGGTAAAGCTGCTCTTGTTGCCCTCGGGCTCCAGCACGGTGTGCTCAGGAAGCTGATCCTCGACGGCATCGAAGGCCTCGCGGAACTTGTTCTGGATGTAGAGCTGAGCCGGCAGCAGCCACTCCTCCATGGTCTTGGAGACCACGGAGCGAACCTGCGGGTTCTGGGCGAGCTTGGCGGTATAGGTCTTCATAAAGTCGAGGTAGGCCGGCAGGTCGAAGTAGAGGTTGTCGACCGGGCGCAGCTCGGGCACCTCGCCGGTGAGCTGGCTCTTGGGCGCGATGAGCTCCTCGGGCTCAAACTGGTGGCCCAGATCGCACTCGTCGGCATAAGCCTTCTCGGACTTGCAGCCCTGGATGGGGCAGCGGCCGATCACCTGACGGCCGTTGAGGAACGTGCCGGCCTTGGCATCGTAGAACTGCAGCGTGGAGCGCTTGGAGATGGTGCCCTGCTCGTGCAGGCGCTTGATAATCTCGGCGGTCACCTCGTTGTGAATCTGCGCAGCCGGCTCAAGGCCCGAGCCGCCGTAGATGTCGCAGCTGATGTTGTAGTTGTTGAGGGTCGCGGCCTGGCGGGAGTGATTGGACTCGACATACTCGCTAATGGACTTGTCGTAGCCCTCGTTCTCCTTGAGCTTGCGGTAGCTCTCCATGATGGGCGAGCCATAGCAGTCGGTGCCCGAGGTGAAGATGACGTTCTCGCGGCCCAGGCGGTCGCGCAGGAAGCGGGCGAAGAAGTCGGCAGGGACAAAGACGCCGCCGACGTGGCCAAAGTGAAGGCCCTTGTTGCCGTAGGGCTCGCCGGCGGTAACGATGGCGCGGCGAGGCCAGCTGGGACGGTCGTTCATGGAGTATTTGGATGCCATGGGACTCCTTCGCATATGTTGAGGGCGCGGCCGGGCGCGGGGCTCGGCGGCGCGGTGGTCAATTCGTGCATATCGTTCGACATTATCGCACATGCGGGCGGGTGCGTGGCAGGGGCGCTATCCTAAGATGCTATGAATGAGATTTCCAACATACATGCGTTTGAGGACGAGGATTTTCTGCACGCTTGCTTCGTGTGGGGGATGGTCGTAGTCGGCGTGTTTGCCGTGTGCCTGGTGCCGGTGTTTATGCTGCTGGGCGGGCCTGCAGACTTGGATGCGGCTGACGCGGGCGGCTGGATGGCTGTCGTGGGCTGGATAGTCGGCTTGGCTGCGATCTCAATGGCGTCGTTCGCCGTGCACGAGCTGGTGCACGGTGTGTTTTTTAAGCTGCTGGCGCCTGCGGGCGCGAAGGTGACCTTTGGGGCGAATCGCGAGACGGCGATGATCTATGCCTGCGCCGAGGGCGTTGTGTATTCGCGCCGGCGGTACATGGCGGTTTGCCTGGCGCCGACGGTTGTTGTGACGGCGGCGCTTGCCCTGGGGTTTGCGTTTTCGGGCTATCCGCTGCTGTGCTACCTGGCGGCCGGCTTGCATTTGTCGGGCTGTGTGGGCGACTGGTATTACGTGCGGACCATTTTGCGCGACCGCCGCATTGTCGCCTGCGAGGATACGTCCTTTGGCGTGCGCTTTTTCGGGTGAGGAGATGTCGATGAAGCCGTTGTTGCTGCATGCGTGCTGTGCGCCGTGCTCTCTTGAGCCGGTCCGCCTGCTGCGCGAGGAAGGGTTTGAGCCCACAATCTGCTGGACAAACCCCAATATTCAGCCGCACGATGAATGGCAGCGGCGTTTGGACGAGCTGCGCCGGTGGTGTGCCGATGGCGACATCGAGCTTATCGAGGCGGGGGAGGACCGGGAGCGCTGGGAGGCCGGCGTGGCCCCGCTGGGCGCCGATCGAGCCCGTCGCTGTCGCGCATGCTATGCCCTGCGTCTGGCCGAGGCGTGCCGTGTGGCCCAGGAGCGCGGGTTTGAGTTTGTGGGCACGACGCTCGCCGTCTCGCCGTACCAGTTGTTCGAAACCTGCAATGATGTGTTGGAGCGTCTGGCTGCTGCCCGCGGTCTCACTCCGGTGATTCGCGATTTTCGCCCGTATTACCCCGAGGCCACGCGTCGTTCGCGCGAACTGGGCATGTATCGGCAGAACTACTGTGGCTGCCGCTTCTCGGCTGTCGAGGCGGCCATGGACCGCGCCCGCATCCGCGACGAGCGTAAAGCCGCCAAAAAGTAGTTCATTTGGGACGTCAGCCTGCTAGGATGTAGAGCGGACTTTAGCTATATAAGGAGTATCCGACGTGTCTATGCGTACCGATGATTTTGACTATAACCTGCCCGAAGAGCTCATCGCCCAGGCTCCTGCCGAGCCACGCGACTCCTGCCGCCTGCTGGTGGTGGATCGCAAGGGCTCCCAGACAGGAACGCCGCTGGAGCATGGCGGCACCGTCGAGCACCGCATCTTCCGCGACATCATCGACTATATCGAGCCGGGCGACGTGCTCGTCATCAACAAGACGCGCGTGATGCCGGCCCGCCTGATCGGTCGCAAGGCCGGCTCGGGCGGCGTGGTCGAGACACTGCTGCTCAAGCGTCGCGAGGATGTGGATCCGCTGGGCCATGTCTGGGAGTGCTTGGTCAAGCCGGGTAAGCGCCTGAAGCCCGGTGCTCAGATTGAGTATCGCGCCGGTGGCGCTCATGCGCCCGAGGGGGCTCCCGTGGTGCTGACGGCCGAGGTCGTCGACTTTGTCACCGATAGTCGCGGCGGCCGCCTGGTGCGTTTTGAGCCGGCCGGTTGCAATGCCGCCGGCGACCCGCGTACGCTCGACGAGGCCATCCATGCTGCCGGTCACGTGCCGCTGCCGCCCTACATTACCGATTACGAGGGCGATCCCGAGAAATATCAGACCGTGTACGCCATGAAGGAGGAGCACTCGGCTGCCGCTCCCACGGCGGGCCTGCATTTTACTCCTGAGCTCATGGCCGCTATCGAGGCCAAGGGTGCCAAGTTTGCCGCCGTCGAGCTCGAGGTGGGCATCGATACCTTCCGCTTGGTGGAGGAGGACGACCCCACGCAGCACGTCATGCACACCGAGCGCTACCACGTGTCGCAGGAGGTTGTCGACGCCGTGCATAAGGCCAAGGCCGAGGGTCATCGTGTGATCGCCGTCGGCACTACCGCGGTGCGCTCGCTCGAGAGCGCGTTTGACACGGACGCGCCGGTGTCCGATCCGGCCGTGACGGCGCGCTATTTTGAAGGCCGCGAGGACGGGGCCGATACGCTTGGCCGCGGTGACATCGTGGTGCGCGAGAACGCCACGACGCAGCTTTACCTCATGCCCGGCTCGACCTATCACGTGGTCGACGCGCTGATCACGAACTTCCATGTGCCGCGCTCCACGCTCATGATGCTCGTGAGCGCGCTTGCCACCCGCGACCAGATCATGGATGCCTACGCCGCTGCCATCGAGGAGCGCTACCGCTTCTTCAGCTTTGGCGACGCGATGCTCATTTGTTAGTTACGCGGTTCTACGAACCGCGTAACTGCTCGACGCTGCGCGGGCCGCATTTGGACAATCTGACGTTCAACTTCAAGGGCGCGACCAGAAGGTCAGCGCCCTTTCGTTTCACGTCACCTTGTCTCAAATGCGGCCCGCTCGCTGACTCTGCCATAACATCGGCATTTCTTTGGTTGTCGATGTAGTCATTGGGGACGTTCTTGTTCGACTGGTCGTTTAAGAACGTCCCCAATGACTACCTTGCATCAATCTAATAAGTTGCGGTGAGATAGTTCTTGAATTGGCTTTTTGAGGGCTAGGCAGGAACTATCTCACCGCAACTGCGTTGAGCGTTTTTTGGCGGCTGGTTTACTTGCTCGCGAACAGCCAGATCAGGATGATCACCAGGATTGCGGCGACGATGCAGACGATGGCGCCGGTGAATTTGATGCGTGAGTCGCGGGTACGCTCGCGCACCGCGTCCTCGGTGGCTTCGAGCTGGGTAACCTCTCGCTCGGTCTCGGCGTGTTCGGCTTTGTCTCGGGCCAAGGATCCTGCAAGCGACTCAGTGATCTCTGGGTGGTCGTGTACTTCGGTCGCCTGTTCGATGATCGACTGCGCATGTGCGGCATCTGCTTGGGCGTTGGCGATGCTCTGCTCTTGGTCGCGGCGTGCCTTGTCCTCGGCGGCGATCTTCTCGCGCAGTTCGCGCTGGCGCGTTGCGGCGGCGGTTTTTGCAGTCTGCAGCTCGTCGCGCGCGGCATCGGCCTCTGCCGTCACGGCTTGGTGCGCGCGTTTGGCTTCGGCAATGGGGGCCTGCGCCTGTTCGACGGCCTGCTCGGCTGCGGCAAGCGAGTGCTCAAGGTCGGCGGTGATACGCGGGACATCTTCTTCGGCTTTACGCAGGGCATCTGCCGTGTCGGAGATCTGCATCGAGAGCTCGCTGGTGCGCACCGTATAGTTGGCGGGATTTGCCGAGGGATTGCGTTGCAGCTCGGCATACTCATGACGCAGTGTCTCGAGCTGGGCGCGCGTGGCGTCGACGGTTTGTTGTGCGGCGGCAATGCCGGCGTCTCGCTCGGCCTGTACCTTGTCGCGGATGCGCTTGGAATCCTCAAGACGGCGAACGAGGCGGTTGCCGGTCTCGCGCGAGCTCGTCTCGCGGGCCTCCACGGCATCGAGCGCGGCCTTCAGGCGGAGCTCGGTCGCGTCATCCTCTGTTTTCATTTGTTCGAGCTGACCCTTGAGCTCTGCTACTTTGGAAGCATGGACATCGCGATCGATTTCGGCTGCCGCAGCGGTCTTTTGCGCCGTGGCGATCGCCTGGCGCTGGTCGGCGACGATCTGGTCGTAGCGGCCTGCGATATCCTGGCGCGTCTCGAGTTCCTCGGCCTGATCGGCAATGCGCTGCTCAAGTTCGGCCAGGTGGGCGCGGGCATCGGCAAGTGCCTTTTTCGCGGCATTCATCTCGCGCATGGCCGAGGCGCCCTGGGCGATAAAGGTGCCCACGGCGTTCGCAGTGTTCGAGACAGCGGTCCCCAGATCGCGGCTCGCGGCGGGGGAGTGCGGGGCGGTCGGGCGAGCGGTGTCGGCGGCGTCCGCATCGGCAGCCTGCGGCGCGGCGATATTGCCGGTACCGCCCTCAACCACAGAAAAGCCTGCTGCGTGCGGATCGACCGCATCGGCGCCAATCGTGGGGTGCTCGAGCTGCAGAAACGAGGGCATGGTGCTGCCCTGGTCGGCAACCGGAGTCTCGCCGGGCACAAAGGTCGAGGCCGCCTCGGCGGCCTCCTCTTCCTCGGCATCGATATCGGCATCGGCGACGGCGTCTTTCATCGCTTTGACAGCATCCATCATGGAGTCCATGACGGCATCGAGCTCTTCTTCCGAAGACACTTCGATGGGGCCCGCTGCTTGCGGGGCGTCGTCCTGTACAGGGGCGTCGTCCTGAGCGGGCGCATCGTCGTTTTGCTCATCGGCGTTTTCTGTTTCGGGGGTTTCCGCCGCAGCGCTTTCGTCCAAGATGGGGTCGTCGATGTCGATACCATCGCAGGTCACAGCGTCAGTATCTGCGGTGACGTCTGCGGGATCATCAATATGCTGTTGAGTCTGGGGGTCCAGCTCGTCTGTCATAGGCATGTGCTCCTCATCGTTGTTTGTCACCCTATGATAAAGTCTCGCGCCGACATCCCGCGCGCCGCAGCAAAGTTTCAAAACGTGTTCGATGGCTCGTCGCGTTAACAAAAACTCGGCCGTTCTATTCAATTTTTACTTGACATTCCCTTCGCCGAAAGACGTTGCGCCGTTCGCCTGCCATGGGCTTTATTATTCACTTGAAGAAGCTAAAGTTGCATTTCAGCTTTTGGCGCGTGAAGTTGGATGCGCGCAGTTGGCGGGCGTGCCCGTCGCGATTTGAAAGGACTTTGTATGGGACTTTTCACTGGTAAGACCGTGATCGTCACCGGCGGCGGCAAGGCCACGCTTAAGGACGGCTCCGCTGGTTCCATCGGCTACGGCATCGATATCGCATTTGCCAAGGAGGGCGCGAACCTCGTCATCACCGGTCGCAACGTTGCCAAGCTCGAGGCTGCCAAGGAATCCCTCGAGGCCGAGTACGGCGTCAAGGTTCTGCCTGTTCAGGCCGATGTCTCGGCTGGTCAGGACAACGAGGTCGTCGTCCAGAACGTCATCGACAAGGCCATTGAGGAGTTCGGCCGCATCGACGCCGTCGTCAACAATGCTCAGGCCAGCGCCTCGGGCGTGACCATCGCCGATCACACCATGGACCAGTTTAACCTGGCCATTTACTCCGGTCTGTATGCTACCTATCTGTACATGCAGAAGGCCTATCCGCACCTGAAGGAGACCAAGGGCTCCGTGGTCAACTTTGCCTCGGGCGCCGGCCTGTTTGGCAACTACGGCCAGTGCAGCTATGCCGCTGCCAAGGAGGGCATCCGCGGCCTGACCCGCGTTGCCGCCAACGAGTGGGGCAAGGACGGCATCAACGTCAACATCGTGTGCCCGCTTGCTTGGACCGCTGCGCTCGAGAACTTCCAGGATGCCTATCCCGAGGCGTTCAAGGCCAACGTCCATATGCCGCCGGCGGGTCACTACGGCGACGTCGAGAAGGAAATCGGCCGCGTGGTCGTTCAGCTCTGCGGTCCCGACTTTAAGTACATGAACGGCGAGACCGTCACCCTCGAGGGTGGCATGGGCCAGCGGCCGTAGGGGTTACGCGGTTTTACCAAACCGCGTAACGGCTCGACGCTGCGCGGTCACCAGGGCGACAACTTGTCATTCAAAGAGGGCGGCATGACCAGAAGGTCTATGCCGCCCTCTTTTCATGCCAATTTGTTCGCCCTGGCGACCGCTCGCTGACGTCGCCAGAGCATCGGCGTTGCCTTGGCTGTTGGAGATGATCTCGTAGTCGTTGGGGACGTTCTTAAATGACTAGCTATAAGGGACACTCTTGCCGGCACTTGGGGACAGTCCCTAAGTGCCGGCAGATTGGGACATTTCTTTGCAAGATGGCGCTGAAGATTGTCCTCGACGACTAGTCGTTTAATGCATCAGTTTCTGTCGAGTCGGTGCGGTTTGCTGGTTGCCCGTATAATGGTCTGCGTATGAACCGCAACCAAGGAGTTCCAGTTTATGGACCAGAACCTTTTTAAATTCGACCTGATCGCCGAGGACCCGACGACGCATGCGCGTGCCGGCGTGCTGCACACCCCGCACGGCGACATCGAGACGCCAATCTTCATGCCCGTGGGCACCAAGGCAAACGTCAAGGGCATTCCTACCGAGACCGTCAAACAGCTCGGCGCCCAGATCGTGCTTGCCAATACCTATCATCTGTCCATGCGTCCCGGCGAGGACACTATCGCCGAGCTGGGCGGCCTGCACAAGTTTATGAACTGGCACGGTCCTATCCTCACCGACTCGGGCGGTTTCCAGGTGTTCAGCCACAACGACGCCGTCAAGCTCACCGACGAGGGCGTGCGCTTTATCGTCAACGATTACGACGGTCGCCACGTGTTCTGGACGCCCGAGGACAACATGGAAATCGCCATGAAGCTCGGCTCCGACATCTGCATGCAGCTTGATCAGTGCCCGGGCTATCCCGCCACGCGCGCCTACGTTGAGCGCGCCGTTGAGCTGTCGAGTATGTGGGCCGAGCGCTGCTATAAGGCGCATAACCGCGACGACCAGGCGCTCTTTGGCATTGTTCAGGGCGGCATGCACCTAGATCTGCGCCTGCGCTCGCTGCGCCATCTGGAGGAGTGCGGCGACTTCCCCGGTTACGGCATTGGCGGCTACTCGGTGGGCGAGGACCACGAGACCATGTTCGAGACCCTGGCACCGCTCGTAAGCGAGTACATGCCCAAGCACAAGCCGCGCTACCTGATGGGCGTCGGCAACCCTACCACGCTCGTGCGCGGCGTTGGCGTGGGCATCGACATGTTCGACTGCGTGCTGCCGACGCGTACCGGCCGCATGGGCACAGCGTTTTCGAGCGAGGGTCGCCTCAACTTCCGTAACGCGCGCTTTGCGCACGACGACGGTCCCATCGATCCCACCTGCACCTGCCCGGTGTGCACGGGCGGCTACAGCCGTGCGCTCATCCGTCACATGGTCACGCAGAAGGAGATGCTCGGCGGCATTCTGCTGTCGATGCACAACATCTACTACCTGCTCAACCTTATGCAGCGTGCCCGCCAGGCCATTATCGAGGGCCGCTACGGTGCGTTCGTGAGCGACTGGATGAACAGCCCTGCGGCGGTGGATTACTAAGAGCTGCGGATGCGCTTGCGAGGCGTGAGCAACGGTAAAGGCCAAGCGGCGATCGGTCGTCGCGTTCACTAACACCGTCTGCGCGACCGCTGACCGATAGCTTGCAAGCACTTTATGCATCGTGGGTACCATACCGAATAGTTGATGTTCGGGCGGGTGTTTGGCGCATGGCGTCGATCCCGCCCGTTTCTATTTTCGATAGGAGCACCCATGATTAAGAATGAGAACGTCGAGGGCGAGCCCGCCTACGACGAGACGTACCGCCGCGGCCCCGTGGTCATGCGCGGCCCCATGATTCCTAAGGACAACACCTACGCCAACCTGCTGGCGCCCGAAGATTCAACCGACTGGTTGCATGCCGATCCGTGGCGCGTCCTTCGTATTCAGGCAGAATTCGTCGATGGCTTTGGCGCGCTTGCCGAGCTCGGGCCCGCGGTGACCATCTTCGGCAGTGCCCGCACGCCCAAGACCGATCCGCTCTACAAGGCGGCGCGCACGGTCGGCCGCAAGATCGCGCAGCGCGGCGTGGCGGTTATCACCGGCGGCGGCCCCGGCATTATGGAGGCGGCCAACAGGGGGGCGGCGAGTGCCAACGGCAAGTCGGTCGGCTTGGGTATCGAGCTTCCGCACGAGCAGGGGCTCAACAAATACGTGAACCTGGGTATGGACTTCCGCTACTTCTTTGTGCGTAAGACCATGTTCGTTAAGTACAGCTCGGGTGCCATCGTGTTCCCCGGCGGTTTCGGCACGCTCGACGAGATGTTCGAGGTGCTCACGCTGGTGCAGACGCACAAGGTCAAGCGCATGCCGCTCGTACTGGTGGGCAGCGGGTACTGGCAAGGCCTGTTCGACTGGCTCAACGGCCCGGTGATGGATGCCGGCATGATTAGCCCGCTCGATCCAGACCTCGTCCACATCACCGACGACCTCAACGAGGCCGTCGACATCGCCCTGAGCGGGTTGATATAGGGCGAGCGTGCCTGTCGTTGTAGTATTGTGAATGGCAGACTGATGCTATTTAACATCAGTCTGCCATCTAAATTGGGTATACTGATGCAAAAGACGAGGCGAGGAGGTCGCGTATGTCCACTGCAACGGTTAAGCCTACGACGGTTCGCATCGAAGAGGGGCTCAAGGAGCAGGCGACTGAGTTCTTGGATACGGTTGGTCTAAGTCTCAATTCGTATCTCAACCTTGCTGTTCGGCAGCTGGTAAATCAGCGAAAGATTCCTTTTGAGATCGTAGGAAGGGCAGAGGTGCCCAACGAGGCGACGAGACGCGCCATGGTGATCGCCGAGGCTCATGAGTTGGGGATTTTGACGGACGACAGCCCGTCATTCAATAACGCTGATGAGCTTATATCGTTCCTCGATGAGGACTAGCGCTGTTTGAGATTAAAGTCGAGGCTCAGTTTAAGGCGGATTACAAACGGACGATGCGCATCCATCCGCAGCTAAAAACCGAGTTTAGGGCGGCGGTCGCAGAGCTTGCAGCTCACGGCTCGCTTCCCGCGGAATATGGCGCCCATGAGCTTTCAAACCCGGGCGGCAACTACAACGGCCACATCGATTTCCATCTATCCGATGGCTTGGTCGATGTGGTCGTTCTTTATCTTCCCCATAAGACTAATCCTGTGATCCGACTGGTCAGAATGGGCTCGCATGAGGAACTGTTCCAGGGCCCACTGAGCTAGCCACTCGCTTTTAACTTGCGGTGGAATAGGGATTGATTGGCGGCTGATACGCCAAAAAACAGTCCCTATTCCACCGCAAATGGTGGGGATGTCCTGCCTGTTGACGTGGCATCTGGCTTTCCCTTGTGGTTGATTTCGTCTAAGAGCTCCGCTGCGATCTCGCTGTTTTTGAACCTGATGCTGCAGTCTTCTTTCTTGGGGAAAGCTAGTAGCGGGATCGTTCCGTACCAGATAGTTTCTTCGTCAATTATCGCTGCACACAAACGTCCTTCTGCTCTAATGGCATGCTCGACGTTCATTTCTGCCAAAGTCTCGCTTGCATCTTCGCGCGGAGTCGAGGCAATGAAAAACTCAAGAGCAATCCCTCGGGCAGTGGCACCTTTGATTGCATCGCCGAGCTTTGCGAGGCAGGCGGCGGATGCGTAGGGCGCGGCAATGAAGATACTCTTGGCGGCGCCAACGATGTCTTCAACCAGAGTCTCTACGGCATTAGCCGGTTCTATGAGAATGTTTTGATCGGACTGCTCGCTGCCTCCGGTCACGTAGACTTCGTACCCGAGCTTGGCGTAGGTCTTGAGTCTCTTCTGGTACATGCGGGCGAGCATGGGTATAGATAAATCAACGTAGTCGAATATCTCAACCCGTCGCTTGCCCTCGTGGCTTCTATGGAGCCTGCCTGCCTGCTGTGTGATGCTGCCGTCCCACGATATCGGCGTGGCAATGAGTAGAGTGTCAAGGTAGGACAGATCGAAGCCCTCGCCCAAAAGGCTTTCGGTGGCGACGATGATTCGATGTTCATGCTCGAAGCGGGGAAGACTGCTCAGTATCGTTTTTCTTTCTTTGGCGTCGATTTCCCCGGTCAGGAGAACGGGTTCGTGTCCTTGGTTTTTGAGCATCCCGAACAGCTCCTCGGCATGCTTTTTCCTTTTAGTCAGCACGAGCGGATGCCGGCCGTTTGACGCAGCTTCAATAGCGTCGTTGACAATCAATTCGTTTCTAGCTGCATGCGTGCACAGCAGGTCGAGAATCTGATTGAAGTTTGCACCTGGCTCGTAGGCGGGTAGTCGAATTCCAGTAAAACGAGGCCGTACGATGCGCTGGATGCCCTGCTGAATCGCTTGCGCTTTTGGATCGATAACATAACGGAGCGGGCCGCAGAGCATGGAGAGCGCCCGCGTAAGGCCGTCGGATCGTTCGGGCGTCGCAGAAAGGCCGTATACGTATTTGGCCGGGGCGGACTTGAGAATAAGCTCGAGCTGTGGTGCGGCGGCATGGTGGCATTCGTCGCAGATAATGAGGCCGTAATTACGAACAAGGCCCTTAACTATCGGCTCTCCGGTTTGGCGGTCTTTGCCAGATAACGACTGGAACGAAGCGATGTCGACGAGGCCGCTTACGGCCATTTTGCCTCCTCCTATTTGTCCGATGACCGGAGGCTGCCTTTTGCTGATTCGTCCTTTTGGGGTTCGGACGGGCTCCCTGTTGTCCGTAATGTCGATAAATCGCTCGAGCTGGGATTTCCATTGGGTTATGAGTGCGGTTTTGGGAACGATGACGAGCGTTGGAAGACCAATGGATGCAATAAGATAAGCTCCGACGACTGTTTTACCGAAGCCTGTCGGTGCGGACATGATTCCGTCTTCGTATATGAGCATCTGATCAGCGGCGATTTGCTGCTCAGGGCGAAGGACTCCTTTAAATGCCATAACAATCGGATTACCCGATTTGCGCTCGTCTGAATAGTGGGCGGTAACGCCGGTCTCTTGAACTAGCTGCTCAAGTTGAGTTTTGCAGCCCCGGGGAATTGCAACATGACCATCTCTCAGTTCGCTAAGGTCTATGAGTCGCGGTTTGCCGAATACTGATTGATGCATGGACTGCGCGCGATAGAATGCCGGATTGGCAAATGTCGCAAGTCCGCGGATTTCCATTTGAGCTGCTGGACTCAGAGACTTCTCGGGAATGTACAGCATATCGGCTTGAATAACGGGCAGCGATGAGGGAAAGTCCCGCGATGTGAGTGGTAGTCGCTTTCGTGGTCTTTGGGCATACCGTTTGCCCTTGTTTGCCACCGTAGTTGTTGCTGGTCCGTGTGGGTTGTTTCCAGGGGCCTCAATCAGATCTTGCACCGTCGAGCGCGGAATCAGCTGGACTTGTGATAGATAGAGCCATTGGTCGGGAAAGGGCTTGAATTGTTCGTCTACAAATACACTATTTCCTTCACGTTGCGCCTTGCCTTGAAAGGGGAGTGCGATGAGGTTTCCGAAGCCTCCATCGGGAATAGTGGCCTGAGCGGGTAGCATTCGATCAAAGGCCTCGAACGTGATTGTCTTATTATGCGCCGCAGCTTCGGTTATGAGGCAACTTCCAAACTCTCGGGCAGCCTTTGCGCTGATTGGCTCGAGGAAGAAAAACCAGATGTGGGCGCCGTTGCCGGACCTTGAGCGCTCAACGGCGGCGTTAATGCCCCGTCGTATTGCAACAAGCCGTACGGCATTTGTTGCCTCTTTCCAGTCCGCTTTGTCAAAATCGATGACGAGAACTTTCGTGTTGCAGTTCCTATCGAGAACATATTGCCCGAGGACATCGCGGAACCGGTCATCGTTGCCTTTAAAGTGAGCAATGATTGCGGCATCGCTTAATTCCGGGAAGACGCGATTGCTGCATTCTACACATTTAACTCTTTGATGGGCTGCTTTGGGGCAAATTCCTGGCTCCCACTCATTAGCACAAGCAGGCGTATAGCCAATGCCCCCGTCCTTTCTGCGATATCCATGAGCGTAAACATCTTTGCGCCCGGTAAAGAGACTGCGAAAGAGCTCGAGTTTATCGCGTGCTGGGCTCGCGCTGGTGACGATGCCCTCGATTTGCGCTCGTTCATCGAACAAAGCGCCAGCTTCTTCCCACTCTTCTAGCGTTGCGTAGCGTACGTCTGAACCGTTGTTGCAAATGACGATTTGTCGGTGTTGGTCCGATATATGTGTGATCGTCTGATCGTATTTAAATTGTGCGGTCCCAAAGAGGGCGTATTGATGCATGGCGTTGCCCATTTGAATGCCGTCCTTGTATTGGAGTTGTTGAGACGAGGGTACGGCATTACGGCTTTTTGGGATATGTAATTTCGATTCAAGTTTGCTAATGGCAAGGGATTATTCTGCGAGCGGCTTTTGGTCGATACCAAGGCGCGCGACGGCCCTTGATAATCAGGGTTTGCGGTCATATGGGTAGCCGGAGGCGTAAAGAGCGGACATTCAGACCCGGTGGGCAAAAATGGCAAATATGAGTACTGTTGCTCGGTTAGTCTCATATCATTTGAGAAGTATCTAAGACCAATTGACTGAGTTTTAATATATTCACCCCCCCCTAAACACGACAATTCGGGGCTTTATGGAGCTTGAAATCGGTGGGAGCGGGCAATTCAGCGAAATTTTGCTGTTACTAAATTTATGACAGTACTCATATTTGCCATTTTTTGCCCACCGGGTACAGCTAGGGGCTAGTCGAAGCTCCCCCAAACAGCTGGGAATGCGCCGATCGTCTGCATATCTTGTATATGGATGGCTCAGCAAAAGAAGTTGCGGTGAAATAGGGATTGATTTGTGGCCATACGCCAAATACAGTCCCTATTTCACCGCAAGTGATGTGGGCGTCCCTAGTGAGTTGGCTGGTAGCGGGGGCAGTAGCTGATGGCGATGGCATCGACGCCTACGTGGGTGGCGATGGTGCAGCCGATGGGGCCGGTGCCGGCGTCTACGTAATCCTGACCCGCGAGTGCCTCGTTGACAAGCTCCTGCTCCTCGGCGGCGCCGGTCGTGAGCACGCGCACGCTGGAGCCCGGATACTCGGCCAAAAATGCGAGGCAATCGGCCATGGTGTTGGTAACGATGCGCTTGGCACCGCGGCCCTTTTTTATGGCCTTGATCTCGCCCGATTTCCACTCCGGCGAAACGGCCAGGCGAATGTTGAGCATTTGCGTGAGCTGGCCGGCGAGCTTGGGCGCGCGGCCGTTCTTGACCAGGTTCTCGAGTGTGCGCGGAATCAGCAGCAGATGGGCGTCGGGCAGCGTCGCGCGGATCTGCGCCTCGGTCTCGTCCAGGCTGCGGCCGTCCTCGCGCATGGCCAGCGCGTACTCCACCAGCAGGCCCTCGGCGCCCGAGCCGGTGCGCGAGTCGATGCAGCGCACGTCGAGCTCGTGCGTTTCGGCCGTCAGGCTGGCGTTGGCATAGCAGGCGGACCACTCGCTGCACAGCGAGATAAAGATGGCGCTATCGTGGCCGTCGGCGCGCACGCGGTCAAAGAGTTCCTTGAACTCGCCGGCACTCGGCTGCGAGGTGTGCGGCAGCTGCTCGGAGCCGGCCATGCGGGCGACGTACTCTTGGGCGGTAATCTGCACCTGGTCGAGCAGGTCCTCGCCCTCGATAATCACATGCAGCGGAATCACGTAAATGCCGAGCTCTTGGGCGCGGGCGGGGGAGATGTCCGACGTGGAGTCGGTTATGATGGCAAAAGACATAATTGCACCTTTCGTTGGGGCGCGACGGCGCCGCCTTCTGAGAGCAAAGTGCGACAAGTATAGTGGAGTCGTTCCACATTTCTAGGTTCAATTGTTGAATAGTCAACAGTTTGAAGTGTCGGTGTGGAAATCGTCAACTGGGGAAGAGGGATGCCGATGGAGGCGCTGGAGATATGCAAGCGGCCGGTCGTGCTGTTTGATTTTGATGGCACGGTGGCCGATACGGGTCGGGCGGTGATGACCTCGACGCGCAAGACGTTGGCCGCGCGCGGGTTTTCGGAGGCGCAGATGGGTGACCTGCGCCGCATGATCGGGCCGCCCCTGTGGAAGAGCTTTCACGACTTTTATGGCTTCTCCCGCGAGGAGTCGCTTGTGGTGGCTGACGAGTACCGTGCCTTTTTTGATGAGCTGGGACCTGAAGAGTATCCCGTGTTCGACGGAATCCCCGAGCTGCTCGATGGCCTTGCCGCGCAGGGGCATCGCATGGCGGTCGCGACGTCTCGCATGGAAGCAAAGTGCATTGACATGGTGCATGAGCTGGGGCTTTCTCAGTTTGAGGCGGTGGTCGGCATGAATCCGTCGCAGGGGCGCGAGACCAAGGCCGATTCGGTTCGCGATGCCCTGGCGGCGCTCGGTGCGACGGCGGGCGATGCCGTGATGATCGGCGATCGCTTTAACGACGTGGAAGGCGCGCACGCGATGAGCGTGCCGTGCATCGGCATTTATTCGGGTGCGGCGGCGCCGGGGGAGCACGAGGCAGCGGGCGCCGATGCAGTGGTGCACTCGGTGGCCGAGCTTGCTAAACTTTTCGCTATCTAATAGACGTAATGTGAGGGGCGGGCGTATCCGTCGCTCATTGGTAAGGAGGTCGTCCATGAATCAGGTGGAGCAGAGCGTTACCGAGTATGTCGACGAGGTCTGGGAAGATGTCGTTGCCGATATCGAACAGCTGGTGAGCTATCCGTCCGTGGCCGTTGCTGCCAATGCGGAGCTCGGTGCGCCGTTTGGCCGCCCGGTCCGTGATGCGCTCGATTGCGCGCTCGGCATTGCGCAAAAGCTCGGCTATCAGACGAGCGATGACGAGGGTTATGTGGGCATCGCCGATATCCCGGGGCGCGGCGATAAGCAGCTTGCGACCATCTGCCATGTGGACGTGGTGCCTGCCGGCCCCGGTTGGAACACCGACCCGTTTGCGATGGAGCGTCGCGAGGGCTGGCTGCTCGGTCGCGGCGTGATCGACGACAAGGGCCCGGCGGTGCTGTCGCTCTACGCTGGTGCTTATCTGCTCAGGCACGGCATTGTGCCGCGCTATACCTTCCGCGCGCTGCTGGGCTGCGATGAGGAAGTGGGCATGTCCGACGTTCACCATTATCTGGAGAACCACGCAGACCCCGATTTCCTGTTTACGCCCGATGCCGAGTTCCCGGTTTGCAATGCCGAGAAGGGCCAGTTTGGGGCGACGTTTGTGAGCCCCAAGATCGACGGCGGGCGCATCGTGTCCTGGAGCGGTGCCGAGGCGAGCAACGCCATTCCGTCGCAGTCTATCTGCGAACTCGCGATTGCCGCCGATGAGCTGCCGGCACCGGTCGAGAACGCCGACCGCCTGGAGATCACGACGCTCGATAACGGGCATGCGCAGATTTTTGCCCACGGTATTGGCGGTCACGCCTCGATGCCCGAGGGAACGATCAATGCCGTCGGCCTTATCGTGGCGTATCTGCGCGAGGCCGAGGACGCGTTTGGTGCCCGTGGCGAGCGCCTGCTGACGCCTGCCGAGCACGAGTGTGTCAAGTTTTTGGCTTTTGTGCATGCGGACGCCTATGGCCGCGGCCTGGGCATCGACGCGACGAGCCCCGCGTTTGGCCCGCTCACCTGCAACCCCGGCGTCATCCGTGTGGCGGATGGCCACATCGAGCAGGTCATTGACGTGCGTTTCCCCGATAGCACCAGTGCCGATACCATCTGCGAGCAGCTCGAGCCGCTCGTGGGCCGCTTTGGTGTGACGTGTCGCGTGGGTCGTGCCAAGGTGCCGTTCTCAGTCTCTGCCGACGATCCGGCCGTGAAGGCGCTTATCGATACCTACAACGAGTTTACGGGCAAGCATGCCGAGCCCTTTGCCATGGGCGGCGGCACGTACGCGCGCAACTTTGCCCGCGCCGTATCGTTTGGCCCCGAGGAGACCGGCCTGGAGCTGCCCGCATGGGGCGGCCAGATGCACGGCCCCAACGAGTGCGCTAACGAGGAGCAGCTCAAGCAAGCGCTCAAGATCTATATTGTTGCGATCTTAAGGCTCAACGAGCTCGAGCTTTAAGGTTGCGGCGTTTTGCCAATCTAAGTTGCGGTGGAATAGTTCCTAGAATCGGCTGCCTGACAGCCAAACAGGAACTATTTCACCGCAACTTCTTTTTATCGGTGTAAAAGGCGGGTCATGTTTGGCGGCGGGTTTGTTATTCGTTTGTAAAGCCGAGTCGCGCTTGCGGTAAGGGTCTATCAGATGCCCGTAAGAAACCGCAGTTGGCGCGGACGTTCCCCGGTCGGGGCCGTATCTTTCCAAACAGCAAAGCGGGCAGGGTGCCCGCGATTCGCATGTATGAAAGGAAGATCATGCTCGATCAGGCTTATTCTCGTCGTCAGTTCCTCGGCCTCGCTGGTGGTCTTGCCAGCATCGTCGGTCTCGGTCTCGTTGGTTGCGGCGGCTCCGGCGCGTCCGACGCCGCCGACAAGGGTAGCGCCGCTGCTGCCGAGTCCGTCTCCGGCGAGGTGACCTACGACGGCGCCTCCTCGTTCCAGGCCCTCGTCGAGGCTGCTGCCGAGAAGTTCATGGATGCCAACCCCGACGTCTCCGTCTCCGGCTCGGGCAACGGCTCGGGCAAGGGCCTGACCGCTGTCGCCGCCGGTACCGTCACCATCGGTAACTCTGACGTCTTCGCCGAGACCAAGCTGGAGGCCGACCAGGTCAAGAACCTCGTCGACCACGAGGTCGCCGTCGTGGGCATGGGTCCCGTCGTCTCCAAGAACGTGACGGTCGACGACCTGTCCCTCGAGCAGCTCAAGGGCATCTTCTCCGGCCAGATCACCAACTGGAAGGAGGTCGGCGGCGACGACGCCAAGATCGTCGTTCTCAACCGCAAGGCCGGCTCCGGCACCCGCGCCACCTTCGAGGCCGCCGTCTTTGGCGACGAGGCCGTCGACTTTAAGGGCGATGCCGAGCTCGACAAGTCCGGCGATGTCCAGACTCAGATGGGCAGCACCGACAACGCCATCTCCTACCTTGACTTCTCGCACTTCGATGACTCCAAGTTCAACGCTGTCAAGGTCGAGGGCGTGGAGCCCAAGAGCGCAAACGTCACCGACGACTCCTTCAAGATCTGGGCTACCGAGCACATGTACTGCGCTAAGGATGCCGACGAGGCCACCAAGGCCTTCCTGGAGTTCATGCTTTCCGATGACGTCCAGGGCAAGCTCGTCGAGGAGCAGGGCTTTATCCCCGTCTCTGCCATGAAGGTCGTCAA
This sequence comes from Collinsella sp., assembly GCA_048189585.1. Taxonomy (GTDB): domain Bacteria; phylum Actinomycetota; class Coriobacteriia; order Coriobacteriales; family Coriobacteriaceae; genus Collinsella. The sequence continues at coordinate 72,411 of DBEZHA010000015.1, read as the reverse complement.
GGACGCCAGCGGCAAGGTCTCCACTAAATAAGTAATCGCCCCGGAAAGGTTTGCAATGGCAAAACAGCTGCCAAAGCGCGACCTTGAGAACGTGGGCCTGGGCGTCACGGGCGCGTGCGTAGCGCTCGTGACGCTTGTCGTTGCCGCGCTCATCTTTATGGTCGCCCAAAAGGGCCTCTCGGCTTTTCTCAAGGACGGCGTTTCGGCCGTCGAGTTCTTCACCGGCACCAAGTGGGACCTAGCCAACACGGCCGATAACGGCCTGCCCTACACCGGCGCCCTGCCCCTGATCGTCACCTCATTTGCGGTCATGGTACTCTCCACGCTCATCGCATTGCCCATCGCCATCGGCTCTGCCATCTTTGCGGTCGAGATTAGCCCTAAGTTTGGCTCCAAGATCTTTCAGCCGCTTATTGAGCTTTTGACCGGCATTCCCTCGGTCGTCTTTGGCCTGATCGGTTTTCACGTGGTTGTCGGCCTTATGAAGAGCGTTTTCCACGTGAGCACGGGCCTGGGCATCTTGCCCGGCGCCATCGTGCTGGCCGTCATGATCCTGCCGACCATGACTACGCTTTCGGTCGATGGCCTGCGCGCCGTGCCCGACAGCTACCGTCAGGGCTCGCTCGCGCTGGGCTACACCCGCTGGCAGACCATCTGGCACGTGGTGCTCAAGTCCGCCATGCCGTCGCTCATGACCGCGGTCATCCTTGGCATGACCCGCGCCTTTGGCGAAACGCTCGCCGTGCGCATGGTTATCGGCGGCATCGAGGCCATGCCGACGTCGCTGCTGTCGCCGGCGTCCACCATCACCACCACGCTCACCACGTCCATGGCGGTCTATGCCGAGGGCTCGGCCCAGGACGATGTTCTGTGGGCGCTCGGCCTGCTGCTGATGGGCATGAGCCTCATCTTCATCCTGATCATCCACCTTATCGGCCGCAAGGGGGCGAAGGCTCGTGGCTAGCACGCGCATCCATATCGACGAGGCGAGACTCGGGCGCGTCCAAAAGCAGGACCGCATCGCCACGGGTGCGCTGACGGCGATCGCCGCCATCGTCATGCTCGTCGTCATTTCCATGGTGGCCTATATCCTGTTCGAGGGCATCTCGACGCTGTTCCAGCCGGGATTTCTCACGCAGCCCGCGCGCGCCAACGGAACCCAGGGCGGCGTGCTCTACCAGCTGTTCGACTCGTTCTATCTGCTGCTGATTACCCTAGCCATCTCGGTGCCCATCAGCCTGGGCGGCGCGGTCTTTTTGGTTGAGTACGCGCCGGACGGACCCATCCGCGACATCGCCTCCACCGCTATCGAGACGCTGTCCTCGCTGCCCTCCATCGTCGTCGGCATGTTCGGCTTTCTGGTGTTCTCGGTGCAGCTGGGCTGGAAGTACTCCATCATCTCCGGCGCCGTCGCGCTCACCATGTTCAACATCCCCATCCTGGTGCGCGTGATCCAGCAGGCGCTCGAGGATGTGCCCCAGGCCCAGCGCGATGCGTGCCTGGCCATGGGCCTCACTCGCTGGGAGGCTACGCTGCACATCCTGATCCCCGAGGCCATGCCCGCCATCGTGACCGGCATCGTGCTTTCGGCCGGCCGTGTGTTTGGTGAGGCCGCGGCACTGCTCTTTACCTCGGGCATGAGCTCGCCGGTTCGCCTGAATTTCTTGAGCTTTAACCTGTCGAGTCCCACCTGCGCCTGGAACGTGTTCCGTCCCGGCGAGTCGCTCGCCGTGCATATTTACAAGATCTATGGCGAGGGCAGCCCCGAGGCCCAGCAGATCGTCTGGGGCACCGCGGCGCTGCTGATGATTTGCGTGCTGCTGTTTAACGTAGTCGCCCGTATCGTGGGCAAGCATCTGTCAAGGAAGATGACGGCCGAATGAGCGAGATGAATGTAACGTCCGCAACCGAAGTGACATCGTCCGAGACCCAGGACTTCCTGTCGAGCGTGGGGGAGAGCGAGAAGCGCGTGCGCGTGAGCGGCAAGGCCGTGAGCGACGAGGTCGTGCTCTCCACCAAGGACGTCAACGTGTACTATGGCGACCACCATGCACTGCACAATGCGTCGCTCGAGTTTCACAAGGGCGAGATCACGGCGCTCATCGGACCTTCGGGCTGCGGTAAGTCGACCTATTTGCGCAGCCTCAACCTTATGAATCGCGAGATTCGCGGCTGCCGCGTGGAAGGCGAGATCAACTACCGCGGGCGCAACGTGAACACCAAAACCGAGAACACGTACGAGCTGCGTCGCTCTATTGGCATGGTATTCCAACAGCCCAACCCTTTTCGCAAGTCCATTCGCAACAACATTACGTTTGCGCCCAGGCGTCACGGCATTACCGACCGCGACGAGCTTGATCGTATGGTCGAGGAAAGTCTGCGTGGTGCGGCGCTGTGGGACGAGGTCAAGGACAAACTCGACAAGAGCGCCTACGCGCTTTCGGGCGGCCAACAGCAGCGTCTGTGCATCGCGCGCACGCTGGCGCTCAATCCCGACGTGATCCTGTTTGACGAGCCCTGCTCGGCGCTCGACCCCATCTCGACGCTGGCGATCGAGGACCTCATGTCATCGATTGTGGCCGAGCGCGCCATCGTCATCGTGACGCACAACATGGAGCAGGCGTCGCGTGTGTCCAACCGCACGGCGTTCTTCTACATGGGCGATATGGTCGAGTACGACGAGACTGACGAGATTTTCCAACGGCCCAAGGATAAGCGGCTGAATGATTACCTCACCGGCATGTTCTCCTAGTCCGGGACATGCTTGAGGCCCGCGGCGGCCACGGTTGCCACGGGACTGATTGGAGAGGCGGGTCATCTCTTTTGGGAGATGGCCCGCCTTTTTGTGTCGTGTGCGGCCCGCCTTTTCGCTGCTATTATGGACAACGTTGAATTTCTACGAAGGAGCAGGGCATATGGCGATTCTTTTGGGATGCGATTCCGTCAGCCTAGAGTTTCCCACCAAGCATATTTTCGATAGCGTGACGCTCGGCGTGGGCGAGGGCGACCGTATTGGTATTGTCGGTAAAAACGGCGACGGCAAGTCGACGCTGCTGAGCGTGCTCGCCGGCACGCTGGAGCCCGATGACGGACGCGTGACGCACCGCCGCGGCACGACGATCGGTCTGCTCGGCCAAAAGGACAACCTGGTCGATACTGATACCGTGCATCATGCCGTTGTGGGCGACGCCCCCGAGTACGAGTGGGCGTCGAGCCCCCGCACGCGCCAGATCCTCGCCGGCCTCATCAGCGATGTGCCCTGGGAGGGCACGGTGGGCGAGCTTTCGGGCGGTCAGCGCCGTCGCGTGGACCTCGCGCGCTTGCTGATCGGCGATTACGACGTGCTCATGCTCGACGAGCCCACCAACCACCTGGATATGCGCACCATCAACTGGCTCGCGCGTCACTTAAAGGCCCGCTGGCAGCGCGGCCAGGGTGCCATGCTCGTGGTCACGCACGACCGCTGGTTCTTGGACGAGGTCTGCACCAGCATGTGGGAGGTCCACGACGGCCAGGTCGATCCCTTCGAGGGCGGCTATTCGGCATACATCCTGCAGCGCGTGGAGCGCGACCGCATGGCCGCCGTTACCGAGGAGCGCCGTCGCAACATGGCGCGCAAGGAGCTCGCGTGGCTGAGCCGCGGTGCCCAGGCTCGTTCCACCAAGCCCAAGTTTCGCGTGGATGCCGCTCGTGAGCTGATCGCCGACGTGCCGCCCGTGCGTGACGAGCTGGAGCTCAAGCGCCTGGCCGTGAGCCGCTTGGGCAAGCAGGTTATCGATGTGGTCGACGTGGATGCCGGCTATGCCGATACCGACGGCGCGCCCAAGCAGGTGCTCACCGATGTGACCTGGCTCATTGGTGCGGGCGACCGCTATGGCCTTTTGGGCGAGAACGGCGCCGGTAAGTCGACGCTGCTCGACGTGATCCAGGGCAAGATTGAACCCACGCGCGGCCGCGTGAAGATTGGCCAGACAGTGCGCTTTGGCGTGCTGTCGCAGCAGCTCGAGGAGCTCAAGCCCTACATGGGCGACACGATCCGCGAGGTGCTCGGCAACTATAAGAAGTACTACGTCATCGACGGCAAGGAGACTTCGCCCGAGAAGCTCTGCGAACGTCTGGGCTTTACGACGCAGCAGCTCTGGAGCCGCATCGGCGATCTTTCGGGCGGCCAGCGCCGTCGCCTGTCGCTGTTGCTGACGATTCTGGACGAGCCCAACGTGCTCATCCTGGACGAGCCGGGCAACGACCTGGATACCGACATGCTCGCGATTGTCGAGGACCTGCTGGACGGCTGGCCCGGCACGCTGATCCTGGTGACGCACGACCGCTTTTTGATGGAGCGCGTGACCGACCAGCAGTGGGCGCTGCTCGACGGCCACCTGACGCATATGCCCGGTGGCGTGGACCAGTACCTGCGCCTGTGCAACGCTACCGCCGAGGGCGAGCCCGTGGGCGCGCCGAGCGCCAAGACCGGCACGTTCGACACCGGTGCCGCGGCAGCTGCGGCCGAAAAGCCCAAGTCGAGCGGTCAGCCCAACGGCCTGTCCAACGCCGAGCGCCAGAAGCTCCGCCGCGAGGTGAGTTCGCTCGAGCGCAAGATGGAGACGCAGCGCACCCGCGTTGAGGAGGCCGAGGCAGCAATGGCCCAAGTCGATCCCACCAACTACACGGCGCTCGGCGAGCAGCAGGCAAAGATCGACGAGGCTCACGCTGCCATGGACGAGCTGGAGATGGCGTGGCTCGAGGCGAGCGAAAAGCTCGAGGGCGAGGAGTAGGCGAGAATGATCAAAGCCGCATTTTTCGATATCGACGGCACGCTGCTGAGCTTTAAGACCCACCGGATTCCGGCGTCGGCGCAGCAGGTGCTCGACAGCTTTTACGAGCAGGGGATTGCGTGCGTGATCGCCACGGGCCGTCCGACCTACCAGATGCCGGACTGGCTGTTCGACCTGGGCTGGGATGCGTACATTACGCTTTCGGGCCAGCACTGCTTTGATGCCGAGGGGGTTTACCGCAGCTGCCCGATCGATTCGGACGACGTCGCGGTGATTGTGGACCAGGTGGCGCAGGGGCGCTACGACTCGCTGTGCATGCAGGGCGAGAACTCGTTTGTGAACCGCCTGTCCGAGCGCGTGGTGACGGCTGGCAGCAACGCGGGAATCGTCTACCACGAGGAGCCGTTTGAGCACGCCTTTGACGCACCGGTCTACCAGTTCTGCGCCTTTGTGGACCCTGACGACGAGCATATCGTGACCGATGCCGTGTCGCATTCGCTCACCACGCGCTGGTGCGACCTGTTCTGTGACATTATTCCCGCTAACGGCGGCAAGGACCTGGGTGTGGCGGCGACGCTGGAGCGCCTGGGCATCGACGCGAGCGAGGCGATTGCCTTTGGCGACGGCGAGAACGACCTGTCGATGTTTGCCGCCGTGGGCACTAGTGTGGCCATGGGCAACGCGCAGGAGACTGTGAAGGCCGCAGCGACCTACGTTACGACCGCCGTAGACGATGACGGCATCTACAACGCCGCGAAGCACTTTGGACTCGTGTAGCTGCGGGCCGGCACCTGGCACCTGGGGACACTCCTTGCGGGGCGTCCCCATTTTGTTTTCGTCCCGCACGTTTTGTGAAACACGGCTAACTTTTAGGCAAAGTAGTAAGACATGGGCAACTTTTGCGGTAAAGTTAGCCGTGGAAAGTATCCAAAGGCTAACTAGCAATCATCGCGAAAGGCGGCCCATGGCCCTACGTGAATCCGGAGAAGACTATCTCGAATCGATCTACGTTCTGTCGGAACGCCAGGGCATCGTGCGCTCGATCGACGTTGCGGAGTACCTCGGCGTAACCAAGGCGAGCGTTTCCAAGGCCATGGCGACGCTGGAAAGCAACGGCTATGTCGAAATGGGCAAACGAGATGTTCATCTGACAGAGCGCGGTATTGAGGTTGCCCGTCAAATGTGGGAGCGCCATTGCTTTTTTGTAGGGTTGCTAGAGGACGCAGGCGTAACGCCCGAGGTTGCCTCGCAAGAGGGCTGCCACATGGAGCACTGCCTGAGCGAGGAAAGCTTCGAGAAGCTACGGGCGATGTTGGGCCGGGAAGATGTAGCGGGTCCAACAACAGAAGCCTAACTGTCCCACAGTAGCGCGGAGTTCACGCAAAGCGTGAACCAGCGACTGGGACCAGCGGCCCTTTCGGCCAAGTCCATTTCAGCAAAGGAACCCTGCCAGCAAGCGATGCTCAAGAACCGCCTGCGATGTTACCGCAGGCCGGGACCGGGCTTGGTCTTGAAAACATTCCACAGAGCGAGGCCCGCCTTTCCGTTGCTCCGCAAGAGCAGGAAAGGCGGGCCTCATGCGCGAGGACGTTTTCAAAACCAAGCCCGGTCCCGGCCGGACAGCCCACGAACGCTACAGGTTCTTGACACCCATCGCGCGCATGGCGTTCAGGATGGCGATGATCGCCACGCCTACGTCGCCGAACACGGCAAGCCACATATTGGCGATGCCCAGCGCTGCCAGCACAAGGATCAGCAGCTTAACGCCCAGTGCAAAGATGATGTTCTGCCAGACAATCGCCATGGTCTTGCGTGCCACGCGGATGGCACGGGCGATGTTGGACGGTTTGTCGTCCATGAGCACCACGTCGGCGGCCTCAATCGCGGCGTCGGACCCCATGGCGCCCATGGCAATACCCACATCGGCACGGGTGAGCACGGGCGCATCGTTGATGCCGTCGCCCACAAAGGCGAGCTTACCCTTGCCGTTTTCGGCCGCGAGCAGCGCTTCAACACGCTCGACTTTGTCGCCCGGCAGCAGCTGCGCGTGGAACTCGTCGAGGCCGAGCTGCTTGGCCACAGACGCTGCAACGTCCTCGCGGTCGCCCGTGAGCATAACGGTGCGCTTGATGCCGGCGGCGTGCAGGTCACGGACCGTCTGCTCGGCATCGGCCTTAACGGTGTCGGCAATTACAATGTGACCGGCATAGATGCCATCGACCAGCACGTGAAGGATCGTACCGACGACCTCGCAATCGGGCGCTTCGACTCCGGTCGCGGCGAGCATTTTTGCGTTGCCAACGACGACGTGCTTGCCGTCGATGGTTGCCGTCACGCCATGGCCCGCGTCGTTGGTGGAGTCGCTTACGCGCTTGGGGTCGACCTCGCCATGGTAGGCGGCGCGCACGGACTGCGCGATGGGATGATCGGAGAACGACTCCGCAAGGGCGGCGACTTCGAGCAACGACTGCTCGGTATAGCCGGCCTCGGGGTGCACCGCAACGACCGAGAACGTGCCGTTGGTGAGGGTGCCAGTTTTGTCGAAGACGACGGTGTCCACGTCGGCGAGCGTCTCGAGGTAGTTAGAACCCTTGATGAGAACGCCCAGCATGGACGCGCCGCCGATGCCGCCAAAGAAGCTCAGCGGCACGCTGATCACGAGCGCGCACGGGCAGCTGACGACCAGGAAGGTCAGGCCTCGCAGAATCCAGTCAGACCAGGCGCCGGTGACCAGGCCACCGCCGAGCGCGAGCACCGCGGCCGCGCCGGTGACAGCGGGGGTGTAGACGCGAGCAAAGCGCGTGATGAAGTTCTCAGTGCGCGCCTTCTTTTCGCTGGCATTTTCCACGAGCTCCAGGACGCGTGCGACGGTGGACTCGCCAAAGGGCTTGGTGGTGCGTACGTGGATGAGGCCCGTCATGTTGATGCAGCCGCTGATGATGTCGTCGCCGGACTTGGCGGGGCGGGGAACTGACTCGCCCGTGAGTGCGGCGGTGTCGAGCTGGGTTTCGCCCTCGACGATGACGCCGTCGATAGGCACGCGCTCGCCGGGCTTGACCACAATCACGGTGCCGACGGCGATGTCATCGGGGAAGACCTGCTCGAGCGTGCCGTCGGGTTGCTCGACGTTGGCGTAGTCGGGCGCGATGTCCATCATGGCGCTGATCGACTTGCGGCTCTTGCCCACGGCGTATGCCTGGAACAGCTCGCCGACCTGGTAGAACAGCATGACGGCGGCGCCTTCGGCCATGTGCGGGTCGGTATCGGGGAAGAGCACCATGGCAAACGCGCCGATGGTTGCGACTGCCATAAGGAAACTCTCGTCGAAGGCCTTGCCGCGGCGGATGTTGTTGAATGCCTTCTGGAGCACGTCGTAGCCGGCAATCAAAAACGGCACGAGGAACAGTGCGAAGCTGGCGTAGACGTTGCCGGGCTCCCCAAATGCGATAGTGAGGGCGCCGAGCTCGTCGAGGGCATAAACAACGGCAAAAATACCCAGTGCTAGCAGGATTCGATTTCGCTTGTGCTCAAGTGACTCTTTCTTCTTGCGCTTCTTCTTTTTCTTTGTGGGATCGGCGGCTGCCATGATTCAAACCTCCCATTTGAATGTATGAACACTCGCTCATATAATTTCGCGAGCAAAGGCCGCGGCAAGCGCGGCCTTGCGGGTCAGCGTATACGCAGACTAGAGAATGATCTCGCAGTCCGGCTCGGCGTCGGCGGTAAACTCCACGACGCGGTCGAGGACCTCGTCGAACTCGGCGTCGTCGGCCTCGAGCGTCAACTTCTGAGTCATAAAGTTGACCGAAACGGACTTGACGCCCTCGAGCTTAGCCAGCTCGTCCTGAAGCTTGCGCGCGCAGTTGGCGCAGTCGATCTCGTCGAGCTTGAACTGCTTTTTCATGGTGGGTTCCTTTCTCTGTTTTTGCGGCTTGGGTGCAGGCCGCGTTGGTACCGTGGTTGGTCGCTATTCGCAGATGTGGCTCATGCCTTGGTTGAGCATGGTGTAGACATGGTCGTCGGCAAGCGAGTAGAGGATATTGCGCCCGTCGCGTCGGAATTTAACCAGGTGCGACTGCTTGAGCGTGCGCAGCTGGTGCGACACCGCGGACTGCGAGGTCGCGGTCGCCTCGGCGATGTCGGCCACGCAGAGCTCGCGGCCCATGAGGGCGTAGAGGATCTTGATGCGCGTGGTGTCGCTGAAGACCTTGAACAGGTCGGCAAGGTCGTACAGCAGCTCCTCGTCGGGAAGGTCCTCGGGCGAGCAAGTGGTGGGGACGTCGGACACGATGGTGGTGTCGATGCCGGACTTTATTTCATCATCGTGTCCGCTCATTGCAATATCCTTTCATATGAACATGCGCTCATATAACTTACTTCCGAGTATATGAGCGCATGTTCATATGTCAATATAATTCGTGAAATATTTTGCTATCGAATGACCCTTGTGGCGGCTAAGGGCATCGGTGGGTGCGGATAAGGTCGCCGACGCCAACGTGGGTACCTTGGCGACGTGCAAAAACGGGCCGATATCCACTTGGATATCGGCCCGCATTGCGTCGCTTGAAAAGGACGCCTCGGCGTATTGCTTTTGCACAGGCGCTATGGCTCGGAAGGTATTGCTCGCGAATGGCGCCTCTGCTTGGCAATCTACTTGGCAAACAGGTTCTTGAGGTTGAACTCGGCCTGAACCGTGCGAAGCATGAGGTCGGTGTCGTCCAGGCCCAGATGCTGCTCGTTGGCGTCGGCGGCGAGGGTGCCGCGGCGGCGGGCCCAGTTCTCGAGCGCGGCGGGCGCGGACTCGCGGGGGAGCGAGCGGACGTCGGCATCCAGGCTGCGGCAGATCTGGCGCGAGTCGATGACGATAATCTTGCCGGCGCGGCGTGCCTCGGCGTAACCGTCCAGATGAATTTTGAACCAGCTGTCCTCGAACGCGGCGTTATGCGCCATGTACGGGTATTTCTTCATAAGCTTGAGCAGCTGCTTCTGCAATTCCTTGTTCTCGCGGAACGGCTTTTTGCTGTCAATGTCGTCCCAGGTGATGTGGTGGATATTCGACAACGGCACATCCTCGCCGCGGTAGATGTCGGGCAGGCCACAGTAGTGTGCCTCGGCGTCATGCGGCACGGCGTCGCTGGTGAGATCCATGATCTCCCAGCCCACGTTGATGATATAGCCGCGCTCGGGTGCACGGCCGGTGGTCTCGATGTCGATACCGAGCACGGTGCCCTGGATGGGCTTGCGGGCGTAGGCCACGCCGAGCGCGTCGCGGTCGCCGCGGATCTCGCGCATGACCGACGCGGCGGTGCGCTTTTGCATCTTACCGATGGCGGCGCAGGTGTCGGCATCGGACAGGCCGCGCGAAAGCGTCGCGGGCGTCACGTTGCGCAGGCGTGCCTCGCCAATCTGGTCGCACAGGTCGCGGTTGCGGTCAGCCAGGTCGCGCACGGTGGCAAAGTCGAAGCTGGGGTCGCCCTCGGCGGTAAAGTACTCGGTTTCGAGCACCTTAAGGGCCTCCTCGCCCTTCTGGCGCTCGGACTCCATGGCGCCGTGATCGCCATAGATAAACATGGGAATAAACGGCTGGCGCTCGTATTCGAGTGCTTGTGAAACGTTCATATAACTGCTCCTTGGACGGGCCGCAGCGCGCGGCTCGGGTTCATTGAGATGTGGCGAGATGATAGTTTACCATGGGCAACTATTGGCATCGCGCCTAGGACAACTACAATACCCTAGTTGACCGCTAGGACTTTTACAATGCTGCCGAAAGACACGAAAGGTTCCATCCGTCATGGATTTGCTGATTGATATTCTGCTCGACGCCGGCAAGGACACGCTCTCGCTTGTGCCGTTTTTGTTGGTGACGTATCTGGCCCTCGAGACCTTGGAGCACGTCGCGGGCGACCGCGTTAACGGGGCCATCAAGCGCGCCGGCGCCGCGGGTCCCGTGGTTGGCTCGTTGCTGGGTATGGTGCCGCAGTGCGGCTTTTCGGCCATGGCGGCAACGCTGTACGCCGGTCGCGTCGTGACCTTGGGCACGTTGGTGGCGGTGTTCCTTTCGACCTCCGACGAGATGCTGCCGCTGCTACTTGCCGAGCAGGTTCCCGTGCAGACCATGGCGATGCTTTTGGCTTCGAAGGCACTGATCGCGCTGGTCACGGGCTTTATCGTGGACGCGGCTATCCGCGGCCTTCGTCGTAACGCTCGCGCGCATGCGGCGATTCGCCGTACCGTGCTGGGGACCGCTTCCAATCCGGCTCATGTGAACTGCGCGCACGACGACCATACCGGGGGCGACATCATTGATGAAGTGGCCGAGGCGGGCGTGAGCGCCGATCACATCCATGAGCTGTGCGAGCGCGACCATTGCGGTTGCGATGAAGACGAGGACGAGTACGAACACGGACATGGACACGATCACGGTCATGGGGGCGAGCATGAACACCATGATGGCCACGGTCACTCCCACTCTCACGAGAGCGCGCCCCTCCTGTCGATTATTCGCAGCGCCATCTCGCACACCGTGCAGGTATCGGTATTCATTTTTCTGGTGACGCTGATTCTGGTCGCCGTGCTCGAGACCTTCGGCGAGTCCGCGATCGAGCAGTTCCTGCGTGGCAACGAGACGCTCGCCGTCCTGGGTTCGGCGCTTGTCGGCCTGATCCCCAACTGCTCGGCGAGCGTGGTCATTACGCAGCTGTACCTGGAGGGCGCGCTACAGCTGGCACCGATGCTCGCCGGCACGCTTATCTCCGCCGGCGTGGGCTACCTGGTGTTGTTCCGCACCAACCGCAGTGCCCGCGAGAACGTCATGTTCCTGGTCATGATGTACGTCATCGGCGCCGGTTGGGGAATCGTTCTCTCTGCCTTTGGTCTCTAAGCCCAAAAATCTACCTTGGTTAGCGCAGCAGCTCGGTGAGGCTGCGCTTAAAGCGGGCCCGGTCTTCGCTGGTAAATGCCGCCGGACCGCGAGTGCGACCGCCGGCGCGGCGCACCTTCTTTTCCTCGTGGCGAATAAACAGTTGCATGTCGATGGTCGCCTTATCGTAGACGCGCCCGCGCACGCCGATGGCGGCGGCATCGCGCCCGAGCACCATGCTCGCCAAGCCAATGTCCTGCGTCACGACTACGTCGCCCGCCTGCAGGCGTTCGACAATGGCAAAGTCGGCGCTGTCGGCGCCCACGCTCACATCGAGCGTCGTGACCCAAAATCCGCGTCGCGCATGCTCGACGTCGCGCGGATCGTCGCGGCGAATGTGGCGTTCCAGGTTCTGTGTGCTGTTGCCGGCGATAACGACGGCGACGCCCGCCCGCCGCGCGCAGTCAATCGACTCGCGCGTGACCGGGCAGGCGTCTGCATCAATAAAGAGCGTTCGCGGCATCTAGTGCACCAGTTTGCCAAATTGAATAGCGCGAACAATCAGCGTTACGCCAAACACCAGCAGTGCGGTGCCGCTAAAGATGACGAGCATCTTGGCCGACCACAGCGGATAGATAAACACGAACATGCCGGCGATGATGGAGAGCGCGCCGCTCAGGATGGCGAGGGCACGGTTGGACGAAAGCTCGGACTCCAGAATGGACATGACACCTTCGACGATCCAGCCAAAGCCGGCCACGATAACCACCATCGTGGTGAGCGTCGCGGTCGAGAAGGCCTGGTTGCGCAGGATTATGACGCCGCCCAAGATAATGAGTAGGTTGGAGATGATGCTCGTCACGCGCCAGCCGGTGGGCAGCAGTGGCTCGAAAACAGCGGTAAACAGCCTGATCGCGGCCGTGATCACAAAGTAGAAGCCCAAGACGGTCGTTAGGAAGACGAGGGACTTGGCGGGCGCAAACAGCAGTGCGATGCCGGCGACGAGCGCCAAGACGCCCGTGATGGCGTAAATCCAGCGCACGGCCTTGACGGCCTTGCCTGCCATGCTTTTCTCGTCAAATCCAAACTGGCTCGATTTTTGGTCATCGTTCTTAAAGATGCCCATAATGTCTCCTTTCCGTGCGGTGCACGTCGCGTTCATTGCTCTCCGTGCGGCGTACGCCAAAAGTGCTGCAACAAGTATCGCCCAAGGGCGCCGATGCATGGGGCGGGAAGGACGAATTGCCGCCCCACATTCCCGAATTGTTACTTTTGTTCCCGCTCCAGTGAGGATTAATCAACAATTGTAGAACATTACGCCGCTGTATGTAATTGCCTAGGTTTTAGGTTAGATTCTCCTAAGAACAATTGCCCGAAATTGGGGGTCCCTATGAACGAAACAGTTCCCGCGGCGCCGTCGAGCGCGGAGTCGATGGCAAAGCAGGGTTGCGAAAAGCTCGGCTTGGACGCGTTTGATGCGTTGGTTCGCTGCGCCCGCACGTGCCGTCGCTTTGACGAGTCCATGCGCGTGCCGCGCGAGTTTTTGCTCGAGCTGGCGGAGCTGGCGCACCTGACTCCCTGTGGTGCCAATGCTCAGCGTCTGCGTTTTCATGTGGTAAGCGGTGCAGAGGACTGCGCGCGTGTATTTGATGAGCTTGCATGGGCCGGTGCGCTCAAGGATTGGCCGGGTCCCGATGAGGGCGAGCGCCCGACCGGCTACATCGCGATTCTTGCCGAGCGCGCCGTTCCGGGTAAGCCCGCCGCTCCTATTACTGAGGTCGACACGGGCATTGCCGCGCAGACGATGATGCTCGCCGCCCGCAGCGCCACGCCCGAGGTGGCTGCCTGCATGTTCAAGGCCTTTACGCCCCACGCGATCGATGCCATGGGGCTCGATAGCGATAAGTATGAGCTCAAGCTGATCATGGCGTTTGGCGTTCCGGCCGAGACGCAGGTGATCGATGCGATCGATTCCAACCCCGACGGCTCAATTAATTACTGGCGCGACGAGGCGCAGGTGCACCACGTACCCAAGCGCCCGCTTGCCGACGTACTGGTGTAGCTGAGCGTCACCGCGGTGTGATCCGGCGGTAAACCACCACAAAGGTACCTGTCCCCTTTGCGGTGGTGCGAGGGGAGGACGTGTGGCAGATTTGTATTTGGTGCGGCATGGGCAGACTGAGCTCAATGTGCAGAACATTTTGCAGGGTGGGCACGATTCGCCGCTTACGGCGCGCGGGCGCGAGCAGGCGCTGGCGACGCGCGCGGCGTTTGAGGCGCGTGGCGTGACCTTTGACCGTGTGTATTCCTCGCCGTTGGGCCGGGCGCGGCATACGGCTGAGCTAATTGCTGGTGAGGGCCGCTCGATAGAGCTGGTCGATGACCTGCGCGAGTGGCATTTGGGCTCGCTGGAGGGTACATCAAATCGCGAGATGCCGCCGCAGCCCTGGGGTGATTATCCGGTGGCCTTTGGTGGCGAGTCTGAAGGCGAGCTCCAGTCGCGCATGGTCGCGGCGCTGTCCCACATCATGGCCAGGCCGCAGCACGACTGTGTGCTGGCAGTCTCCCACGGCTCTTCCTGCCAGGAGTTTCTTGAGTATGTGACTGGCAGGGGAGAGCTACCCGACAACGGTGCCGTGCTTCATTTTGGCTATTGCGACGGTGCGTTTTCGCTCCTTGATTGGTAACGAACGAAAGGACCCCTATGAATAAAGACCTGTATCTGGTTCGTCATGGGCAGACAATATTCAACCTTAAGCGCATTATTCAGGGTTGGAGTGACTCGCCGCTCACGCAGCTGGGATGCGACCAGGCGGCGCGTGCCGGCATGTTCTTACGTGCGCGCGGCATTGAGCCCGACCACGCCTACACCTCGACGCTTCATCGCACCGAGCAGACTATCGCCAACTTGTGGCCGGGCTTGGCGCACGAGCGCCTGGACGGTCTGCGCGAGTGGTTCTTTGGCGAGTTTGAGGCCGAGCGCGTGATGCTCATGCCCGAACGCCCATGGCGCGACTTCTATTGCCAGTTTGGCGGCGAGGGCCAGATGCAGGTGCGCGAGCGCATGGTGGCGACGTTGACCGATCTTATGCGACGCCCGGACCACGAGTGCGTTCTCGCGGTGAGCCACGGATCGGCCATCAAGGAGTTCATGGACCACGTGAAGGGTGCGGCGGCCGACGAGCGCGATCGCGTGCCGGGCAACTGCTCGGTGCTGCATTTCGTGTTTGACGACGAGGCCGGTACGTTTGAGCTGATTGAGATTTTTACGCAGGAGGATTACGCGCGCGAGCTGGGGCTTGAACCGCTTGTGGCTACTGCGGGTCCGCAGCGCGGATAACGCGAGCGCGGCGGCACGGGTCGCCGGCATAACTTCTCGACGCAAAAGGGGCGGAGATGCATGTACCTGCTGCATCTCCGCCCCCTGTTTGTTGAGCTGCCGATTTTTGCGCTGGGCGGTCTGGTTTTGCTAGAACCGCGCGACCTGGTGCGTGAGCAGACCTGTCGGAACCTGCGGCGCGGCGCCGCTGACCTGCGCGGCGGGGAAGAGCGCAGCTACGGCAAAGTTGAACGGCTCTTTGCCCGTGTAGGTGCCGGCAGCACGGGCATCGTCGGCCAGGAGCTGTGATGCCCCAGCCAGCGCGGCGGCATAGGCGGAGTCGCCGGCGAACACCGGAGCGGGCGCCTGATCGAGCATGGCACGGATGGCGGCAACAGCGTCCTCGCGCTTGATCTCCCACACGCGGTGCGTAATGCCCGCGGGATCGGTGACGGCGTAGAGCGAGGCGCCCTCTTTGGCAGCGCCCAGGATGATGTCCATGACGGGCGAGGCCTCGTAGGCGAGCGACACGGGACGAGGCTGAACTTTGAGTTCAGCGATCGCGTGCGCAGCGGCGAGTGCGTCGACGCTCTCGGCAGCAGCCTCGTCGCTGCCCGTCAGCACGTTAACCGGGCAAATCGCCACGACACCCGTCACGCGTCCCGGCTCGCCCGAGCATTCGTACACGTAATACGCCGCACCCGGGTCTTTGAGCATCAGGCCATCGGCAATGGCGCCGCGCAGGGCGTCGTTGCCGCTCAAGATGCCGCCCATCTGCGGCAGCGCTTCGAGCACGCGGTCCTGAGCCGGGCGGATGCAGGGAAACGGAAGTGCTTTCATGGGCGGTCCTAACGCGCGAGTCGGTTTGTTCGCGGCTTATTATGCCCCAACTTGGCTATCCGCGCTCCAGAGTGTGTTGTCGGCGAGCGCGGTGAGCACGTTCTGGCAGCGAACGATGTCGGCGTGGGGCACATATTCGTTGGGCTTGTGGGCGAGCGCGAGCGAGCCGGGACCGTAGCTCATGCAATTGTGGTTACCTGTCTTGCCGGCAATGACGGCGGTGTCGGTGTAGCCGGTAAAGAAGCCGACGGTCGTGTCCGTGCCCGTTACATCGTCTGCTGCGCACTTGAGTGCAGCTAGAAGGGGAGAGACCGGGTCGCGCTCGATGGCGGGGCGGTCGCCCGTCACGGTGTAGCTGCCATGGCAACCGGGAACGGCGGCCTCCGCTGCGGCAATGGCCTGCTCCACCATCCGGACCGCGGCTGCGGTGTCGGTTGGCGGGGTCAGGCGCATGTCGACCCAGACCTTGGCATGGTCTGGCACCACATAGGGACGATAGCCGCCCTCGATCTGGCCAAACGTAATGGTCGAGGGCCCCAACTCACTGTGCGCGGGCAGCGCCGCAAATGCGCGACGGAGCGAACACACGACCTCGGCCATGGCGGCGACGGCATCCGCGCCCTTCCACGGCTGGCTCGCATGCGCCGTCACGCCAGCCATTTCAATCTCGAACCACGTACGCCCCTTGTGCGCCACCTGGATCTGTCCGTCGGTGGGCTCGGTGTCCAGCACCCATTCGCGCGAACCGACCCAGCCGGCATCGATGGCTGCCTCGGAGCCTCGCATAAAGTCTTCCTCGTCGACCGAGCAGATGAGCGAAAAGCCGCGGCGGGGCAGCGCGCCATCCGCCGCCACGCGCTCGAGCGTATGGACCAGTGCGGCAATGGCACAGGCCAGGCCACCCTTCATATCGCAGGCACCGCGGCCGTAGAGCTTGCCGTCGCGCACGACCGCCCCGAGCGGCGTAATGTCCGCGTCCCAGCCGTCGCCCAAGGTGACTGTATCCATGTGGCAGATGTAGACGAGCCGTGGCTCGTCGCTCAAACCGGGCACGGTGACCATGAGATTGCGGCGTCCGGTCAGCACCTCGAGTTCCTCAACCTGCACGGCATGGAGCACCGGATGGTTCAACCGCTCCAATTGAGCCTCAACCAACACTTTGATATAGCGTTCAATCTCGCCCTCATACGCACCTGGGTCGGAACTGTCGATCCGCACGAGCCCTTGCGTAAGCCGCCAAGCAAAATCTGTATCAACCATAGGCACCTCACAGATAGTTAGGTCAACATACAGATTGTATGCCAAGAAGCGGCTCGGTGCATTTAATGGAGCGCTCACAAAAACGGGGGCGCCTCTCGTGCGAAAGGCACCCCCGCGGGCATTCAATGTCAGTGACGGGCAGGCCACATGGGGAGCTGCCCGTCAGGTCAGTCGGCGCTACTTGATCACGCGCACGCGATACATCGACGGAATCTGCTTGAGCGCCTCGATGGTGCTGCTGTCCAGGTGCTCATCGGTGTCGAACATGGTGTAGGCGTTCTCGCCGGCGGACTCGTTGGTCATACGCTGCACGTTGGCGTTGTCTTTGGCCAGGATTGCCGTGATCTGGCCGATCATGTTGGGCACGTTGGCGTGCAGGCAGGCGATGCGGCTTGCGGCGCGCGCCTTGCCCATGCTGCAGGCAGGATAGTTGACGCTGTGCGCGATATTGCCGTTCTCCAGGTAATCCTTGAGCTCGCTGATGGCCATGTCGGCGCAGTTGGCCTCGGCCTCGCCAGTGCCGGCGCCCGAGTGCGTGGTGATAAACGTATTGGGCATCTTGACGGTCTTGGGCGTGGCAAAGTCGCAGCTAAACCAGCTCAGTTTGCCCTCGCGCAGGGCGGCGTCGACGGCGTCCTCGTCAATGATGGTTTCGCGCGCGTAGTTGATGAGCACGGCGTCCGGTGCCAGCAGGTTAATCTGCTCGGTGCTGATCATGCCGATGGTGTCGGCCTTGCTGGGCACGTGCACGGTGAGGTAGTCGCAGCCGCGGCAGAGATCCTCGAGCGTGCCCACGCGCTGCACCTCGCGGCTCAGCACCCACGCGTGCTCGACGGAAATGAACGGGTCGTAGCCGTAAACGTCCATGCCCAGGTCGACGCAGGCGTTGGCGACCTTGGAGCCCACGTTGCCCAGGCCGATGACGCCGATGCGCTTGCCCTTGAGCTCGCGGCCCACAAAGGCCTTCTTGGCCTTCTCGGCATCGACCTGAATCTCGGGGTCGTCGGCGTTGTCGCGCACCCAGTTCATCGATTGCACCACGCCGCGGCTCGAGAGCACCAGCATGCCTAGGACGAGCTCCTTAACGGCGTTGCTGTTAGCGCCGGGGGAGTTAAAGACGACGACGCCCTTCTTGGCGTACTCCTCGACGGGGATGTTGTTGACGCCGGCACCGCAGCGGGCGATGGCGCGGATGCCCTCGGGCAGCTCGTAGCCGTGCAGGTCGGTCGAGCGCATCAGGATCGCGTCGGCCTCTTCGGCGGTGCTCACAAATTCGTAGCCCTCGCCAAACTCGACTTTGCCGTCCTTGGTGATGTCGTCGATGGTCTTAATCTTACGCATGGAAAAACTCCTTAGCAGGTTTTGATCTAAACAGGGTGGTTTGAGATGGCTGGTCGGCCCGCGTGCTGCGGGCTAGTTAGATCGCGGGCTCAAACTATGCTGCGCTTCGAAGTCCTTCATGTACGAGGCCAGTGCCTGCACGTCTTCCATGGTTACGGCGTTGTAGACGCTGGCGCGCATACCGCCCACCAGGCGATGGCCCTTGACGTTTTGAATCTGGTGCCCGGCCGCGCCTGCGACAAAGGCCGCGTCGAGTTCGGCGTCGCCGGTGCGGAAGGTGACGTTGGCGATGGAGCGGCTGTCGGCCTGCGTAGTGCTATGGAACAGCTCGCTGTGCTCGAGCAGGTCATAGAGCAGGTTGGCCTTGGCCCAGTTGCGTTCGGCCATGGCGGCAAGTCCGCCGGTCTCCTCGACCCAGTGGAACACCTTGCCGCATACGTAGATGCCAAAGGTGTTGGGCGTGTTGAGCATGGAGCCCTTGGCGGCCTGGGTCTTAAGGTCCATGTACTGCGGCGTCTGCGCAAAGGTGGGGCCGTCGGCGATGAGGTCGTCGCGCACGATGACCACGGTCACGCCCGCAGCGCCGGCGTTTTTCTGCGCGCCGGCGTAAATAAGCCCGTAGCGCTCAATGTCGAGCGGCTGCGACAGGAAGCAGCTCGAGACATCGGCGACCAGCGGCACATCGCCACAGTTGGGCAGCTCGTGGTACATGGTGCCAAAGATGGTGTTGTTCTGGCAGATGTAGACGTAGTCGAGCCCGTCGCCCGCGGTCTCGGCGGCAATGCGCGCGTTGATGTCGGCCATGGTGGGTATGCGGTCGAAATTGGTGTCCTCGGAACTCGCGAGTAGCACGGCCTCGCCGTACTTGGCGGCTTCTTTGTATGCCTTGTTGGCAAAGTTGCCGGTCACGATGTAGCCGGCGCGGCCGCGGCGCATGAGGTTCATGGGGATGCCCGCAAACTGCAGCGTGGCGCCGCCCTGCAAAAACAGGACGCGGTAGTTGTCGGGGATGCTCAGCAGGCGGCGCAGAGTTGCCTCAGCGTCGTCGATGATCTGCTGGTACATGCTAGATCGATGACTCATCTCGAGCACGGACATGCCGCAACCGCGGTAGTCCATCATCTCGTCGGCGATCTCGGCGAGCACGCTTGTGGGCAGCGCTGCCGGGCCAGCTGAGAAGTTGTGCACATGTGCCATCTTCTAGTTCCCCCTCGTGGTCGTTTGAACGTTCGGGATACTTTAGCACAGTGCAGCGCCAGGCGCGACCGCATCACGGTAAAACCCGAGTGCGCCGCTATGATTTACAGGATGGTTACATGGGGGAGGGGTGCTTTACTCCTCAGGCAAATCCAAATCAGCGAGCGAAGGCATGAGGTTCTCTAGGCACTTGATCTCTTCGTCGCAAATTAGCTACCCCCTGGCCGCTACGACGCAAGCGTGGCGATGACGGCTTCGTCGCCGGCGTATATGAGGGTGTTGCCGTCGGGGATGATCGTCTGGCCGTCACGTTTGAGCATCACGACGATAAAGGGATGCTTGCCTTGCGGTACATCGCGAAGACGCTGGCCGGCCAGGCGACCATGGGGCGTCACGGTGACCTCGCACAGCGTAACCTCGGCACGCTCTTCGAACGTCGGCGCGGCCATCACCAGCAGATCACCTTCCTGGATCACGGTGTCGCCATTGGGCAGTACCGGGTGCGCCCCGTCGCGCAGCACCAGGACAACGAGCATATCTGTGGCGCTGCCAATGTCCGCGAGCGAGCGTCCGGCAAACGGATGTCCAGCGCCCACCTTGAGCTTTACAAACGACATGCCGTCCTCGTCGCGGTAATCGTTAAAGGTGCGGCGCACGTCGCCTTCCGCGTCGATCATGTCGAGCTTCTTTGCCACCGCCGGTAGCAGCGAGCCCTGCACCACAATGCTCGACACGGCAATCACAAACACCAGGTCAAATAGGTCGTGCCCACCGGGAACACCGGCCACCACGGCAAAGAGGCTAAACACGACTGAAGCCGCGCCGCGCAGGCCCGCCCAGCTTACGAGCGCGACCTGGCGGGGGTTGGTCTTAAAGGGCGCCAGGAGCATGCCCACGGCGATGGGGCGGCTCACGAAGAGCATAAACGCCATGAGCGCCAGGCCCGGCAACAGCATTTGCGGCAGGCGTGCTGGCGTGACGAGCAGGCCGAGCAAGAAGAAGATCGTCATCTCGGCCATCTCGGTGAGGGTATCGAAGAAGTGCGCCATCTCGACCTTGCCGGTGATGTCGCTCGCGCCCAGCACAATGCCTGCCAGGTATACGGCCAAAAAGCCGTTGCCGCCCAGATAGCTCGGCAGTGCGTAGGCGACGATTGCCACGGCGAACAAAAAGATGGTTTGCGCACCCTCAGCCGTTGCGTGTGCGCGCTCAATCAGGCGGCTGGATATCCAACCGATGGCGAGGCCCACGCCCACGCCCAGGATAATCTGCTTGGCCAGCAGCACGGGGATGTTAATGTCGCCGCCGGCCGCGAGTGTGGCGAGCACGGCGGTGAGCATGTAGGCGACGGGGTCGTTGGAGCCCGATTCGACCTCGAGCAGCGAGTCGGTGCCGCCCTTCAGCGAAAGGTTGTGCTCGCGCAGCACGCTAAAGACGCTGGCCGCGTCGGTGGATGCCACGACCGATCCCAGCAGCAGGCCGCCGATCCAGTCGAAGCCCAGCACAAAGTGGGCGAACGCGCCGGTGATGCCTGCGGTGATGACGACGCCGAGCGTGCTCAGCAACACCGCGGGCACGGAGATGGGTTTGGCACGGTCGATATTGGTGTTAAAGCCGCCGTAGAACATGATGAACAGCAGCGCCGTGCTGCAGACGGTTTCGGTGAGCGCGTAGTCGCTAAAGTCGATGTGCGCCGGGCCGTTGACGCCCAACAGCATGCCGAGCGCGATAAAGATGAGCAGGGTGGGGAAGGGGAGTTTTTTGCCGACGGGTTTGATGGTCAGGCACAGAATAATAACGAGGCCGATAAAGAGAAGGATCTGGTTCATGGATGGTGTCCGCTCCTGGGTGGTTGGCGTGGCACGGTCAGTTGTCTGCGGTTATTTGTACCCAAAGATGGTGGGTTTATGGGGTTGGATTGCGGGCGTGCGCGATATCGTCATAGACGGCTGCCGTCTTTGCCTCTGCTCGGAAACCCTTTCCAGCTTTATTGCAACGGAGTACAATGGGTAACGTTTAAGTTCAACTTGAAGTTTTAGTTGCGGCACCGGGCTTCGGCCGCAATGCAAGGAGAGGCGTACCATGGCGATCTATGTGACATCTGATGCTCACGGGCACGTGCGTGCGCTTGACGAGGCCCTGTCTAAGATCTCGTTGACGTCCGACGACACACTGTACGTGCTGGGCGACATGATCGATCGCGGGCCCGATCCGGTCGGCGTTATTAAGCTCGTGCGCTCGCTGCCCAACGCCCGCGTGCTCAAGGGTAATCACGAGCAGATCATGCTCGATGCCATCATTGGCCAGGATCCGCTCGATGCCGAGACCTGGGATATCAACGGTGGCTGGACGACGCGCGAGCAGCTCAACGACATGGAATATGAGGCATACGAGGAACTCGTGCGATGGATGGCCGCGCTGCCGCTCTACGCGGTGGTCGAGACCGAGGAGCGCCCGTATCTGCTGGTACATGCTGGAATCGAGATGAAGGCGGCGCGCGCGTTTTTGCTTGAGCATGGCGTCGATTGTGCCGATGGCGTCGGAGCGGTGGATGCCGATCGCGAGCTGCTGCAGCAGATGCTCGCGGTGCAGTCGTCCGATGACCTGCTATGGATTCGTCACGGCTATTGGGATGTGCCGACCGGGCTGCTTTCTGCCGAGGGCAAGGGCCCGGTCGTGGTGAGCGGCCACACGCCCACGGTATCGCTTGGGCGCTATTGCGAGGTCGGTGGTCTGGCGGGGCTCGATGAGGAATCGGGACGCGGGCAGATCGTGCGCCTGGGCGGCGAGGATGCCGCCGGTGTGCCCGATCGCATCGACATCGACTGCGCTGCCGCCACCGGCTCCGAGTTCGGTCGTGTGGGCATCCTGCGGCTCGATGATGGGGCGGAGTTCTACGCGAACATCAACCCGGGCGAATAATCGGTGCAAGGGGTAGCTAATTTTGGACGGGGCCTTTTTTGACCACTTTTGCCCTTCTGCCTGCTAATTGATTTCTCTGGGACGGGCATTAAATAATCATTTGGCTGCCCGCTGGCTAAGTGAGTAGGCTTTTTTGGAAATGCCGAGCACCCAACATATTTGCCTCAATAAAACCGCAGGTCACAGACTTGTGCTCTGTCGGTGTGGTCGGGGATTCGGTAAAAGTCTACTCACTTAGTTTTGCGTGCCCGCAACGAGACCCCAGCCGGGGTGATTCCACCGCAAATTAGCTGCTCCCATCGCCGCAATTAGGCGCCGTACGGATTCCGGTCCCTCTCTATGCGTTGACGGATGTGGCGGTACTCGATAATCAGCAGCACCAGCAGTAGGGCCATGATGGCCAGGTAGCTCACCACAGCGCCCATCAGGCCCAGCAGGTTGATCAGGATCACCGGGAGCACCACGCTCACGGCAAAGCAGATCAGGTAGATCTTGGTGACGTCTCCAGCGTGGCGCAGCACTGTGATGATGGCGTAGATAAAGTCGATGGCCGCGGTGATGCCGCCGGCGACGACCATCAGCAGCGCCAATGTGCGGTAGCGCTCAAAGTTGAGGCCGTACATATAGCTCATGAGGGGAATGCCGGGACCGGCCATAAATACGGCGCACACGCCGGCGATGGCCACGATCAGCGCCATGACGGCGATAATAATCAAGTCAAAACGGCGGCGTTTGCGCGGGTTCGCCCAAATACTCGACAACCGCAAGAGCTGCGGTTTATAGACAAATCCGATGCTCAGCAAAATGGCCTGCGCCGGAAAGAACAGGGCATTAAAGTACAGCTGATATTTGTAGGCCAGCGTGCCTTCCATCACAAACTTGGGCATGCTCTCGATAAGATTGAACAGGAATAGCGCGCCAAAGAGTGGGGTGCAATGGACAAACAGGTGACCGACCTCGCGCAGGCTCACGCGGCGCGATTTTTCGGTCTCGAGCAGGGCGAGCGGCGCGGTGACCAGCACGAGCGAGGCGATCGCGGCGATGCCCATGGCCATGGCCGCGATGGGCATGCTACGCGTGAGGAACAGCGCCACGCTGAAGACCGCGATGACGCCGACGGAGCGTAGCGTTTGACTCATTCCAGCCAAGTAGAGCTTGTCGGCCTGCTGCAGGCGGCCTTCGTACACGTCGGCGACGCCGTCGATGACCTTATACAGGTAGACGCCCAGGCCGATCGTCGCCATCTGCGCGTCATAGCCGCGGGCGCTGCTATACATGAGGCCGCAGCCTAGGGCGAGCGCTCCGCAGATCCAACGATTGAGCTGGTAGGAGGCGAAGGACGTCTTTTCGTCGATGTCCGAGACCTGGAAATTGCGCACGCCGTAGTTGCATGCGATCATGATGAGCGTGCCGGTGACAAAGGCGATGGAGAATTTGCCTGCTTCTTCGGCGCCCACGAGCTGTGTGGACACGATGGTGAGCAGCGGAAACGCCAAGCCCCACACGGCGGTGCCGAGGGTGTTCCAAAGGTAATCGCGGCGGGTGGCGTGCTCTTCGTATTCAGCCTCTTGCGTGGAGAACCCGCCGCCGTAGACGGCGCCGAGCAGACGGTTCCACCAAGCGTTGACCATGCGACGGACGGGGCCGGGCTTGCGATCGCGTTCACGCCGGCGACGTGTGGCCTGGCTGCTGTCGGGGCCACCGGCGTTGCGCTGGCTCAGCTCCTGGATGCGAACGAGCTCCTCAGCGGTGTGCGAGGCGGGGAACAGGCCGTTCTCGATGCGACCGCCCTGGGCCTTCGCGGCGCCGTCTTTCGATGCAGCGGGGTTGGAGATGCCGTTGCGGCGGGCGATGGCGCGGCGAATGCTATCGAGGGGCGTGATGCTCAAGGCGGTTCCTTTCTATTGCTGCGCTCTAGTATAGACACCGCGGTGTCCGCACGTGTTTTTGAACAGGTTGTTCAATAATTTCGGCGGCGCCATTCAGTAGTCGGCACTTAGGGACGTTCCTTATGTGCCGGCACTTTGGGAACGTCCCTAAGTGCCGGCATCCGAGGACACTCCTTGAATGTTGCCTGTTCAAGGAGTGTCCCCAATGACTAGGCCGCTTGCCTGCGATTTTTGACCGTTGGGCGGGCTTGCCGCCCTTGCCGCAAAAACGTTTTTGCATATCGGGTACAACGGGCTTTACGTGAGTAAAGTGCGCGCCGCGTCCACGTGTCGCGTTTTTAAAGGAGGCCCCATGCCTGGTGTTACCCCTGCAGAAGTTTTGTCCAACTTTGGTATTACGCTGGTCGAAGATCCCGCCGAGAGTCAGCCCCGTCTGCTGGTCGATCTACCCGCCGCGGAGCTCGTCGAGTACGCTATCCGCCGCGAAGAAGGCCGCATGGCATCCAACGGCGCGCTGGTGATCGAGACGGGGGAGCGCACCGGCCGTTCTCCCAACGATCGCTTTATCGTTGACACCCCCGATGTTCACGACAAGATTGCCTGGGGCGCGGTCAACCGTCCGCTGTCCGTCGAGAGCTATGAGGCCATCAAGGCCGGCATCGTCGACCATCTCAACGAGCGCGACGTGTTCGTCACCCGCGGCATGGCGGGCGCCGACCGTAACCACACGCGTCGACTGCTCGTTGCCTGCGAGCGTGCCAGCCAGGCACTCTTTATTAAGCAGATGCTCGCCCGCCCGCTCGCCCGCGAAATCGCGCGCACCGGTGAGCCCGACTTCTGCGTGCTCGCAGCGCCCGGTTACCAGTGCGATCCCGCCATCAAGGGCCTCAACTCCAGCGCCGCCGTGGTCATCAACTTCCAGGAACGCGTGATTCTGGTCGCCGGCACCGGCTACTCCGGCGAGATTAAAAAGTCGATCTTTAGCGTCATGAACTATCTGCTGCCCGTCGAGGACGACGTGCTGCCCATGCACTGCTCGGCCAGCATGGATCCCGTCACGCACGAGACTGCCGTGTTCTTTGGCCTGTCCGGCACCGGCAAGACCACGCTTTCGGCCAATCCCACGCGCCTGCTGATGGGCGACGACGAGCACGGTTGGTCCGACATGGGCATCTTCAACATCGAGGGTGGCTGCTACGCCAAATGCGAGGGGCTGGACGCCTTCCACGAGCCCGAGATCTTCAACGCTGTCCGCTTTGGCGCGATCTGCGAAAACGTGGTGCTCGACGAGAACCGCAAGCCCAACTACGATGACATCTCGATCACGCACAACACGCGCGTGGCCTATCCCGTGGAGCACATTCCTAATGCGTGGACTAAGGGCATGGGCACCACTCCGAGTGTCGTGCTGTTCCTGACTTGCGACGCTTTTGGCGTGCTGCCGCCCATCTCGCGTCTGACGGCCGACGCCGCCATGTACCACTTTGTGACGGGCTTTACGGCTAAGATTCCCGGCACCGAGGTCGGCGTCACCGAGCCCACGCCCACGTTCTCTTCGCTGTTCGGCGAGCCGTTTATGCCACTCGACCCCATGGTTTACGCCAAGATGCTCGGCGAGCGCATTGCCGACGGCCGCACGCGTGTGTACCTGGTCAACACCGGCTGGATCGGCGGCGGCTACGGCGTAGGCCATCGCATCGAGCTGGCCTACACGCGCTCGCTGGTCGCGCGCGCCCTCGACGGCACCATCGAGGACAGCGAGTTCGTGCACGACGACATCTTTAACGTCGACATTCCCACGACGTGCCACGGCGTGCCCGATGGCATCCTGGTGCCGCGCCAATACTGGCAGAGCACCGCGCGCTACGACGAGGCCGCGCACAACCTGGCGGTGATGTTCGAGGAGAACTTCGAGAAGAAGTACTCGCACCTGCCCGAGTCCGTCAAAGCCGCCGGCCCGCACGCCCAGGTGTCCGCCGAGGCTCGTCATCGCGGCCGCGGCCTGCTGGGGCTCCGCCACTAGCGTCGCCTCAGACTCAAAACCATCATAAAGGGGGGCACCTTTGTGGTGGTTTTGCTTGTGTGGATGACTCGGGTTACAATACGCCTGACATATCGTCCCCTTCTCCGGATGGGGACAGCGTAAGCGCTCTTGTGGCGGCACCGTAGGACTTTGAAGGTGGCCGCTGTGAGAGCGCTTTTTGTTTAGGCATTCGCATTGGGGCGAATCGTGAAGGGAGCACGTATGAAGAGCTTTATTGCCGAGGATTCATTCTGGGAGCTGTTTCCGCAGGCAGCGGTCGGTGTTGTGGTCGTGGAGGGCATGAAGCCCACGGCTCAGATTCCCCAGGAGGACGTGGATGCGATTGCGGCGTTGCTCGACCGCGCCAATATCGATGCGGAGCGTCATCTGACCAGCGACACTATCAGCGAGAACGCACCGGTCAAGGCATGGCGCGAGGCCTATCGTCTGTTCAAGACCAAGAAAGGCGCGCGCTGCTCGATCGAGAACTTGCTCAAACGCGTGCTCAAAGGCAAGCCGGTGGGCCACATTACGCCCGCGGTGGATATTTACAACACGGTGTCGTTGACCTACGCGCTGCCCGTGGGAGGCGAGGATCTGCATGCGATTGAGGGAGACCTTCGCTTGAAGGTGACCGACGGTGGCGATGCGTTCTTGCCGCTTGGCGAGGAGGCGGACGATCCGACGCTGCCCGGCGAGCTCGCCTACATCGACGATTCGGGCGCTGTGTGCCGCTGCTGGAACTGGCGTGACGGCGTTCGCACGGCGCTGTCCGATGATTCGGCCGATGCGTTCCTGGCGATTGAGTGCGTGGAGTCCGAGCGGATGGGGGAATGCCAGGCTGCGATCGATCGCTTGGCCGAGCTGCTCGAGCGTTATCTGGGGGCGACGGTTGTCGTTAAGACGCTTGTGACCCGCGATAACCCGCGCGTGGAACTGTAGCTCGGCCCAAACCACCACAAAGGTGCCTGTCCCTTTGTGGTGGTTTTTATGTTGATGGGTTAACAAATAGGGCGTGCAGGGCTGGTGGCCGTTAAGTACGGTTAAGATGTTTACCCGTAAGCATTATGCAAGCGAAAGGCGGTCGTCTCCCATGCAGCAGAACGACGAGACACGTTTCGAGGACTTTGTCGGACTGATCAGCGGGCTCTACAAGGAGATTCAGCGCATTAAGACATCTGAGGGCGCAAGGCTGGGCCTCAAGGGCTCCGACGTTATGTGCCTGTACTATCTTGAGCGCAGCAAGGACGGCCTGACTGGCGCCGACCTGGCTCGCATGGCAGGCGTGACCCGCGCCGCCGTCTCGCGTACGCTCGCGCATCTGGAGGAGGGTGGCTACGTCGAGGTCGATGATTCGGGTGATGCCGCCGTTAAGTATCGTGCTCCGGTGCGCCTGACCGCTCTGGGCGGCGAGAGCATGAGCGAGGCGGACCGCATCATTCGCGAGGTGCTCGATACCACCGGTAAGGCTATGGGTGTGGAGCAGCGCGAGCAGATGTATGCGTCGCTGCGCACGATTCTCAACACCCTGCGCGAGATCTAAGGCCGCCAAGGCATTTGCTTCCAATTAACAACTGCATAGTCCCGTTTGAGCGCGTATGCCGTGCCGGGACATTGCTGTCAAAATTCCCCGCGAGAGGTCCGCGAAAGAAAGGATTCGCTATGTCCATTCGTATTATTACCGATTCCGCGAGCGATATGTCGCCGACTGAGCACCCCGCTCTGCGTGTTTTGCCGTTGTCCGTTACCTTTGGCACCGATGTGTACATGGATGGCATCGACATCGATCACCAGCGCTTTTACGAGATGCTCGTGGAGCGCGATGAGCTGCCCAAGACCGGCCAGGTCAACCCGTACGCGTTTTCGCAGGCTATTGCCGAGGCGCGAGAGGCCGGCGATGAGGCTGTGATTATTACCGTGGGCGCTAAGCTATCAGGCACCAATCAGAGTGCCCGTACCGCACTTGCCGAGGCGCCGGGCGGCGACGTGTACGTGGTAGACAGCAACAACGTCACCCTGGGTGAGCGCGTTCTGGTCGAGTATGCCCTGCGCCTGGTGGACGAGGGCCGTAGTGCGGCCCAGATCGCGGCGGCCGTCGAGGCCGTCCGTGACCGCGTGGTCGTCATCGGCCTGCTCGAGACGCTGGAGTATCTGGTGCGCGGCGGTCGTCTGTCTGCTGCGGCCGGCGCTGTGGGCACGCTGCTCAATGTGAAGCCCGTGGTGGCTGTCGAGGACGGTCTGATCGTGCAGCTGGGCAAGGCGCGCGGTTCCAAGAACGGCCGCAACCTGCTGAACCAAAAGGTCGAAAAAGCGGGCGGCATCGACTTTTCCATGCCGCTGGCGCTCGGCTATACGGGCCTTTCGGATGCGGTGCTCAAGAAGTATATCGAGGACAGCGCAGCACTTTGGGCTGGCCACACCGAGGGCGAACTGCCCGTTCACACCATTGGCGCCACCATCGGCACCCACGTAGGCCCCGGTGCCGTCGCCGTAGCCTTCTTCCAGCCCGCCAACTAACCGACCAGCCATAAACCACCACAAAGGGGACAGGCACCTTTGTGGTGGTTTATGCTTTTCCGGGTGGAAGGGAGCGAGCAATGGCGTCTGAGGGCTTTTTTGAACGGTTGTACGAGGTGGTCGAGCAGATCCCCGAGGGGATGGTCGCCACGTATGGTCAGGTGGCGCTGCTTGCCGGTCGTCCACGAAGTGCGCGGTACGTGGGGTATGCCCTGCATAGTAATCCGCGCCCCGGCGAGATTCCCTGTCACCGCGTGGTGTTTGCCGACGGGCACATATGCGAGGGTTTTGCTTTTGGCGGTCCCGATGCTCAACGTGAGCTTTTGCTAGGGGAGGGTGTGGCGTTTAAGGACGACATGCACGTCGACTTGGCCGCCTGTCGCTGGCCAGCGGGGCTCTAGCGGCTCTGCCGTGGCGTAAACCACCACAAAGGTGCCTGTCCCCTTTGTGGTGGTTTAGTTTACTTGGGCTAACTTATGGAGAAGCTATGGCGGCGCATATTGACGCTAGAAAGTAAACCACGGTGAACTATATTGGTTTCAGCAACGGAGCAGGCAATAGGCGATGAAAAAGCCTGCCCTGTTGAGTTTGATTCGCATTCCTCCCCTCTGTGCGATTCAACGGTGTACTTCGGGAACAGGCCCGCTGGCAACTATCTGCCAGCGGGCCTGTTCCTGTTTGTCGGGGGAGTGCGATGGGCGGAGCCGAAGCGGTCCGGCTCCAAAAAAAGCGGACGCCGTAGCGCCCGCCCTATAGCAATCGAAAGCTCAAGCCAGCAGATCGGTCTAGTACACCATGCCCATGGCATCCTGAACCTCTGCCAGGGTCTGCTCGGCGATCTCGTTAGCACGACGGTTGCCCTCATGTAGGACGTCCTTCACATAGTCCAGATCGTTCTCGTAGCGCTGGCGACGTTCGCGGATCGGTGCGAAGTACTCGTTGACGGCCTCGGTCACGTACTTCTTGAGCTGGCCGGAGCCGCCCATGCCAATCTCCTCGGCAATCTCGACCTCGGAGCGACCGGTGCAGATGGCGGCTGTCGAAAGCAGGCCAGACACGCCGGGGCGGTTCTCGGGATCGAACGTGATCATGCGCTCGGAGTCGGTCTGGCTCTTCTTGATGCGTTTGGCCGTCTCCTCGGCGGTCATCGAAATATTGATGGCGTTGCCGTAGCTCTTGCTCATCTTGCGACCGTCAAGGCCGGGCAGCAGCGGGGTCTCGGACAGCAGTGCCTCGACCTCGGGGAACACCTTGCCGTAGCGGTTGTTAAAGCGGCGGGCGATGGTGCGGGTAAGCTCGATGTGCGGTAGCTGGTCACGACCGACGGGCACCACGTTGCCCTTGCAGAACAGGATGTCGCAGGCCTGATGTACCGGGTAGGTGAGCAGAAGGCCGGTGAGCTCGTGGCCCGAGGCCTCCATCTCGGCCTTGACGGTGGGGTTGCGCGCCAGCTCGGCCTCGGACACCAGCGACAGGAACGGCAGCATGAGCTGGTTGGCGGCGGGCACGGCGGAGTGCGCGTAGATCATGGTCTTGTCGGGGTCGATGCCGCAGGCAAGGTAGTCCATGACCATGTTGTACACGTTGTCCTGGATGTGCTCGGTCGTGTCGCGGTCAGTGATGACCTGGTAGTCGGCGATGAGCACGTTGGTCTTGGCGCCCATGTTCTGCAGCTCAACACGGCCCTTGAGGGTGCCGAAGTAGTGGCCCAGGTGCAGACGGCCGGTGGGGCGGTCGCCGGTGAGCATGGTGAACTTCTCGGGCGTCTTGGCCAGGCCCTCGCGAATGGCGTTGCTCTTTTGCAGCGCGACTTCGTAGCTGTTCTCGTTTGGCATGATTGCTCCTAACGTATGTTCATGGGTCAAGATGATAACGCGTTTATTGGAGGGGCGGTGCGTAAGTAGGCGAGGGGCGGGAGAGGGACGCGCGTGGTGCGGTATGTGCGATGGGCGCGGCGCGCCCGCGCTTGGCCAACGGAGCCTTGGCACATCCTCGGCAGCTTGCCCTAGAGCTTGTGGTGGCGCTCTTCTTTGCGCTCCTCGGCTGCCTGCTCCTCCTGCTTAAAAGCGGGGTCGTCGGGAGTGACCAGTTCGTCCTCGTGCGTGCGCTTGTTGTAATGGTGGCGCAGCACGGGCTCAAACAGATGTAGATGCTTGGCAAAGGCCGCCGAGCCAATGGCGAGCACGGTAAAGATGAGCAAGCGCATGGGCACCTCGACCTGATTGATGGCGGCGGCGCCGGCCGAAAGCATAATGCACCAGGCATAGATGAGCAGCACAGCCTGTTTTTGGTTGTAGCCTTCTTGGATCAGGCGGTGGTGGATGTGGCCCTTATCGGCCTGCCCGATGCTAATGTGGGCGCGCTTGCGGCGCACGATGGCGCTAAACGTGTCGATGATAGGCACGCCGGCAACGATGAGCGGGATGATAAGCGAGGTGAGTGCGGCGGTGCGGCTCACGTTGAGCAGCGAGATGGAGCCCAGCGCAAAGCCCAGAAGCAGCGACCCCGAGTCGCCCAAGAAGATGCTTGCGGGGTTGAAGTTGTAGCGCAAAAAGGCCAGACAGGCGCCAAAGAGCGCAATGGAGAGCGCGGCGGCGTCGATGCGGCCCGAGAGAACGGCCATCGAAAACATGGTGAACGACGCGATGCCGCAGATGCCCGTGGCCAAGCCGTCGAGGCCGTCGATGAGGTTAATGATGTTGGTGAATGCCACCAGATAGATCACGGTGATGGGGTAGGCGAGCCATCCGAGCATGATCTCGCCGGGGGCAAACGGGTTGACGATGACGCCGATTTTTAGGCCGCCGATACAGGCGATAAGCGCGGCGAGGACTTGTCCGGCCAGCTTTTGCTTGGGCGTGAGCTGGAAGACGTCGTCGATAGCGCCGGTCGCAAAGATGACGGTAAAGGAGAGCGCCAGCATGGGATAGCTAATGTGAAGGCGCGGGTGCGGCACCAGGACGGGTGGCCAGCCTAGGTACCAGGTGCCTAGGATTTGCACAATGCAGGCAACGACCAGGCCCAAAAACACCGCCGCTCCGCCCAAACGTGGGATGGGCTTGGTGTTGATGCGGCGCTTAGAAGGATAGTCGACGGCATCGAGCTTAATTGCCAAGCGCTTGACCAGGGGCACCGCGAGGAAGGTCGTGATAAAGGCCGCCGCTGCCACGCATAGGTACGGTATGTAGCTCGGGGATGAAGCCATGAATCTAAAAACCGCCAAGCGTCGAAGGAAAAGGTCAGAAGAACGCCATGCGCAAAGGGCATAGCCGAACCATAATACTCGACCAAGGGGGGTGCATGGAATTGCACGCAGCGATAATCACGCGCTTACCAGATATTGGGATGTTGTCGATGGCTTGTCGGGATGCCGGCGGGGATCCATATGGACTGTAATGGTGATTTTCGGCAAAAGAAAACCACCCCCCACGTTACGAAAATGAACCCACCTAAAACAGGTGGGTGCCCTCATCGACTGTTCCAGCGTCCTTAACAACGAAGGATACCTGTACTAGGTACGACTGTGTGGGCTCCCTAAATAAACGCGACGGTTCACCCAGTTGCTCCGCGGGGGGCGGAATACATACATCATAAAGCGGCACTTTATCGATTCCAGTCTTGACATTACAAAAATCGTGTCGGACGATTACGGCGCCTTGGGCTCGAGCCGTCTGTGGGGTTGATCCCTTTACGTTTGAGCTGCTGAATCGTTGTTTTGGAGCATGGTTTTATGCCGACGTCGTTGACCGAACTTTTTTCGCCCGCCTGCCATTTGTGTCCGCGCCGTTGCGGTGCGGCGCGCGATGAGGGCGCGCGCGGCGTATGCGGTGCTAACGACACGCTCAGGGTGGCCCGCGCGGCGCTTCATATGTGGGAGGAGCCGCCTATCTCGGGCGAGGCCGGTTCGGGCACGATCTTCTTTAGCGGCTGTTCGCTTAAATGTATCTACTGTCAGAACCACGAGATCTCGACCGGCAATTTTGGCCTTGAGATTTCGCCTGAGCGCCTGGTCGAGATTATGCTGGAACTGCAGGACCAGGGTGCCAACAACATCAATTTGGTGACGGCGACGCACTATGCGCACCTGTTGCCTGCCGCGATTGCCGCGGCACGGGCGCGCGGGCTGGTCATCCCAATCGTCTACAACACGAGCGGTTATGAGCGCGCGAGTGCCGTGGCGGCGCTGGGCGACCTGGTCGATGTGTGGCTCACTGACTTTAAATATGCCGATGCCGGGCTTGCGCAGTCGCTTTCTCATATTAAGGATTACCCGCGCGTGGCCGTGTCGGGCCTGGCACAGATGGCGTGCGAGATCGAGCGCCGCGGGGGAGAGCTGGTGGACGAGGGCGGGCTCATGAAGCGTGGCATCATCGTGCGCCACCTGGTGCTGCCGGGGCATGCGGATGACTCGTGCCGCGTGTTAGACCTGGTGTGGCAGACGGTGGGCGACGTGCCGATCTCGGTCATGAACCAGTACACGCCCAATGCGCTCATGCGCGAGCAGGGCGGCGACCTGGCACGCGCCGTGACGCGCGAGGAGTACGAGCAAGTGCTCGACCATGCCGACGACCTGGGCTTTACGACGATGTTCTGGCAAGAGGGCGGCGCGGTAGACGAGAGCTTCACCCCGGCCTTCGACACCACCGGTGTTCTTACCAGCGCAAAGTAGTGCGTTCGTCGATGATTTTTCTGGGACGGGGATTAAAAAATCATCGAGAGGATTGCCTGCTCGAAAAGTTGTCAAAATAGCCGCGCCCCAAAAAGACTGGTTATTGGGCGTTGACAGTTGGCGAGCCGTAGGTAAAATATCGACTTGTCCTGGGGACGTAGCTCAGTTGGGAGAGCGCTGCCGTCGCATGGCAGAGGCCGAGGGTTCGACTCCCTTCGTCTCCACCCTTGGATTTGATAAGCCGCTGACATTGTGTCGGCGGCTTTTTTTAAAAGAAAGGGCTGTACCATGGCCGAGCTTGAGTCCCAACCATTGTCCGACGAGGAGCGCGCTGAGTTGGAAGAGCTCCGCGCTGAGAAGGCCCGCCGCGAGGCTCGGGAAGAGGCCCGTCGCGAGCGTGAGGAGCTGGCTACCCTGCGTGCCGAGCGTGCGAAGGCCGAGGAGGTCGCCTCGAACGCCGCATCCGCATCGGCGCCCGCGCCCGCACCCAAGCCCGCTGCTGCGAAGCCTGCGCCTGCCGCGCCCAAACCTCAGCCTAAAAAGGCCGCTCGTCCCAAGTCCGTCGAGCCCAAGTCGAGCCGTGACGAGATGACCTTTGCCCAGCGCATGGTTACCTCCAAGGAACCTACGGGCGAGAACGAGATCCCTGGCATGGCGCCGGCTCAAAAAATCATCATTGTCCTTGCCCTCATCGCGTTTGTCATCTTTATGGGCTACACGATCCTGACCAGCATGGGCCTGCTCTAACCGATTTGCATCGGGCGTCATGTCCGCATCCTCTGCTCTCGTCTAACCCTCAAATTCTGTACCACACATCCGAAAGGTCGCCCCATGGCTTTGACCGACATCTCGCATCCCACCGACATTGCAATGCTCACCGATCTGTACGAGCTCACTATGGCCCAGGGCCTGTGGGAGAGCGGCAAGGCCAATGAGCAGGGTTGTTTTACCGCGTTTTACCGCGACCATCCCTTTGGCAGCGCCTATGCCGTCATGTGCGGCACCGCCGAACTGCCCGAGCTGGTCGAGAATCTGCGCTTTACGCCCGAGGACATCGACTACCTCGCCTCGCTCCAGGCCCCTGCCGGCGGCGCGATGTTCAAGCCTGGATTCCTCGACTACCTGCGCGATTTTCGTGCGCATGTAAACATCGACGCCGTGCCCGAGGGCGAGCTCGTCTTTCCGCGCGAGCCCATGGTGCGCGTCACCGGCCCCGCGCTGGAGTGCCAGTTGCTCGAGACGGCGCTGCTCAACATCGTCGGGTTCCAGACGCTTGTCGCCACCAAGACGGCGCGCGTGGTGCTCGCCGCCGACGGTCGCCCCGTGGCGGAGTTTGGCCTGCGCCGAGCCCAGGGTCCCGATGGCGGCCTGGCCGTTGCACGCGCGAGCTACGTTGCCGGCTGCTCCTCTACGTCCAATGTGCTCGCCGGCCGCCGCTACGGCATTCCCGTCTTTGGCACGCATGCGCACAGCTGGGTGATGAGCTTCGATTCCGAGCTCGAGGCCTTCCGCGCATTTGCCAAGTCGAGCCCCAAGAACTGTACGCTGCTCATCGACACCTACGATGTACGCGAGGGCTGCGAGCATGCCATTACGGTTGCCAAGGAGATGGAGGCGGTGGGCGAGCGCCTGTCGGCTATTCGCATCGACTCGGGCGACCTCGCCAAGCTGTCCAAGTATGTCCGCGGCCGTTTTGATGCTGAGGGCCTGCCCTATGTGGGGATTTCGGTCTCCAACGACCTGGACGAGTACACGATCCAGTCGCTGCTCGACCAGGGTGCGCCCATCGATAGCTTTGGCGTGGGCACCAAGCTCGCGACCTGCTACGATCAGCCGGCGCTGGGCGGCGTGTACAAGCTTTCGGCCCGCCGCGCGAGCGAGACGGACCCGTGGACGCCGGTGGTGAAGCTTTCCGAGCAGCCCTACAAGCGCACGATTCCCGGCGTGCAGCGCGTGCGCCGTTATTACGATGGCTTTGGCGGCCCGGTCTGCGACATGATCTATGACGAGGACCATCTGGCAGGTGAGGGCGCCGCGCGCGGCAATACCCTCGTGGCCGTAAACGATGCGGCGCTGGTGACCGACGTGTCCGAGCTTGAGTATCGTGAGCTGCTGGTGCCGATCGTGCGCGACGGCAGTGCGGTGGCTCCGCGTGAGAGCATCCAGGACGCGCGCGAGCGCTGTGCTTGGGCGCTCGATCATCTGGACGCAGCTTTCAAGCGCTTCCTGTACCCGCAGACCTATGTGGTGGGCATGGAGCAGGGCCTGGCTCAGGTGCGCGACGAGCTCGTGCGCAAGAACATGGCCGCGGCTTCTGCCTTTCCTTGGGCTCACTAATTCCTTGGGCGGTAGGGGCGAGTCACGCTCCCTTGGCCGCCAGCTCGGCCGTTCGCTGAACAGTTGATTGGTTTGACGTATGACGACTTCTTATAAAACTATGGTGGTAAAGATCGGTTCGTCCACGGTGGTGGGCGCCGATGGCAAGGTCAACCGCGCCTTTATCGGCGGACTTGCCGATCAGGCCGCAGCGCTGCGCAAGCTCGGTTGGCGTCTGGTCGTGGTGAGCTCGGGCGCTATCGCCTGTGGCTATCCCGTGTTGGGCTTCGACCGCAAGCCGGTCGGCGACCTTCCGAGCTTACAGGCTTGCGCCTCGGCCGGTCAGTGCATCATCTCGTCGGCCTACGACGAGGAGTTCCATGCGCGCGACCTGCTCACCTCGCTCGTGCTGCTCACGCGCCACGATACGGCCCGTCGCACGTCCTACCTGCATGCGCGCGACGCCCTGCTGCGCCTCGTGGAGCTTGGCGTGGTGCCGGTCGTCAACGAGAACGATACCGTTACCGTCGATGAGATTAAGTTTGGCGACAACGACACACTGGCGGCGCTTGTGAGCTGCCTGGTTTCTGCCGATCTGTGCGTGACGCTCTCGGACATCGATGGCCTCTATACTGCCAATCCGCATGAGGATCCCACGGCCGAGTTCGTCCCAGTCGTGCATAAGATCGATGCCAAGATTATTGCCTCGGCGGGCGATTCTTCCACATCGGTGGGCACGGGCGGCATGATTACCAAGATCCGCGCGAGCCGCATCCTGATGACGGCGGGCATTCAGAGCGTGATTTGCTCGGGCGAGGAGCCCGATGCGCTCGTGCGCCTCGCCCGCGGCGAGAGCGTGGGCACGCTGTTCGATCCGCCGGCGGAGCGTCTGGACATCGCACCCCGCAAGCTGTGGATCGCACTGGGCGACAAGGCGCATGGCTCGGTGACGGTCGATGATGGTGCTGCGAAGGCGCTGGTCAGCCGTGGCTCTTCCTTGCTTGCGGTGGGTATTCGCGAGGTCGATGGCCAGTTTGCCGAGGGCGATGTGCTCGATGTGTGCGATCCGAGCGGTATGGTCGTCGCCCGCGGTATCGCCGAGGCCGATTCGGACGTGCTGGAACTTGCCGCCGGCCGCCGCCAGGACCAGATCGCCAGCAACCGCCTGCTCGCTAACCTGGCCGAGAAGCCGGCGATACACAGGGATAACTTGATCGTATTTGCATAAAGAAAGACAGCGCTGCGAATCGTTTCCCGCAGCGCTGTCTTTTTCGTGCCGGCACTTGGGGACGTTCCTATTGTGCCGGCAGGTGGGGACACTCCTTTGCTAGAAGATTCGGCGCAGGTCTCCGCGGTTGAGGGCCTCGTCGAAGAGGTGCTTGAATACCACGCTGCCGTGCAGGCCGTCGTGCTCGAACTCGTTGGTCACCCAGGCATGCGAGTTGCCCACGCGTCTGAGCGTATCGAGCTGCAGGCCCGAATCCACGTACATGTCGTCGAAATACACCGCGGCCTGCAGGGGCACCTCGTTGCACGCCAGTCGCTGCGAGTCGTAGATCTTGTCCCAGCTGGTGTCTTCCATCAGCAGGTCCATGGCGGGCTTGAAGGGCTTGAGCTCGGGCATCTGCTCGAACATCCACGGGAACATGGCCTCGCCGGTAAACATGAGCGGGCGCGCGAGGGTGTCGAACTCGGCGCGGTGAGCCTTCTCTTCAGCCGCGGCCCAGCCAATGGGCATAGTGTCACCGTCGGCGTATATGAACTCCTGCAGCGTCCAGTACAGCGGATTCGTGCGCGTGTTGGTGCGCTCGAAGGCGCGCATCAAAAAGTTGTCAGATACCGAGGCGTCGCAGGTCAGCGTGCCGTCGCCATCAACAAAAGCGTGATCGATAATCCAATGCATACGCTCAAAGCTCGGCTTCATGCCAAAGTCGCTGCCCATGAGCTGTAGGCGCTCGACCGTCATCGGCGAGCCGTCGGGCAGCACGGGCTTCTGTGCCTCGAGCGCATCGGCCAGGGCTGCCACGCGCTCGACGTCGGCGGGGTAGCGGTCGTAATACTGCTGCGTCTTGGCGGCCATGCGCGGGAAGGTGTGCGCGTAGACCTCGCTGGCGCTCGCCGGCACGTGGGGGATGCCGCCGCAGGTAAAGCTCGCCGCCACGCCCTCGGGGAAGAGCGACAGATAACTCAACGTCAAAAAGCCGCCGTAGCTCTGGCCGAGCGTGACCCAGGGCTTGCCGCCAAAGCCCACCAGACGCAGGTACTCAAAATCGCGCACGATGGAGCTGGCGAGGTGGCGCTTGAGGAAGTCGGCCTGCGAGCGTGCGGCATCGGAGTCAGCCGCCGTCGCGCGCTCGCCCAGTGCGGCAATCGTGCGCCCGTCTACACAGCTGCTGCGCCCGGTGCCGCGCTGGTCGGGCAGGACGACGCGGAAGTGCTTGACGGCCTCCTCGATCCAGCCGTCGCTTGTGGGCGACAGCGGACGCGGGCTCTCGCCGCCGGGGCCGCCCTGCAAAAACAGGAGCAGCGGCAGATCGTCGTTGATGCGGTCGGGCGCGCAAACCACGCGGTAGAAGAGCTTGATGCTCTCGGGCGCGCCGGCGATTGGTGCCGGCATAGCGCCGCGGCGCATGGTGCTGCCGACGGCCAGGAGCATCGGCTCCAGGCCGCGCCAGTCAAGGGGGACGTCGATGCTGTGGTCCTCGACATAAAGGCCGGGGACGTGGTACGAAGTGATGAGGGCCATGTGAGTCTTCCGTTCGTTGCGGTGTTTCGGGTTGACCAATTCTACCGCCGCGGGCGAGGCCATGCGCAAATCGGCTACCATGGTTGCAAACTTCTAGGAGAAAGGGCCGCCCATGTCGGTCGATATAGCCACGTATGTCCACGATCTTGCCGTTGCCGCCAAGGCAGCGTCGGCCTCGCTTGCCACGGCGAGCGATGAGCAGCGTCAGGAGGCCGTGCGCGCCATGGCCGCAGCACTGCGCAACGGTGTCGACTCCATCGTCGCCGCTAACGAGCTCGATATGTCCGCCGCGCGCGATGCGGGCACTTCGGCCGGTCTGCTCGACCGTCTGCTGCTGACGCCTGAGCGCGTCGAGGGCATGGCCGCCGGTTTGGAGAAGCTCGCCGAGCTGCCCGATCCCGTCGGCCGCGTGCTCGACCACCGTGTGCTTGCGAGCGGTGTGGACCTGACCCGCGTGAGCGTGCCGTTGGGCCTGGTCGCCATGGTCTACGAGGCGCGCCCCAACGTGACGGCCGACGCCGCAGGCATCTGCATCCGTACCGGCAACGCCTGCATTCTACGCGGCGGCTCGCTGGCCTATCACTCGTGTGCCATGATCGCCGAGCTGCTGGCCGATGCGCTCGAGGCCAAGGGCTTCCCGCGCGAGGCCGTGTCGATGATCGAGTCCACCGACCGCGAGGCCACCGGCGAGCTCATGAAGCTCCGCGGTATTGTCGACGTACTCATTCCGCGCGGAGGTGCAGGCCTGATCCAGCGCTGCGTGCGCGAGTCGCTTGTGCCGGTGATCGAGACGGGCACGGGCAACTGCCACATCTACGTGCATGAATCCGCCGACTTTGATAAGGCGCTCAACATTATCGTTAATGCCAAGACCCAGCGCGTAGGCGTGTGCAATGCCGCCGAGTCGCTGCTGGTCGACCGTGCTGTGGCCGATGCGTTTTTGCCTGCGGTCGTTGCTGTATTGCACGACCACGGCGTGCTCATTCACGGCGACGAGGCCACGTGCGCCGCATGCGCCGACGCCGGGCTTGCCGAGGGCGACAACTACGTCGCCGCGACTGAGGAGGACTGGGGTCGCGAGTACCTGGCGCTCGAGATGAGCGTGAAGGTCGTGGCAAACGAGGACGAGGCCATCGCACACATCAACCGCTACGGCACGATGCACTCCGAGGCCATCGTTGCCGAGGATACGGATGCTTGCGAGCGCTTCCTGGATGCGGTCGATGCCTCGGCCGTGTACTCCAACGCCAGCACTCGCTTCACTGACGGCGGCGAGTTTGGCCTGGGCGCAGAGATCGGCATCTCGACCCAAAAACTCCACGCCCGTGGCCCCTTTGCCGCCGAGGCCCTCACCACCTACAAATACAAGCTCCGAGGCACCGGCCAGGTCCGCCCCTAGCGTCCGCGCAAACAAAAACCACCACAAAGGTGCCTTTCCCCTTTGTGGTGGTTTTGAGTGGCGCGGGCGGTTAGGCCTGGAAGGTATCGTGGTCGGGGGCGAAGGACTGCATGGCTGCGATGGTGCGGTCGAAGAGCTCAGGAAGCTCCCAGCCCAGCATCTCGGCGCCCTGCGAAATCACGTCGCGCGAGCAGCCGGCGGCAAAGCGCTTGTCCTTGAACTTCTTCTTGAGCGACTTGGTCGTAAAGTCCATAACGCTCTTGCTCGGGCGCATGATGACTGCAGCGCCGATCAGGCCGGTGAGCTCATCGCAGGCAAACAGGATCTTTTCCATCTGCAGCTCGGGCTTGGGCAGCGAGGTATTGAAGTCCGACGTGTGCGTCTGGATGGCGCGAATGAGCTCGGGAGACGCACCTTCATCCTTAAGAATCTTGGCAGCATAGATGGTGTGGTTCATGGGGTCGTCCTCATGCTCCTCCCAATCTAGGTCGTGCAGCAGACCGACGATGCCCCAAAACTCCTCGTTCTCGGGGTCGAACTCGCGCGCAAAGTAGCGCATAGTGCCCTCGACCGTCTCGCCATGGGTGATATGGAACGGGTCCTTGTTGTGCTCATTGAGCAGTTCGAACGCGCGGTCGCGGGTGATTCCGGCGGTAAGCGGCTCTGCCATAAGAGACTCCTTGTGCTCGTGGGTATCGATAAGAATGAATACTACTAGAACAAGAAAACCACCACAAAGGTGCCTGTTCCCTTTGTGGTGGTTTTTGGCGCGGATGGGTTAGTTGAGGGCGGCTTGGGCTAGGCGGGCTTCGGCGGCCTCCTCGGTGACGCCCAAGGCCACGGCGAACTCCTCGATGGAGCGGCGTTTGGCCTCCTTGAGTACGCGCATGTAGTAGGAGCTGGGTTTTTTATCAGCTTCCTCGGCCTGGCGAATGCGGTGCATCATGGTCTTTGCCACGCGGACCGTCTCGGGTGCGCCCAGCTTGAGCTGCTGCTTAAAGTGCGTCTCCTCAAGCGAGCTGTTGCGCTCGGTAAAGGTGTCGCACTCCAGCTCGTCATAGTGGCTCAGCAGGTGCTCGGCATCTTGCTGCGAGATGGCGGCGTGCAAACGGTCGGCCTGCGCCACGGGGTACATGAGGATCGTCTGCGCATGTCCCTGCTTGGTCTCGAGCAGTAGCATGGGCTGCGGTGTGTCGTCCCTAAAACCGACGACGGTGCAGACTCCCTGACCCGGATGAATGACGTGTTGACCGATTGAGAACATGCTACCTCCAACTTATACGAATTTACGTATGTTTAGAATAACACGCTGACGTGCGCAGACCCTTACTTTATGCAGGAAAAGCACACAACTCTGATAGGTAAGAGTATTCGATAACAGACGCAGCTCATTCACACCTTTATACATTTTCAACGCCTGCATAATCTGCAGGCAGACCGGCATCTTTGAGTGACTCCATACAAGCTGTAGTCATTTTTGTGCATATGCAATATCTATTAGCTTTACCCTGCGACAGTGCCCGTCGCTTGTGATAGAGTGCTACAAACTCTGGCTTTTGCCCTACGAGTGACCAAGAGCTCGGGGGCTTTAACACAAGGAGGATCTATGCCCGAGAAGATTGAAGAGCTGGTACGCGCTGCGCTTGCTGCGGCCCAGGAGGCCGGCGACCTTTCCGCATTTGAACTTGACGATTGCGCTATCGAGCGACCGGCTGACACTTCTCATGGCGAGTGGACCTCTACCATGGCCCTGAAGTCCGCCAAGCTGGCCCACTGCGCCCCGCGCAAGATCGCCGAGGCCATCGTTGCCCATATGCCCGAGGACCCCGCGATCGAGAAGGTTGAGATCGCAGGCCCCGGCTTCATCAACTTCTACCTCTCCGTTGCCGTCAAGAATGCCATCTTTGGCGAGGCTCGCGAGAAGGGTATGGACTTCGCTAAGTCCAACGTCGGTGGTGGCCTGAAGACCCAGGTCGAGTTCGTCTCCGCCAACCCCGTCGGCCCCATGCACATCGGCCACGGCCGCTGGGCCGCGCTGGGCGACTCGCTCTGCCGTGTTATGGACCACGCCGGTTACGACATCCAGCGTGAGTTCTACATCAACGACCACGGCTCTCAGATGAACACCTTCGGCAACTCCATCAGCACGCGCTATATGCAGCTTGCCGACATCATCGCCAAGCAGGGCGTGGATATCGACGAGGCTCACAAGCTGCTGATCGCCGACCGCGACGCCTTTGTTGCCGACGAGAACGACGAGCATCCCGAGACCCATCCGTACCAGGACAACTTTGCCGAGACCCTGGGCAAGGACTCCTACGGCGGCGACTACATCATCGACGAGGCTGCCGAGTTCTGGCGCACCGACGGCGACAAGTGGGTCAACGCCGATCCTCAGGAGCGCATGGAGAGCTTCCGCGAGCGCGGCTATGTGAAGATGGTCGACAACATGCGTGACCTCTGCCACGCCGTCAATTGCGACTTCGATCGTTGGTTCTCCGAGCGCTCGCTGTATGTGAAGGACACCGAGGGCGAGACCGCCGGCACCTCCGCCGTCGACCGCGCCTTTGAGAAGCTCGACAAGATGGGTTACCTCTACACCAAGGACGGCGCCCTGTGGTTCCGCTCCACCGACCTGGGCGATGACAAGGACCGCGTCCTGATCAAGTCCGACGGCGAGTACACCTACTTCGCCTCCGACGTTGCCTATCACTGGGATAAGTTCCAGCGCGTCGACCACGTCATCGACATCTGGGGCGCCGACCACCATGGCTATATCGACCGCGTCCGCTGCGTCTGCGACGCTCTTGGCTATCCCGGCAAGTTTGAGGTTCTGCTGGGCCAGCTCGTCAACCTGCTGCGCAACGGCAAGCCCGTCCGTATGTCCAAGCGCAAGGGCACCATGGTGACCCTGCAGGAGCTCGTCGACGAGGTCGGCTCCGACGCCGCCCGTTACACGCTCATCTCCAAGAGCTCCAACCAGATGGTCGACTTCGATATCGAGGCCGTTAAGAAGCGCGACAACTCCAACCCGGTCTATTACGTGCAGTATGCTCATGCTCGCGTGTGCTCCATCCTGCGCCGCGCCGCCGACGTTACCGCCGAGCAGGCCGCCGAGATGGGCATGAAGGCCGTCGCCGAGAAGGCCATCGGCGAGAACGTCGATTACTCGCTGCTGACCGACCCGACCGAGCTTGCCCTTTCGCGTAAGCTCAACGAGCTCACCGACCTCATCGCCAGCTGCGCTCGCGACCGCGCCCCGTTCCGTCTGACGCACTTTGCTGAGGAACTCGCCGGCGACTTTCACAGCTTCTACGCTGCCTGCCAGGTTCTGCCGAGCGAGGGCCGTCCCGTCGACCCCGAGCTTTCGCGCGCCCGTCTGGCCGCTTGCGACGCCGTCCGTGTGACGCTCGCCCTGGTGCTCACCCTCGTTGGCGTTTCTGCGCCCGAGCAGATGTAATCTGCGAGTCATTTGACCGTACAGGTTTGGTTTAACTGAACCTTGAAAGCCCGATCTCCTACGGAGGTCGGGCTTTTTGCAAACGCCGACGTATTGACGAATTTGGAACTGCTGGAAATACGAAACTATGCCGGTTTACTACGATGAAATGAGAAATTCCAACCACGCCGGCTTTTCGCAAAAAAGTGCAAGGCATCTACCTGCGGTTTTAGTTCAACAAATTTCGGAGTGGTCGCGGTTGAGCGATTCATCGTAGTAAACCGTCATAGTTTTGGCGGAGGCATTCAGGTTTGTGGGCGGTAAACCAAAGAGTGT
The DNA here is from genome assembly GCA_048189585.1 of Collinsella sp. Classification (GTDB taxonomy): domain Bacteria; phylum Actinomycetota; class Coriobacteriia; order Coriobacteriales; family Coriobacteriaceae; genus Collinsella. The sequence continues at coordinate 28,564 of DBEZHA010000015.1, read as the reverse complement.
CCCTTTTGACTAGTCGTTTAAGAACGTCCTCAATGACTAAGTTGCAGGTGGTTGCGGTTGTGTTACACTAACGCTGCGTATATGACGCAAATATCTCGATACAGATCAATGATGTCCGTCGGTATTTGACGGAGCTAGACTGTTTAGCCGCCCTGAAGGTTTATGCAGGGAGCATGTGATCACAGGGCTTGAAAAGAAAGTTGAGCAAACACTGTGTCTGATCAACAGCAAGAAAACGAAATAACGACGACGCAGGCCGCTCCCGCTGCACCGGTTGCGTCGGACCAGGTCGCGGCGCCCGCGCAAGCCTCGGCTCCTGAGACGCCTACGCCTGCAACGGCTGAGAAGGCCGTTCCTGCAACTGGTGAGGAGGCTGTTCCGGCAAAGCCCAAGCGCACGCGCCGCGCGGCCAAGCCTGTCGCTGACGGCGAGGAGGTCACCAAGCCCAAGCGCCGTACTACGCGCACGACGCGCGCCAAGCGCACCGTTGTAGCTGACTCCTCGGCGCCGATTTCCGATGAGGTCGCGCAGGCACGTGCGTTGGCGCAGATTAGCGAGGCTCAGGTGGTGCGCGCCCGCCGTCGTGCTGCCGAACGTGAGGCCGCGGCTCTGACCGAGCTTGCAGCTCCGTCTGTGCCCGAGACGCCTGCCGCCACCGAGACCCCTGTCGCCGACCAGCCGACCGAGAAGCCGGTACCGCGCACACGCCGTCGCACGGCTGCTAAGGCCGAGCAGGTTGCCGATCAGGTAACCCCCGAGCTCACTGAGGCTTCGGTCCGTTCCGCGGCAGGGGAGGGTGCATCGCCTGCTGAGTCCGCTGCGCCTGTCGAGGCCAGCGAAGTTCCCGTTGTCGATCCGGCTTTGCGCCCGCACCGTCGCGGTCGCAAGCCCAAGGCCTTCGTCGAGGCCGAGAAGGCCGCAGCCGCAGCCGCCGCCGCTCGGGATGCTGCGACGACCGCCGAGTCTGCAACCGTTGCCGACGCGCCCGTCCAGGATGCTACGACTTCCGAGGCCGCTCCCGCCGATGTCGAGCTCGCCGATGTCCGTCCCGGTCGCAGCCATCGTACTGCTGCTAAGCGCACGTCCAAGGCCAAGGCTGCCAAGAAGGGTGCGTCCGAGGATTCCGCCGAGACGACCGTCGATGCATCGATTGATGCCGCCGAGCCCCAGGACGTCGAACGGCCTGCGTCCGAGAAGCCCAAGCGCGGTCGTAAGAAGTCCGCTAAGGCCAAGGCGTCCGAGCAGCAGGCTGATGTCGAAGCGCAAGTCGATTCCGGCGCCGAGGGCAATGACGCCGCTGCGGCCAATGCCGACGCCGCCGCAACCGATGGCGCCGCGCCCGCCGAGGCCGAAGACGGCGCTCGCCCCAATCGTCGCCAGCACAAGCGCAACGACGAGCGCAATGAGCGCAAGGACGAGCGCAACAACGACCGTCGCAACCGCCAGCGCGATCGCAAACAGCGCAACAAGGAGCGCAACGCCGCCCCCACCGAGCCCACGCTTTCGCGTGAGGAGCTCGCTGCCATGAAGGTCGCCGAACTGCGCGAGAAGGCCAAGGAGTTCGAGATCGAGACGACCGGCAAGAAGAAAGCCGAGCTCGTCGAGGAGATCTACGTCACCGCCGCGAAGGCCGAGGGCTTCCGCGACATCAAGGGCATCCTGCAGATTCGTCCGGACAGCTCCGGTATCATCCATGCCCACGGTTACATGAAGTCCAACGACGATGCCTTCGTCCCCGCCTACCTCATCCGCTCCGCGCGTCTGCGCACGGGCGACGTCATCGAGGGCTCGCTTCGTCCTTCGCGCGGCGGCGACAAGCGCGCCGGCCTCGCCAAAATCACGACCGTCAACGGTCTAGACCCCGAGCAGATTCGCAACCGCCCCAAGTTCGGTGACCTCACCCCGGTCTATCCCAACGAGCCGCTGCGCATGGAGCATGGCAAGGACTCCATTACCGGTCGCGCCATCGACATCGTGTCGCCGATCGGCAAGGGTCAGCGTGGCCTGATCGTGTCCCCGCCCAAGGCCGGCAAGACCACGATCCTCAAGAAGATCTGCCAGTCTATCTCGATTAACAACCCCGAGGTGCACCTCATCTGCCTGCTCGTCGACGAGCGCCCCGAAGAGGTTACCGATATGCAGCGTTCCATCAAGGGCGAGGTTGTGGCGTCGACCTTCGATATGCCCGCCGACAACCACACTCGTGTGGCAGAGCTCGTCATCGAGCGCGCAAAACGCATCGTGGAGCTGGGCGGCGATGTTGTGGTGGTGCTCGACTCCATCACGCGTCTTGCCCGCGCCTACAACTTGGCGGCGCCCGCCTCGGGTCGCATCCTTTCGGGCGGCGTCGATTCGGCGGCCCTGTATCCGCCCAAGCGCTTCCTGGGCGCAGCCCGTAATATCGAGAACGGTGGCTCGCTCACTATCCTGGCCTCTGCCCTCATCGACACCGGTTCCAAGATGGACGAGGTCATCTTTGAGGAGTTCAAGGGCACCGGCAACATGGAGCTTAAGCTCGACCGCGACCTGGCCGATCGCCGCATCTTCCCGGCTATCGACCCCGTTGCCTCCGGTACGCGTAACGAGGACCTGTTGGTCGACGAGCAGATGCGTCCGTTTGTCTTTGGCCTGCGTCGCATTCTTGCCGGCATGAACAACACCGAGCGCGCGGCCGCATCATTTATCAAGGGTCTAAAGGGCACCAACACCAACCAGGAGTTCCTGGTGCGTTCGGCCAAAAAGCACAGCGACTACGAGCAGACGTTCTAGGTTGTCATCCACACGCAGCGTTAATCATCAATGCGATAAAGGGTCGGGGCTTTGAGCCTCGGCCCTTTTCTATATCGCCGCTTCGCACTTATTTTTGACCATAAGACTGGCAAGCAGCAGGTTTCCCGTTTCAATCCGACATCGTCGCTTGCAATCGACAGGGCGGTTTCGCATAATAGCTTTTAAGCTTCGCGACGGAAAACGCAGATGAAACGAACCATATACCGTTGCTTTGGGGCATAGCCCCGCTTCATCTTCTCTCGCGCAGCCAACTGAATGATGCGATTTGGGTGCTGGAAGATGGGGAGAGCTCATGGCTTCTTCTGATGCAACACAACGAGCAGTCCTTGCCGGACTTTCGTGCGGGATCGGCCTTGCCGCTCCCGTGGTTATGTATGCCGCGACGCTGCCGTTTTCGTCGGTGAACGAGACAGTCGTGGCAGGTGCGGTTCCCTTCGCCGTGGGCGCGGTGGCGGGCGTGGGTATCTATGCCGCCTCGCTGGGTATCTCCGAGTACCGTGCGCAGCGTGAAGAGCGTCTGTTCCAGCCCGATGCCATGGGCGGTGCCGCCAATCTCAATCAGCATCAAAGCGAGTTCAAGACCGCCTCGATTCCAGCTCAGCAGCAGGATGTGACTCCTTACGCTGCGGCTTCTGCTTCTCAGGCTCAGGCGGAGCAGTCTACCTCGGCATTCCTTTCCGGCCTGACTGGTGCGTTCCAGCGCCGTCATGCCGATGATGGTGTCCCTACCATCGCTCGAGCCGCAGATGCTATGGACGAGGCCGAGGCTTGGTCCATGATCGACAGTATGCTCGACGACGATTCGCCGGTGAGCTGCGACCCTGCACACTCGCGCGACGTCTATCAAGTCGCCATCGACGAGCTCACCAACGGCGGGCAGACCGGCTCCTTCAATCGCGACGACATCGCCGCCGCGGCACGCGCCGTGTCTGGCTCCCAGGCCGCCCCTGCGGGCAGCACGGCGGCTTTCGTGGCACTCGTCGCCAACGCGGCAGCCAATAACGCCTACAGCGCTACCTCGGCGGACGCGAACGCTTCTGCCGACAATTCGTACGTTGATGAAGCCATGACTGCGGACGAGGAGGCCGTTGCCGCCCGCCGTGCCGCCGAAAGCTCGCTGTGGGGCGCTCCTGCCCAGCAGCAGGCGGCTGAGGCTGCGCCGTACAATGCAAACCTCGCCAGCATGCCTATCATCTCCGGTGCCGCGGACATCGATCTCGATGACCTCGATGAGCCTGCAGCCATCACCGCATCGATTGATGCCCAAGATCGCATCGACACCGGCGACCTTCCGGATGCCTCGCTCGAGGTTGATGTCCCCATGGCTGATTACTCGGGCCACGAGGGCATGTGGGCCGCCGCCACCGCGATTCTGGATGAGATTGACGAGCCCGCTCCTGTTGCAGCGCCCGCTCCCGTCGCTGCCCCTCAGCCTGCTGCCCCCGCCTATGTCGGCCGTCACAGCGCTGTGTTCCCCGAGGATACCGCCCGCATCTCGCGCGAGAGCATCGAGCGGGCCGAGGCTATTGCCGCCGGCATTATGGAAAACCGTCGTCACGAGCGCGTCAATCAGATCCTCGAGGAGGAGATCGAGCGCCTGCAGTCCTCTACCGCCAAGCGTACGGGCCGTGCCTACCTGAGCGTTATCGAGGGCGGTACCGCCAGCTTCGCGCCGCTCCGCGCGGAGGCATAACTTCTGCATGGTTAAGATCAATCGAAAATGGGCGGTCGTGACCTGCCTGATGGCGCTCTTGATCTGGGGCAATTCGCTGGTTCCCGGCTCGGGGTCGGGCTCGCTGAGCCTAACGGTCATGGAAGCTATCCGCGGTTTCCTGCACGGCGTGGGACTTCCATATGAATGGGTGACCAACTTTGTTGTTCGCAAGTGCGCGCATTTTACCGAGTATATGGTGCTCGGCATCCTGGCAACGCACGCCTTTGATTTTGAGGGCCGGCGCACCTTTGACGTGTTGCTGCCCACGGCGGTGTTCCTGCTGCTGATTCCCTCGATCGACGAGACGATTCAGCTCTTTGTGCCGGGACGCGCCGGCATGATCACCGATGTGATGATCGACTGCTGTGGAGCGGCAACGGGCGTTGTGCTCCGATATCTCTTACGGTCGCTGATGTGCGCCAAAAAGGCCGCCTAGGACGTATTGTTTGGTCCTAGGCGGCCTTTTTTATTTGAGGGCTTATTTGAGGCGTGGTGGCGTCGTTCCGTAGGTTGGATTTGCCGAGCGCGCCACGCCCTGTGGGTGCGTCTGCTACTGAAGCGCCTGTGCGCCCAGGGCCAGGCAGCCCATGATGCCCTGCTTGCCCTCGAGGCTGTTGTTGACAATGTAGGTGTCGATATCGTTGACCTCGGGCGTGACGATATAGCCGTTGAGCATCTCGGCGCACTTCTTGCGTGCGAGCGGCACGATGGGGGTGTGGTCGGCCACGCCGCCGCCGATGATGATCTTTTGCGGCGCGTAGCACAGCGTGTAGGTCATGAGTGCCTGTGCCAGATAGCCGGCGAGCAGGTCCATGGCCTCCGGGTCATCGGCCATGTCTCCGGCGCTCTTGCCATCCCAGCGCTTTTTAACGCCGGGGCCGGCAATGAGGCCCTCTAGGCAGTTGTCGTGGAAGGGGCAGGCGCTGTGCTCGCCAATGGTGTCGCGCGGGTCGCGCGTGACCAGGATGTGGCCGGCCTCGGGATGCATCATGCCGTGCACGAGCTGGCCGCCCGAGAGCACGCCGGCGCCCACGCCGGTGCCGATGGTCAGGTAGACCACGTCGGTGAGGCCCTGGGCGCAACCAAAGGTGACCTCGCCCAAGCAGGCAACGTTGACGTCGGTGTCGTAGCCACAGGGAATATTGAGCTCGTTTTGGATGGTGCCCAGCAGATCAAAGTAGCGCCATGCCGTTTTGGGCGTCTCCAGGATCTTGCCGTATTGGGGCGACGCGGGGTTGACTGCGGTGGGGCCAAAGGCGCCGATGCCCAGCGCGGTGATGCCCTTGTCGGCAAACCATGCATTGACGGCCTCAACGGTCTCCTGCGGGGTCGTGGTCGCGATCTGCTCACGCTCCAGGACCGTACCGTCTGCATAGCCCGTGGCGCAGACCATCTTGGTGCCGCCGGCCTCGAGCGCTCCGATAAGCTGCTGATCTGCCATAGTATTCCTCTCTCTGGGACGAGTTGCTCCGTGACTAGAGTATAGGGCTCTAAACTATTTAAGAAAGCGTTATAAAAAGAAGCCTCGCAACGCGGCGGGCGGTGCGAGGCTTCTTTGGCTGCTTTAGCTGCCGGGCCGTCCTTACCCGCGCGGCTTGATTTTATCACGTAGAGACTTGAGGTTCTCCAGTGCCGCGTTAAGCGTCTCGTCTCGCTTGGCAAAGTGGAAACGAATCAGATGGTTGACGGGCTCGCGGAAGAAGCTCGAGCCGGGCACTGCGCCCACGCCCACCTTTGAGGCCAGGTCCTCGCAGAACTCGAGGTCGCTGTCGTAGCCAAACTCAGAGATATCCATCATCACGTAGTAGGCGCCCTGCGGTACGTTGTGCTTAAGTCCGATACTATCGAGCCCTTGGCAGAACAGGTCGCGTTTGGCGGTATAGAGGTCAAGGACCTCATCGTAATAGCTGCCGTCGAAATTGAGGGCGGTGACGACGGCTTCCTGCAGGGGAGCGGCGGCACCCACGGTGAGGAAGTCGTGGACCTTCTTGATGCGCTCGGTGATCTGGGCCGGGGCAATGGTGTAGCCAAGACGCCAGCCGGTGATGGAGTACGTCTTAGACAGCGAACTGCAGCTGATGGTTCGCTCGAACATGCCGGGCAGCGTGGCCATATAGACGTGCTCGTGGGGCGCGTAGACGATGTGCTCGTATACCTCGTCGGTAATGCAGTAGGCGTCGTACTTTTTGCAGAGGTCGGCGATAAAGGTGAGCTCCTCGCGCGTAAAGACCTTGCCGCAGGGGTTGGAAGGGTTGCACAGGACGATGGCCTTGGGGTCGTTGTCGCGGAAGGCCGCCTCGAGTGTCTCGCGGTCAAAGTCGAATGTGGGCGGGTTGAGCGGCACGTAGATGGGCTCGGCACCCGAAAGGATCGTGTCGGCGCCGTAGTTCTCGTAGAACGGCGAGAAGATGACGACCTTATCGCCGGGGTTCGTGACCGTCATCATGGCGGCCATCATGGCCTCGGTGGAGCCGCAGGTGACTACGATATTCTCGTTGGGGTTCACCGGCATGCCCATAAAGTGCTCCTGCTTGGCGGCGAGCGCCTCGCGCATGGCCTGGGAGCCCCAGGTGATGGAGTACTGGTGATAGAGCGGCTTGGGGTCGCTGGCGATGCCGCTGAGGCTATCGAGCAGCTGCGCCGGGGGATCGAAGTCGGGGAAGCCCTGCGACAGGTTGACGGCGCCGTACTTATTGGAGATACGTGTCATGCGGCGGATGACCGAATCGGTAAATCTTGCCGTGCGGTTGGAGAGTTCTTTCATGCTGGTCCTTTCGAGGATTTGCAGTGGGGCAAGTTTACTCCTATGAAACCGGTGGGATTTGCTCGAAATGGTCTCGAAAAACTCTTTTCAAAATTCTTGAAAATTGGGGCTTGCATCGCGTGGCGTTCCTTGCAATAATAGTCGAGCGCGAAGCGCACAGGAAACGGTGGGTGTAGCTCAGTTGGCTAGAGCGACGGGTTGTGGTCCCGTAGGTCGAGGGTTCGAGTCCCTTTACCCACCCCAGTTCTTGCTTCGTGTTGATATCGGGTCGTTAGCTCAGTTGGTAGAGCAGGGGACTCTTAATCCCAAGGTCCAGGGTTCGACCCCCTGACGGCCCACCCAAAGCATGTTAAAGCGACTGGTTTAGGCTGGTCGCTTTTTTGTTAACCTCGCATGGGGTCGAACCCGTCGGGGCGCGGAGCTGAGGAAATGCGTAAGCATTTGCCAGCGCAGCGCGCAAGGCGCCTTGGCGCCGCAGCGGTCGCCTGCGCAGCAGGCTGACCCCCTGACGGCCCACCCAAAGATTGTTAAAGCGACTGGCTCAGGCTGGTCGTTTTTTGTTGACCTCGCATGGGGTCGAACCCGAAAGGGCGCGGAGCTGAGAAATCTGCACCGTGATTCCCTTAGGGAAAACACGGCTAAAGCCCCGTAGGCGTGTTCTCCTTAGAGGAATCATGCTTACGGGGCTCGATGCATGTTGAGAAGTTGTGATCAAACTCAAAGTGAGAATCGATTTAGTCTGCTCGATAGTGCGAACCCAGGCTTTCGGTCCGCTTGCGCATGGCTTTGACCATCTCCATTGACAGCTTAATCTGCGATTGCAGGCGGGCGAGGGCTGCGATCTCGCTGTCATTGGCATGCGGCTTGCTCAGCGCCATGGCCTTGTATTGTAGGCTTTCAAGCTCCTGCAGCGCCTTGGATAGGCCCGTCTCGGTGCGGTTGATCATGCAATAGGTGCTCATCGTGTGTCTAAGGCCGTGTGTCAGGCGTTCGGCATCTGTTGTGGCAATGCCGTAGTGGGGGAGGGCGATATCCGCCTTCAGGGCTGTCTCAGGCTCTTTCTGCGCTGCAAGGGCTGCCGATGCGCCTGCGATGCGCCCGAACACGATGCCGTTGGCACTTGATAAGCCACCAATGCGGTCGGCTCCGTGCATGCCGCCTGTCGCCTCGCCGCAAGCGTAGAGGCCCTCAACGCCCGTGTACGCGGTCTTATCGATCTTGATGCCGCCGTTAGCGGCGTGGGCATACATCGCAACGCGCATCTCGTCAGCCGGGGCGATGCCGTGCTCGTCTTGCAGCCAGGTGGCAAAGGTCTGCACAAACTCTGGGACATCCTCGCGGGGGAAGTCGTAGTGGAGTGCCAGGCCTTCGACACCTGCCTGATCGATGGCAAGGTCGATGGCGCGGGAGGCCAAGCGTGACGTGAAGGGACCATATCCAGAGCGCTGCTCGAGCAGGTCGTCCAGCTTGTCGTCGGCAATATCTACCGGCTGGTCTACATGCACGTAGCGCCAGGTCTTCTCGTTAAAGACAAGGTTGCGCTTGGGCTCAATGAAGCCGGGCATCATCTGCATGAACTCTATATTAGTAAGCGATGCGCCGTGCGCCAGTGCGATGGCCTGTGATGAGCTGAGCACGTCGGCGGAAGTGAGGCTTCGCTCGAACAGGCCACCCGTGCCACCGGTTGCGATGATCGTGGCTTTGGTAGCAAAGGGCACGATTCGATCTTCGGTGAGGTTGTAGAGCACGGTTCCGGTGATTCTGCCGTTCGTGTCCTCAACAAGGTCGATAAGCTCATGGCGGGGGAGCAGGCGAATGCCGAGCGACTCGATCCGGGCTGTCAGAGCGTCCTCAAGGGGCTTGCGGGTGAGGCCGCGCCACATGCGCGTTTTGTGGTCAAAGCAGGGGATAAACTGCTTTTGCTGAGCGCTCTCAGCGTTTTGCGGACGCTTGAGCTCAACGCCCAGGTCTTGCTCGAGCCATTCAATTGCCTGGGGAATGCCGTGGACAAACGTCTGGACAAGCTCGGGGTCGGCGACACCGCCGCCGACGGTCTGGATGGTGTCGATGAGGTCCAGTTCATCGTCTTCGTTAACGGGTCCGATGAGGCCGAGGCCCCAGGTTCCAGGGAAGAAGCTCGATCCACTCATGGTCTTGCCGGCGCTTGCCACAGCGACGGTTGCGCCCGTGCGTGCCGCTTCGATGGCGGCACAAAGGCCCGCAATGCCAGATCCAATTACCAGTACATCAGTCGATTCCATCGGATTCCTTTCTCGTCCGGCGCATTGTCGCACGGGTGATCGGCAATGGGGCCGCAAAGACTCGGCAAATCGGTAAAGGGCAAATATGGCAGGTGGGCGTCAGGTGGACTCGGCCACTTCGGTCGGCCCATTTGATAAGTTGCGGTGGAATACGGACTGTTTTGGCCTGTATGGATGCAATTCAGTCCGTATTTCACCGCAACTGATACATCGGACCCTTTAATAAGAGTAACCAATTTGAGACGGGGCAAACAAAAAGAGCCGCTACCTCGAAAGGTAGCGGCTCCAAATCTCAACTATATGAGCATCGCGCGGGCGCGATTAGGCCTTGAGGGCCTCCTCGACGGCGACAGCGCAGGCGACGGTGGCACCGACCATGGGGTTGTTGCCCATGCCGATGAGACCCATCATGTCAACGTGCGCAGGCACGGAGGAAGAACCGGCGAACTGGGCGTCGGAGTGCATACGGCCCATGGTGTCGGTCATGCCGTAAGAGGCAGGGCCGGCGCCCATGTTGTCCGGGTGCAGGGTACGGCCAGTGCCGCCACCAGAAGCGACGGAGAAGTACTTCTTGCCAGCCTCGAGGCGCTCCTTCTTGTAGGTGCCAGCGACGGGGTGCTGGAAGCGCGTGGGGTTGGTGGAGTTACCGGTGATCGAGATGTCGACGTTCTCGTGCCACATGATGGCAACGCCCTCGCGGACGTCGTCGGAGCCGTAGCAGTTAACGGCAGCGCGGGGACCATCGGAGTAGGGGATGGTCTCGACGACCTTGAGCTCGCCCGTGTAGTAGTCGAACTGGGTCTTCACGTAGGTGAAGCCGTTGATGCGGGCGATGATCTGAGCAGCGTCCTTGCCCAGACCGTTGAGGATGACGCGCAGCGGCTTCTTGCGAGCCTTGTTGGCGTTCAGAGCCAGGCCGATAGCGCCCTCGGCGGCAGCGAAGGACTCGTGGCCGGCCAGGAAGGCGAAGCACTCGGTGTCGTCGGAGAGCAGCATAGCGCCCAGGTTGCCGTGGCCCAGACCGACCTTGCGGTCCTCGGCGACGGAGCCGGGAACGGTGAAGGCCTGGATGCCCTCGCCGATGATGGCGGCAGCCTCAGAAGCGGACTTGGCGCCACGCTTGACAGCGAGAGCGCAACCGAGGGTGTAGGCCCACTCGGCGTTCTGGAAGGCGATGGACTGGGTGTTGTTGACGATCTCACGCGGGTTGAAGCCCTTGTCGGTGCAGATCTGCAGAGCTTCCTCGAGGGAGGCGATGCCGTTGTCGGCGAGGCACTTGTTGATCTTGTCAGCGCGGCGCTCGTAACCTTCGAACGTAACAGTCATAGTTATTTCCCTCCCTTTCTACTCGTGAACCGGGAACACGCTGGCGACGGAGTGAGTCTCCTCGTCGGTGCGCGGGTCGATGTACTTGGCAGCGTTCTCCCACTGACCATAGTGGCCCATAGCGCCAGCGATGGCCTCCTCGGGGGTCTTGCCGGCCTTGACGGCGTCGGTGAACTTACCGAGGTTCAGGAACTCGAACGCGATGATCTCGTTCTTGTCGTTGAGAGCCATGCGGGTGACGTAGCCCTGGGCGAGCTCGAGGTAACGAGCGCCCTTGGCCTTGGTGCCGAACATGGTGCCGACCTGGGAGCGAAGGCCCTTACCGAGGTCGTCGAGGGAGGCGCCCACGGGCAGGCCGCCCTCGGAGAACGCGGTCTGGCTGCGGCCGTAAACGATCTGCAGGAAGATCTCGCGCATAGCAACGTTGATGGCGTCGCAGACGAGGTCGGTGTTGAGGGCCTCGAGGATGGTCTTACCGGGAAGGATCTCGGAAGCCATGGCGGCAGAGTGGGTCATGCCCGAGCAGCCGATGGTCTCAACGAGGGCCTCCTCGATGATGCCGTCCTTGACGTTCAGCGTGAGCTTGCAGGCGCCCTGCTGAGGTGCGCACCAACCCACACCGTGCGTAAGACCGGAGATGTCGGAAATCTCCTTAGCCTGGACCCACTTGCCCTCCTCGGGGATGGGTGCGGGGCCGTGGTATGCACCCTTGGCAACGGGGCACATGTTCTCCACTTCCTGTGAGTACTGCATGCCTCTCCTCTCTATCGTGTTGGCGTCCCGTCTGGGGGTCGTGGCTGGCGATTGCCGGGCGACCCTTCGAAAGGGACATGACATGCAGCTCCTATAATACCGCGAAATGCACGGAATATTCGGCGAACGGCTCAGTTTTCGTAGTGAGAAGTCCGGAAGTTTTAATTGAAACGGTTTAACGCTATGTTCTGTGGTCGCGAACTTCCGTAGAGGGGGTCCGTCTTTGGCAAGCTTTTGGTCAGCTCTTGTAAGCGTTGCAGGGGTTGACCTGTTGCAACGGTGCCGTTCGCCGCCTGATTACTGCCTTTAGCCGCACGAGTGTATTGTTTTGCGTGAATGTTTTGATGGCACGCTTCAATCGTGCTGTATTGGATGGCAAGCAGATCCCGATGAAGGGAGCGCCATGCAGCGCGTTTGGAGAACGGTTACCGGCTTTTACCATGTCTGTGCCCGCGGTACGGGCAAGCGGCTCATCTTTGAGGGCGATGACGACCGGTGGGAGTTTTTGGAGCTGATGCGCGAGTGCTGTCGCGAGGAGGGCGTGACGGTTATCGCCTGGTGCCTTATGGGCAATCACGTGCATTTGGTGCTTGCAGATTACGAGGACAGGATGAGCGCGGCAATGCACCGGCTGCTTTTGACGTACGCGCGGCGGTTCAATAAGCGCACGGGGCGCACAGGCCATCTGTTCCAAAACCGTTTTGACCGGCGCTCGCTCGATACCGACTGGCAGGTGATGGAGGCTATTCGCTCCGTACACGCCGATCCGCAGGAGGTGGGCATCAGTCTCATTGAGCGTTATCCCTGGAGCAGCTTTCCGGAGCATTTGTGCGCTTACGACGGTGACGCGGCCGATGTCGCGAGGGGATTTTCTGATCCTTCTTGCGTGCTTGAACTTTTTGGTTCTGCCGAGGGCTTTATTGCCTATTCGCTTTCGACGCCCGACGGCAGCGAGCCGGCGCTGTGCGATATGAAAGAGACAGAGTGGGAGCGCCACGCCTTTGCCGACAAGATGGCGAAGGAGCTAGGGGTTCCGCTCAACGGGGTTAAAACTGTACCGCCGGCGCAGCGCGATACCGTTATTGTTGGATTGAACAATGCCGGCTTTACGGTGCGCCAGATTGAGCGGTATACCGGGATTGGCAAAAGTACTGTATCTCGTATCGTGCGCGCCCGCGCGCGAACGGCGATGCGGGCTGGCGGAAACGTGATGTAAGGTCGCCTGTTCACCGCAGCTGGGGTCGTCCATACGCCGCAGCCAGCGTTCAAAAGCTTGGTACGGTAACTGCACTTCTTAATATGCATAGAACAATCGCCATCTTGCATAAAATAACGGCTCAGTCCGGGTTTGCCCGTGCCTACCCCCGTCTGCGCCGTGCAAAAAACGGAGTTTTCAGCATCGTGGTGCTGTCGGCACCGCCACAATCTTGCAACATACGGGCCCCTAAGCTATTGATCCCTGCCGTTGCACCCCCGGAGTATGTGCCTGCGTCTCGTCAGACCGCGATGTCTGGTCTAAAACACAATATATATATGCGCCTGGAGACGTTGATTAACGCTTTCGATGCGTATACATACAGCTTGGCGTGCTGAATACTCGCAAAAATGCACGTCGCACCCTATGGGACCCGTCTGCGGCAGGCGCGAAGCGAGTCGGAGCTCAGCAGAACGGGGCTTGGCGCATTGCTTGGCGGGCCCGGGGCCCTGCCGCAGGCCTTTGGTGCTGTGGAAAACGCCCGTGCTCGCGTCTGGCCGTGTGGTAAATGACAGACGGGGCGCCGGACGCGCTGTTTTTGTGCGTTCGTGCTCATTAGGAAAAACAGAGCCGCCCGTATCGGGCGGCTCGGCAATCAAAAACCTTGGATTCGGAGCATACACTACTGGTTAGCTTGCCCCTCGAGCATGCCGTCGAGGGTGCGCCAGGCGAGCTCGGCGCATTTGACGCGGGCGGGCATGTGCGAGATGTCCTGGAGCTGGGCGGCTTCGTCCAGGTCTTCCAGGTCTTCCTCGGAGAGCTGCTCGCCGCGGATCATGGCGAGGAAGAGCTCTGCCAGGCGGTGAGCTTCCTCGACGGTCTCGCCGGTGATGAGGTCGGCCATGATGTCGGCGCTGGCCTGGCTGATGGCGCAGCCGTGGCCGGTAAAGGAGGCCTCCTCGATCACGCCGTTCTCGACGCGCAGCTGCAAGGTGAGCTCGTCGCCGCAGCTAGGGTTGATGCCGTCGTGCTCGTGCGTGGGAGCATCCATCTCGTATTTATAGTCGGGGTGCGAGTTGTGCTCCATAAATGTGGTGGAGGTGTACAGATTACCCATTGAACGTGCTCCAAACGTGATGCAGGCCGGCGATGAACTTGTCGATGTCGGCCTTGTCGTTGTAGAAGGCCACGCTGGCGCGGCAGCAAGCAAGGTTTTCGACACCCAGCCAGGTAAGCAGCGGCTGCGCGCAGTGGTGGCCGGCGCGGATGCAGACGCCGTCCATGTCCATGATGCTCGCGACGTCGTGCGGGTGGATGCCCTTGACGTTAAAGCTCACGACGCCGTGGTGGTTATCCCAATAGATGGAGCCGATGATCTGGACAAAGTCGAGCTGCATGAGCTCGCCCATCAGGTAGTGGACGAGTGCCTGCTCGCGTGCCTGGATGTTCTCGTAACCCACCGTGTTGACCAGGTAGTCGAGTGCCGCACCCGTGGCGAAGATGCCGGCGGCGTCCTGCGTGCCGGCCTCGAATTTCTCGGGGACGGGCGCCCAGACGGCGTCCTGCTCGGTGACCGAATCGATCATCTCGCCGCCAGTGAGCATGGGAGGCATGGCGTTGAGCAGGTCCATCTTGCCCCACAGCACGCCGATGCCCATGGGGCCCATGGCCTTGTGCGCGCTAAAGGCAAAGAAGTCGGCTCCCAGGTCGGCCACATCGACCGGCATGTGCGGCAGCGACTGCGCGCCGTCGACGACCAGATAGCCGCCGTACTTGTGGACGAGCTTGCCGAGGTTCTTGACCGGGTTCTCGACGCCCAGCACGTTAGAAACCTGACCCACGGCCAGAATCTTGGTCTTGGGACCAACCTTGGCAAGAACCTCCTCGGTGGTGAGCTGGCCGGTCTTGGTGGGGTAGAGGTAGACGAGCTTGGCGCCGGTCTCGCGGCAGACCTGCTGCCACGGGATTAGGTTGGAGTGGTGCTCCATGATGGTGATGACGACCTCGTCACCGGGCTCGAGCACCGTGGGTGCAAAGCTCTTGGCGACCAGGTTGAGCGACTCGCTCGTGTTGCGAGTGAAGACGACCTCGTTGGCCTGGGGAGCGCCGATGAGGTCGGCGATCTGCTGGCGGACCTTCGCGATGGCCTCGGTGGCCTCGACGGACAGCGAGTACAGGCCGCGCAGCGGGTTGGCGTTCATGCGCTGGTAGAAGTCGCGTTCGGCGTCGAGCACACAGGCAGGGCGCTGCGCGGTGGCGGCGCTATCGAGGAAGGCGATCTCGGGGTGCTGCTGGAACAGCGGGAACTGTGCCTTGTAGGGATTGG
This sequence comes from Collinsella sp., assembly GCA_048189585.1. Taxonomy (GTDB): domain Bacteria; phylum Actinomycetota; class Coriobacteriia; order Coriobacteriales; family Coriobacteriaceae; genus Collinsella. Next base: position 13,435 of record DBEZHA010000015.1, on the reverse strand, counting down.
TCTCGATGTCGACGGTAGGCCAGCCGCGCGAAGCCTCGTCGCTGGCGTCGAGCTCCATGGGCTCGGGGGCAGTACAGGTGTCGCATTTAACGTGCTCGGTGTCGATCATGCGAGCTCCTCTTCAAAGTTGTCGATCAGGTTGTTGCCCAGGCGGACGACGGCGGCGCGGGTGCGCTCGTCGGTGGCGGAAAGTGCGGCGTCCTCCAGCTTGGCGCGGACGAACAGGTCCTCGGCGGCGTTTTGGTCAAGGCCGCGGCAGGCGAGGTAGAACAGTTGCTCGTCGCGGACGTGGCCGATGGTGGCTCCGTGGTTGCCGGCGACGTCGTCCTCGTCGCAGAGAATGACGGGAACGGTCTTGTTGTCGACGCCCTTGTTGGCCAAAAGCACCGTCTCGCGCTCGGTGCCGGTTGCACCCTTGCAACCGTGCACGAGGTCGATGGTGCCGCGGTAGACCTTCTTGGACGTGCCGGTCAGCACGCCGTTGGCGTCGATCTCGCACTCGGTCTTGCGACCGCGGTGGCGCAGCTCGTAGTTAAAGTCGCGCACCTGCTCTCGGGCGCCCAGGTAGTCAGTATCGATGGTGACCTTGGCGGTATCGCCCAGCAGGTCGCCGGCAAGGCCGGTGGCGCTGGCGCCGGCACCCAGGACGGTGTGCTGCACGTTGACGCGCGCGCCCTCGTCCAGGAACAGGCCGGTGTCGTCGAGCGCGATCCAGCTATCGTCGAGCGTCTGCGTGCAGGTCACGTTGACGGTGGCGTACTCGTGGGCGCACACGCGTAGCACGGATCCCACGACGCCTTGGCCGGCAACGGGAGAGTCCAGGGCAATAAGCAGATCGAGCGTCGACTGGGGACGGGCGACGACGTCGATGGCGGCGATGGCCGCGGCTGCATCGACACCGCTCACGCGCACGGTAACCGTGGCGTGCTTGTATGCGGGCACATCGATGACGATGCGCTTGGTGGCGTGGTCGGCCAAGTAAGTGTAGGCAGCCTCGCCCATGCCGGTCTCGAAGGCTTCAGCAGGGGAGAGCTCCTCCTCGAGCTTGATGGCACCGGCCTGGTAGATGGAGGTGGCGGGCACGTCAAGCTCGGTCTCGGGCGTGATGCGGGCGCGGTCGGCGGCGTCGCCGGGGGCGGAGGCGCGGCGCTCGGGGAAGCGCTCGGCCATGGCGTCCATGGCGGCGTTAAATGCGTCGGCAGCGCCGCGGAACTGCTCGTCCAAGCCCTCGACCTTAACAGCCTCGGTGGGAGCGGCGGCAAGCTCGTCAGAGAGCTCGAGCTTGGTCTGGTTCATCTTCAGCCAACCCCAAGTGGCAGCTGGCATCGCATTGACCTGCTCAAGGGTGGTAGCAGCGGTGTTCGTGGTCTGGTTCATTATCCGATCGCTCCTTCCATCTCGAGCTTGATCAAGTTGTTCATCTCGACGGCGTACTCCAGCGGCAGCTCCTTGGAAACCGGGTTGGCAAAGCCGTTGACGATCATGGTGCGGGCCTCTTCCTCCGAGATGCCGCGGCTCATCAGGTAGAACACCTTGTCGTCGCCGATGCGGCCGATGGTGGCCTCGTGGCCGATGTCGACATTCTTGGCGCGGATGTCCATGGCGGGGATGGTATCGGAGCGGCTTTGGTCGTCGAGCATGAGCGACTGGCAGCTCACGGTTGCCTTGGAACCCTCGGCCTTAGGCGTGGCCACGATGGAGCTGCGGAACGTCTGGATGCCGCCGCTCTTGGAGATGCCCTTGGTCTCGACGGTTGCCGATGTCTCGGGTGCGTTGAGCACGACCTTGCATCCGGTGTCGAGGTTCTGGCCGGCACCGGCAAAGGTGATGCCGGTAAAGCTCGAGCGGGCGCGGCGTCCGTTGAGCACGCTCATGGGGTAGAGGTAGCCCACGTGGCTGCCGAAGGAGCCGCTGATCCACTCGATGTCGCCGTCCTCATCCACGCGCGCACGCTTGGTGTTGAGGTTGTACATGTTCTTGGACCAGTTCTCGATGGTCGAATAGCGCAGGTGCGCGCGCTTGCCCACAAAAAGCTCCACAGCGCCGGCGTGGAGGTTGGCCACGTTGTACTTGGGCGCGGAGCAACCCTCGATAAAGTGCAGGTCGGCGTCGTCTTCGACGATGATGAGCGTGTGCTCAAACTGGCCGGCGCCCTTGGCGTTGAGGCGGAAGTAGCTCTGCAGCGGAAAATCGAGCTTGGTGCCCTTGGGCACGTAGACAAAAGAGCCGCCCGACCACACGGCGCCGTGCAGGGCCGCAAACTTGTGGTCGGTGGGCGGGATGAGCGTCATAAACTTCTCGTGGATGAGCGGCTCCCACTGCGGATCGTGCAGGGCCTCCTCGATGCCGGAGTAGACGATGCCCATCTTGGACGCGGTGTCCTGCATGTTGTGGTAGACGAGTTCGGAGTCGTACTGCGCGCCGACGCCTGCCAGGTAGCTGCGCTCGGCCTCGGGGATGCCCAGGCGCTCAAAGGTGTTCTTGATGTCGTCGGGCACCGACTCCCAGTCGTGCTTTTGGTCGGTGTTGGGCTTGACGTAGGTGACGATGTTGTCCATGTCCAGGCCCTCGATGGAGGGGCCCCACGTCGGGTCGGGAAAACGGTTGAAGATCTCGAGGGACTTTAAGCGCAGGTCGAGCATCCACTGCGGCTCGTCTTTCTTGGCGCTGATCTCGCGCACGATGTCGGGCGTGATGCCGGCGTCGAGGCGCTCGAATCCCTCCTCGCCATAGGTGAAGTCGTAGAGGCTGCGGTCGATGTCCGCGACCTCGGTGCGGTTCTTGGTCATTGCGTCGCCCCTTTACGCCTGCTGCTCGGCAGCGGCGGCCTCGGCCTGGGCGCGCTGCTCGGCGGCCTCGCGCTCGAAGGTCTCAAAACCGTTCTTGTCGATCCAGGGGATGAGCGAGGCGTCGTCCTCGCGCACGATGTGGCCCTTGACCATAACGTGGACGCGGTCGACATCCAGGTGCTCCAGGATGCGCGTGTTGTGCGTGATGATGAGCATGGAGCCGTCGCAGCTCTTGCGGTAGGCGTCCATGCCGTGGCTGACGGTGGACAGGGCGTCGACGTCTAGGCCCGAGTCGGTCTCGTCGAGAATGGCGAGCTTGGGCTGCAGCAGCAGAAGCTGGAGCATCTCGACCTTCTTCTTCTCGCCGCCCGAGAAGCCCACGCCCAGCTCGCGGTTGAGGTAGGCGGTGTCCATGTTGAGCTCAGCCGCGAGCTCCTTGACGCGACGGCGGAACTCCTTGCCCTTCATCTCCAGGCCGGGGCGGCCGGCGATGCTGGCACGCAAAAAGCTCGACAGCGGCACGCCCGGGATCTCGACCGGGGCCTGGAAGCTCAGAAACAGGCCAGCGCGCGAACGCTTGTCGGTGGTGAGCTCGGTGATGTCCTGGCCGTCAAAGACGATGCGGCCGTCCTGCACGGTGTAGACGGGGTCGCCCATGACCAGGTGGCCGAGGGTGGACTTGCCGGCGCCGTTGGGTCCCATCAGAACGTGGGTCTCGCCGGCGGCGACGTTGAGGTTTACGTTGTGGAGGATGGTCTTCTCGTCCACGGAGGCGGTCAGACCTTCGATGGAAAGCAGCGGATTTGCGCTCATGCTGTCCCTCTCTGTATATGGTGTACTCATAGGTGTACTAAACCCTAGGAATCTTCTCGGAATAAAGTTACTATGGGTTCGGCGTTAGTCAAGGGAAAACCCGACTAATCCACTCGACTTTTCAAATTCTGGGACAAAATAACCTGTTGTGTTTGTCCCATTTACTTAAGATTTGGGACAAACAAAGCTGGTTATGTTGTCCCAGATGCGATGGGAGGGTAGGTATGCTCATTTCTTCCAAGGGCCGCTATGCCCTCCGACTGATGATCTATATCGCGGCGCTGGGCGACGCCGAGGGCAAGATTGCCTTGCGCGAGGTTGCCGACCGCGAGCGCATTTCGCAGAAGTATCTGGAGCAGCTGGTGCGTCCGCTTATGAAGGCGGACCTGCTTAAGAGCGTGCGTGGCAAGGGCGGCGGCTACATGATGGCCAAGGACCCGGCCGAGGTGCGTGCCGGCGACATCTTGCGTGCCGTTGAGGGCAGCACGGCTCCGGTGGCGTGCGATGGCATCGACAACAGCTGCGCCCGCAGTGACTTGTGTTCCACCGTCAAGTTCTGGCGTGGTCTGGATGACGTGATCGAAAAGTACGTCGACGGCGTGACGTTGGCCGACCTGGCCGCCGTCCCCGAGATCAACTTTGACATTAAGCTGTAGGGCTGCAAATGGCATCTCTCGACAAGGTGTATAAGCAAATCGAAGTTTTTGCTCGGGAATGTGACGCCGAGACGGTCGTGTTGTTTGGTTCTCGTGCTCGAGGCGACAACTTGCCCAAGAGCGATATTGACATCGCCGTAGCAGGTTGCCGGGATTTCGGCCGTTTCTCATATTTGATCGAGGAACATCTTGATACTCTTTTAGATGTAGATGTCGTCAATCTTGATGAGCCCTTATCGCAGCAATTGCTCGATGAAATTGCCAGGGATGGTGTGATTCTGTATGAAAAAATATGAGAACTTTGCCAGCGCCTTGGCGAATCTTGAGGATGCGCCCAATCAGGATCTCAACAATGATTTTGTTCAGAGTGGATTGATTAATAAGTTCAATCTTCAATTTGAACTGAGCTGGAAGCTCCTTAAGCGTCTGCTCGAGTATGAGGGCGCCACGCTTGCCGCGTCGGGGTCTCCTCGTGCCATCTTGAAGGAGTCCTACCGATTCTACGACTTTATTGATGAGGCAGCCTGGCTGGATATGCTCAGAGACCGCAATACGAACGTCCATATCTACGACAACAAGCTCGCTCAAGATTTGATTCAGCGCATCTTGAACGTCTATATTCCCGCTTTCTGTCAGTTGAGAGACGGGCTGACGAAACGTTACGGCGAGCTTCTGTTGGCGCCCGACGACCAGTTTGTCTAATTCCTTAAGATTTCGCGGAGGGTTGTTGCCGTTTACCGAGGGGTTGTTGTGCAACAACGGACGAGCTGCAATACTGATTCTATCTTTGCAAACTGCACTTTAACTACACCAATGCAGGGAGGATCTTATGCAGCCCAAGCATTCTGCTATTGTCGCGGGCCTGACGCTGGCGCTTTCGTTTGGCGCCATTTCCGCGCCGGCACCCGCCGCTGCCGAGGAGCCCACGCCGGGCGTTGCCTCGGATGCCACCGATATCGATAAGGGTCTCTACACCCAGCAGTCCTTCTCGGGCGTGCTGAGGTCGGTCCAGGGCGTTTCGTTTGTCAACGTGACTCCCGAGATGAAGTACTTCACCAAATATGAGAGCCATGGCAACTATAACCAGGGCTTTTCGTATGGTGACGGCTACAACGCGCTGGGTTATTACCAGTTCGACCGTCGTTGGTCGCTCATCCCGTTTATGAAGCAGGCCTACAACTACAACCCCGAAAAATACAGCATGCTCAAGGATGCGATTGATCGCGGCAGCGAGATTTCCAACGCGAGCAATGTCATGTACGAGAATGGTCAGCTCACCGAACTGGGCCGTATTGCGCAGGAGGCCTTCCAGGGCGCTTATAACATCGACCCTGCTGAGTTTTCGGCTCTGCAGGATGCGTATGCGTACAACTCGTACTATGCGGTGACCGAGGCGTGGCTCAAGAGCGGCCTTGGTATTGATATTTCGGGCCGTGCCGATTGCGTCAAGGGTATGGTGTGGAGCATCACCAACATGTGTGGCACCGGTGGCTGCAGGGACTTCTTCCGCTGGGCGAATCTTTCTAATGATATGACTGACCGTGAGTTTGTGACGGCGCTCTCCAATAGCGTGGTCAACAATGTCGCCACCAAGTATTCGAGTCAGCCCCAGTATCATGAGGGCTGGAATAATCGTTATAAGAATGAGCTGAAGGACTGCTTGGTTTTTATCGCCGAGGATGAGGCTGCCGCTGCGACGCCCGTGCAGCCCGAGCCTACGCCGGCGCCCTCGCCGACACCTGATTCGAATGACGACTCGAGTGACGATGCCAACGATGACAGGATGGATGCGCCCTCGACCGATGCTGACGGTAATGGCTCTGCTGGTGGCACTACCAACGACGGCTCTACCTCGAACGGCTCCGATTTGAACGGCTCTGCTGCGGGCGATTCGTCTTCAAGCTCTGCCGGCAATACGGACAGCGACGCTTCTGGTTCGACCGACGCTGACACCTCTAACTCATCCACCGGCTCGAGCGATTCGTCCGTTGGCACCGGCTCTAACAACGGCTCCGGCTCTGACGCAACCCCTGATTCCGATGCTTCCAAGGACGACTCGAATAAGGCGCCGGACGCTCCCGTTGCTTCGCCGGACAAGAAGCCTTCTTTCTCCGAGCAGCTTGGTTCTACGCTGGGTTCTTCGCTGATGGCTGGCGTCAATAAGGGCTCGGCCCAGAACAAGGACAACTCTGATCAGGGTTCCACGGAAAAGACCGAGGCCGCAAGGGACGACTCCAAGGACAAGGCTTCCGAGAAGACCGAATCCGATAAGGGTTCTAGCTCTGAGGAGAAGGGCGACAAGTCCGAACAGGAGAAGGACGAGGATAAGAAGTCTGAATCTGAGGAGAAGGACGAGAGCAAGACCGAGGGCGAAAAGAAACAGTCCGAAGACGACGACAAGAGCGGTGCTGACAACCAGAATCAGGAGCAAAATGACTCCAAAACGGTGACCACCACGACCACGACGACTACAGCTACCAAGTCCTCGGGTGGCAACATGCCCAAGACGGGCGATCTGATTGTGATGGCGAGCCTTGCCAGCGCGAGCTTGGCCACACTGGGCGCTACGTCTATCGTAAGTGGTAAGCATAAGCTCGATCAGCAGAAGAAGGCTTCTGGGGAGGACGGCTCGGAGGAGTAGCCTCTCGGTTGCCAGATAACTAAAGAATCGGGACGGGGTCCGGTGCGAATGCGTCGGGCCCCGTTTTGTTGTGCAACGATTAGTTGTGCCCCCTCACGCCTCTTGTTGCTACCGTTGCCCGATATGTTTGCGCGGTGACATCGGTACATGCGATGCGGTCTTTACAATTGGCGTCGTGCTGCGATTTAGGGGGAACGTTTTGGTGTCTGAACAGGCAAATAATGGTTGTGCTGCCGGCTTTGACGTGCGTTTGATTGGCTGTGTCGACGATGCAGTTTTGCCCATTGGTATGCACGACTATGCGGAGGCTCTTGGTTGCTGCACGCTGGTCGACAAGACCATGTTTATTGCCGATGTGTTGGACTGCGACGCGTCCGTTGTGGTGTGCTGTCGACCCGAGGGTTTTGGCAAGAGCATGAACTTGTCGATGCTCAGGGCTTTTCTGGAGCGTCCAGCGGTCGGTCGCGCTGGTCAGCGTTTGTTTGCCGATGCTCAGATTTGGGATGCAGACGGCGGGCGCTATCGGGATGAGTATGCTTGCTATCCGGTGATATCGCTGGACTTTTCTGGCGCTGCGAGGCGTGGCACCGATGTTGCCGACGTCGTGCGCGATGCTCTTTCGGACGAGTGCGCTCGCCTGCTGGCGCTTTTGGAGGCTCCGGATTTAGCTCGAGACAAGGTACGTCACATCGAACTCGTTGCGCGTGGCGCGGCGAGCGAGGATGAGGTCGCCTCGGTGCTTGGCGTGCTCATTGAGCTGCTGGAGATGGCCTGCGATGAGCAGGTTGTATTGCTCGTTGATGGGTACGATGCGGCATGGTTGGGCCGTGCAAGCGCGAGGGGCGCTTCCGGTGCCGATCCGGCAGGGCTATTCGATCGTGTGCTTTTCGACGCCATTGCCGCTGCGCGCGATTCGTTGCGGCTGACGTGTCTGATGGGGGAGTATCCCGGCCCTGCCGAAGCGGCGCTTTCTTTGCATGGCTGCTCGTATTGTCTGACGACGCCGCTTTCGACCTGGTGTGACCGTTGTTTCGGCTTTTCGGATGCCGAGGTCCAGGCTCTGTTGAATCATGCTGGGCGCGAGGAATACCTGGATGATGCGCGTGAATGGCTCGAGGGATATCGGTTTGGTAGGGCCTATTGCTCGAGTCCGGCGCGTGTGATCGGCTTTCTGGACCGAGGCTGCACGGCGCCCGTGCGCACCGATCTGTATGGATATGCCGATTGCCTGAGTAGGGTAGTTGCCGGGTGGAATCTCGAGCGTCTTTCGGTCTTGTTCGATTTGCTCGAGGCCCATGGGTGCGCTGAGGTCCCGCTTTGTTTGGGCACTGCAGAGCTAGATGTCTCGCCTGACGATGGCATGTGGACAGCGCTATATCTGTCCGGTTTTCTCACGACGGATATGACTGAGGAGCCAGAACATGGCAATCGCCTCCGTGCCTTGCGGTTGCCCAATAACGAGCTTCGCCAGGCCTTGCGTCTAGTGATTGTTGAGTGGTTTGAGTGCGCTGCCGAAGACATTCGAGACGTCGATGCGTTTCGCGACGGGTTGTGCCGTGGGGACGAGGATACGGTGAGGCGGGCGCTAAGCCGCATCCTGGGAGATGCGGGAATCGGTGCGACCGACCCAGATACACCGCTGCCATATCACCTACTCTTGCAAGGACTCTGCTTTGGATTGCCGGGCTATGCCAATTCTGCTTCGAGGCGAAAGTGTGGCGCGGATCGCTGGGACATCCAGGTTTTTCCTACGGGCGCCGTGTTCGACATAGCCGATACGATCGGTATGCTCGATGAACGTCCGCTGATAACGATCAACATGATGTATGACCCCGGTGTGGATGCGCTGGGCCTGGAATTGCTGGCCGTGCAGGCGCTGCTCGACATAGAGCGTGACGGCATCGACGAAATCCGTGTGCCGCGCCCCGGCGTGGGTCGCATGCGCTGGGGGTTCGGTTTTGATGGGCAGCATGTGGCTACGGTGTGCCAGCTGCTTTAAGCGCCGAGGTGTTTCCGGCTTCCGTTACTCGGTGTCCTTCATGGGCGGCATGGGCTTCCAGTCGGGGTCCTTGATGATCTTGCGGGCGTCCTTCATGCCGCGGCGCAGCGCCGGAATGCCGGTCTTAAAGCACTTATCGACCGCAGCTAGGCGAATGAATTCCTTGCAGAAGGTCGCGGCATTGCCCAGGCGGAACAGCATGGGGTGGTAGTCACCGTAGATCTGCATATAGCGGGCGAGGAAGCCTCGGTTGCGCATGATGTAGTAGCGGTTGGTGTCGCTCGTAGAGTTGAGCTGGCGCTTGCCGGCGATGTCCCAGTTAGAGACGGCGCGGGCGCGCTTGAGCACCACGTCGGCAACAACGGCGGCGGGGAAGTGCTGGCTGGCCACGTAGCCGTAGCAGGCATCGTCGCCGTAGATGAAGAAGCGCGCGTCGGGCAGGCCAATCTTGTCGACCACGCGGCGCGAGAACATGCCGCCCTCAAAGCACAGCTGGTTCATGGCGCGGTAGCCCTCGGGACCCAGATCCCACTTGGCGATGGGGTTAGGGATGCCGAGCGAAAGGATGAGCTGGTACTGCCAAAAGAAAGCGCCGCCGTCAAAGTCCAGGCGCGAACCCTGGATGACATCGTAGCGGTCGGTCCACTTGGCAAGACGCTCGATGCCTTCGGGGATGACGAGCACGTCGTCGTCCATCACCCAGAACCACTGGGCGCCCAGGTCGTAGGCGCATTTGGTGCCGGCGGAGAAGCCGCCCGCACCGCCGCCGTTTTCGAGCTGCGGGGCGTAGATGACACGGTCGGTGCCGCCCTGCGCGTCGGGCTGCTCGGTGTCGATGCCCCACAGGTTGGCCAGGCGCTCGTCGAATGCGGCGCACATGGCCTCGGTCTCGCGCGAATTCTCGTTATCGACAATCACGATGCGCCAGGGCGTTGCCGTGAGCTCGGTCATGGAGTCGAACAAGTTGGCCAGGAGTTCCTGGCGCTTGTACGTAACGACGACGATGGCGAGCTTGTCGATGGGAGCGGGAAGGGTTGAAGGCATGGGGCAATATATCCTTTCACGCGCGGCGGGCGAGTGCTGCGCGGAAGCTATCGAATACGTCCTTGGGACGGTCCTATTGTAAAGGCTCGGCGCACCTTGGCGGCAAGCTTTGAATAAAACGCAGGAACCTGCCACGGCTGTAGCGGCTTTAGCGTCTGACGGCAGCGTGTCTATTGCCGCTTGAGCTTGCGAGCGATAAAGCTTCTGGCTGCATCGATGATGAGAAGTGCCAGAGCAAAGACGATGCTAATGACGGTACCCGTGACGATGTATATAGCTACCGGGCTGTTTTGGCTGACCAGTATGTTTGCGAGCAACGTATTGAAGACGGGACGCCACAGGCTACTGGTGAGTGACTGCATCACATAGAAACCAAGCGTGGCGGTCGATAAGGTGACGATGACACCTGCAGTCCGCGGATTGCCTGAGGCACTGCGTCGGGTTGCCGCAAAGAGCAGGCAGGCGGCAGCGAGGGCAAACGAGATCAGCGAGGCCGATTTGTAGGAGAGGATTGTCATCGCTGTGAGGTTGTCGGTGAAGGAGAGTGCTCCTTCCAGGATGATGGTGAGCACCAAAACCGTTACGAGCGAGCGCATGCCCAAGGCGCCCACCCTGTCCGAATCCATGACATCGGTAACGTCGCGGAGCAGTCCGCCGATCAAAAACGCGACTACGTACGTGACGGCGCTCATGAACTTTTGGAGCCAAGAAAACTCGCCGGCGCTTGTCGCACTCATAGCGGCTAAATACCCGTTAACAACAAATGCGAGGATGCCAACGGCGATGACCGTCGCCGTGTAGCTCTTCCGGGGGAGTCGACTCCTTGCTAGTCCAAACCATGGCGCCATGAAGACCGTGGCGGCATAGACCCAAATGAACTCGAGTCCCAGGGTATACCAGTTGTGCGTGTTGAGGGCTACATCAGGAATGGGTGAGACGACCGTGGACCACGCGAGCGCCACGAGGCAATAAAACGCAGTGGGCATAATGACCTTGCCAAGGCGCTGCGCCGTCCGTTGCATTTGCGACTTCCACGTTGCTCCACCGTCCCAAGCACGCGCGGCCGAAGCGATGAGAAAATAGCCCGAGATCATAAAGAAGACCTCGTTGGCCCAGCAGCCAAGCAAGTTAATGAACCCCAGCAGTCCCGAATAGGGGAAGGCGGCGAGCGGTGCATATTCCGGCACGCTGATGCAGACGGCCTGGAAGGTCCACTGAAACGTGTGGAATACCGCGATGCCAGCGACCGCTACCAAGCGCAGCGCTTCGATGGAGGTGTTTCTGCTTGTTTTGCTGCCCATCAGACTATTTTCCAGCGCGTGCGTTGTATGAACCAAAGTGCGATGTGATCATTTTTAGAGTTTGCTTGGGCCCCTTGTTCCATACGTTATACAGGCCCTCGCCCACGAGGTCCTTGGCGTATGCGCAGTAGCTGATTTTAGGGTTGGCGATGCCCATATACTCGGCATAGAGCTTTTTGGCCGCAGGGGTAATGCGAGGATTGGCAAATACCAGCTCTTGCGGCATGCGTTCGAACATCCTGTGGATCGCCCGCTCGATTTCGGGGTGGCCATCAATTCCGGTGTGCTCAATCATGATGCCCATATAGGTGAAGCCACGTGTGATTTGGGGTGTCCAAACGGCGGGGTCGGTGACGTTGAGCCGCTCAAGAATATCGACCATGTCGTTCCAGCGATTAAACGGCATCAAGGGGTCACGCTTTGCCAGAGCAGCTGCCTTTTCGGGTGTTTCCTCGCGGTAGCAGTAATACGGCTTGGGCCAGTAAGCGATCGCCTTTGCCTGACAGAGCGTTTCGACAAGGAATGGATTGTCGGCCCAGCCCGCACCGGGGATTTCCTTAAACCAGATATTGTTTTGCATTAGGAAGTCGCGACGATAGATTGCCGACCAAATGGACGGATGATGGGCCAGCAGGTGTGGAGCGTCGTGAATGGTGAACGGTTGCCGAGACGGTTTGATGCGACCACGATATGCGCAATGTAGTTTGACCTCTTGGGGGGTATCGGGGTTGCGAATGATCCAATACGGGGTCTCAATAATATCGAGCTTGTTCGGACCGCCAAATTCGCGCTTGGCAAAGGCAAACATGTCGGAGTACATTCCGGGCTCGATCCAGTCATCGGGCTCGAGGATGGCAATCCAGTCGCCCATTGCCTCGCGAATGCCCAGATTGCAGGTTGCGCCGTAACCCTGGTTTGCCTTATCGATCACTCGAACGCGTGAGTCGCGCGCAGCGAAATCTTGCATAATGGCGAGCGAGTTGTCGGTGGATCCGTCGTTGATGGCGAGGATTTCCAGTTCGATTTTGTTTTCGTTTAATAGGCTGCCTATAGCCTGAGAAAGATACGGCTCGGCATTGTAAGTAGGCACGATTACGGTCAGCATTCAAACACTTTCTCTAGGCGATTTGGAAGAATTATACCTAATTGCATTTGCAACGGTTTTAGTTGCGTTCGCCTAATACTGCCAAGGGCTGCGCGACTATTGCTGACGCTGCGCCTGTAATGGATGTCAGCGATCGGCTGCAATAAAAATGTCGGCAGTGGCGAGACGGTTGTCCTTCCCATTCTTGCTCGTTATGGGACCGATCGATTGTGGACGCGGACTGAACCTAAAGACCAATCGTTGCCCAACAGGACGCGTGGGTTCGAAGGTGCCCTACAGGCATCTTCGAACGATGCACGTATGAATGCATGGTTTAAATCTCAATCCATTTGGGAGTAGCAGAATAGGCGTGACAGCGCACTGTTCTCTGCGGTTAAAAAGGCACCGGCCTCATGTTTTGATGCCGCTGCTTCTACCGTGGACGCGATGGTCGATTTTGATGCCGAACTCGGCCAGCTGGTGTTTACATATAAGCACTGCCGATGGTAGTTACCATCGCGATAGGATTCACTCTATGAGCGACGGATATCGTGGCACGTCGAGCCTTTTTGCGGACATCGCATATCGCATGGCGATGTTGAACCCCGCACTAGGGGATCGTGTGCTCAAGACGCCGGGCGTGGTAATGATTGACGAGATCGACCTTCATTTGCACCCTCGTTGACAGGCACGAATTCTGGAGGACCTCGTTCGCATCTTCCCCAACGTGCAGTTTGTCGTGACCACGCATTCGCCGGTTGTCGTGGCTTCAGTGCCTCGTGACAATATTTGCATTCTTGATGGCGAGACCACGTCGGTTCCTCCGACGGAGACACACGGACGTGATGCGGGAGACATTCTCAACACTGTTTTAGATGCTTCCTCGCGTCCCGAGGAAGCAGCCCATTTGTTCGATGCATTTAACCGTGCTGTAGACGAAGGACGTCACGCCGACGCTAACTGTGCGGGCTTGGCCCCCGTCCCCCCAATCTAGTAGACTCTAAACCGTTGCTAGATTAGGGGGATTTTCCATGAAACGCTCCATGAAACGAGTTTCCGGGGCCGCCGCCGTCCTCGCGGTCGCTGCCGCCCTGGCCCTGTGCGGGCC